>NZ_CP033068.1:2467611-3084513 GCF_003668995.1 Flavobacterium sp. 140616W15
GAATACTCTGTAAACGTTACTGATTCTTTAGGAACATACAAATCAACAAAAGAAAAGATGATTTCTGAAAAAAACTTTGCAGGAACATCAAGTTATATCTTTTTCTCTTTGGCATTAACGGATGGTTTACCAACACTAAATATGCAAATGATAAAAAAAAGCAAAGACTTTACAAAGGCTAACTGCTTTGACAAAAACTCAAGATTATATTTACAATTAAGCAATGGGAAAATTGTTACTTTGATTCATCTCGATCAAGAAAGTTGTGGAACATTAATTCGTGATGAAAAAGGATTTGACAATCGTGTAAACACTGGAATTTTTATGTTTATGAAAGATAATTTTGAAGATTTAAAAAATTCTCCAATCTCAATGATTCGTATTAAATACTTAACTGATGTGGAAGATTATGTCCTAAAAAAAGAATTCACATCTGAGCTAGATAATAAAGTATATCATCCAGAAAGTTACTTTATTAATAATATAAAATGTGTAGAGTAAACTTAATTACAATTCCATTTTGTATTTGAGACTTTATCATTTAGCCCAGCTTTTAAATTATAATGCCACCACTCCGAATCAAAGGAATTGAAATGATGTTTTATCATTATTTTTTTCAATAATTGTCGATTGGCTTTAATGGTATCTGATAAATTTAAATAGTTGTGACTGGCTTCTTTTCCAAAAAAATCAAAAGAAGTTCCCATATCCAATTCCTTACCATTACTATCAACAAGCGTAATATCTACGGCTCCTCCTCTATTATGGATGGAGCCTTTTTTTGGATCAGCAACATATTTAGGATTAGAAACTATTTCCCACATTCTTTTTTGAATAAATAAAGGCCTGTAACAATCAAATAATTTGATTTTATACCCTTTCTTCATAAAACTTTTATTAGCCTCTACTAATGCTTTTACTGTTTTTAAACGCAAAAAACATTCGGCACAATCATACACTTTTGCTTTAAGAAAATTATCTTCTGTAGCATATTTCATATCATACACAAAATCACTACTATAATCCTTTAAATTAACAAAGGTTGTATCTGCAATTACCTGATCGATATTATTTGCATATGTCTTGCTCTGAGCATTTGTAGAAATCATTCCTAAGATATAGAGTAAAAGAAATAAAGTTCTGTTGAATTTTGGCATGAAATTGGCATTTTAGATTTTACATTTTTCTCAAAAGTAAATATAGGTAATAAATAAATCGAAACTAGAAATTGAAGCTTTAGTCTTCATTTGATAAAATTTATATCTAAACCGCATTTGAGTCCAACGTATAAATCATAAATCAAAAAAAGTGCATTATGAAAAAAATTACTTTGTTATTATTTATCCTCCCTTTTTTAGGAATCGCTCAAGAAATAAGCTATTCTGAACCTTCTCAATTTATCGAAAAAGCAGGTGCTGTTCAAATTAATTTGGTCGAAAGTCAAAAGACTATTTTTAAATCTGGACTTGGTGAAACAGTATCGTTTTATCCAGCTGAGATTATTGATTTGAATCAAAATCAAAAAAAAATAAACGGAATGGAGGTTGAAAGTACTTTTATCACAAAGCAATATCAGAATAAACAAGACCAATTCACCAAAGAAACCGCATGGATAGGCGTTGATGAAATTCCTGGTTTAATTGAATGGCTTGAAAGTTATGTAATTGCAAATTTATCTAATCCTGCTGGTACAAAAAAGACAGTCAAATACATCTACAACACTAAAGAGATTCAATTTAAGTTTGACGTTTACAATACGACTCAAACTTTTACTATTACAGTAAAAAATACAAATTATAAGGATAAGTATTTTTGGACAGAATCACGTACAAAAGACATTCCAAACATTTTAAAAACACTTAGATATATGCAAACTAGAACTATAAACTAATATTATTACATTAAAAAAATACTAACGACTGTAGGGTTAGCTAACTAAAAAATTAACCATATAAGTGATGAAAGTTCATGTAAGTCTTATATTGATTAGCCACTTTTATATTTTCTTACATCACTTATACAGGTTAGAATAATTCTTTTGAACTATTCATGATCTACTTCTTCTTTCAGGTTTGGTTCTCCTTTACCTGTAACAATTAAATTGTATAAGCTATTTTGTACATAATTAGTCCATGAATTAAAACATATTTTGTAACATTCATAATCAGGAACTAATCCCTGATGTGTTAAGCGAACTTCTGTTTTATTTCCTTTTTCATTAATTTCAAAAATAACTTTTGTATCTATCCATTCGCTTTTATCTTTAGTAAAATTAAAATCATTTTCTAAAACATGCCAAACTACTTTTTTATTGGGAATAACTTCTACTAATTTCATTTTACAGATATGGATGTCTTTATAATGATACTTAAATACATCACCTTGTTTTGCTGTACCTCCTTCTATTTCTTCTGACCACCATCCCCTAACATTTGTTATAGCATCAAATGCTTCTTTAGCGCTTTGGCCTACCAAAATACTTGTGGTAAAATCTTGATTATCCATAATTTTGACTGTTTATAAATTAAAAACTCATTAGAACAAAACAAATTTAACGATCTCATTTACAACTAACAGGGTGCAAAAAAGACTTTTACAGGGTTAAATAAGACAGTCTTTTATCTCAGAGATAAAACCTAGTAAATGCAACACAAATCACTCTTCTTTTATTTTACCTTCTTTTCTTTTGGTAAAATAAATACTAAAATCAAGGCTAAAATAGCCAAAACAGTTCCTGCCAGAATTAAAACTACATCATGTGCATCTTTAAAAGCTGTCATTGCCGCTTTCTTAATTATCTCACCTTTTTCTCCTCCCAGCTCATTGGCAACAATCATTGCGTCTCCAATTGAATTATTTACCTGCTTTGGAAGCTCTTTTAACAATTCTTCATTAATAATAAACTTTTTAATAAAAATCTGAGAGAGTATAATTCCAAAAAAAGTAATTCCTAATCCAGTACCTAATTCATAAGAAATAGATTCCATTGAACCAGCCATTCCCGCTTTATCAAGTGGTGCCGCAGACATTATAGCAGTTGTTCCAGCTATTAGTACAACTCCTAAGCTAAATCCTAAAACTATCGACCAAAACAACAAACTAGCTGTAAACGAACTAAAATCTAATTGACTCAACATAAAGAACGATAATGACGATAATGACAATACTGTAATTATAAGATTCTTAAAACCAATCCTACCCAGTATTGAACCAGTTAGTGGCCCTGCTACTGCAGAAGAAGTTACAAACGGTAACATGAATAATCCTGCATCTATTGGACTCAGCTTATGTACAAATTGTAGTTCTTGTGCTAATAAGAACTCAAAACCTACTATAACTGCCATAGGTACAAAGCAAAGTAACATTCCTAACAAAATTCTTTTGTTTTGCAATAATTGCATATCTATCATTGGAAAAGGTGAAATCTTCTGCTTTATAAAAAACAATCTCAAAAAAATGAATCCAATTATTCCAACAGCAATACTAATCCACAAAGGATGATCTTCTTTAAAAATAGTCTTAATACCATAAATAAATAGAATCACACCAACCAACACTAAAGCAGCGTCTTTTAGCACCCAAGGTTTTTCGGGACTCGAAATTCCTTTGGGAACACCAATCCATATTAAGGGAATAACGATCAAAATTAATGGCAGATTTATTAAAAAAACAGCTCCCCACCAATAATGCTCTACGATAACTCCACCAATTACAGGCCCAACTGCTGCTCCAGCTGTTCCTATAGCCGCCCAGATACCTAATGCTGTACCACGTTGCGCTTCATTGGTAAAAGTTTGACTTATTATAGCAAGAGTAACTGGCATAATCATTGAACCTCCTAAAGCCAAAAGTGCTCGAGAAAGTATTAAATAAATAGGCGCAGAAGAAAATCCAGCCAAAAATGAGGCTATTCCAAATATAGTTAAACCAAATAACAGCACTTTTTTATGTCCAATTTTATCTCCTAAAATCCCCATAGGCAATAACAGACCTGCCATAATAAGCGGATAAATATCTATAATCCATAATACTTCATTACCCGATGCTCCCAATGATAATGTAAGCGTAGGAATAGCAACATGTAGTATTGTAGCATCTATTGTTACGGGAATAAGTGAGGTAATAATAATAGCAAGTACAAGCCATTGATTTTTCACATTTATACCTCCTTCTGACATATTTTTTAACTCCTTCATTCTAATTAATTATATTATCTCTGTACAAAACAACTCTAAAACTTACCTCCTTTAAAGGTGAAAGGTGTTATTTAGAATAAAATTACGCTATAAATAGTTATATCAATCATAAATCATCCCTTAATAAACAAAAAGCCCACTCTACAGAGTGGGCTTAAAAGAAAATTTATCCAATAAAATTACAACACTATCTCTGTTCTGTAATTTCAGATTTATTAAGTTTAATGACTCTTATTTTTTTATTCGTATTATCCGATAAAAAAAGATGGTCGTTAAGTTGTGCTACGCTTACTATACTTCCAAAATTATTTTGTCCCATAATATCAAAAGAATTAACTCTTGGTTTATAAATTTTATCCATAAACTCTTTTTTAGGATAAAGGCGTAGAAAATTTGAATTACCTTCGTTCTCTGACGTTACAGCCCAATCAGCATTAATTGCCACTGATAATGGTTTTGCTTCATTAAAAGCCACTACTACAGGCTGAATTGGAGCCTTTAATGATGCGGTGGCATTAGCACGAATACCTGCAATATTGTAATACAAATATCCCTTTGCATTTCTTCCTGCTACAACTAAATTACCGTCGGCAACATCCATCGAATAAACTTCATCAAATCCTTTTAAGGTATTTAATTTGGCAAAAGGAGCTAAATTCCATTCACTTTTATCTGTAATTTGAGATGCTAAAAAAACTTTAATACTAGTTTCTTTTTCTTTAACGAATACCAATCCGTCTTTTGCTACAACTCCAAAAACGTGAACAAAAGTATTCCACCATTGACCGTTTCCTAACATGCTAATTCCTGCATTTGTCACTTCATCAATAACAAAAAGTCTTGATTCGGCACTTCCAATGTAAATTCTACCATTATCAATAGACACTGAAGTAAGTTTAGCAAATGCTACTGTAGAAGCTCCTTTAGTATAATTTGAAATTGTTTTTAAGTGAACCAAGGTGTTAGCATTAAAAACTTCTAGTACATCTCCATTACAAACGTATAATTTATTATTTGCTATAGCGATACCTTTAGGGTCTAGCGTACCTTTTCCATCTCCAATCTGAGTAGCTGAAATAGATGCTTCATCAGTAGGATAATAATAAGTATGATTTGGAGAAGTTCCATCGTAAGAATCCTTGCTACAATTTGTAAAGACACAAAGTAACAATATAAAAAAAGCTATTTTATTCATTTTAATTTTATTATTTAATTCCATTTTCCTTCTCCTTTATATTTTATTAAGAATGGATTTTTTGGATTAATCGTAAAAACAGGTTTTTTATAATTCCCTGCCAAGTAATCTTTTTTAGTCCACCCTTTTAACACCTCTGGATCAGTAAAAGGAAGATCTTTCAAGTGGATTAAGTATTTGTAAAAATGAGTCAACATTTCCTGTTGTCCTCCACCTTCTCCACTATTAGCTAGATTACTACTATGGCTAAACCCTATATGATGTGAATATTCATGCGACCAAACTGACATTTCACCAACCCAATGACCAGTTACATAACTTGACTCCCACTGAGAAGCTAGAGGCCCACCTCCCCATGCTGAATCTCCTCCTACCATTGCCATATAAAGGGATCTACTATCAAGGTAATCCAAATATATTTTTTCAACAGCAACTTTAGTAAGATAATCATAGACACCATTAGCATCAGCTGTATTCCCATGCCAATACGTTGCGCCGTTTACAGCAGTACCAGCTTGAGCTGCTTGTTCTTTTTTATATCTGTCAAAATTAATAAAAGTGTCATAATACATTGGATGACTTAAGGCATACGAATAATTAATAATCATTGTTATAGCCTCTTTAGCCAAAACAGGATTCATTGGCAAATATTTACCCAATTCGCTATTATGGTATCCATCATGGAATTGAACCAAATGCGAAGACTTTATTTTTTTAAATTTTGCAAATAAAGGGTCACTTGATTCAACCGAAAATTCAATTGCACCAGAAGAGAAACCGTCGATTTTATCAATCGTAACTGCATTTCCTGTTTCTAATAAATAATCATTTTTTCCTGCTACCAATGGAATTTGGTGAAAGGAACGATGAAAAGCTGGGATTTTTGTAAAATTGTAAATTAAAAATCTTTTATCATAATTAGCCAATTTAGCGTAGATTCTCACATCTGTAAGTCCAACAGGAGAATAAAGAGAAATTTGTACCGAATCTTTCCCTTTTTGAATCACTTGTAATGGCTGATTTACACGAAACCAACGATCTTGTTTATCATACATTTTCGATGAACTTTCATCATCTTCAAACATAGTCATAGCACGATTACCTGGTTGTAAATTTGTTGCATCAATGCTTGGCAAATAGTTGGCTTCATAAGCCGTAGATTGGTCATCCTTATCACAACTTGTAGATATAAGAAAACCAGTAAGTAGTAAGCTGGCATAGAGCCACCTCTTGATGTTTGTAATCATTGTAGGTTAATTTAAATTTGTTTTGAGATTTGGGATATTAGATTTTGAATCTAAAGAGCGCAAATATCTTCTATTCTTTTTTAAATAAAAATTTGTTTTTCTTATTTATAGAAAACAATAATTATCAAATACCCCTTGGAAACAAAGATAAATCTCACAAGGTAAAATTATAATAGATATAATTATTATGCTCCATAAAACACAGTCCATTATCTTTAATTTGTGTGTATATGTTTTTAACTACATTTACCAATACAAAGATCATTTAGGTAACATTCGTTTAAGCTATCAAGACAAAGACAATAATGCCACTGTAAATAGCTCTGAAATTATTCAAGAAGAAAATTACTACCCTTTTAGTCTTTCTCACAAAGGATATAATGGAGTAATAGTTGGAATAGATAATAAGTATAAATACAATGGAAAGGAGCTTCAAGACGAGACTATTGGAGGGAATCAATTAAATCTATATGACTATGGAGCTCGTAACTATGACCCTGCACTTGGGCGTTGGATGAATATTGACCCCTTGGCAGAGAAATCTCGTAGATTTAACCCTTATACTTATGCTCTTGACAATCCTGTCTACTTTATTGACCCTGATGGAATGGAAGCAATATCTCCTATATATGACCCTAGCGGTAATTTTTTAGGAACTGATGAAGATGGACTAAAAGGAGAAGCTGTAGTTATGAAAAAGAAAGACTTCAAACAAGGAATGTCAAAAGAAGATGCCGAAAGTAAAAATTTGGGACAAGAAGGATTTGAAGATGATAAAGCAACTAATAAAGCTTTTAATCACTTTTCTAAATTAAAAGACAGACCAGATTACGATGGGAAATTGACATTAAAAGAAGCGAATGAATGGTTTCGTAAAGGTGGGGGTGAACCTCTTTTGTAGATGCCTCCAAGATTAACTTAGCACCTGTAGAAACTGGAAATTTTGAATCTGTTGGTTCTTCTCAATATAAGAATTTCTTTTTAACTACAAATCAGGAAACAGGAGTTGTTTATGGAACTATTAAGCTTACTTTAGAAGATAACAATGGAACTGTTACAGTCGGAGGAAAAGGAGGTTATTTAGATACATATGATTTTGAGCAGAAAAAATCAGACGGAACTTTAAAAAGAGAATTAAGAAACATCGGAACAAAAGCAGGTGCAATACTTGCGGGAGATGGAACTGTATATAAAATATATAATTATGGAAAAGGAAAAGTTGAAAAAACAAAAAAATAATATTTTGTTTTGTTTAGTTTGTTTTGTTTTAGTTGGATGTTCGAATACAACAAACCAAGATTACTTCAATAAAACTATGGGATTAAATGTTGAAATAAAAAAGAAAATATTTAATTCTGAGGATTCAATTAATCCTCAGGGAGAAGGTTTTAGTATGGAAGTAATAAATTATGATAAAAAAGATAATGATAGTTTATTTATAAACAAAGATAGCTATCCTATATCCTATGATTTACGTACTGATTGGAAAATCTCTAAATGGCAAAAAACGCCTTTAGTAAATAAAAACGTGCTAGAACTTTTATTTAATTATAACATTAATGATAAGTCGATTAAAGAAGAATTAATAAAGCTAAAAAATGTACTAAATTCAAATAGTAATTATGTATCATATTATTTCAAAGAAAGTGATGGAAATGTTTATGCCATAGATATTTGTGTTTTAGATATTAATAATAAGAAAATTTACACCTGTGAGATAATAACATAAAATAAAATCCCGATGGAATGGAAGTTAAAAATTCGTATATTCATAATAGCCAGAATATAAACGGCAAGCATCAAACATGGTCGGATAGACACCAAGGCTCTTTTGCAAATGAAAATTACAAAGAAGCTAGTATGTTTGGAAATCCTGAGCTTCCTGAACCTAAAACTAGCCAGAAATCAATTGCTACTGCTGATGAAATAGAAGAAGAAGTGGAAGATGGAGATCCGCCAAAAAAGAAAAGAGTACTTGAGGCAAGATCTTCAGGAGGAGCTAGAGTTTATTTTAGAAAAATTGGATAAAAGGTAGAAATTTTAGGTTAATCAAGTAAATCTAACCAACAGGCAGTAATTGACAGAATAATAAAAATACACTAAACATGAAGTTTAAAATTATTACACCAATAAAATATCAGATTAAAAATTATTATAATGATAATTTAGATATCAATGTAATCTTAGAAAATAAAATGATTTTCTTCTCAACTATCTTCACTATTGACAATATAAAAATGCTCTTAGAGCAAGATAATAGTGTGTTTTTTTGGGCAGATAATATGGTAATAGTTAAAGATTTGAGAAAAGAAACTATTAAAAAATTTGTTGAAGAAGCTATAGAAGGAGGCAATTTTGAATCAATTTTTTATAAAATCGGAAATTTGGGTGAAACAGAAGGTTATCCTCATAATTTTGAAAATGTAACAGATTTTATTCATCAATTATAAATGAGGTGCGGAATGTTAGTATATTCATTCCCGACCGCTCGAATATGCACAACGATAGTGCGGAAATTCTTTCCGTGCCCACAACAAATATGCAGTAAGGATAAGATTAAAGCAACTCGTAACTGAGTTGTTGTTTTTTATATTTCATGCTTCTCATCGAAAAATCTACTAGAAGACTGCACAAGTTTCTCTAACTTCGTGCCTCGAGATGAAATAAAAAAATGAAGATAAAAAACGCTGGTACTTAATTCTCATCTAGTATTTTTCTGGTATGGCCAAAACGAAATTTCTATTATTTAAATGGAGATAAATGTATTACTGTTCGGAATAATAATAATAATAATAATAATAATAATAATACTCGCTACATTATTCCTGGCAAATATTATGGAATTATAAAACCACGAGATAATTATATACTAACAACTAATCTAAATGATGCAACAATATATTTTGTAGATAAAATGTCAGATTATATTTTTGTTAGATATGAAAAAGATTATACTATATATAATGTAAATAATTCTAAATTTAACATTATAGATTATTACAAAAATAAAAATCACAATGAAAGTATAATATGCTCTAAGAATCATACAAAGTTTTCTGATGTTAATGAAAATGTAAATTATATTTATTTATTTATTCAAGAATCATATGCGACAGATAAGAATGAAGATATTATAGATCAAAATAGTTAACCCGATAGCTCCTGATGGAATGGAAGTTAAAAATTCGTATATTCATAATAGCCAGAATATAAACGACAGGCATCAAACATGGTCGGATAGAAACCAAGGCACTTTTGCAAATGAAAATTACAAAGAAGCTAGTATGTTTAGTAATCCTGAGATGCCTATGGAAACAACAGAATATACACGTGAAAGTAAAAAATATACTGTTAGTGCAGATGCACTGGAAGAACTAAGTGAAAATTCAGCCTCAACTAAAGAAATTGACCTAGGAGCTGCAATTGTTGCTGCAGGATTAACAGGTGCTACCGCAATATCAATTACTGATATTGATCCACAAGGTATTGTGCTTGAACCAGCCGTTGCTATTGTTGCCGTTTCATCTATTGCTGTTGGGAGTATTGTATCTCTTTGGTATAATAGCCAAAATACTAGTTTTCCCGGTCCTTGGACATATACATATCAAAATCATATAAATAATAGTCCTGAAAAATGGGATCCAAAAAAAACAAATTGGAATGATAAGGTCAAGCTAGTAAAAGCTATTGGTGCTGGAGGAATTGCTTATCAACTTCATAAAAAATGGGAAGAAACAAGTGGTGACAATTTAGAGAAGTCTAAAAAAAAGTAAAACCTCAATTTAAAGAACGTAAATAAATGAAAAAATTATCTTTTTGGGTCTGGGTCTCTAATATATCTGCTTTTGTATCAATTATTATATTAATTGTAACTAGGTTTTTCGATATTTACATTAAAAATTTCACACCTTTCTTTATAATAGGTTGCTTAGCTGTGTTTTTATATGTACTATCAGAAATCCTTAAATTTTTTATCAAAAAAAACTTAAAAAAATGAACCATAAAAAAATTGAATTTTATAATACTATTATAACAACTGTCTTTATTTTTGGGCTTATTTCTGATATCATAAATACATTTTTATTTAATGATTATATTCCATCAAAAATAATTGAATATTTTTTTTGGTTTAGTTTAGGTGCTTATCTTGGCTTCAATTTACTTAAATTGGAGATTAATAAAAATTGAACTAACCCAGGATAGCTCGGATATACAAGAAACATAGCGAAACCCGACCGCACGGATATGCACAACGATAGTGTTGATTTGTAATCTAGTAGCCACTCTGCGAAGAGTTCTAACGAAGCTCTCTCTGTGCGAACGTCTCCTGACTTCGCACCCACAACGATAATCAATTCATTTACAAACAATGAAATTGCAGAATCATTCAGGAATGCATTCGGAGTAGAAAATACTCTAAAGTTGAAGGATTTGGTGCAGGTTTTGGTATAAGCAAATTTTTTAAAGCAGGATTGGATCCAATAGAGCAATATGTTAGGAAGCTATAATGTCGATATCTATTTTAGACCTTATGAAAATAGTACAGAGGGATATTTAGAAGTGAGTATTACAAATAAAACGCCTTTAACTTTAACAGCTTATCATGCATTACCATCATATGATGATGGAGGTCCTATGAGTAATGCATCGCAGAACTACCGCTTCAATGTGAATATTGATTATTCTAAATTAAAAAAAATTAAATAATGAAAATATACTATCAGACAACTACAAAAACACCTCAAACACTCTTAAAATTCTTAAAAGTAAGTAAACTACCCAATTACGTTAAAACACAAAAAAAACAGCATTAGTAATAAAACATGTTCAAAAACAATCTAGCAAAATTTATATATCTACTATTCGAAAATCTTTACATTAATACCGAACACTATTAAAAGTCTTCTCAATATCTATTAGAAACAACAAAGCCTGACAATGTTCAGGCTTTGTTGTTATCTAAACTAAAAACTTACTTTACAGTTCCGAACATCATTATCAATCTATCACCAAGATAGAAATTCAATGTTTGTTCTGCTACATCAAAACGTAGTTCTTTATCACTTAAAAGAGAAAGCATTTTTCGTTCTGTTTTAGCAACTTCTTCATCAATACATGCCATTCTAGTTGATCCTAAACCACTAAATACAATATGATCATTCCCTTTAAGAGTGTATGTTCCAAAAAAGTTATTGCATCCAGTATTTCCACTCACTTTCTTTTCAGTTGGATCAAATTTAATAGAAGCACGTCCATAATCTTGTCCTACGTTTTCTAGCATGATTAGTTTCCAATTGTTTTTAGCAATAAAACTCCAAACATCATTCTGGGTAGGAATAGAAAATTCCATGATGATTTTATTTTTCGAATTCTTAAACTGCACCTTATTATTTTTCTTTACAATTTTAAACTTTTTGTCTTTTATTGCATTAGTAAAATCCTGCTCTAATTTCATATTTTTTTCATCACAAGCCATTAAAGTTCCATAAGGAGAACCAATTTTTATTTGATTTTTTGAAGAAAGTTTAGTGAATTTTGCGCCAAAATTATTGCAACCACTTTTTCCATTAATCATTCCCGTAGCTTCATTGATTGTCAAATACACATTTCCAGTATTTATTTCTTTACCATTTAAACGTGTTAATATCATTTTTGTATCATAAATACCTTTTTCCTTTACTACAGGTGTTTTAGAAATAATACTTTTTAATTTATACTCGTAAGAAGATGCATCTGCTGGAATAACACCTTGCCTTTTAGTTCTAACAACCATAAGTTCATATCGGTTTCCTTTTTCAAAATTAAAACCTTCGATATGATCGTAAAAAAACTGCCAATCACCCTTATTATTATACTTTACTTGCAAGCATTCCATAGGAGCAACACCTTGACAAGGCACTTTATTTTCTTTAACAAACATTTTTAAGGTTTCTTGTCCATAACTCAATGATGATACTACAGTCACCATCATAAAAACAAACATGCATTTTAAATTTTTCATTCTTTTTAAATTTTATAATACTCCATGAAGTATTTGATTATTCTTTTATTTCGCTTGCATTAATTGTGCCATTCTAAAGGAACTTTGTTTTTTAAAGAAATTATTAGCTTTCAAGAACAGCCTATAAACAGACAAAAAACAGCCGAAATCTAAAATTACTTATAGGCTTTCAAAATACTATTTCCAATAATTCAAAACATAAACATTTCTGCGCTAAGCAATTCTATAGACAACACTAAAACAGTAACCATCTCGCCATTACAACCTAAAAGGGTTATTAAAATTACAATAAAAAATTTAAATTATTTAATGAAGTTATACCAACATTTTATAAAGCTACTACCACATAAAACACAAAAAAACCAAAATTACATTAAAATACTACCTATAGTATCAATTTTATTGAAGTAAGAATTTCCAAAAGGAGTTAGATAAATTTAAATAATCAAACTAACTAAAAACAAAAAAGCCACTCGATTTGAGTGGCTTTAAGTGAACGCAGAAGGATTCGAACCTTCGACCGCCTGCTTAGAAGGCAGGTGCTCTATCCAACTGAGCTATGCGTCCTTGGATATAAATAAAAAAACCACCCGATTTGAGTGGTTTTAAAGTGAACGCAGAAGGATTCGAACCTTCGACCGCCTGCTTAGAAGGCAGGTGCTCTATCCAACTGAGCTATGCGTCCATTTCTTTTAAAACTTATGGAAAGTTTGTCGGGGTGGCAGGATTCGAACCTGCGGCCTCCTGCTCCCAAAGCAGGCGCGATAACCGGGCTACGCTACACCCCGAGGCAAAATCTTAATAAGCGGAGAGACAGGGACTCGAACCCTGGCGACAGTTACCCGTCGACAGATTAGCAATCTGCTCCATTACCGCTCTGGCACCTCTCCAAGCTCAGAGAACGTGTCTCGTTTTGCGGTTGCAAATCTAAGACAACATTATATATCTCACAACTATTTTGGAGACTTTTTTCAATATTTTTTCATGTTTTTTTAAAAAGACTTCACTATCAAACAAATACAAAAAAATATTTTTTACTAATAATTTAAAAACAGAATCAAAACACTCAAAATTTGAATTTGTTTAAATAAACATTAAATTTGCTTCATTAACTAAATCACACAGAAAATGAACAAAAGAGTTGTTATTGTTTCTGCCGTTAGAACCCCTATCGGAAGTTTCATGGGAGGATTATCTACAGTCTCAGCCCCAAAATTAGGTGCTGTAGCTATTAAAGGAGCTTTAGAGAAAATACAATTAGACCCCAATTTAGTTGATGAAGTATTCATGGGTAACGTAGTACAAGCAGGAGTTGGTCAGGCTCCAGCACGTCAGGCAGCATTATTTGCTGGATTATCCGAGAAAGTTACTTGCACAACAGTAAATAAAGTTTGCGCATCGGGAATGAAAGCAGTAATGTTCGGCGCTCAGGCAATTGCTTGTGGTGATGCCGAAATCGTAGTTGCTGGTGGAATGGAAAACATGAGTTTGATTCCACATTATGTACAAATGCGTAATGGTACTAAATTTGGTCCAACTACAATGGTTGACGGAATGCAAAAAGATGGTTTGACAGATGCTTACGATAACAACGCAATGGGAGTTTGCGCTGATTTATGTGCAACTGAATATAACATCAGCCGTGAAGAACAAGATAATTTTGCTATTCAATCCTACGAGAGAAGTGCAAAAGCTTGGGAAGCAGGAAAATTTGATTCAGAAATCGTTCCAGTTGCAGTACCACAACGAAAAGGAGACCCGATAATCGTATCAAAAGATGAAGAGTACACTAATGTAAAATTAGACAAAATACCTTCATTAAATGCTGTTTTTACTAAAGACGGAACAGTAACTGCTGCAAACGCATCGACAATAAATGATGGTGCTGCTGCTGTAATATTGATGTCAGAAGAAAAAGCCATTGCTTTAGGATTAAAACCACTTGCTTACATAAAAAGTTATGCCGACGCTGCACAAGAACCAAAATGGTTTACAACAAGTCCAGCAAAAGCATTACCAAAAGCATTGGATAAAGCTGGAATCTCAATTGATGATGTAGATTATTTTGAATTCAACGAAGCCTTTGCTGTAGTTGGATTAGCAAATTCAAAAATACTAGGTCTAGATAATGATAAAGTAAATGTAAATGGTGGTGCCGTTTCATTAGGACATCCGCTAGGTTGTTCAGGTGTTCGAATTATCGTAACTTTAATTAATGTTTTAGAACAAAACAATGCCAAAATTGGTGCTGCAGCTATATGTAATGGCGGTGGTGGAGCTTCGGCAATTGTTATCGAAAGAGCCTAAATAATAATAAATCAGGAGTTGTTTACAAATAACAGCTCCTGATTCTTAACTCATAAAATACACTAAATGTTCGGAATTTGTAATCTAGCCATAGTGCCTGTTCGATTTGAACCAAGTGATAGAAGCGAAATTGTTACCCAAGTATTATTTGGCGAACATTTTGAAATTCTAGAACAGCAAAATCAATGGTCTAAAATTAAAATCCAATTCGACGATTACGAAGGTTGGGTCGATTCCAAACAATACCAAATAATATCAGAGGCAAATTATAATTTGTTGTCATCAGACGCACAAATTTTAAATGCCGATTTAATCGATTATATTACATCTCCAGATAATTTATTACTACCAATTCCTCTTGGTGCATCGCTAACGTTTTTAAACAATAGCGAAATAAACACTTCAAATTTTGAGTTCGAAGGCACAAAAACAAGTGGAATGAAACCAAAAATAAATTTAATAAATACAGCCTATATGTATTTAAACGCTCCCTATCTTTGGGGAGGAAAAACTCCTTTTGGACTGGATTGCTCAGGTTTCACACAAATGGTTTATAAACTAAACGGATATAAAATCCACCGTGATGCCTCACAGCAAGCAATGCAAGGAGATCCTTTAAGTTTTATCGAAGAAAGTGAAGCAGGCGATTTAGCCTTTTTTGATAATGAAGAAGGAAATATTATCCACGTTGGGATTATAATGGACAACAATTACATCATTCACGCTAGTGGAAAAGTAAGAATTGATCGTCTGGATCATTTAGGAATTTACAATCCCGAAACAAACAGACATACTCATAAGTTACGCGTGATTAAGAAGATTATTTAATCATTTTTTGAGCATACCCCCTATTCGTTAGTACTAGCCAACCTATCTCATATCGATAAAAGTCAGACAAAATCTAAAAACCAATTTAAATGGCAAACACATCAGAAACAATTGCAGAAATTGATATTTTTTTAGATAAATACGCACTCAAAAAGAGCACATTAACACCTCATGACTTAATCAATTATATTGAAGATAAATGGCATCAGGCCGATGATGAAAAATACAAAATCCATCAGGCAAGTATTTTTATTGGTCGAATGATTAATGAATATATAAAACTGAAAGACTACAACAATATGAAAAGGTGGCTGGATATAATGAATCTTCATTCACTATCTCAAAATCACCCCGATTACATCAATAATTATTACAGTGGCGAATGCTGTTTAGAATGTGGAAACGAAGAAAAAGCATTAGAATATTTTCATTTATCCTATACAGAAAACCCAGAATACATCTTTACTAGAGCTCCATTTTGTTTTGAATTCTTTAATAAACATCTTAAAAACCCTAAAGAACTTCCAGATAGAGAACAAGACAATGATGATTACAATACAATTAGCCTAAAAGATTGGCAATTATTCTTTAAAGAAAAAGAAGAATCTATAGAATACATCATATTAGACGACGATTCAGATGAAATCGAAGAACCTTCTATCGAACACAATAACGGAATTCAATATTTACAAAACAATCAGACAGCAATCCTAGAAAGCATCCTGTCTGAGCTTCTAAACAAATATCCCAAATTACAAGAAATCTATGATTATCCACAAGATGAAAAAGAAGATTTCATGCCGGACATCTCAGAGATAAAAGGTTTTGCAAATTTATTATCACCAGGAGTAATCTATATAACATCGGTATTCAAAGACAACATTCCTTATATTGGTTACCTATTTTCCTGTTCATGGGACGCAGAACACGGATTAGGTATAATGACTTATAAAAACCAAATAATAGAAATTGGCGGAGCAGATACTGCATTCTCAACTTGGTCAGCAGAAGAAGATTTAAACAAAAACTAAGTTTTTTTTCGATCCTCTAATCTGTGGTAAAACCATTTAGTACAAATCATATTTAATTAAGACGCACCGTTTTTCTAAACTCCGAAGGACTGTTTCCTTTTTGTTTTTTGAAGAATTTATTAAAATGGCTTTCATCTGTAAATCCAAATTCATAAGAAATCTCATTGATCCGTTTTTCACTAAACTGTAAGCGATGCTCAATTAGTTTTGTTTTATAATTACTAATGTATTGTTGCATCGTTTCATTAGCGTGTTTCTTAAAATAACGTCCTAAATAAGTACCAGAAATTCCAAAATGCTCACTAATCGATTCCGCTTTTATTTTCTCAGGATAATAAATATTATTCTGGATGTATTGCAGAATATCCATCGCTTTTGCTTCACAACCAATATTTACCTGCTCAGGCAAATACTTCGCAATATTTCGGGCAACAACAATAATCAGAGTATTTACCAATTGCTGAATTAATTCTTTATTGTAAATATCTTTATCCTGATGCTCACGCATAATGGCTTCGATCATCGTTTTAATCAAAACTTTGTCCGAATAATTTTTTAAGATACAACCTGGCTGATGATTGGCATTTTGAAGAATATATTCTAATCGCTGAATATTTTCATTCTGTAAACTCGAATTCTTCAAATAAATATCATTAAATCTTAAGAAAAAAAACTGCGTTTCAGTCTCAATAGTAAAGTTGTGACAATCTTTAGGCGTTAACAAAAACAAATGCCCTCGCTCATATTCAAATACATTTTTATTAATGCATTGTGAACCTGTTCCAGACAAGACATAAACCAATTCAAAAAAATTATGACGGTCACCCACATCGGGATATTCAGTTAGTGTTTCAAATGAAACTGTAAAAGGCTCGTATAAGTTTTCTTTTTTCATGCTGCAAATATACCTAATAAACGAAAACATATACCAATTAAAACTCTTAAATTAGGTATAATTTTGCTGAATAATTTTTAAAGCACAAAAACATACAATTATGGAATATAGAAAATTAGGTAATACAGAACTCGAATTATCAGCAATTACATACGGTGCATTTGCCATAGGAGGCACAATGTGGGGAGGAAACGAAAAGAAAGATTCAATAGCATCAATACACGCATCAATCGACAATGGAGTAACAACACTCGATACAGCTCCTTTTTATGGCTTTGGATTAAGCGAAGAAATGATTGGAGAAGCACTTAAATCTCAAAACCGATCAAAAGTACAAATCCTTTCTAAATTTGGATTAGTTTGGGATGGCAGTAATCAAGGTAAAGGAGAATTCTTTTTTGATGCCGAAGACAATGGTAAAAATATACCAGTATATAAATTCGCTTCTAAAGCTAATATCATCAAAGAAGTCGAAGAAAGCTTAAAGCGGCTACAAACCGATTATATCGATTTACTACAAATACACTGGCCAGATGCAACTACACCCATAAGCGAAACGATGGAAGCTATGGAATTATTAATCCAACAAGGAAAAATAAAAGCAGCTGGAGTTTGCAATTATAATGCAGCACAAATACAAGAAGCACAAAAAACGATCCAATTAGCATCCAATCAAGTATCATACAGCATGCTAAATCGTAGTATCGAAGCTGATTTAGTTCCGCTTACAATAGCACAAAACATTGGCATAATTGCATACAGCCCAATGGAAAGAGGTTTACTAACTGGTAAATATTTTACTGATAGTAAATTAAAAGATAACGATCACCGTAATGGTTATTTTAGTCAATTCGATCTTCCAAAAGTAAAAACATTAGTAGAAGAACTAAGTTCTCTTGCCAATTCCAAAAATGCAACCTTAGCCCAATTAGTCTTGCGTTGGACAACTTTACAAAAAGGAATTACAATTGTTTTGGCAGGAGCTCGAAATGCAGAACAAGCAATTTCTAATGCAAAAGCAATGGATTTCGATTTATCAGCATCAGAACTCGATTTCATTAATCAGGCAATATCAAAAACAAAATAAGAATCTTTAGGGTGTGACCCGCTAAAAATGCGGGTCGGGTCATTCGCTAAATCTTTTATTTTTTTAAAAGAAAAAAATAAAAGGATACCGCTGCTCCCCCTCACACAAAAGAGTTACTAATATATTAGAATATAAAATGATGAAAAAAATATTTATAATAAACGGTGGACAACAATTTGCTCACTCAGGAGGGAAATTTAATCAAACCATACAAAACTGGACGACTGATTTTTTATCTCAAAACGACAAATACGAAATAAAAACAACCAATATAAACAACGAAATTAATTTACAAGAAGAAGTAGATAAATTTGTTTGGGCAGATTTAATTATCTATCACACACCAATTTGGTGGTTTCAATTACCTAATGGTTTCAAAAAATATATCGATGATGTTTTTACAGCTGGACATAATAATGGGATATACAAAAGCGACGGAAGAAGCCGTGTAAACCCAGATATCAATTATGGAACAGGCGGACTTTTACACGGACGTAAATACATGCTTACTACAAGCTGGAATGCGCCTAAGACAGCATTCACTCTGCCAGGAGAATTCTTCGAACAAACTTCTGTTGATGACGGAGCATTATTTGGTTTTCATAAAATGAATAAATTTACAGGAATGGAAAAATTAGACAGTTTTCATTTTCACGATGTTGAGAAAGGGGCAACTCCAGAAAATATTGTTATCTTTAAGCAGGAATATACTACACATTTAGAACAACTTTTTAAAACTATATAAACATGATCTCGATAACAGCCATTATTAAAAGTAAAAAAGAAAACAGCGAACAAGTAAAAATCATGGTTGAAAATCTGGTGAATCAAACCAGAAAAGAAACCGCTTGTATTCGTTATGATTTACATGCTTCTGAAAATGTTTTTATCATCTGGGAAGAATGGACAGATCAGACTGGACTCGACCAACACAATAATCAGCCTTATTTACAAGAATTTGTTACCAATAGCGAAACCTTTCTCGCATCACCAATTCAGGTATATAAGACAGCACAAATATTATAAATACAAAAATGACAATGAAAGCACTTCTTATACATACTTACGAATCAGATTTTGTAAGTGCTCAAATTGACAAACCTACTTTAAAAGCTGGAGAAGTTTTAATTAAAATACATGCAAGCGGAGTTAATCCAATTGATAATAAAATAAGAATTGGTAAAGCACCTTATGCAACACCAGTACTACCCGCAATTCTAGGAACAGATCTTGCAGGAGTTATTGAAGAAATTGGCCCAGATGTCACCGATTTTGCAGTTGGAGATGAAGTTTATGGGCTTACAGGAGGCGTTTTAGGTCTTCAAGGAACATTGGCAGAATACACCGCTGTAGATGCTAATTTGGTAGCAAAAAAACCAACAAACTTAACAATGAGAGAAGCCGCTGCCGTGCCTTTAGTTCTACTTACAGCTTGGGAAGGTTTGGCAGATAGAGTAACTATAAAAAAGGAGACAAAGTCCTCGTTCATGGAGGTGCAGGTGGTGTTGGTCATATGGCGATTCAGCTAGCTAAAATTTTTGGTGGCGATGTATATACAACAGTTTCTTCTAATAAAACAGCTATTGCAAAATCATTAGGAGCAACACCTATTGATTACAAATCTGTAGAAGTAGAAGATTATGTTAATCAGCATACGCAAGGAATTGGTTTTGATATTATTTATGACACCGTTGGAGGTCAATCATTAGATGATTCATTTAAAGCAATACGTCATTATGGACACATAAGCAGCTGTGCTGCCTTTGGAACACATAATTTAGCAATAGGATCACTTCGATCATCTAACTTACACGGAGTATTTGTTCTACATCCAATGTTAAGCGGAGAAGGAAGAAAACATCATGGAGATATTCTTAAACAGGCTACAAAACTAATTGAAGAAGGAAAATTAAAACCAATTTTAGATTCTAGAAAATTTACATTAGACAATGCCATCGAAGCGCATAAAGCTGTAAGTGATGGTTCTGCTATTGGAAAAATTGTAGTAGATATTATTTAAGTTTTTAAACTAATAAATTTTCCGACCTACAAATATCCTTTGTAAAAAAAATAAAAAAGGCTTTAGTTAAATCGATGATAGATTTAGCTAAAGCCTTTTAAATATCCTATCTCAAGCCAACAACCTATCATTACTTTATCCCACCAAAAGCACCAAAACACATGTTTTTATGTAAAATTTCGACACTGGTAAAGCCAATTTTTTTCATCAAATCCAATTGGTAATTCATAGATCGTGGCGAATCTTCTTTGGCGACATAATCCAGTACATTTTTACGGTATTCCTTGCCTCCTAGCCCTTCTAAATAATCGCCATATCGTTCCCAAGTATACTCATTTAATAATTCCGTGTCTTGAGTAATCAAATCCGAAATCATAAAGCAGCCACCAGGTTTTAATAATCTATATATCTTAGTAAAAGTTGTCTCCCAATCAGCATCATCTCGCAAATGATGTAAAACCGCTCCAGCTAAAATAATATCATAATGATTTTCTAACAATTCTACATCACGAATATCGCCTTGCTTTACTTCTACCCTATTATTGGTTGCCTCCGAAACCCTCTCAAAGGCTTTATCCAACATTGGTTTACTTAAATCAACCAATGTGCAATTTAAATCTGGAACTTTAGAAAGCATCATCAACGTATAATTACCGGCGCCACAACCAATGTCTAATACATTTTTTGCATGAGGTACAATCCTCTTTGAAGCTTCGGTAATAAGTTCTAACGAAATTTTCGCATCAATAGTTGACAATTGCCCCGTATCTAAATTAGAAAATCGCTCGACATCATTATCAAAACGTTCCTTTATTTCTGCAATAGTTGATTTTTCCATAGTTATTTGTTTTAGGTTTTCACGCAGATTAAACAGATAATCATAGCTATTCAAAAAAATGATCCGATCCGCAATCAGGAGTGGTCAAAAAATGATGTGCTCAATCTGCCAAATCTGCGTGATACATTTTTTTCAAAAGTATCCTTTTGATATATACTTCAAAAATACTTGTTTCATAATTCATCAATGCACCCCAAATTTATAAAACTACGTTATCTAAACTTTTTTTTGACTCAAGACAATGAATTAAATGCTATCAAATTAACCCAAAAACATTGCTTTACTTGAGCTTAGAATCATGAAACCATACTATTATAATACGAAACACAAGCATGTTTATTTATCAAAAACAAAAATCCGAAGGGAGAAAACATTATGCTTATAGCTAACTTTTAAATACCTTAGCAAAAAATAATCATTACCCATAAAACTATCAAAATGGCTGAGCAATCTTCAATTCAGTGTCCAAATTGCGGAACAATAATCGATGTAAATGATATCCTAAAACACCAATTAGAGGATAGCATCCGTAAAGAATTTCAGCAAAAGGCTACTGCTCAGGCAAAAGAGTTAGAGCTTAAAAACGAGCAATTTGAAAAAGCCAAAGCTGAATTTGAAGCCAAAAAGAAACAAGAAAATGAACTTTTCACAGAACGCTTAGATCGAGAGAAAAAAGTAGCTGAAAAAGAAATTACCGAAAAACTTAAAACAAAACTCGCCGAAGAAAATAAAGACCGTTTGCTTTCGATGGAAAAAGAACTTTCGGAGAAATCTGAAAAGTTACGAGAATTAAATAAAATGGAAGGTGAGATTGCAAAACTCCAACGTGAGAAACTGGAAATGAAAGAAGCAATTGAAGCCGAATCTCAAAAACAACTCAATGCCGCTTTAGTTCTTGAACGTGATAAAATTCGAAAACAAGAAGAAGAAAAAAATGAGTTAAAAATAAAAGAATACCAAAAACAATCCGACGATCAAAAGAAGCTTATCGAAGAAATGAAACGCAAGCAGGAACAAGGTTCTATGCAATTGCAAGGCGAAGTAATGGAACTGGCTATTGAAGAATGGCTTGCTTCTAATTTTCCGTTAGATAGTATCGATGAAGTTAAAAAGGGAGCTAATGGAGCCGATTGCTTACAGATTGTAAACACCCGCGAATTACAAAATTGCGGATCTATTTATTACGAAAGCAAACGTACCAAGGCTTTCCAACCTGCTTGGATTGAAAAATTTAAAAATGATATTCGTGATAAAAAAGCCAACATTGGAGTGCTTGTTACTGAAGTTATGCCTGCTGGAATGGATCGTATGGGAATGCGTGACGGTATCTGGATATGTACTTATGAAGAATTTAAAGGACTAAGCGCTGTTTTACGCCAATCATTAATACAAGTAAGTCAAGCAGTACAGGCACAAGAAAACAAAGGCGATAAAATGGCAATGTTATACGATTTCTTAACCAGTAACGAATTCCGTTTACAGATTGAAGGTATCGTAGAAGGTTTTACACAAATGCAAACCGACTTAGATTCAGAAAAAAGAGCCATGCAACGTATCTGGAAACAACGCGAAAAACAAATAGAGAAAGTAGTCAATAATACCTTAGGAATGTACGGATCTATACGTGGAATAGCAGGAAACGCAGTTCAAACCGTAAGAGCTTTAGAACTCGATTTTATTGATGACCAAACAGAGGAATTAGAATAGTTTTTTTCTTAAAAGCACTAAAAAAGACAAGCCATATAAGTACTAAATTATATGGCTTGTCTTTTTATTCATTATCTGTAAGATAGAGTAAATACGCTACAAACTCTTTGTAACTTACTTCAGAGGCTGTGTGAACAAACTAAAAACTTTGAACCTCAGAACCTCAGAACCTTTGAACCTAAAGAAATTTAATCTACCTTCTTAAAAACTAAAAGTAATCCTGATGGGTTTGACAAGGATAATCTGTTATTAGCAACAGTGTAAGTTGTTGTACTCTGAAGCGCTTGCAAAAACTCATCTTCTTTGTTATTATTACCTCCACAAGCCATTAATGTTGAAGCTACATTTGTAAAACGCAATACATCATTCTCATAAAAAATACCTCCATTAATCTGATTGCATCCTCCAAATCCTGAAAATCTGTTCTCGGCACTATAAATTTCAATTCTAGGTAATTCACGTTGAAAATCGGCTATTGTAACTTTTTTTCCTTTCAATTGCTCTAAAACCCAGATATCATGTAAACGATAATCAGTGATGTATCTTCCGCAACCTTCGATCTTCTTTACGCTTGCATCACTATTATTGGTAATTTCGATTTTAACATTGTAAGGTGATTTGTCTCCAGACATAGTATCAGTACAATCCATTTGTTGAATAGTAATACTCATACTTCCTGTTTTAGTAGTAAAACGATACAACTTAACATTGGCATCCATTGCTCTTATTGGATCAACGTAAGGAGCACTAATCTCTTCTAATCCTTCAATCAGCGAGGTAAACCTAATTGTTTCTTTACCAATTTTTAAACCCCAAAAAGGCTCGTTGCCAGTAGCCTTAAAAAATGTCGAACCATCGTATTCGTCTGCATTATTTGTATTCATAGATGCCGGATTATCCTCCTTTGGTTGAGTTAAAGGTTTTACTGTCGTTTTACAGCTGAATGACAAAATTGCGACCGAGACTAATAAAAATAGTTTTTTCATGTGTGTAATTTTAAAATTAACATTTTGATTTTCAATACATTAACTTCTTTAATAAATAAAATAAATTTTTAGCTAATTTACAATAAAAAAATAAGTGCAACAATCAGCAGTAATTTGCGCTAACTCATTTGTACTGTGCTGGTACGATTCCTATTGCCATTTAGATTATTTATATCTCTTAAATTATGTATCTTTGATTGTATATATCTTCTTATAAATGACAACACCTTTTCAAAAAGCAAGTGAATGGATTGATGCCGAAAATGCTCAAGATCCAAATCAGGAATCTTATAAAAACAGTACATATCCTAAAGAGCTATTATACTCTAACAGAATGTACACTAAATTGATGGATTTTTATCCTGAAGCTTCAGAAGAAGTGCAAATTGCCTCCAAAGCCCAACACATCTGCAGATGGAAAGTAGCACGTGAATCGTATCCAATGGATCGCGTAGGATATTTAAAATGGAGAGAAGAATTAAAAAAATTTCATGCAAAAACAACAGCGGTAATTCTAGAAAAAGCAGGTTATAATGCTGAATTTATTACTCGTGTTTCTTTTTTGATAGAAAAAAAATTACTTAAAAAAGATGCTGAAACCCAATTACTTGAGGATGTCATCTGTCTTGTCTTTCTAGAATATTACCTTGACCCATTTGTACATAAACACGATGAAGAAAAGCTCAAAAATATCATCAAAAAAACCTGGGATAAAATGTCTGATAAAGGTCACCAAGAAGCGCTTAAAATAAAATATAGTGCAGAAAATCTTGAATTAATAAAAGCTTCTTTAGGATTGTAATTTATTCCCAGTCCTTCACGAATTTTTCTATTAAAATCAATAGCATCTAAAAAATAAAATAAAACTTATAAATAACGACCTAAAAAAAATCTGATAAAAATTAAGAATTACGTATATTAGCATAATAACCTAGCAGTTTATACGTAACATTTAATTTAAAAATTAAGTAAAATGGCAGATATTATTCGTGTTGTTCTAGCAGATGACCATGTATTTGTAAGAGATGGAATTAAATCATTATTAAATAACGAACCTAATATTGAAGTTGTTGGTGAAGCTGCTGATGGCATAGAAACTCTAGAAGTTGTTACTAATAAACAACCCGATTTACTTATAGTAGATATTCGCATGCCATTCTTAACTGGCATTGAAGTAGTAGAAAAACTTAGAGAACAAAATCAACTTGTTAAAATAATCATACTAACTATGTATGAATCTGAAGAATATGTATTAAAATCAATTAAAGCCGGTGCTGATGGTTATATACTAAAAGGATCAAGTAAAGAAGAGTTTTTAAAAGCACTACATACAGTCCTTCAAGGAAGTAAATACTATAGCGGCGACATATCTTCAATATTAATAAAACAACTACTCTGTAATGATTTTAATAACGATTTAAAACAATCTTTAAACGAAGAAATCATAATAACCAAAAGAGAAAAAGAAATCCTTAGACTATTATTATCCGGAAAAGGAAACAAAGAAATTGCCGAAACTCTTAGTATTAGCAAAAGAACTGCCGAGGTTCATCGTTTTAATTTGATGAAAAAACTCAAAGTAAAAAACCTAATGGAGCTGTCTAATAAAGCTACTGAATATTCTTTGGTGCAGATTAAAACAGATACTATTTCACAGTCCTAAAAACACGTATTTATACTTAGTACTATTCTAATTTCTAAATATAATATAAGTATTTCGCAAAGCCAAAAACTTGTATCAACATATATTTTTTCTGCAACATACTTTCTTACCTCTATTTTTTAGTTAATATTAAATATCCCAAATATTTAATACTCTTATTGTTCCAAACAAAAATAAGATGCACTTCATTTATCAAAAATAATTAATAGTACTATTTTAGTATAGAATACTGGTTTCATGACTTTTATCACAATAAAAGACTTTTTTGTCTTTTAAATTTGTACTATATAAATAACTCACTCATGAAAAAAATAAAAAATATTGCTTTATTGCTATTTGGAGGAATAAGCATTGGTTTGCAGGCACAAGAATTTGATGCTAATTTACAACTCAGACCCCGTTACGAATATAGAAACGGCTACAAAACACTTTTACCTGAAGGTCAAGCAGGAACATCATTTGTCTCACAACGTTCAAGATTAAACTTAAACTTTGCGCAAGATCAACTAAAAGTCAAATTAACTCTTCAAAACGTAAGAACTTGGGGAGATGTTGCAAATGCAAATGTTTCCGACAAAAATGGAGTGGCAGTATTTGAAGGTTGGGCACAATATGACTTTGATCAAAAATGGAGTACTCGTGTTGGTCGCCAAGTTATCTCGTATGACAACCAACGTATTCTTGGAGAAATAGACTGGGCACAACAAGGACAAAGCCATGATGCAGTATTAGTAAGTTTCCATCCTAAAAACCATCAATTGGACTTAGGAGTAGCTTACAACTCTAACGCAGAAAACTTAATCGAAACTCCCTATACCATTTCTAATTATAAATCCATGCAATATGCTTGGTATCATACAAATGTTGATGCATTGGGCATAAGCTTATTAATGCTTAATACGGGTTATGAATATGCGAATCTAGAAAACAAATTATTAGTAGATTACAAACAAACCTTTGGAACTTATCTAACTTATAAAACTAAAAAACTTGATGCTAATCTTGGCATTTATGGGCAAACAGGTAAGAGTACAGACAAAAATGTTAGTGCATGGTATGCAGGAGCAAATCTTGGTTATGCAATAACTGATGCATTTAAAGCTTCGTTAGGATATGAATTCTTATCTGGAAAAGACACAAATGATGGAAGTACTGCTGTAAAATCATTCAATCCACTTTTTGGAACAAATCATGGATTTAATGGTTTTATGGATTATTTTTATGTTGGTAATCATCAAAACAGTGTAGGTTTACAAGATGCCTACTTGAAGTTAAGTTATACTATCAACAAGTGGCAATTTGCTTTAATTCCGCATGTATTTAATGCTCCTAATAAAGTTATAACCCCTACAAATGAAAAACTAGATTCTTATTTAGGTACTGAAGTTGATTTAACTTTTGGATATGCTTTTAAGAAAGACATAACAGTTAGCGGAGGCTACTCTCAAATGTTTGGATCTGAAACTTTAGAGTTTTTGAAAAACGGAGATGCTGGTCATATTAACAACTGGGCTTGGTTAATGATTGCTATAAATCCACGAATTTTTACTTCAAAAAAATAGCTTGTTTATAGTAAACTATACAATTTTCATATTTACCCTTTGCTTAAAATCAAAGGGTATTTTTTTTCATATTATTCATAAAATAATTGATTAATCATAAGATTGAGGAAAAACTTAACATTGGCATGTATTTTTATTGTTTACATTTACTTAACTGAAAGCTAACATTTTAAATATATTATTAATCTTTCATCATTACTAACTTCAGAACTTTTCAATTATAAAGCCAACATCATATGGAAAAAAAAGCAACAGAGGGTACTCCTCAAAATACTGACTTACCTGTAGCTGATACCGTTCAGCCAATTGTAGAAGATAAGAAAACAGAAACTACTCCAATAGTAAAAACGCCGACCAAAGCTCCAGTTAAAAGAACAACTGTTGCAAAAACACAAACAAAAACTACTACCGCTACAAAAGTTGCACAAAAAGCTCCTGTGAAAAAAGTAGCACCAGTTAAACCAACTGCTAAAACAGAAACCACAGTAGCAGAAAAAAAACCGCAAAGTGTTCCTGCAAAAAAAGTAGCTACCCCACCAGTAACTCTTCCAAAAACCAAAGAAGCTGTAACAACTGAAAAAACAATTGTTGCAACAAAAGAAAAGAAAGTTATAGCACCTAGCACAGGTACAATTGTTGGTGCGATAGACGAAATTATAAAGGACAAATCAAAAGATAAAAAGAAGAAAAAGATGAAAGAAAAAGACAAGGATAAAGAGAAAGAGAAAAAGAAATTAGCCAAGAAAAAGAAAAAGCTAAAAAGGATAAAAGAAAGAGAAAGCTAAAAAGCTAAGCTTAAAGCAAAAACAAAAAAGAAAGAAAAAGCTAAAAAGGCAAAGGAAAAAGCTAAAGCAAAAAAATAGCCAAGAAAAAGGCAAAAAAATCGAAGTCAAAATCGAAAAAGAAAAAATAAATTAAAATTTGGGTTTAACTTTAAAAAGTTAAACCTTTTTTATTTCCAAAAAATTCATCTCTTCTCAATAGAATATACAGCAAGCTTTTACATCATTGTATTCATATTGGCATCAAGATCATTTAACTCATCTGGTGAATTTATATTGGTAAAATTTAAACTTTGAGTTTCGTCAAAAGTTATAATTTGATGCGGTACTTTGGCAATTAGATTCATTAATTTCAAATCTCCCTGATTAATTGCTTCTTTAATATCTGGAAGGATTTTTTTTGCATAAATCCCAATCAAAGGATGCATACGGCTCTCTGATGATAAAACAGTAATTGAAGCTTCCTCATCATGCTTCTCTATCAACTCTGATAATAATTCAGTAGAAATTAAAGGAATATCACAACTTAAAATCATATTAAATTCAGTATCAGAATAATATAAGGCTGTATATATACCTCCCAAAGGCCCTTTATCAATTTCGATATCACTAATTTTTTTATACTCTAAATAGTCATAATCATTCCCATTTGTAACTAACTGTATATTAGTTGTAATTGGCAATATTGCCTTGATGATGTGTTCAATAAAAGGCTTGTCTTTAAATAAGACTAATCCTTTTTCTGATTGCATTTGGGAACTTTTTCCTCCACACAGAATAAAAACTGCAAGATCTTTCATATCAAAAATATATTTTATTCATAAAAACATTCCTTTTGCATCTGCTACCAAAAAACTAAGTAATTATAAATGAGCAATAAAACATATAAATTTAAGCTTAATTCTTTATACTCTCATACAAAAAGTGATCAAATAGCATTTGAAATTAACTTTGGTACACACCAAAGAGTTAATTGATATTCGAATGATAAATCCTTAAAACTATTCGATCAAAAAAACAATCATTAGCAATATTATTGATCCCTTTTTAAACGTATTTTCCATTTTTACAATTAAAAATGTATTAAAAAAACTTTTTATCATTAGTAATCACATTTTTTTTAAACATTACAAAATACAAAACAAACAACTAAAAATCAACACATTAAATACTAAAACAAAGCTTAAAAATTGTTCTATCCTATTTATTTTTAAAAATAATTATCTAAATTTTTGGTTTTTATTATATATAATTTAACTTTGTCTATAGAATTAGTATAGTTTAAATAAAAACAATCTATACTTTGAAAACAATCGAGAGAATATCGAACTACATCCTTCCTAAAAAATACACTTATAACACCTTCTGTTATATGTGTATGTGTTGCTAATTCTCATTGGACTATTTCTGTTTGTGTTTATCTATTAAGTTATAACTATATAGTTTGAACCAAACGAATTGTATTAAACCTCTTCCCACAATTATCTTTCTGAAAGTGCAAACCTATTCTTTACCTCAACCGTAAGGAACAGCTTGGTGGAAAATTATGTAAAAAACTAAAATAAATAATTAACTAAAAAAGAAAAATGAAAACTATGTATAGAAGTTGCTGTAAATAAAAAAAGCCATTTCTGCGGCAACAGAAATGGCAGGCTTAAAAAAAAATGTGAATCTCTTTATAAAGGAAACGATTGTTGATTTCTCAGCTCTCGCTATGCCTTTACTATTTAAACCAACACAAAGAAATGAAAAAAAAATTAAACATATACTCATTGCTATTCCTTCTGTTTGTATCAGCAGGAATTAAAGCACAAAATACAACCCCTCTTATACAATCTAAACTTGATGGAACGGTAGTCGATGATATTACAAACCAACCTATTATAGGAGCTTCCGTAAATATTAAGGGAACTACTCACGGAGTTGTTACAGATACAGAGGGAAAATTTTATTTTCAGACTGGTCAAAAATTCCCATATACTTTAATCGTAAGTTACATAGGGTACAAAAAAATTGAAGTAGTAGTTGATAAAAACCCAGTCATCATCAACTTAAAAGAAGAGCGTCAGGAACTAGATGAATTAGTAGTTGTAGGGTATGGAACTCAAAAGAGAAAAGATATTACAGGTTCGGTATCTTCAGTTCCAAAAGCTAACCTCACTCAAGTAACCTCATCTGCAGATAATTTATTAAGAGGAGCAATTCCGGGAGTAGTTGTTACTCAAAGTTCAGGTCGGCCTGGAGCATCTTCAAGTGTACGTATTAGAGGAGGAAACTCTATAACAGCAGGTAATGAGCCTCTTTATGTTCTAGATGGAATATTGATTTATAATGACAATAATAATAGTACAGCTGGAGTGGCAAATTCTGGAGCAACAATTAATGTATTATCAACAATTAATCCGAGTGATATTGAGTCTATTGAAGTACTTAAAGATGCTTCTGCAACAGCAATCTATGGATCTCGTGGTGCTAATGGTGTTGTAATTATTACCACAAAAAAAGGAACTAAAGGACAGGATAACATATCATATCAAGGCTATTTTGGTTTTCAGAATGTTTCAAAAAAAATAAAATTATTAAATGCTAGCCAATGGGCAAGTTTACGTAATGATGTTCAAGCAAGTATTGGGCAAGCTCCTTCTTTTTCTCTAGCCCAAATAGAAGCCCTTAAAACTTCAGGAGGATATGACTGGCAATCGGCAGCCTTTAGAACTGCTGCTCCTGTTCAGAATCATCAACTCTCTTTTTCTGGTGGAGATGAAAGATCAAGATATGCAATTTCTGCTGGTTATTTTGATCAAGAAGGAGTTGTAATTGGATCTGATTTTAAACGAATTTCGCTTCGTGTCAATTATGAAAAAAATTATTCGCAGGCTTTTAAATTTGGTGTAAATGCTAATTATAGTAATTCAGTATCAAATGGCGTAGGTACTAATTCTAGTAGCCGTCAACCTAATCCATTAGTTGCTGCCTTGCTAACCGCCCCAGTAGTTTCTATTAAAAATGACGATGGAAGTTATAATGTAACTAATAATCCATACGCAACCTCTGTCAATGGTTTTATTTCGAATCCTATTAATGATTTAGAAAATACAGTTAATCAAACAAAAATTAATAGAATATTAACCAGCTTATTTGGTGAATATAAGATAGCTAAAAAACTAACCGCTAAAGTAGCCGTTAGTGGAGATATAATTAACACCAAACAAAATTATTACGCTCCATCACATACATCAAATGGCGCAGGGACTAAAGGATTAGCTTCTGTTGGAGATAGATTAGTAAGTTCTGTATTAAATGAAAATACCCTAAACTACAATACCAATTTTGGAGAAAACCATAAATTCTCTGCTTTGGCAGGATATACGCTCCAGTATACTCAAGGTGAAGTTGTGAATGCAGGTGCCAATTCATTTGTGAACGATGCTAATACTTATAATGCTTTACAAGATGGTGTAGGTGTAAAACCATATAGTGATGCATTCGAAAGTGTATTGAAATCATGGTTAACCAGAGTAAATTATTCTTATAAAGGCAAATATAATTTTACGTTATCTGCACGTGCTGATGGTTCTTCAAGATTTGGTTCGGAATCACTTTGGGGATATTTTCCATCAGCAGGTTTCTCATGGAATATTACTGACGAAGAATTTGCCAAAAATATCAAGGGGGTAACTGAAGCAAAACTGCGATTGACTGCTGGAACAACAGGAAATCAAGAAATTGGAAACTACCTTTCTTTAGCATCAATGGGTTCTGTTAACTATGCTTTTGGGGGTACATTACAAACCGGATTGGCTCCTACCCGCTTGGCAAATCCAGATTTAAGATGGGAAAAAACCAATCAATATAATGTAGGTTTAGATTTGTCATTATTAGATCGAAAAATAAATTTTGTTTTTGATGTCTATTACAAAAAAACAAAAGATTTACTTATTAATGTACCTATTCCTCTTACTTCAGGATATGTGACTGTACTTCAAAACATTGGAGGTGTTGAAAATAAAGGTATCGAAATTGGGTTAATAACCGAAAACTTAAAAACGGATAACTTCTCATGGAATTCAAACTTCGTATTCTCTGCCAATAAAAACAAAGTGGTTGCAATAGGAAACGGCGTTAATCAATTTTTTCCGGTAGTTCCAAATGGTTCTTTATTACAGCAACAGCCTGTAATTGTAAAAGTTGGATTACCACTTGGAACATTTTGGGGGTACAAAACCAATGGTATTTTTCAAACTCAGGAAGAAGTCAATACACAACCTAAAATAAATAGTCTTGCCAATACAAAAGTTGGAGATCGAAAGTATGTAGATACTAATGGCGATGGGGTTATTTCGGCTGCTGACAAAGGGGATCTCGGAAGTTCTCAGCCCAAATTTGTGGGAAGTTTTAGCAATACAATTTCTTACCGCGACTTCGATTTGAATTTCTCATTACAAGGATCTTATGGAGGTAAAATTTTTAATGCCCTTAACCAACAATTAGAAATTTCGACTCTTGGAACTAATGCAGCGGCTACCCTAGAGGATCGCTGGACGCCAACAAATCCGAGTAATGAAATTCCTAGAGCATCGAGTTCTCCATTAGGAATAGTTTCAGAACGCTATGTAGAAGACGCTTCTTTCCTAAGATTAAAACTAATCACCTTAGGATATACACTACCTAAGAGTCTTTCGTCTAAACTAGGAACAAAGAGCATTAAATTTTATGTCTCTGCCGAAAACTTAATTACATGGACTAAATACACTGGTTATGATCCAGAGGTGAGCTCATATGAACAAAACAACTTATATCCCGGAATTGACTTTGGAGCTTATCCAAACTCTAAAACATTCATTTCTGGCTTGAACGTAACTTTCTAAGTAAAAAATAAACGATGAAAAAAATAATAATAACATTACTAGTAAGTGCCAATCTATTTGTATCGTGCACAGAACTTGAGGTTACACCTACCTCTTTTGTAACCGAAGATAAATACTTTAAAACACAAGATGATGCAGTTGCAAGCGTAAATGCTGTATATGCTTCGTTAAGCCTAGATCCAGGCGAACAAAGTTTATTTGGAAGAAACCTTTATTTTTTAACCGATATGGGTTCTGATTATGCTGCTGCAGGAGTTTCGGCAACTAATCCACAAGTTAGAGCAATGAGCAGTTTGACTCACGATGCAACTAACGATCGCGTTCAGGTAGCTTGGCGCCAAATTTATAGCGGGATAAACAGAGCCAATGTGTCTATTGACAATATCCCTAAAGTATCAGGCTCAGAAGTTGTAAAAACAAGATTAATTAATGAAGCAAAATTCATTAGAGCTTTATTATATTTTCAAGCAGTTCGTCTTTGGGGTGATGTACCGATTGTTTTACATGAACCTAAATCAATCCAATTAGAGAGTCTAAAGTCAAGAAGAGAAACAGTAGATGCCGTCTATCTTCAAATTATTTCAGATTTAAAAGATGCTGAAAACCTACCTCCTACTTATCCTGCAAATGATGCTGGGCGTGCTACATCGGGAGCTGCAAAAGCTATTTTGGCTAAAGTATATTTGACAAGAAAAGATTGGCCAAATGCCATCCTTAAATCTAAAGAAGTTATTAATGGAGGCTATGGATATGCTCTTTTTGAAAATTTTGCCGATGTATTTAATAAAACAAAAAAGAATGGTAAAGAGCATATTTTTTCTGTACAATTTGAACCAAACCAAGCAGGAAACGGATCTAGTGGAAGTACTTTTCAAGGAACCTCTTTTACAGGATTTACTGCCACTGAACCAGCAGATATTATCTCGGATGTAGCGTTGTTTTATGATACCTATACAGCAGGTGATACCAGAAGAGATGTAAGTTATGCAAAGCAATTACTCAATCCTGCAACAGGTACAGTTTATACTTTTCCGAAGCCAATATTTAAAAAATATCTGGATCTTACCAACTTAGCAACACCGGGTAATGTCGCAATTAACTTTCCTATTATTCGTTATGCCGATATTTTATTGTCTTTAGCAGAAGCAATAAACGAACAAGGAGCACCAACAGCTGAAGCCTATGAAGCTTTGAACCAAGTAAGAAGAAGAGCATATGGAAAACCAATTAATACTCCCGATCCTACAATCGATTTATCAGGATTAACTCCTTCAACATTTAGAGCCGCCATTCAGGAAGAACGTAAAAAAGAATTTGTTCAGGAAGGACAACGTTGGTATGATTTAGTACGCTGGGGAACTTTGGTTACCGAAGTAAAAAAAGTAACTGCTAAGGCTTCTGTTTCCGAAAGAAATAATTTATACCCAATTCCGCAAAGCGAACGAAATATCGATCCGATAGGATTACCTCAAAACACAGGATATTAACTACAAACCATAAATAAAACTATTTAAAATGAAAAAAATTAAAAATAACAGCACACTCAAAAGTCCAAAAAAAGGGCTTTTGATTACTGCTTTACTCGTTACTCAGTTAGGAGCAGTACAACTATTTGCACAAACAAATCCAGATGCCAGCTTTAAGGGTGTAATTGGTAAAACCTTAGCTGATTCAAAAGAATATTGGCCAGAACCAGTTACGGCACCTAAAGGAGCTCCAAATATTGTTTGGATTTTACTTGATGATGTAGGATTTGGTGCTTCAAGTTCTTTCGGTGGTTTGATACAGACTCCAACTTTTGATAATTTAGCAAATAATGGTTTACGTTACACCAACTTTCACACAACAGCTATTTGTGCGCCAACCCGCGCTGCTCTATTAACTGGAAGAAATTCAGGAAGAGTACATGTTAGTGGATTTTCACATACTGTTATGTCTGCAGGTTTTCCTGGTTGGGACGGAAGAATTCCATCTGACAAAGGAACCATTGCTGAAATTTTAAGAGATAAAGGATACAATACTTTTGCAGTAGGTAAATACGGATTGACTCCTGATGAAGAAGCTACAGATGCTGGACCGTTTGACAGATGGCCAACTGGTAAAGGTTTTGAGCACTTTTTTGGTTTCTTAGGATCACAAACCGATCAATACAAACCCGATTTAGTAGAAGATAATGCTCATGTTACTCCAGATGGCAGACATTTAACAGATCAGATTACCGATAAAGCCATTAGTTATATCACCAAGCAACATAAAGCCGCTCCCAACAAACCATTCTTTTTATACTATGCTCCCGGAGCTGTTCATGCACCTCATCAGGTAGCCGAATCTTGGAGCGATCAATACAAAGGAAAATTTGATGAAGGTTGGGATGTATATCGTGAGAAAGTATTAGCTAATCAGAAAAAATTAGGTGTAATTCCTGCCAATGCGATATTACCAGAACGCAATCCGCTTATTACCGATTGGAAAAAATTAAGTGCTGATCAAAAAAAAGTATATGCCCGATTTATGGAAGTATATGCAGGATATCTTACCTATACTGATCATGAAATAGGTAGAATTGTAAACCATTTAAAGGAAACCAACCAATTAGAAAACACATTAATTTTTGTTGCAATTGGTGATAATGGAGCGAGTAAAGAAGGTACTTTACAAGGTACAATTAATCAATCTCTTTTTTCTAAAACGGTATCTGACGAGCAAAACCTTCAGAATAATTTAAACAATATTGGAGAAATTGGAACTGCACAAGGTTTAAACACTAATTATCCATTAGGTTGGGCACAAGCTACAAATTCACCTTTTAAAAATTGGAAACAAGACGCCCAATCAGAAGGCGGAACTCGTAATCCTTTGATTGTTTATTACCCAAAAGGAATCAGTGAAAAAGGAGGAATAAGAAATCAATACAGTCATGTAACTGATCTACTCCCTACTACCTTGGATATTGCTGGAATTAAAGCACCAGAATATATACGCGAAATTAAACAGGACATTATACAAGGTTCTACTTTATATGCTTCACTGAATAATGCAAAAGCTGAATCCTTACACAAAGTACAGTACTACTATATTTTTGGTAACAGAGCTATTTACAAAGACGGTTGGAAAGCTGCTGCGGCACATCTTCCAGATTCATTTGCTATAAAAAACTCATTAGGAAAAAACGAAGCTCCTGCACCTAGCAATTTTGATACTGATGTTTGGGAATTGTACAATCTAAACGAAGATTTTAACGAACGTATAAACTTAGCAAAAAAGTATCCAGAGAAATTAGCAGAACTAAAAAAGGTGTTTGATGAACAAGCAAAAGAAAACAACCTTTATCCATTAATCGACTGGCAAGATGTATTTAATAGAAGAATACATAATCTTGGAGCCGATAAAGAAAAAACGCTTCAGGAATTAGCTAGAAAAGCAACACAATCTGGAGCAGCTAACTAATAATAAATCAATTCAGGTCTTTTACAAAAGCCAAAAAGACCTGAATATTTTTAAATAAATTCCACATAATATGAAACGAGTAGACTTTGAAATAATAGTAAAAAAGATTTTTGTTGGTGCAATACTCTTTTTAGTTCCACTAATCATTTTAGCTGGAGGTTTAACCTTAATAAATCAACTCTTAAAATAAAAAATCATGGCAACAACTCATAACTCAAATAGCAAACTAACAAGAGATTTAGGAATTAGTCTTTTAATATACTCATTGCCTGTATTAGCAATTTACTTATATTTTAAACTGAGTAATGGGATCGTAAGTGAATCACATATTACATTACCATCCTTTTTAGAATTTGTAAAACCTGCATTTCAGAATATCCGCAGTTGGGGATTAATTGCATTTATGTTAGTTTTAGGTATCATAGAATTTGCAGCTGGCTTATATGATGATCAATGGACTGGCGAAGAACGAAAAATAGATATCGTTTGTTTTCTTGCTCCAAAATTACTTTTGCCTCCTGTTATTGCTTTTTTTAGTTTAACAGTTTTACCATATGTAATTCCGAATCTAGAAAATTCACTTTCGTGGGTTCCTTTTTGGGGAGGTTTTTTCTTAATTGCTATAGCCGATGATTTAACTCAATATTGGTACCATCGCTTGCATCATCAAGTACCCTTTTTATGGCGTTTTCATAGAACACACCATTCGGCTCCATACATGGGAATGGCAATGGCTTCTAGACAAAATTTTATCTATACTGTATTCTTTTCTCAAATATACTTAACAGCAACCCTAACTTATTTAGGATTAGGATTACCTGCTTTATTTGTTTTGGTGATAAAAAGTTTTATCACTTTGGGAGCACATTCAAGTATTGCTTGGGACAAACCATTTTACAAATACAAAGTTTTACATCCAATTGCGTGGGTATTAGAACGATTAATTTCGACTCCAGCCACTCATCATGCACATCATGCTGATACTAGCGGAGACGGAATTGGACATTTTAAAGGCAACTTTGGTAATATGTTTTTTATTTGGGATATGATTTTTGGAACTGGTTTAATAACACGCAAATTTCCAAAATCATATGGAATGAAATCATACAAACAAGAAGAATGGTATGCACAATTTCTTTGGCCAATATTCAAATCTAAAAAAGAAGGAAGTGCCTTAGTTGAAGGAGTGCTTGCAGTTCCATTAACACAAAAAGCAAACAATACTCCTTCGCAAAGTCCTGTTTATTTTGAACAACAAACTCAATCTTAAAACTATGAAAAATTCAAAACTTAAAAATAGCCTCACAGCACTCGTCTTGCTATTTACACTAATCGGTTTTTCACAAGATAAAAACCCGAATGTAGTACCATTGGAAGTATTTTATACAAAAATAAAAAGTCAAAAAAAACCTCAAATAATTGATGCACGAGGTGCTGATGAATTTGCTCTGAACCATATTAATGGCGCTGTCAATTTTAATTTACAATCCGAAAATTATGCCAAGCATATAGCTTCATTAGACAAATCAAAACCTGTGTTTATCTATTCAATTGGAGCTGGGCGAAGTGTAGCCTTAGAAAAAGAATTATTAAAGAATGGCTTCAAAGAGGCCTACAGTTTAGAAGGGGGAATTGCAAACTGGATTGGAAATGGAAAACCATTTTATGCTAATCCCGATAGCTATCGGGATAAAAGTAAATTATCCTTAACTGAATACAATAAAATTATTGCCGATAATAATACTGTTTTAGTAGATATTGGATCTAAATACTGTGCTCCATGTAAAAAAGTAAAACCTATTTTAGAAACAATTCGAGCGCAATATGGTAGCAATTTAAAAATTGTTGAAATCGAACTCGAAGACAGTCCACAGGTAATTGCAGATTTAAAAACCATAAACGTTTTCCCAACCTTGCTTTTATACAAAAAAGGAAAAATCATATTCAAAAAAGAAGGTATTAGCGATTTAAAAAATGATCTTGATGTGGCTTTGAATTAAGGTTTAAAAAAAGGTACTAAGGTTCTGAGTTCCGATAGCTATCGGAACAAAGGTTCAAAGATTTCCTGTAGAGACGCACCCCAATGCGTTTAACCATTCAAGGATTTGAAAAAAGGTACTGAGGTTCTGAAGTTCAAAGGTTTCCTGTAGAGGCGAACCACAGTTCGTCTAACGATACAAAGGCTTTATAGAAATAAATAATCCTTCAAATCCTTTTAATCTGTGGCAGAAAAAGAAGCAAAGGTCTTACGCAAGATTATCATACCTGCAAGTTCAAAAAAGACCTTGCAGGAAAATAAATAAAAATATTAAAATGTCAATTAAAACAAAACAATATATCATTCACGAAGATTGGACAGTAGTTCTTTTAGGATTTTTAATAATAGGGATATCGCTTTTTATTTTTCTTCCTTCTGTACCTGTATTCAAGTGGTCGGATGGAACAGATTTGCTAAATAGTGTATTCAATTCCGGAAATCTACAAATCATTGGATTGCAATTTATATACCTCATTTCAATAGGTACAATCGGTGCTTTTTTAACTGGAAAGTCGGTCAAAAATTTTCTATTTGGCTTTCCAATCGTTTATATATTAACCGTAAGTGCATTGATTATTGCTGGGAATACTACGATAAAAGGATTCAATCTAGAAGCTGTAATTTTTAGTTTGATTATTGGTTTAGCTATTGGTAATTTATTTAAACTTCCAGAATGGTTTCGTTCCGCTCTTTCTACAGAAATATTTGTAAAAATAGGATTGGTCTTATTAGGAACCAGTGTCATCTTTTCAGATATCCTTAAAGCAGGCACTTTAGGATTAGCCCAGGCTCTGGTAGTAGTAGTATCAGTTTGGTACTTTGCTTTTTGGCTGTGCAAAAAATTAAAAATCGATGATGAGTTAACCATGATGATTTCCAGCGCAGTTTCCATCTGCGGAGTATCGGCAGCTATTGCAACTTCAGGTGCTATCAAAGGAGATTCCAAGAAACTTTCTTATGTTATTTCGATGGTATTGGTGACTGCAATTCCTATGATGATTTTCATGCCTATTATTGCTAAATATTTCAACTTCCCCGAAGAGGTAACTGGAGCTTGGTTAGGCGGAAGTATAGATACCTCAGGAGCTGTTGTTGCATCGGGCTCACTAGTAGGAGAAACGGCACTAAAAATAAGTACGATTGTAAAATTCTCTCAAAATGTATTATTAGGATTAGCCGCTTTTGCCATATCCGTTTATTGGACCTATACACATAATAAATCGGCCGAAGCTGTTGCATCAAAACCTACATTAGGAGTTATTTGGGAACGTTTTCCAAAGTTTGTCATTGGTTTCATAGCCGCTTCCTTAGTTTTTTCGTTCCTGCTTACATCTGAAGTTCGTGAAGAAGTTAAGGACAGTTTAAAGAATTTACAAGGCATTTGGTTTGCTCTGGCTTTTACAAGTATAGGTTTAGAAACCAATTTTAAAGATTTACTAAGCAACAACAGTAAAAAACCATTATATGCCTTTTTAATAGCACAGTTATTCAATGTAATTATTACACTGATAATAGCCTTATTGTTATTTAGTAATTAAAATTACAGGCAAGAGTTTGCCAACAAAAATTTAAAATAAAATGAAGAAAACATTTATTACACTAAACCTCTTGCTTTCGGCAGTTGTTATAGTTAACGCACAAAATAAAATAACTCCTGAAACTTCAAAACCAAACATCATCCTCATTATGGTTGATGATATGGGGTATTCGGATTTAGGGAATTATGGTTCAGAAATAAAAACACCAAATCTCGACAAACTAGCCAAAGAAGGATTGCGTTTAAGAGAATTTTATAACAACTCTATTTGTGCTCCAACCAGAGCTTCCTTATTAACAGGACAATATCAGCATAAAGCTGGTGTTGGATTCTTTGATGTAAATCTTGGATTGCCAGCATATCAAGGGTATTTAAACAAAGAATCATTAACTCTGGGAGAAGTTTTCCGCTCTGGAGGCTACAGCACTTTATTATCAGGAAAATGGCATGTAGGTTCTGAAGATCAAGCACAATGGCCAAACCAAAGAGGATTTGATAAATTTTACGGAATCTTAAAAGGGGCTTCAAACTATTTTGACACCAAACCCTTGCCATTTGGGAAAACACCTTACCCAGTAAAATTGATAAAAAACAATGTCGAATTACATCCAAAAGATGATTCGTATTATTTCACAGACGAAATAGGGAATAATGCAGTAACATTTTTAGAAGAACAAAATAAAGAAAACAAACCTTTTTTCTTGTATTTAGCATTTACCGCTCCACATTGGCCATTACAGGCGAAACCAGTAGATATTGCTAAATACAGAGGGAAGTTTGATGAAGGTTGGGATATATTAAGAGAAAGAAGAATTGAAAAACTAAAAGAGAACGGAATCCTTCAGGCTGATCAAACTATTGGTCCAAGAGATCCCGAAGTTCCAGAATGGAATAAACTAACTTATGACGAGAAGCAGTTTTGGAAAGCTAAAATGGAGGTTTATGCAGCTATGGTCGATAATATGGACCAGAATGTTGGAAAAGTTTTAAATGAGTTAAAAGCACTTAAAAAAGACAAAAATACGTTGATTATTTTCATTTCTGATAATGGTGCGCAAGGCGGTTTTAATAGCTACAATCAATTAAACAGAGGTCTTGTAAGAAATACTGGGCCAGTAGGAACATCAGGATCATTTGATTATCAAGAACAAAACTGGGCTTATTTATCTAATACTCCATTACAACAATATAAAATAATATGCACGAAGGAGGTTTTAGCTCTCCGTTTATAGCATGGTACCCATCGCAAATAAAAGCAGGAAGAATTGATAAAGGAACTGGTCATATTATAGACCTCGCTCCTACCTTTTACGAATTGGCTGGAATAGAATACCCAAAAGAATACAATGGTGTTGCCTCAAATCCTTTGGTTGGGAAGAGTTTATTATCTGTTTTATTTAATAATGTTTCACAGGTTGACAGAGGCGCACCATTGTTTTGGGAAAGAGCAGGAAACAGAGCTGTACGAGATGGCAAATGGAAACTAGTCTCGATATATCCATCCTACGAATGGTTACTTTATAATTTAGACACAGACAGAGGAGAAACTTCTAATGTAGCGCAACAAAACCCTGCTGTTGTAAATCAACTATCAGAAAAATATTTTGATTGGGCAGCTAAAACTGGAGTAGTCGAATATAGCAAGTTCAAACTAAAAACAGAGGTAATGCCAGGTGGAAATCCTTTAAAGAAATAGTTGCTTTTTTTGATATTTTAAGCAATTATAGACAAAAAGCGATAGTCTAACAGCTATCGCTTTTTATATTAAACTAACAAATAATAGATATATAAAGAAAATACACGCAAATAAAACAACAATAAGGTTAAATAGCAACAGTAAAAACAATAAAAAGGAAACAAAAATTAAATTATTAATAATATCTTTAACTAATTTTAACAAAATTGCACAAATCAAATCAATATTGTTACGATTTACACAAAAACAAAATTATTTGTGATTTTTTATGTTAAAAAAAATTATAAATTAACATATAATTAAGACATTTGAGTATTAACCTTAAACTTTAAAAAAATGAAAATTAACTTAAAGTATTATTTGTGGCTTTTGTCGGTATTAATTATGCAAATAGCCAATGCACAAGAAGGATTCATATCTGGCAAAGTTACCGATGTTAAAAAAATTCCTATTCCTGGAGTAAATGTCCTCGTAAAAGGAACGAAGATCAGTACTCAAACTGATTTTGACGGAAAATTTAAAATAGCAGCAAAAAAGGGAGATATTTTAATTGCTAGCTATGTAAGTTTTACCACTGTTCAGGCACCTGCATCAAATTTAATGACAATTGAATTAACCGAGACCCAAAATGAACTTGATGCTGTGGTAGTTGTAGGTTACGGAACACAGACTAAAAAGAATTTAACAGATAACATTGCGCGTGTTACCGCAAAAGACATTCAACAAGTCCCTGTTTCCAATTTTCAAAATGCCTTGGTTGGTAAATTAGCAGGAGTACAAATTACTCAAACCAATGGTAAAGTAGATGGTGGAATGAACATTAGAGTACGTGGGGCTGCCAGTATTAGTGCTAGTACACAACCTTTGTATGTATTGGATGGAATTCCTTTAATTACTGATGATGAATCAGGAAATGGATCACCAACAAACCCGCTTTTAACCTTAAGTACAAACGAGATAGAATCTATTGATGTACTTAAAGACGCTTCTTCTGCAGCTATTTATGGTGCTAGAGGTGCCAATGGAGTTATTATTATAACAACTAAAAAGGGTAAAGAAGGTAAAGGAAATTTTTCTATAAATCTTTCTCAAGGAGTAAGTGAAGCTACTCATACAAGAAAATGGTTAAACGCAACACAATATGTAGAATTATTACGAGAAGCTGGTACAAACGTAGGCAGATTAGCAAGAGTTGAAAGAGAATTAGAGTTTTTATCACAAGGAACTGATTGGAGAAATGGAGAAGTAAACACCGACTGGCAAAAAGAAGCCATTAAAACGGGTTATACTACCGACGCTGATTTCTCTGTTTCTGGTGGTGATGACAAAACTAAATACTACTTTTCAGGAGCATATAACAACACTATCGGAATTGTTGACAGTAATAATTTAGAAAGAATTACTGCTAGAACTAATGTATCGCATAAAGTATCAGATCGTTTTACTGCTGGTATGAATATCGGATTTTCTAGATCTATAATTCATAGAGTTCAAGATGACAATGCATTTGCTACTCCACTACAATCTGTTGCACAAGCACCAATTTCGCCTGCAAGATTACCAGACGGAACTGCAAATCCAAATACAGAATATGCGAATTATTTGTTAGTTAAAGACAATTCATTCTGGAAAACTATCATGAGAAGAGTTATCGGAAAAGTATATGGAGAATATAAAATTTTACCTTCTTTAAAATTTAATTCTGATTTTTCATATGATCTTTTATCTCAAACTGAAGATTATTGGCAAGGAAAAAATGCTCCTTTTATGGCCACTGATGGGGCTGTATTTGCTACATCTGTAAATACTGAAAATTATGTTTCAAGTAATTATCTTACCTATGATAAAGTATTTGGAGAAAATCATGTTGTGAATGCACTAGTAGGTATGGAATTTAACAAATACAATCGTCGTTATCAAGATGTTGGTAGTATTTATTTCCCTAATGATGGCTTTCAAACTGTAGATGGTGGTGCAGAAGTTAATGAAGGACATGGTCGTGAAACTGATTTTGTTTTTCTTTCTCAATTCGTAAGAGTCAATTACTCGTATGCCAATAAATATTTATTCAAGGCAAGTATCCGTCGTGATGGTTCCTCTCGTTTTGGAGAAAATGAGAGATTTGGAATATTCCCAGCATTCTCAGCAGGTTGGGTTATGTCACAGGAAAATTTCTTAAAAGACAATACTATTTTAACCTATTTAAAATTAAAAGGAAGTTGGGGTAAAGTAGGAAATGCAGAGATCGGGAATTTTGCTTCTCGTCAATTGTACCAAACAAATCCGTATAACTTAAAATCAGGTCTTACATTTCAACAACCAGGAAACAAAAATCTTACGTGGGAAAAATCAACACAAACTGATGTAGGTGTTGAACTAGGATTTATAAACCGAATCAATCTTGAAGTAGATTATTACCAAAAAAACACTGATGGTCTTCTTTTTGAAGTACCATTGTCTTTAAGTTCAGGAGCAGGTACTACACCTTCAATTAATAAAAATATTGGTGAAGTAGAAAGTAAAGGTTTCGAATTTACTTTGAATACAAAAAACATTGAAACAGAAAATTTCAAATGGAATACAAGTTTCAATATCACTACAAATGAGTCTAAAGTAAAATCTTTACCTAATAACAATACTGATATTATATCAACACCAACTATAAATAGAGTTGGAGAAAACATTTCTTCTTTTTACTTAGTAGAATATGGTGGTGTAGATGTTCAAAATGGTGATGCTCTTTTTGTAAAAAATACTGTGAATGCAGATGGAAGCATCGATAAAAGCACCACAAACAACTACAGCGAGGCATCTAGAATTATAGCAGGAAACCCTTTTCCTACATTAATGGCTGGTTTAACCAATACAATAAACTATAAAGGATTTGACTTTACATTTACATTTCAAGGAGAATGGGGAGCTAGTATCTATAATTCAGCTGGGCAGTATATGTCAACAGCAGGAGATTACTTTGATAATCAAACAATTGATCAATTAAATCGTTGGCAAAAACCTGGAGATATCACAAATGTTCCTCAAGCTAGATATGGTCAAGGAAACGGAATTGAAAATTCTACTCGTTATTTAGACAAAGCAGATTTTGTTCGTTTAAGAAACCTAACTTTTGGATATACTCTTCCTAAAGATGTAACAAAAGATCTTGGAATGAGTAGTTTAAGAGTCTATTTTACAGGAGTTAATTTGCTAACCTTTACAAATTACGAAGGTTATGATCCTGAAGCTAGACGAGATGATAATCAATCTATTGGCCAAGAATTTTACTCAGCTCCTCCTGCAAGAACAATCGCAATGGGAATAAATATTAATTTTTAATACAACAAAGATGAAATCATATAAATTAATACTATTTATGCTTTTTGCAATCTTACTTACAAGTTGTGAAAACGAATTAGATCTTGATCCCAAACAGACAGAAGATGCTGATCAAACACTAAACACAGAAGAAGGTATAACTCAAATTTTGACAGGAGCATATGCCTTAGCTGCCAATGGTAACGCATATGGCGGAAGAATTTTATTATATGCTGATTTACTAGGAGTTAGTGCATCTGATGAAACAACAGACCTGGAATGGACTGGTACCTTCGGTGAATTAGAACAAATGTATTACAAATCAATGCTAGCTGACAATGTAATTATCCAAGGAACTTATTCTAGATGTTACGAAATCATCAATGCGACAAACACAGTTATCGATAACATCGATAAAGTAAAAGATCCAAACAAACGAGCTGTTATGATTGGAGAGGCTAACTTTTTAAGATCATTGGCTTATTTTGATCTCGTTCGTTTCTTTGCAAAACCTTATGAAAAAGGACAGACGAATAGCCAATTAGGTGTTGTTATTAGAGAAAAAGCGATATACGATTTTAACGTCGATTTATCTAAGGAAAGAAGTACAGTTGAAGAGGTATACAAAGTAATCATCGACGGTTTAAATCTTGCTTATACTAATCTACCAGCAGATAATACTTTTTATGCAGACAAATATGCGGCAAAAGCGTTACTAGCTAGAGTCTATCTACAACAAAGTAACTATGCTGGTGCCAGAGACGCTGCAAATGATGTAATTGAAAATAGTGGCCATCGTTTATCTACAAATTATGCTGCTGCTTTTAATCATGACACAGATCAGACAGAAGATGTCTTTGCTATTCAAATTACAAAACAGACAGGCTTAAACGATTTAAATACTTTTTATGCTTCTCAGAATAATGGCGGACGTGGAGGTGATTTCTCTATTAGAGATCATTATTTAGAAAAATTTACAGACCCTAATGATGAAAGGAGCACTTTTAATTATTTTGATGAAGCAAGCGAAACAGTGCTAACATCAAAATTCACTGATCAATTTGCAAATGTTACTACTATTCGTTTAGCTGAAATGTATTTAATAAGAGCTGAAGCCAACTTTCAAGAAGCTACAAATGTTGGTAATACTCCTCTTGATGATATAAATTTTATCAGAGCAAGAGCGAATGCAGGTGATTTACCTTCGGTAACTATAGATGATATTTTACTCGAAAGAGAACTAGAACTAGGAATGGAAGGATTCTTAATTCATGATATCAGAAGAACAAAACGTTCTATCGATATAAGCGAAAGTGGAGATGGATCAGATTTAATCCTTTATAACGCTGCTAATTTAGTGTTCCCAATTCCACTAAAAGAAATGGATACTAATAAAAAAATTACTCAGAATCCAGGATATAATTTCTAAGTAAAACCACTATAAACCTAAAAAACCATTCGTTAAACGAATGGTTTTTTTATATCAATTTTGTAAATTATAGATTTAGTTTCTAAAATCATTCAATGATTTCTCGATAATTTCCAGACACTCTTTAATTTGAGATTCTGTCATTACTAATGGTGGTGCTAGTCTAATTTTATTTCCATGAGTCGGTTTTGCTAATAATCCATTATCTCTAAATTTAAGACAAATATCCCAAGCCAAGTCAGAATCCTCACCACAATTTATTACAATTGCATTCAATAATCCTTTACCACGAACTAGTGTGATTAAATTATTTCTTTCAGCAATTTCGTTTAGACCTTTTCTTAAAATAATTCCCAAACGCTCTGCATTTTCAGCTAGGTTTTCATCTTTAATTACTTCAAGTGCTGCAATTGCAACTGCAGCAGCAACAGGATTTCCTCCAAAAGTAGATCCGTGTTGTCCAGGTTTAATAACATTCATAATTTCGTCATTACACAAAACAGCAGAAACTGGATAAACTCCACCAGAAATTGCTTTACCTAAAATTAAAATATCTGGTTGTACATTTTCATGATGAACCGCCAATAATTTTCCTGTACGTGCAATTCCAGTCTGAACTTCATCTGCAATAAATAATACATTATGTGCTGCACACAATTCTTTTGCTTTTGCTAAATACCCTTCAGAAGGAACATAAACTCCTGCTTCACCTTGAATTGGTTCAACCAAAAATCCAGCAATATTTGTTGATGATTCTAAAGCTTTTTTAAGAGCTTCAAGATTGTCATATTCTATTTTTATAAATCCATCTGTAAATGGTCCGAAGTTTTTACGAGCAGTTTCATCATTAGAGAATGAAATGATTGTAGTTGTTCTTCCATGAAAATTATTCTCACAAACAATAATTTGTGCTTGATTTTCAGGAATACCTTTCACTTCATAAGCCCATTTTCTACACACTTTAAGTGCAGTTTCTACAGCCTCAGCACCAGTATTCATTGGTAAAACTTTATCAAAACCAAAATATTTGGTTACATATTCTTCATAAGGACCTAATTGATCATTATAAAAAGCACGCGAAGTCAATGTAAGTTTTTGAGCTTGATCAACCATGGCTTTCACAATTTTCGGATGACAATGTCCTTGGTTAACTGCTGAATAAGCAGATAAAAAGTCATAATATTTCTTTCCATCTACATCCCAAACATAAACACCTTCACCTCTTTCTATAACAACTGGAAGAGGGTGATAATTATGAGCTCCATACTTATTTTCTTTTTCAATCAAGATTTCTGATTTTGATGAAAGGTCTTGTTTTGTTTGCATGATAATTTATTTTTTAAAACTTTATCTACAAAAATAACCATTTTTATATATTTTACAACAACAAAAAGTTATTATGACTCATAATTTATTTATTTTACAAAAATATAAACTTTATCAATACCTAATTAAGTCATATTTAAACACAACTATTCTAGATTCTCTTATTTGAAAATCATAAAAAATAATTACTTTTATAACTAACAGAAACAATCATTTTTAATTCAAAAGAAAACAATGGATATATTAGACGAATTCGATATTAGCATCATAAAAGAGTTAGAAAAAGATGGCAGAATGGCCTTCTCCTCTATCGCTTCAACTCTGAAAATTTCGAACACGATGGTACATCAACGAGTTAACCGACTAATTGATCACGGTATTTTAACCGGAATTAAACCTGTTGTTAATGAGAAAAAAATTGGATACGATTGGGCATCATTTACAGGAATTACACTTAACAAAGATTCAGACTCAGATCGCGTAATACAAGCCTTAAAGGAAATCCCTGAAATTACTGAATGTTATTTTGTAACAGGTTCATTTACGCTTTACATAAAAATTATAGCTACGAATCATGAACACATGAGAAAAATACTCTACGAAAAAGTTGATAGTATTCCTGGCATAGCTAAAACTGATTCTATTATAGAATTAGGTTGTGCTTTTAAGCGAAATATTACTTTATAATCAACCTTATAAACTAAAAAATATGCGATTACAATTCCTTTTATCAGTTATTTTATTATTCTGTAATTCAGTCTTGTTTTCGCAAACTAATCTTTCAAATCCATCCAAAAGTGATTTCTCAGGAACGCTATCTATCTTGGCTTCTGACTGGATGGAAGGCCGGGGAGCTACTCAAAAAGGAGGCGTTATGGCTTCTGAATATATTGCTTCAATGATGGAATTATACCAATTAGTTCCTTATAGTGTAAAATCTGGATATTTTCAAAATTTCAGAATTCGTGAACATACCGTAAAAAAAACTTCTTTTGAAATAATAAAAGAAAACAGAGAAAGGTTTGTGCTTTCTCCAGAAAATGATTTTCAAGTTACACCAATAGCACAATCATTACAAAAAGAAGCTCCAATAGTTTTTGCTGGCTACGGATTAAGTCTAACCAAAGAGGGCTATGATGATTATAAAAACCAAAATGTAAAAGGAAAAATTGTTATTGTTTTAAAAGGGTTTCCAGGACATCAGGATAGTACTTCTGCAACATATCAGAAATTTAAAAAATTATTCCCAGAAGAAAATAATCTAGAAGAAATCAAGTTACAAACAGCTATCAATAAAAATGCAATTGCTTTAATTATCATAAATGAAAACGGGGATTATAAACCTAAAAACGCTAAAGAAAACGAAATTTTTCATTCATTAGAAAACCCAACTACAACATCAATTCCAATTTTTAAGTTAAGTAAATCAGCCGCCGAAAAACTCTTTTCTGGAAGTGGCATTTCATTAGAATCATTTGAAAAGGATTCTACAAAAAAAATAAAATCCTCTTCTACTCTATTAAAAAAGACAAAAATTAATTTTACAATAAATTTAGAATCCGAAACCTTTCCTGTTCGAAATGTTATAGGAATGATTCGAGGAAAAGACACTACTAAAACTATTATTGTAGGGGCACATTACGATCATTTAGGAATCATAAATGACACAATCTATAATGGTGCCGACGATAACGCTTCGGGAGTTTCGGGAATGTTGGCATTAGCCAAGAACTGGTCTGAATCAAAAATAAAACCACCGTGCAATATCTTATTTACTTCTTGGACTGCAGAAGAAATGGGACTTTTAGGGAGCCAATATTTCATCCAGAATTTCGATCTAGAGAAACAAAAAATACTACTCGCTATTAATATGGACATGATATCGAGAAGCGCTCCAGAAGATAAAACCCATCGAGTTTTAAGCATTGGAACACAGGAAGGAAGCGATAGTTTAAAAGAAATAGTTACTTTTAGCAATAGCAAACTTTCTAAACCTTTTACACTCGATCTTTGGGAAACCAATGGACATACTGGAAGTGATTATGCCTCTTTTGCAGCTAAAGGAATTCCTGTTATGACTTATTTTAGTGGTTTCCATGATGATTACCACTCCATGCGGGATGTAGCTTCAAAAGTAGACTTAGACAAAATAAAAGATGTTCTTTTTATAGTAAATACATCTCTCTTAAGATTTATTGCAAATATGCCTTAACTAAACCAAATAAAACCATGAAAAACCAGCTACTATTCAAATGCTTGTCAAAAAAACAACTATTGATTTCACTCTTATTCATGAGTTGCCTTCTTCAGGCACAAACACCTAAAGGAAAACTATTTATAATTGGCGGTGGAGACCGATCCGATAATTTGATGAAACAAGTCTTAAGTGTTGCCGACTTAACAAAAAAGATTACATCGTCGTTTTACCAATGTCTAGTGAAGAACCAGATAGCTCCTTTATCTTTTTTAAAACACAAATGCTAAAATTGACAACAAATCCAATTGTAATGTTCAATTTTAATAAAGAAACTGCACAAAATAAAACATTAACTGACTCGCTACAGAAGGCAAAACTAATTTTCATAAGCGGAGGCGACCAAACACGTTTTATGAATATTGTCCAAAATACTCCAATAAAGACTGCTATAAAAAAAGCATATGAAAACGGAAGTACAATTTCGGGTACAAGTGCAGGTGCAGCAGTTATGTCGGAGAAAATGATAACTGGAAATCAAAAGTTACAAAAAGAATATTCCGGAACTTTTGATAATATTAGATATGATAATCTAGAAACCTCTGAAGGTCTAGGATTAATAAAAACGGCCATTATCGATCAGCATTTTTTAAAGAGAAATCGTTACAATCGACTCCTAACAGCTTTAGTCGAGTTTCCAACTTTAACCGGAATTGGAATTGATGAAGCTACCGCAATTATTGTTCGAAATAATCAAGTTGAAGTTGCAGGCGATAGCGAAGTTATTGTAGTTAGAAATCCTAAAGGAATTTTAAAAGCTAAAAATAACAACCTGATATCCATAGAAAGTTTACAAATGAGCATTTATACGCCTGGTCAAAAATTTAATATCAAATAACTATGTTCAATTACCTTCAAATAATAAAACTAAGCTTTGTTCTTTCTTGCATAAGTTTTCAAATTTCTGCGCAGAAAATAAACACAAAAGAGATTAATCGTCTTGAGAAATTAGCACAGCAAGTCACTATAATTAGAGATAATTGGGGAATTCCACATGTTTATGGGAAAACTGATGCCGATGCTGTGTTTGGATTACTATATGCACAATGCGAAGATGATTTTAAGCGAATTGAAATGAATTATATTGAGAAACTAGGGCGCCTTTCAGAAATAAAAGGACAATCTGTTTTATACAATGATCTAGAAATACGCCTTTTAATTGATACACAAGAAGCAAAATCAGATTATAAAAAAGCACCTGTCTGGCTCAAAAAACTTTTAAATAGCTATGCTGATGCAATCAATTTTTATTTATACAAACATCCAGAAGTAAAACCAGCTCTTTTAACTCATTTTGAACCATGGTTTCCTTTGCTTTGGACAGATGGAAGCATTGGAGCCATAAGCACTGCTGATCTTACAACAGGCGAATTAAAAGCATTCTATTCTGGAAACAATGACAAAGTAGCTTATGTAGAAAGAGAAAAAAATGTCCAAACTGGTTCAAATGGTTTTGCCTTTTCACCATCAAAAACAGCTGATGGAAATGCTATTTTATACATTAATCCCCATACCACTTTTTACTTTAGACCTGAAGTACAGGTAACAAGTGAAGAAGGACTAAATGCATACGGAGCAGTAACTTGGGGACAGTTTTTTGTTTACCAAGGTTTTAATGACAATTGTGGTTGGATGCACACATCATCAAATGTAGATGTTGCTGATATGTATGCCGAAAAAATCATTACTAAAAACAATAAACTATTTTATGAATTTGATAAAAATCTACTGCCTGTTATCGAAAAAGAAATTACAATACACTATACTGAAAATGGAAAATTAATTCCTAAAAAATTCAAAACTTACTTTACCAATAACGGACCAATTATGGCCAAACGTGATGGGAAATGGATTAGTTTAAAATCGAATAATCGATCGATGACAAGTCTAATTCAGAGCTGGGTGAGAACAAAATCAACCAATTTTGAGGAGTATAAAAAAGCGATGGATTTAAAAGCCAATACTTCTAATAATACTGTTTATGCAGATAACAAAGGAAACATCGCCTATTGGCACGGAAATTTTATCCCTATAAGAGACAAAAACCTCAATTGGGCAAAAGTCGTTGATGGTTCCGTTTCGTCAACACAATGGAAAGGCCTTCATGACGTAAATGAAACAGTACATGTATATAATCCGGTAAATGGGTGGTTACAGAATTGCAATTCTACTCCTTATTCAGTAGCAGGAGAAAACAGTCCAAAAAAAGAAAACTACCTACCGTATATGGCACCGGATGGGGAAAATTTCAGAGGAATAAATGCTGTCCGCATATTTAGTAAAGGAGATAATTATACCTTAGACAAAGTAATTGCTGATGGATATGACACTAAATTATCCATTTTTGAAATTTTAATTCCAAGCTTAATTACTGTATTTGAAAAAAACATAAAACCTTCAGATCCTGAATATGCTGATTTAGCTGAATCAATTGCTATACTAAAAAACTGGGATTATTATGCCAAAGAAAATTCTGTAGCAACAACATTAGCTGTTGAATGGGCGTATAAATTAGATCCAATAATCTTAAAAGCATATATCGATGAAGGCGAATTGGATCAGGTTGAAAACACTAAAAATTTCACAAAAAATGCAACCGCTGCTCAACTAATACCACAATTGCAATCTGTCTTAAAAGATCTGAAATCAAAATGGGGAACATGGAAAGTAGCTTGGGGCGAAATTAACCGCTTTCAACGTTCTAACGGTGACATCGATTTAAAATATGACGATTCAAAACCAAGTTTACCAATTGCTTTTGGTCCAGGTTCGTGGGGAAGTTTGCCTTCTTTTAAAAGCAGTTACCAAAATGATTCTAAAAAACGTTACGGATACAATGGTAATAGTTTTGTTTGCGCTGTAGAATTTGGTTCAAAAATAAAGGCAAAATCATTATTAGCAGGAGGAAACAGTGGTGATCTAAGCTCGAAACATTTTGCAGACCAAGCCGAAATGTATCAAAAAGGAGCATTTAAAGAAGTCTTGTTTTATAAAGAAGATGTCATTAAAAATGCAGAAAAAACCTATCACCCTGGTAAATAATTTTTATCCTAATAATCAGCATGCAAAAAACTTAGAAGAAATACATTTTGAAATTTTTTTGTAACATAAAATTTCTAATATTTGTTTAAATTTATGAAACTATGAAAAAATTGCCCCTTCTCTTATTTACTATTATACTTTTTTGCAACACTATGAGCGCACAATTAAAACCAGTAAAGTATACTGATGGAAGTCAGGTTTTAAACGGGCTTGCCATTAACCCTACAACAAAAAGCAATGAAAATCCTGGAATATTAATCCTTCCTGCTTGGAAAGGTATTGATAATGCATCTAAAGAAATTGCTGAAAATTTAGCCAATCTGGGATATCATGTTTTTATTGCAGATATATACGGACAAGGGAACTATCCAAATGATAATACTGAAGCAGGTAAGCTATCTGGATATTATAAGAGTAATTTTAGTATTTACCAAAACAGAATTAATCTAGCTTTACAACAATTAGTAAAATCAGGAGCCAATGTTAATAACACTGTTATAATTGGGTATTGTTTTGGAGGAACAGGTGCTCTTGAAGCTGCAAGAGGTCATCTTAATGTACAAGGAGTTGTTTCCTTTCATGGTGGCTTAGGGAAAAATATTAAGCGACCAGCGCAACCTATTACTGCAAAAGTTTTAGTATGTCACGGTGCGGATGACCCATATGAATCAAAAGAAGAAATTAACTCTTTTCAACAAGAAATGCGTGATACCAGAGCCGATTGGCAAATGATTTATTATGCAAATGCTGTACACTCGTTTACCAATCCCGAAGCAGGAAATGATAATTCAAAAGGAGCTGCATACAATGAAAAAGCCACAAAACGTTCATTTGAACATTTAAAACTTTTCTTAAATGAAGTCTTGAAAAAATAATTATAACTATCTCAAACCAAAAAATACCAAACCAAATTTTTTATGTCAAAAAGCGCTTTAAGAAAAGACAAAACATGCCTGAATTGCAGACACGTTGTTGAACAAAAATTTTGTCCCAATTGTGGGCAAGAAAATACAGATACTCGAAAAACATTCCACCATTTATTTATCCATTTTTTCGAAGATCTAACGCATTATGAGAATGCTTTTTGGCGTACAATTATAAATCTTTTATTTAAACCGTCAGCTCTTACCAAAGAATATCTTTCGGGAAAACGCTTGTCTTATTTAGCACCAGTTCGATTATATATTTTCATCAGTTTTATTACTTTTCTTTTAATTGCAATGTTTCCTATTCATGTAGATGAAGATAAAAATGAGTCTCTTAAAACAGAAAACATAGAAAAACAAACTACAACCATTACCAATTCGCTAAAAGAGAACAAAGATGTAAAAGCCTTATTAGATTCTAAATCAATATCTAATGAAGACAAAAAAGCTATTCAGGATGCTTTAAATAATCCCAAATCACAAGAAAGAAGCTTAATAAAATTTGGATATAAATCTGTTAATGAACTAGATTCAATTCAAAAATATGGCCCTAAATCAAAAAAACTTTCTGACTTTAGTTATTGGCTAAACAGAAAAGTTCAAGTTATAAAAGATAAAAATACAGGTCGGGAAGTAATCGAGAAATTTATAGAGTCATTTATACACAATTTACCTAAAGTTTTATTTATTATCATGCCTTTTTTCGCTTTCTTCTTATGGATCTTTCATAATAAAAAACGTTGGTATTATTTTGATCACGGTATATTTACCCTTCATTATTTTTCATTTCTATTGCTAACATTTTTAATTCTGTTCTCAATTGGAAAAATAGGTGATCTAATAAACTATCCTCTTATTTCTACCATAATTAATTATTTCACATTTATTGGAATGGTATGGATGTTTTATTATTTTTTCCCAGCTCACCATCGTTTTTATGGAGAATCGAGAATAGTATCATTTATTAAAAGTATAACATTGCTCTTCGTAAATTCATTTTTTATATTATTTTTACTAATTGTATTCGCTTTTTACACATTCATCAATTTACACTAAACAAGAAATGAAAAAAATTATAATTTTATTGTTAATTGCTTCAGCATTTTCATGCAAAAACACCCAAAGTGTAACTGCTAAAGACAATTCGGATCCAACCAAATACATGAATACCATAACAGCTGCCGAATTAAAAAAGCATCTTTATATCGTAGCATCAGATGAAATGGAAGGAAGAGAAACTGGCTCAAAAGGACAAAAAAAAGCAGGTGTTTATCTTATTGATCAATACAAAAAAGATAAAGTCCCTTTCCCTAAAAGCGCAACCGATTACTACCAACACGTTCCAGCATCTTACTTAAATGCCAAAAGAAATCAGAATCTACCAGATTCAGAAAACATATGGGCGTATATTGAAGGTACTGAAAAACCAGATGAAGTACTAGTTATTTCGGCTCATTACGACCACGTAGGAGTAAAAAATGGCGAAGTCTATAATGGTGCCGATGATGATGGATCAGGAACTGTTGCCTTGTTAGAAATGGCTCAGGCATTTGCAAAAGCAAAGAAAGAAGGACATGGACCAAAACGTTCTATTCTTTTCTTGCATGTAACTGGAGAAGAACACGGCCTACATGGTTCCCGTTTTTACTCAGAAAATCCATTGTTCCCTATTGCAAACACAATAGCCGATATTAATATCGATATGATTGGACGTCGCGATGTAGAACATGCAAATACCAATAATTATGTATATGTAATTGGTGCTGATAGATTATCTAGCGATTTACATAATATCGTAGTAGCTCAAAACGAAAAATATACTAAAATCGATTTAGATTTTAAATTTAATGATCCAAAAGATCCAAATCATTTTTATGAGCGTTCAGATCATTATAATTTTGCTAAGCTTGGTATTCCATCAGTATTCTTTTTTAATGGCGTTCATGAAGATTATCATAAAAAGGGAGATAAGCCTGAAAAAATCGAATACGATGCTTTAACAAAAAGAACCCAATTGGCATTTGTAATAGCTTGGGATTTGGCAAATAGAAGTAACAGACCTGTAGTTGACAAGAAGTAAGTTTCTTTTGATATTCAAAGACTTAATGAGCTTAACAAAAAAAAGGATGAGTAAATACTCATCCTTTTTTTGTTATAATCTTTTTAGAATATTAATTGGAGAAACATCTATTTCTTCACAAATTCTTCAGTTGTAAGCTGATCAGCAAAATGGTGTACAATTTCTTTAAGGAAATAATTTTGCTGTTCTTTATTGAACGCAGAGGAAGCATCTGAAATAATATAAGTATTGTAACCAATATCGTGAGCTTCCCTCATTGTACTTTCTACACAAACGTGAGTAGCATAGCCAACTAAATATAAATTCTCAATTTTATTATTTCTTAAATAGGCATCCAGGTTTGAACCTGCAAATCCACTTGCTCCTACTCTACCAGTAGCAATAAACTCTTTTTCAATGGGTTTTACAGTTTCATAAAATTGTGATCCAAATTCATCTATCGGAAAAGTTCCAGCTATTGGAATTGCCTTGCGTAAACCACTTTTCCCATTTGCAAGCTCTGGATACCCCTTTTCAAAACGCAATCCAACGTGAATCACGCTAAAATCATTTTCTCTCGCATATTGAAGTGCTTTTTCAATATTAGCAATAGAACTCAACATCATCTTATCATCTTTGACCAGGTTTTTTCTCAATTTCCCTTCTGGATGCATCCATTCATTTTGAGTTTCAATTAAAACCAATGCAGATTTTTCTTTTGTCTGGCTATTCATCAAATTTGTATTTATTATTAGTAGTATCAGAATTATTATTTTCATCATTTACATTTTTAAAGGATTTCGTATATGTTCATTAGAAACTTTTGCAACTGCTTGCCAACCATTCTCAAACTTTAAAAGTGAGATATAATCCGTTATTACATGCTCTCCTTTTCTAAAAAGCTGAGTCTTTACAACTGCGGCATTTCCAGTAACATCTATCAAATCAAATTTATACTCTAGATTTCTATCACCCGACTTTACTTTTTTAACATCATTTTTATACTCCTCAACTATTTTAATCCAAACTGGTAATTCTAGTCTTTTTAAGTTAGTATTATCAGCTATAAGGATTGCAAAATCAGGATGAAACCCATTAGACATTTGTTCAGTATTTAAATCGTTTAGCGCTCCATTTAAAAAAGTAGTTTCAAGAAGTGTTTTTAAAACTTCCTGCTCGGAACTGACATCAATTTTGTCTTTTTCAATTACCCAACTATCGTGTAACCACTTTTCTGTAATCCGCTTTCCAGCGGTGTTATCCCACTTGATGTTGCGTTCAAAAGTAACAATCGCCCCATCAAAACCTACAATAACCCAACAATAGTCGTTCGTAGCAGCACGGTAGCATTTATATTTTATTCCGCTAATTATCGCCTCTTTATCATTCGCAATAATCTGCTCATCATGTTGCTCAATCCAAAGATTCTTAAGTTCCTTAGCTAAAGAATTATCTAATTGTCTCAAAAACGTTTCAGCAATCTTTTTTGCTTCAGCCTTCGATATCATTTTTGAATTAGAGAACTTCTTATCCATATAAGTAAACCCTAAAATCTGTTTTTCATTTTCAGATATGATAAAAGAAAAATGCTCTCCATTCTTATTTTCATTCCTATCTTTCTGATAACGAAACAACAATGCCGATTCATTATCAGCAACCACTTTTTTGACAGAATAAAAATGATATCCAGAGGGAATAACTACTTGTTTCTGAAATTCGTTTAAATAATCTTTTTGTCCAGGAATACTATCCTGTGCCATAGGTTTTGAACTGATCATAATCATAGTAACTGTAATTAATAATAATTTTTTCATGTCATAAATTGTATTTAATTATCAATAATTGTAAATAACTTACAATTGCAAACTAACAGCTAATATTCTATATTTGCAACATTAATTGTAAATAAATTACAAAATGGGGAAATCAGATACAAATAAAGCCTTGTCATTTGACTTTAATTTTTTGGATAAGTTGATCGTTGGAATTGGTGAAGTCTCACAAATTACAGGAATCCCAACAAGACAAATTCGCTATTGGGAAGACAAAGCCATTATTAGCAGCTTAACCGAAGAAGAAGGAAAAAACAGGAGATATAACTATGAGAACATCAAAAAAATGTTACTTATAAAAGAGCTTTTAGACGAAGGTTATACGCTTGATGCAGCTGCAGAAAAGATAAAAACCAGAATGGAACTTATAGAAAATACTTTAAGTAAATTAAAAAAAGGTCAATAATCAGATCCCCTAATTTATTCCTTTTAAATCCCAGAGGGATGCAAATATTTATAAAAATTCACAAAACCGTTTTACAAACCCCATTGGGGTGACATGTATAGCAATCTAAAAAAGCAAAAAAGGCTGTCTGAAAAATTACTTTTCAAACAACCTTTTTGTTATATATCTTAGTGTCTTAACATCTCAGAACCTTAGTTCCTTTTTTAGTCATTCATAGAGATTAAAAACTCTTCATTATTTTTAGTTTTCTTAAAACGATCATTGATAAAGTCCATTGCTTCAACAGGATTCATATCTGAAAGGTATTTTCTCATGATCCACATTCTTTGTAATGTCTTTTCATCTAATAACATGTCATCACGACGCGTACTTGAAGAAGTTAAGTCAATTGCAGGGAAAATACGTTTGTTAGCAATCTTACGATCCAACTGTAATTCCATGTTACCTGTTCCTTTGAATTCTTCAAAAATAACTTCGTCCATTTTTGATCCTGTTTCTGTTAATGCAGTAGCAATGATACTTAATGAACCACCGTTTTCTACATTACGAGCTGCTCCAAAGAATCTTTTTGGTTTTTGCAATGCATTTGCATCAACACCACCACTTAATACTTTACCTGAAGCTGGTTGAACTGTATTATAAGCTCTTGCCAAACGCGTAATTGAGTCTAATAAAATCACCACATCATGCCCGCATTCAACCAAACGTTTTGCTTTTTCTAGTACTATATTTGCTATTTTAACATGTTCTTGAGGCTCTCTATCAAAAGTAGAAGCAATTACTTCTCCACGCACACTACGTTGCATATCAGTAACCTCTTCTGGGCGCTCATCTATAAGAAGAACAATTAAATATACTTCTGGGTGATTTGCTGCAATAGCATTTGCAATGTCTTTTAGTAACATTGTTTTACCAGTTTTTGGCTGTGCTACAATCATACCACGCTGTCCTTTTCCTATTGGAGAGAACAAATCAATAATACGAGTTGAAATTGTACTTTGTTTTTCGGCTAATTTAAATTTTTCAGAAGGAAAAACTGGTGTTAAATGTTCGAAAGAAACACGATCACGAACTACTTGTGGATCATGTCCGTTTATTTTTAAAACACGAACTAATGGAAAAAACTTTTCTCCTTCTTTAGGAGGTCGCACTACTCCTTTTACTGTATCACCTGTTTTAAGACCAAACAATCTGATTTGTGAAGTTGATAAATAAATATCATCTGGAGAAGCTAAATAATTATAATCTGAAGAGCGTAAGAAACCATATCCATCTGGCATCATTTCCAAAACTCCTTCACTTTCGATAATTCCATCAAACTCAAAATCAGAGTCTCTGAAATTATTCTTTTTATTTTTAAAATTTGGATTCTGATTCCCGTTATTCCCGTTTTGATTTTGATTCTGATTCGGGTTTTGATTTTGGTTCGGGTTTTGATTTTGGTTCGGGTTTTGATTTTGTTTATTCTGGTTCGGATTTATCTTTTTGTCTGAACTGGCGCTTCGACTTTTTCCGATGTTGAATTTTCTGGAGTTTCAACTGAAGTTTCACTTGGAGTTTCAGTTGCTAAAGCATTTTCTTTTACTGCTTCTTTTTCTTTTTGTAAAGCGACCTTTTTTTCATAGGCCGATTTATTGAATTTTATAATTTTTGATGGCTTTTTTCAGGAGCACTTTTTTCAGGAGATTCATCAGATTGAATAGTTTCTGCTTCTACTACTGGAACTGCTGGAATTATTGGTGTATCAAGAATTTCGCTTGTTTTATTTTCTTTTTCTTCTTCAAAAACTATATTCTTTTGAACTGTATTCTTTTGTATAGCTGCTTTTTTTACAGGAACGATTCGAGCTCTTTTAGGCTTATCATCTTCAACATCATTAACTTTTTGTTCTACTGCTGGCTTGACAGTTTCTTCTTGATGTGATAAAATAAGACCTATCAATGTCTCCTTTTTTACACCGTTAACTTTTATGGTTTTAGCTAATTTAGCTATTTCTTGAAGCTCGGAAAGCTTCATTTCTTTTAATGCAGAAATATCAAACATGAATGTTCTATGAATTTAATTAATTTTCAGAAATACTGTAAAAGAATAGGTAGTATCTTTATTTTTTTAGTTGAATCAACCGCAGTATGAAGTGCTTACGGTATTATGATGCAATAATACGAATAAAATTTTATCATACAATAGTATTTTAAAAAAAGAAAATATATTTTTGTAAAACAATTACCAGATATAATGATACAAAGAGTTCAGACTATATATTTAATTTTAACATTTGCAGTGACAGGCATTTTAATGTTTTTTGTTCCTTTATGGATCACTGCTGATGCTAAACCATATTATTTTATGCAAAATCAACTTTATGTTATTTTGCTAGGTTTAAGCACTATGCTTACTATAGTAAGTATCATTTCATACAAAAAAAGACAAAACCAGTTTGTCATGGGCAGACTGAATATCATATTAAATTTAATTTTATTAGGATTATTTGTATATCACTCACTAAACTTATCTGGAGAAACACCTGCTGTTTCGGAGAAAGGTATTGGGATGTTTCTACCTATAGTTGCTATCGTATTATTAGTATTAGCTAATAAGGCCATCAAGAAGGACGAGGATCTTGTAAAATCTGTGGATCGATTGAGGTAAACCTATAAATTTAATTTATTTTGTGCGAAGAAAACCCGAATTTTACAATTCGGGTTTTTTTGTGGAAAACAGTATCCTTATTAATACAATTACTAATAAAATAAACCCTTATGAACACTCGCATTCTTTTATTTTTACCTAAATTTGAAATTATATAGTCATCATTTTTATGAAAAACAAAATACGAGTACACCTAGCCGACGATCATCAAGTACTTATCGACGGGCTTACTAATTTATTGCATACTGTTTCTGACTTTGAAGTTGTAGGATCATCTTTAAACGGAATGAATATTTACAATGATGTCACCACAAATAATACTAGCATCTTAGTTTTAGATATAAGCATGCCTCAAAAAGATGGAATAGAGGTTCTTAAGGAGTTCTCAGAAAAAGGGTTCCCTTGTAAAGTAATAATACTTTCTAGCTACGACGATTTAAAAATCATCAAAGAAGTAATGAATCTTGGAGCCAGTGGCTACCTAACCAAAAAATGTGCAGGTGAAAACATCATCGAAGCAATTGAAGCTGTAAACAAAGGCGAAGAATATTTTTGTGACTCCGTAAGAGAGAAAATATTTACCACATTTACAAAAGGAAATCCTAAACTTAATGAACGAACTAGAGAAGAAAATTCCATTTTGAGTTCACGAGAATTAGAAATAATCACATTAATTTCACTTGAATATAGTGGGAAAGAAATTAGTGAATTACTTTTTATTAGTACCAATACTGTAGAAACACATCGCAAAAATATCATGAAAAAACTAAAGACCAAAAATACTATTGGTCTGGTAAAATATGCAATTAAAAATAATTTGATAAAATCATAAACATAAAAAAGTGCTTCAGTTTCCTGAAGCACTTTTTTTTATTCTTCACTAAATTAATTTATGCCTTTTTATTTAAGTTAATTAGATAGATTCATTTTAAAAGGCTGAATAACCTTCTCCTTTTCCTCCTTTATCAATATCAACAATTTTCTCTTCTTTTTCTTCTCCCAGTTGCTCATCATCTTCAGGTACTTCACCTCCAAGATTACTGTTAAGATCTTCTCCAGCTAAATTGTAAATTTCTTCTTCTAAAAATTGTTTTGACATTTGTTATTTTATTTAAATTAGTTATTTCCCAAATCATTTTAAGACACTTTGGATTCTGTCATTATCGTTTAATGAATTACATCTTTTTACTTGTCTTTGTCTTAGCTTTTAACTTCACTTAACCAGGATAGCCTTTGATTATTTTGTCGTAATTTCCTGAATTCTAAAGCCTTTTAAAAATTATCTAATGACGTGTTTATACTTAAACAAACATCATAATAATTCTCAAGACACTCACACTTTACTTGTTTAATAATTAATAAAATACAAATTAATTAACCCATAAAAACAAGAACAATTAGGAACATTACTTACACAATAATAACTTTTTTTTTTCAAACAGAAAGAGATTTAATTATTAAATTTGGAACAAAATTTTAAGAATTTTTATCTAAAAATAACAATTGTATTAGATGCACAAAACTCGATTATTCTCCTTTCTTTTTATAGTACTAATATGTTTTAGCACCAATTCTTATCCTCAAAAAAAATCGCTTCAAAAAAACGAAATTGAAAAATTAATAAAGGAAGCTGTCGAAAACTGGAAAATTAACGATTATGAGAAATCGTTAAAACAATCCCGAATTGCATTAAAACAAGCAATCGAAATCAATGACAATTACCTTATCGCATACAGTTACAATACAATAGGATTAAATTTTGATGATTTGATCATGCTCGACAAAGCTTTAATATTTTATCAAAAAGCACTATATTATGGTGATAAAATCGACAACAGTTTATTAAAAGCCAAAATTCATAACAATCTGGGGAACACCTATTTTTTTTATAAAAAAGAATATCAAAAAGGAATCAATCATTACGAAAAATCACTGGAATATAGCCAGAAATCCCCCGATAAAGCAAGAATATACCTTAAAAAATTAAATATTACCTGGGCTTATTTTGAGATTAAAAATTTTGATAAAGGTTTAGATTATTTAAATTTTGTAAATGAATTTAAACAATATGGAGATGAATCTACAAAGGTTGCTCTCAATATGTTAAATGCTTTATATAGCGACCATAAAAATGACACTATAAAAGCTGATGCCTTTTTTAAGAAAGCAATTTCTCTAGGAAATGAAAGCTATGAAAAATTTGATTTAGCCAAAACACATGAAAAATATGCAGACTTCTTATTCAGAAAACATGATTACAAAAAAGCTTACCAGAACATAATCCGACTTAATACTCTGGAAAAAGAACTTACGGAATCTATAGAATTAAAAAAGCCAAAACTTGTAGGTGTTAATCTTGAATTAGATGAATATAAAAGAGAAGTTGATAAAATAGAATCTCAATATAAAACGAAGCAACAATCTTTAATGCGGGAACAGTCCCGCAACAAAAAGATTTTTAGCATTATAGTTGCACTGTTCTTTGTTATCATCATCTTGTTTTATTTTTTCTACCAAAACACCAAACTTAAACAGAAAAACAGGCTTAAAGATGTACAAAGTAAAATACAACAAAACATCATTAATGCAAGTATCGACGGTCAGGAAAGCGAACGTAAAAAAATAGCCTTGTTTTTGCATGATAACATTAGTGCATTATTGTCTTCGGCAGGAATGCATCTAAACGTATTTTCGACACAAAATGAACCTGTATCTGAAGAAATTCTTAAAACAAAATTTATTCTAGAAGAAGCTCATGATAAAGTACGAGATTTGTCTCATGAACTCTTACCAACATTGCTAGTTCGTTTTGGTTTGTTTTATGCGCTGGAAGATTTGTGTGAAAAAAACTCAAACTCGACTCTCCTTTTCAAATATTCTTGTACTATTCCGCCTAAAACACGCTATCATGAAAAATTCGAAATAAGAATCTATTTTATAATTTCAGAACTTTTAAACAATATCATAAAACACAGTGAAGCGACCATTGCCAATGTTTCATTGGTAGAAAACAATTCAAATCTTATTATTAATGTAACCGATAACGGAAAAGGCTATAAGACCAATGAATTTAACATTGCCGAAGGTTTTGGTCTAAATCAGATTAGAGCAAGAATAAAAAATTTGAAAGGCAAAATCGAAGTTATATCCAAAATTGATATAGGAACCGCAATTAAAATTGAAGTTCCGATAATGAATCAATCATAATTTATCCATAAAAAACTTACTTATATATAAATTATCAAACATTAAATTACTTACTATTGTATTCCCAAATTCATACATGGCATTTTTGAACATCTGTTAGATATCAATAACGCTATGAATTAATTATTAAATTTGGGAGATAATCTTTAAAATTTATATATAATAATCATTGTATTAAATGCATAAAAACCGAATTATTTTATTACTCGTTATCTTGCTACTTTGTTTGAGTAATAAATTTTACTCTCAAACTAAACCTATTTCCAAAAAAGAGATACTCAAACTTTCTGACGATGCGGTAAAATTGATGCGTGAAGGTCATCATGAAAAATCACTAACACTGTCCAGAATCACATTAAACTATGCGCTAACCGCCAAAGACGCAAATCTTATTGCAAAATCGTACAACACAATAGCTGCTAATTTTGACGAGCTAACCGAACCCGACAAAGCCTTATTTTATTATAACAAAGGTTTAATCTATGCAGAAAAAACTACTAACGGAGAACTTAAAAACTGGCTCTATAATAACTTAGGTAACATTTACTGTTTTAACAAGAAAGAGTACGAAAAAGGAATTTCATATTACAAAAAATCACTTTACTATAGCACTAAGATAAAAGACTCGGTACAAATTGCATTTACAAAATTAAATATCGCTTGGGCATATTTTGATATTGGTGGCTATAACGATGGCTACCCCTATTTAAACTATATAAACAAATACCACTCAAGGCATGGTGATCAATCTACTCTTGTCGTTTTAAATATGCTTAATGGTATGTATTACAATCATGCTAATAAAAATCAAAAAGCTGATTTATTTTTCAAAAAAGCAATAGAATACGGCCATCAGGGAAATGAAAAATCAGATTTATCCTTTACATATCTAGAATACTCCAAGTTTTTATCAAAAATTGGAAACGATAAAGATGCATATAAAAACCTCGCCTTGTACCATGTCCTAAATGAAGAATTAAACAATGAAGACAAATTACGAAAGGTAGATGTTGCAGGACTTAATCTAGAAGTTGACGAATACAAAAGAGATATTGATAAAATTGGAAATCAATACAAATCCAATCAGCAATCATTGTTATTAGAACAATCAAGAAACAAAAAAGTAGTCAGTATTATGATTTCACTATTTGTTATTAGTATCATCTTATTTTATTTCTTCTACCAAAATACCAAACTAAAACAAAAAAACAGATTAAAAGACATACAAGGTAAAATACAGCAAAACATAATAAACGCCAGTATTGATGGACAAGAAAGCGAACGTAAAAAGATTGCTTTGTTCTTGCATGATAATATTAGTGCATTATTATCCTCCGCAGGAATGCATTTAAACGTTTTTTCAACTCAAAACGAACCTGTCTCTGAAGAAATCCTAAAAACAAAGTTTATTCTCGAAGAAGCTCATGACAAAGTCCGTGATTTATCTCATGAGCTTTTACCTACCTTATTGGTCCGATTTGGATTGTTTTATGCGTTGGAAGATTTATGCGAAAAAAACTCCAACTCGACAATAATGTTCGAATATCAATGTACAATTCCTTCCAAAACTCGCTATCATGAAAAATTTGAAATGAGAATCTATTTTATTATTTCAGAACTTTTAAATAACATTATTAAGCATAGTGAAGCTAACATTGCTAGTATTTCATTGGTAGAGAACAACTCCAATTTGATTATTAACGTAAATGATAATGGTAAAGGTTACAAAACCAATAAGTTTCATATCATCGAAGGTTTTGGCTTAAATCAGATTAGAGCAAGAATAAAAAACCTAAAAGGGGAAATTACTGTTAAATCAATAATTGATATGGGTACCTCTATTAAAATTGAAGTTCCTATAATGCGTCAGCCGTAAATTAATTACGCTTTTCGATTTCGATAATTTCCAAATCCTTTATTTTATCACCTTCAATTACAAAACGAAGCATCGTGCGCACTTGATGAAAGCCACTTTTTCCTGCGGCACCAGGATTCATATGTAGTAAATTGTTCTTTTTATCGAACATAACTTTAAGAATGTGTGAATGTCCACATATAAATAATTTAGGCGGATTGGATGCCATTTCTTCCTTAATTGCTGGGCTATATTTCCCTGGATACCCGCCAATGTGTGTAATCCAAACCGAAACTCCTTCACACATAAATCGGTTATTCAAAGGGAATTCTAAACGCGCCTTAGCATCATCTATATTGCCATAAACACAACGTAGTGGTTTTAGTTCTTTTATAGCATCAGTAACCAACAAATCACCAATATCACCTGCATGCCACACTTCATCAGCTTGTGCCACATATTTTAAAATAGTATCGTCAATATGACTATGAGTATCGGAAAGTAAAAGGATTTTTTTCAATTTTTTAAGGAGATTCAAAGGTTGAGAGATACAAAGGTACAAAGGTTTTCTTAAAGCTACTAAGGTTCTGAAGGACTAAGATTCTAAGGTTTTTTTTATATAGAGACGCACCGCAGTGCGTCTCTACGAATAACGCTATGTAAAAAATCCTTTGAACCTTTGCACCTTTGTTCCGATAGCTATCGGAACTCAGAACCTTCAAAAAAACTTTGAACCTAAAAAAGAAAAAACCTTTGTACCTTTACGCCTCAAAACCTTTGTACTTTTACCTTGAGATATTTTATACAATTTGCATACAACGGCACACATTATCACGGTTGGCAATACCAACCTAATGCATCCTCTGTTCAAGAAACCCTTAACAAAGCATTTTCGATTTTATTAAATACACCTATTAATTTAATGGGTGCTGGACGTACTGATACTGGTGTTCATGCTAAAGAAATGTATGCCCATTTTGATTACGATTCTCCTATTGAAGTACCAAATTTAATACACAAACTCAACTCCTATTTACCAAAAGACATTGCTATTTATGATATTATTTTGGTTGAGAACGAAGCACATTGTCGTTTTGATGCAACTAAACGCACCTATGAATATCATATCAATATTGTAAAAGACCCATTTCTTGAAGAGCTAAGTTGGTATTTTCATCAATATTTAGATGTATCCCTAATGAACGAAGCTGCTAAAATTTTGTTAAATCACACCGATTTCCAATGCTTTTCAAAGGTCAATACAGATGTAAATACATTTGATTGTAGTATTTTTGAAGCGTATTGGAAAACTGAAAATAATAAGCTGATTTTTACAATCTCGGCTAATCGTTTTTTACGTAATATGGTACGTGCCATTGTAGGTACGTTAATAAATATAGGTTTGCACAAAATTACACTGGTCGATTTTGAAAATATTATCGCCAGTAAAAGCCGAGACAAAGCAGGTTTTTCGGTTCCGGCTCACGGATTGTACTTAACTAAGGTTGAGTACGATTATATTTCCTAATAGCCCTGATTGAAATGTAAATCCTTTATTGTTTTTCCTTTAAAAACAATAAAGATTGCAATGAAAAGCAGGAAACAGCTCCTAAATAAAATGAAAGCAAAAGCATTTGATACCGGTTTATTCAAACGAATTCTTACTTATACAAAGCCTTATAAATGGCGTTACAATGGAGTGATTATCTTCGCTGTTTCGCTTTCTATTTTTGCTGCCCTTCGCCCCTATTTACTTAAAGAAACTGTAGATGGGTATATAAAAACACAAGATCAATTAGGATTACTTTTTTATATAACTTTAATGGGAATTGTACTTTTACTAGAAGTGTTCTCACAGTTTTATTTCGTATACTGGGCAAACTGGCTCGGGCAGGATATTGTAAAAGATATTCGTACGAAGTTATTCAAGCATATCTTAAGCTTCAGGATGAAATACTTCGACCTAGTTCCCGTAGGACAATTGGTTACTCGTTCTGTTTCAGATATTGAGTCGATTGCCCGAATTTTCAGCCAAGGTTTATTCATGATTATTAGTGACTTGATGAAAATGCTTGTAGTCTTGATTTTTATGTTCTACATGAATTGGAAACTGACGTGGATTGTTGTTATTGCAATGCCTATTCTTGTTTATATTACTCGAATTTTTCAGCGCAAAATGCAAGTCGCTTTTGAGGAAGTTCGTGCCCAAATTGCAAACATGAACTCCTTTGTACAAGAGCGTGTTACGGGTATGAAAATTGTTCAGCTTTTTAATCGTGAAAATACCGAATATGAAAGTTTCAAAGAAATAAACGGAAAACATAAAAAAGCATGGATAAAAACCATTTTATACAACTCTATCTTCTTCCCTATTGCCGACATTATTTCTTCGCTTACATTAGGTTGTATTGTTGTTTTTGGAGGTTTTAAAATTCTTAACGGCGATAATTTTACCACATTTGGAGATTTATTCTCTTACACCATGTTTATCGGAATGCTGTTTAACCCATTACGACAGATTGCAGATAAATTTAATGAGATGCAATTAGGAATGATAGCTGCCAATCGTGTTTTTGATATTATTGACACTCAGGATCATATTCAGGATACAGGAACTATCGAAGCACCTATTTTTAATGGAACTATCGAATTTAAAGAGGTTCGTTTTGGTTATATCCCAGAAGAAGAAGTTATTAAAGGAATTGATTTATCAGTCGAGGCTGGTCAAACAGTAGCAATTGTAGGCTCAACAGGAGCAGGTAAATCCACTATAATAAACTTATTGAATCGTTTTTATGAAATAAATAGCGGTACTATTTGTATCGACGGACATAATATTGAGAATTACACTTTGGCTTCGTTACGCAAACAAATTGCTGTAGTTCTACAAGATGTATTTTTATTTGCCGATACAATTTACAATAATATTACGCTTAATAATCCCGAAATAACAAAAGCTCAGGTTCTGGAAGCTGCTAAAGTAATTGGTGTTCATGATTTTATTATGAGTTTGCCTGATAATTATGATTTTGATGTGAAAGAACGTGGAGTTATGCTGTCTTCAGGTCAACGTCAGCTTATTGCATTCTTGCGCTCCTATGTAAGTAATCCTAGTATTTTAATTTTGGATGAAGCAACTTCATCTATAGATACCTACTCAGAAGAAATGATTCAGCGTGCTACCGAAACTATTACCAAAGGCAGAACTTCGATTGTTATTGCACATCGACTGGCAACAATTGTTAATGCAGACAAAATTGTGGTTATGGATAAAGGTCTTATTGTAGAACAAGGAACACATCAGGAATTGATTAATCGTGCCAATGGGTATTATAAAAATTTATACGACTCACAATTTGTGGTTGCAAATTAAGAAAGCTCCTTGTTATTTGAGCCGTAGATTTACTGCTGTTTTCTCAAAAAAAGTTGATTATTCGCTTAATTTTAGCAAATTATATCTCTTTTATTTTAATCTCTGTGAAATAGTCAATGTAAATCGACCTTGAAATAAAAATTAAACCTTTTTTTAAAATAAATCCTTAAATTCGCAATCTCTATTCATTGTTGAAAAATAGAAAATGAAATGCGTTTTTACAGCTTTCAATTTTAAAAATAAAATAAATACTTAAAAAAATGAAATACGACGTTATTGTTTTAGGAAGTGGTCCAGGCGGATATGTAACTGCCATTAGAGCATCACAATTAGGCTTTAAAGTAGCTGTAGTTGAAAAAGAAAACTTAGGTGGTGTATGCTTAAACTGGGGTTGTATACCAACAAAAGCATTGCTAAAATCAGCACAGGTTTTTGATTATCTAAAACACGCTTCCGATTACGGATTGACTGTTTCTGAATTCGATAAAGATTTCCCAGCGGTTGTACAACGTAGTCGTGGTGTTGCTGAAGGAATGAGCAAAGGTGTTCAATTCTTGATGAAGAAAAATAAAATCGACGTTATCGATGGTTTTGGAAAATTAAAACCAGGAAAAAAACTTGACGTTACAGATAAAGATAATAAAGTTACAGAATATAGTGCTGACCATATCATTATTGCAACTGGAGCTCGTTCTCGTGAGTTACCAAACTTACCTCAAGATGGAGTAAAAGTAATAGGATACCGTCAGGCAATGACATTACCAACACAACCAAAATCAATGATCATCGTTGGTTCAGGAGCTATTGGAGTTGAATTTGCACACTTTTACAACTCAATGGGAACACAAGTTACTATTGTAGAATTCATGCCAAACGTAGTTCCTGTTGAAGACGAAGATATCTCAAAACAATTTGAGCGTTCATTGAAAAAAGCAGGTATAAAAATCATGACTAACTCTTCTGTAGAGCGTATTGATACAACTGGTGCTGGTGTAAAAGCATTTGTTAAAACTGCAAAAGGTGAAGAAGTTCTTGAGGCTGATATCGTACTTTCGGCTGTTGGAATCAAAACTAACATCGAAAATATCGGTCTTGAAGAAGTAGGAATTGCTGTAGACAGAGATAAAATCTTAGTAAACGCTTACAACCAAACAAATATCCCTGGATATTATGCTATTGGTGATGTTACTCCAGGTCAAGCATTAGCTCACGTAGCTTCTGCTGAAGGAATTAACTGTGTAGAAAAAATTGCTGGTTTACACGTAGATCCAATTGATTACGGAAACGTACCTGGATGTACGTATGCAACTCCAGAAATTGCTTCTGTAGGTTTAACAGAAAAACAAGCTAAAGAAAAAGGATACGAATTAAAAATTGGTAAATTCCCATTCTCTGCATCAGGAAAAGCAAAAGCTGCTGGAACTCCAGATGGTTTTGTAAAAGTAATCTTCGATGCTAAATATGGCGAATGGTTAGGATGTCACATGATTGGTGCTGGTGTTACTGATATGATTGCTGAAGCAGTTGTAGCACGTAAACTAGAAACTACAGGACATGAAATCCTAAAATCTATCCACCCTCACCCAACAATGAGCGAAGCTGTTATGGAAGCTGTTGCAGATGCATATGGCGAAGTAATTCACTTATAAGAACTAACGTAAAAATGTACAATAATACATTTTTATAGTTATATATAATTTTCAATTTAAAATCCGATTTGTGAAAGCAAGTCGGATTTTTTTATGTCTTTCTACTAAAAAAAGAAGAATTAACTCCTTTCATAATCCATCCAAACACTTTACATTAAAACAATAAAATGATACCTGTTTTACATGAAATTAGAGAATATTTTATTACAATAATGTCTTATTTTCGCGACACCAAATCTAACCTACCAGCACTAAAATGAAAAAGACATTCTTCATTATTACAATTACCTTATTTTCATTAAATATTTTTTTTGCACAAACAAATAAAACAGTCATCCCAAATTCGGAAGCACAAAATATTTTTTCTAAGACATACAATTACGTAAATGATTTCGAAAAAATATTAGCGCCAAATCAAATAGAAGCTTTAAAAAATACTCTAAAATCATACGAAACAAGTTCGGGACATAAAATTATAGTTGTAACAACTTCTTCTATCCAACCTTATACCTCTATCCCCGAATATTCAATAGGCCTAAATACCTATCTGGCCAATCAATTAAAACTAAATACTGCCGTTTTAGTTATCCTAAGTAAAGAATTAAGACAAATTCAGATTCAGGACAGCGAGCAAATAAGTAATAAGCTTAACTACGATGAAATTAAGAGTATCATTTCTAGTACTGCAATACCCGAATTCAAAAAAGGAGATTACCATAAAGGCTTAGAAGAAACTGTAAATCAGATAATAAAAAAGTTGAAATAACACTTTTAAAAAAATATTAAATAATACAATGCCATCCGATTTGTGAAAACAAGTCGGATGGTATTATGATGTATCCACAAAAAACGGATCAGGAGCTTGCCAAATTCCCTCAAACTTGTAATTTTGAGGAACGAAAATCTTCACAAATAACTCTGTAAAAGCAACCACTCCATAAGCAAACTGATTCAAAAATTCCCGAATTAAGTTGAGTAAATTTTCTCTATAATTTTTAAACTGCCTAATTAAAAATTAATAATAAAAAAACTATATATTAGTCGTTTAATAAAAAAAATGTGGCTAATATTACCAATAGGCTACGAAACTTTAGAAGAAAAACAAACAACATACACGCACCTTATAATAGATATACCTAAGGCATGAATCCTAATCTTACCAAGAAACTTAAATTAATTTTTGTTCCATTTTTAATTATGATGCTAAGTTTTTGTATTATTTATACTTTTTTAAACTGGCTACTTTTAATCAAATTACAACTCTTTTCAGTCAAAGAAATGATAGTCGATTTTGTAATTCCATTAATATTTCCTGCAATACCCATCATATTTTATTTACGCCAGAGATTAAAGATTTTAAACCTAAAAGCAAAAAACGGAAAGACTTACACAGACTTTTATATATTTATTCTTTGGCTTTCCTTTTCGGTTCCAACAATAATTGCTCAAAACTATCTTAAAACAGCAACTGGAAAATTAACTCAGGTCGAGAATGTTTCTGCAATTTCTAAACAAGAACAAACAAAGTATTACAAAATAAACAGATTGTTCATAGACAAATCTAAGGCTTCCTCTCATACTTTATTTAAACTTAGTGGTAAAAACGATACCAATTTTAACATGTATCTATATGTTGTTGTTCCTGTTTTTGATAAAAAACAAGAAGCATCAAAAGCCTCTAGTTGTAAGTATTGGTTAGGAGTAAGATACCATAATCAGGTTAGCAATAGTCTTAGCCAGTCTAGAAAAGAAAGCGAATACCAAACCTTTGCAAACTTTAGTGAAACCGAATTTAACAAAACCGATTTAAATGATTTTGTATATCTGGAAAGAGTTGGTAACTCTGAAAGTGGTGATGGTTATAAAGAAGCTTTAAAGAATTCTACCAAATTAAATACTACAGATTCAACCATTTTTATTGCTAGCAAAGAACCATTTGAAAATAGAAATGGAAATTCCTTTCTATGGTTTATCTGCACATTATTAGGAGGAATAGTTATATCTCTAATTGCGATTTTAATTCCAAAATTTAACCAAAGAGAATTAAAGAACCTAGAAAGCGGAAAACCCCAAGAAAATAAAGATTTAAAAGAATTCCTGGAATTTATAAAACCAAGAGAAGGCTATTTTGTCACACCAATTTTAATATACATAAATATTGCAATATTTCTAGTCATGTTTCTATCTGGGTTAGGCTTTGTATCATTTGGAGGTCAGGACTTATTAAACTGGGGCGCAAACTACCAACCTTATACAACCAATGGCCAATGGTGGCGACTTATTACAAGTGTATTTCTTCATGGTGGTTTCATGCATTTGCTATCGAATATGTTTGGGCTTTTATTTGTCGGATTGTTTCTCGAACCCCTATTAGGACGAGAGAAATACCTAACAATTTACCTCATTACAGGAACTATTGCCAGCTTAGCGAGTATATGGTGGCATGACGCAACAATAAGTGTAGGCGCATCGGGTGCAATTTTTGGACTTTATGGATTATTCCTAAGTTTGTTATTGACAAAAGTTTTCCCTCCTCAAATCAATAACATTTTTCTGGTTACAACACTCATCTTTATAGGATATAATCTAGTAATGGGGCTTACTGGAGGAATTGATAATGCGGCACATATCGGAGGACTTATCAGCGGTTTTGTAATTGGTCTGTTCATGAGTAAATCTTTAAAATCAGAAGAACAAAAAATATCCAAAAGAAATAAATGATTTAAAAAAACTAATGAAAAAATATTCTGATTTTGCAATGAGTACTTGCAATAAATTTAAAGAAATCCAAGAAAAGTTTGTAGAAAAATATAACTTAAACGATTTTACAGAATGGTTTTACGATGAAGAAACATCGTTAATTACATTTAAAAAAGGACAGACCGAATTAAATTTTGAATACATCCCAATTGGTAGTTATTCTAATTCAAGCAAAACTTGGCTATGGGCATGGAATAATAAAGAATTACTTCATAACAATAAACTTAAAACAATATTGATAAAACAGTTTGGAAAAGAAAATAATTATTCAAGATTAACACAAGCTTCCTTTGATGCTGATAAAAATATTGGTTGGGAATTAACTGCTATAGCTTATGATCTTATTAAAGCGATTGGTTCATATAGAATTATTAATGAAGATAACCTTGAAATTTATTTTTTACTAACTGATGAAATTGATAATAATTTTGTTGAAGAACTAAAGAAAATAAATAAAAACAAAACGAAAAAATTAATTCAATGTAAGAAGCATGGCTTTAGCAGACCTGCTTTTATTTGTCAGCATCTTAATGAAAATGATAAAACTGGTTTTGAAGAAGCATTTGAAACAGAAATTGGAATGCATTTAGAAGAAGATGATGATTTATCTGCTTGGTGTAATAAATGTGAGGAAGCTAGAATAAAAGATGATGGATGGAATCAAAAAAACATGAAAATAGCTAAAATAAAATTAGCCTGTGAGCAATGCTATTTTAAAATAAAAGAAACTAACAATAAATAAAAAACATCTCACAAAACAAGCTTTACAATATATAAACTATAGTTTAATTCCCTTTAAAATTCGTATTTTCGTTAAGCTAAAAATGGCCTAATAACTCCTATAATAAGAATGTTACATGTAGTTATAAAAGCAATAACCCCTACAGAAATTATGAATGATTCTTGGACCGAAAGATGGAATGACCGATATAGTACAGATGAATTTGCTTATGGTGAACATCCAAACAACTATTTAAAAGAACAATTAGAAAAACTAAACACGGGAACAATCCTTTTCCCTGCTGAAGGCGAAGGTCGAAATGCTGTTTTTGCAGCCAAACTTGGCTGGACAGTTTCGGCATTTGATATTAGTATCGAAGGAAAAAATAAAGCCTTACGACTTGCCAATGCAAACGATGTAAGCATTGACTATCAAGTTGGCGAATTACAAACATTAAATTATACTTCTGAACAATTTGATGCAATTGCCTTAATTTATGCGCACTTTCCTGGTAATATTAAATCATTGTACCATAAAACACTTAGCAGCTATTTACGCAAAGGAGGATTACTAATTTTTGAAGCATTTAGTAAGAAACATATCGAATACAATTCAAAAAACGAAAAAATTGGCGGGCCAAAAGAACTGGACATGCTATTTTCTATTGATGAGATAAAAGCTGACTTTCCGGATTATGATATCATCGAATTAACAGAGAAAGAAATAGAATTAAACGAAGGTCTTTTTCATAACGGAAAAGGTTCCGTAATACGATTTGTGGGTCAAAAAAAGTAACAATGAAAAAAAGAATAGCATACCAAATTGATTCTTTCACAAAAGAAAAGTTCAAAGGAAATCCGGCAGGAGTAATTGTAAATGCAGAAGGACTGAATGATTACCAAATGCAACAAATAGCAAGAGAATTAAACAACTCAGAAACAGCCTTTCTGTTCCCTCCTGATAATGATGATTGCGATGGAATAATACGATACTTTACACCAAGTACCGAAGTTCCAATTTGCGGACATGCTACAATTGCAGCAATGTATGCAAAAGCAATTGAAGATAATTTAGATTCTTGTGTATTAAAATTTAAAACCAAGGTTGGTATTCTTCCTTTTGAAATTATCAAAAATAATGGAGATTATCAAGTTGTAATGACACAAGGAACTTTTGAATTAAGTCCAACATTCGATAAAGACATCATCATCAAAATGCTAACTGCATTAGGCCTAGAAGAATCTGATACTGATAAAAATTGCCCTATTCAGATAGCATCTACAGGACATTCTAAAGTTATGATAGGAATTAAAAGTCGAGAAAAGCTGAACAGTCTATCACCAGACTACAATGCATTAGCCGATTTAAGTACTATTATTAACTGCAACGGTTATTTTGTCTTTACTTTTGATTCAGACAGTAAAGACATTTTAACCTATGGACGAATGTTTGCACCTTCAATTGGTATAAATGAAGATCCTGTTACAGGTAATGCAAACGGACCATTGGGAGGATATTTGATTCAGAATAGAATTGTTGATTTTAAAGACAATACATTTGAATTTAATGGTCGACAAGGTGAAAAAATCGACAGACTTGGCGTAATAAATGTTAAAGTTAAGATTGAAAATAACAAACCTTCATTAATCCAAATAAAGGGAGATGCTGTAGTTGTATTTAGAACTGAAATAGAAATTTAGGGATAGCCTATAACCCCCTTAATACCTTTTATTTTTGTATAAAATTTATCTAATCTTACAATATATTATTTTTTTAAAATATAAAAAACTATATTAGTTGATCATTTTTTATCATCAACGCCAAAATCAATCATACATGAAACCAACATCTTTTAGCATACTATTTCTTTTATTGATAGTTTTATTTTCTTGTAACTCTAACAACAATGATGCTAAATATGCTGTTATAGCAGATGCTACATTGTCTGAAGAACCTGCAGCTGTAGAGTCTGTAGCGGAGCTCTCAATGTCTGAAAAAAACAAAGCAACGGATAAAGATGATACAGAACTTAAAACTGTTGAACCTGTATTGATTAAAAAGAAAATAATAAAAGATGGAAACATTTCAGTTAAAACAAATGATATTGCAATAAGCAAAAAGAACATAGACGAATTGTTGAAAAAACTAAACGCCTATTATGAAACTGAAGATCTTCAAAATAACGATCAGGCAATCTCTTATAATTTAAAAATAAGAGTTCCAGCTGCTAACTTTGAAAAATTAATTTCTAGTATAGAAAATGGCAAAGATGAACTTACGAGCAAAAATATACAAGCTAGAGATGTAACGGAAGAATTTGTTGATATTACAACTCGTTTGGCCAATAAAAGAGAATATTTAAAACGCTATAAAGAGTTGCTTTCGAAGGCTTCAACTGTAAAAGATATTCTTGCAATTGAGGAGAACATTCGAGTAATCGAAGAAGAAATAGAAAGTAAAGAAGGACGTTTGAAATACCTTAGCGATCAAGTGTCATTTAGTACTTTGGCTTTGAACTTATATAAAGAAAAAGAATATGTCTACAAGCCACAAGCGCAAGACAAATTTTCGGAAAGAATTAAAAATTCTATTAGTGAAGGATGGACCTCAATCATTGATTTTTTACTTTGGACTATTGCAATTTGGCCATTTATCATCCTAATAACTGGTATCGTATATATTGTCCGAAAAATTAAAAGAAAACGTAAAAATAAGGTACAATAATAATTTATAATGAAAATCAGAGAGATCAGAAAAAGTGACCTTGACTCTTTAAGAAATATATTTTTAAAAGAAAGACAAACAACATTTTCTTGGGTAGACTCGGCTACATATAGCTTACAAGATTTTGATATAGAAACAAAAGGTGAATGCATCCTAACCGCAATTTCTGATAATATTGCAATAGGATTTATTTCAGTGTGGGCCGAAGACAATTTTATTCATCATTTGTATGTAGAGCAAAAGTACCATGGTAAAGGCATAGGAACTCAGTTATTGAAAGCAGTTCTTAATAGATCTGATTTTCCTGTTACTTTAAAATGTTTGGAGAATAATACACAAGCTATAAATTTTTATAAGAATAAAGGTTTTATCGAAAAAGAGAGAGGACAATCTGAACAAGGAACATATATTCTATTTCAATTATTAAAAAATGTAGAATAACATCATCTTGACTCTACTCTTTTCTAACAAAAAACACTTATAATTCTGCAAACATTTAATTTTACATTGGTTAATCTCGACTAAGTAAAGCCATAATTTATAGATTAGTAACTTAGATTTTTCAGTCTTATAATCCGCTCCATAGCAAATAGACATAAAGAAAAATCAAAAAATTATATTATTTATGAAATACAAAAAAATTTTAATTACGTTTCTGATATTCATTATGTTTTATGTAATATTTATCTCTCCCTTCTTAATAAATTCGTGGGGGTACATAATTGATAAAAATTACCACATTCCTAAAGAATCTAACTTATTTATTTTTAACGCTACTGTCATGCAAAATGGTTCTAGTGACGCTTGGATATATGGAGAAGATTATAATAATTATTACTACAACGGAGGATTAAAATCTGAAGATGTTATTTCAATATCTAAGAAAAAAATAAAAGACTGTCTAGATTTTAATCCTGTAAATATATGTTCTTGGTGTGGAGTAAAAACTCTTCATGAGTAATATCTTAACTGCTCAAGGGCAAATTAAATTCCCTTAAAAATGACAATAGACCAAATTATTGATGATCAAATGTTGGCTTTTAATAATAGAGACATAAAAAACATGATGTCTTTATATAGTGACGAAATCAAAGTCTTCAATTTTCCAGACAATACAATAACCATAGATGGTATAAATGAATGCAAAAAAATGTTTATCACATTATTCGATAATTCACCAAAGCTTTATGCAGAAATAATTAACACCATAACTTTTGATAATAAAGTAATTGTTCACGAATACGTATATGGTCGAAATGGTAGTGATGATAAAACAGAACAAATCGTTATTTTTGAAGTAAATAATCAAAAAATAACACGAATGGACTTGATACGAAAATAGACATTTTAAATTTTCAAAAGCAATAGATACCATTCATATAATGAACTATGAAAACATTTCAAAATGAAATAATAATTGAGTTGTTAAATGCCATGGATGAATTTGTGGCCACAGCAGGACAACTAATTAATAAAGTAATCACTGAAACGAAGCAACCTGAAATTGAAGCAATCGAGAAAGGGAATTATGACGAAATCGAAAATGCCGATTTCTTAAACGGAGAAAAGATATTATCTGATAATTGGTATTATGATGTTCATGGGGAACATTGTATGTTTGAAAACACAATAACCGGACAAACGTTAGAAGTTTCTCTTGGTCATAAAGAACATATTGCAAATTTAGATCCTTATTTTTTCTATAATTTCCTTAAAACAACCAAGCATCTTGCACATCTTACCAAGCACTTTGAAAGTCCTTTTAAAGATATGTTGGATTTATTTGAAGATTTAGAACAGAAAAAATTATTAAAACATATTCATAGAATCGAATATAGAAAACATTGATAACTTATCTGATTAGTTTTCAACTATCTAAAATTAAAGTATTAGGATAAGTATTAATTTATTTTCATAATTTCACTCTTCTTTTAAAACCAAAATGTTATGAAATTAGATTTTAATAAATTCCCAAAACTCAAAACTCAAAGATTAATTTTGAGGAATCTCGAAAATCAGGATTTCGAACGCATCCATAAATTACATTCTGATCCAATTGTAAACTCATTTGTAGGCAGAGACAATTCTTCTAATTTAGAAAAAGCAAAGACTTATATCATTCGAATGAATAATTTGATTGCAAACAATGAATGTCTTTATTGGGTAATCACAACAAAAGAAAAAAATGATTTAATAGGCTCTATTTGTCTTTGGAATTTTGATCTTGAGAATAAAATTGTCGAAATTGGTTACGAAATGTTATCACAATACCAAGGAAAAGGTTTTATGACAGAAGCTTTAAAAGAAGTTGTAAAACATGCTTTTGAAGAAATAAACTCGGCTATAATAACTGCATTTCCTTCCTCAGACAATATCAATTCAGTATCAATTTTAAAAAAACTTAATTTTGTATACGAAGATAAACCCTATAATAATACACATCAAGATATAGCGAATTTGGTAACGTATACATTGAGAAACGTATAAGAAAAACCTCTGCTACAAAAAACAATACCGCACATGAAACAGAATAAATACGACGACGAATCCTTTTTCGAAAATTATGGTAAAATGCCCCGTTCTGCTGAAGGATTAAATGCCGCTGGCGAATGGTATATTTTACGCGAAATGTTACCTGAATTTAAATCCAAAAATGTTCTTGATCTAGGATGCGGATATGGCTGGCATTGTATTTATGCCAAACAACAAGGCGCCGAAAAAGTCGTTGGCGTCGATTTGTCTCAAAAAATGATTGAAAAAGCTAAAGAGAATTCAAAAGACTTAGCAATAGATTACAGACAAATGGCAATTGAGGATATCGACTTTAAATCAGAAGAATTTGACATTGTGATTAGCTCACTTGCTTTTCATTATGTAGAAAATATAAAAGACATTTTTGATAGAATCAATACCTATCTAAAAAAAGGAGGAAGCTTTGTTTTTTCAATGGAACACCCTGCATTTACCTCTCGTCCAGAGCAAGATTGGTTTACTGACTCAGATGGAAATCGCCTGCACTGGCCAATAGATAATTACCAAGATGAAGGAATAAGGCACACACATTTTTTAGGTCATGAGGTGATTAAATACCATCGAACTTTTGAAACTATTGTAAACACCTTAATCAATGCAGGTTTTACAATTAAACAAATATCAGAACCAAAACCTTCAGAGGAAATACTGGAGAAATATCCTGAAATGATTGACGAAGCCAGAAGACCCATTTTTATATTGATTTCGGCGGTTAAGAATTAAACTTACTATTTAAATAAAATAATTATCTGAATAGTAAGACATTGATAAAATGATTTTTGTAACAAAAGAATTCATATTACGTCATATAAAAAATCATCAATCATGACAATCAAAACAATCAATCATTATTTATTACTGTTATTTTTTCTAGCATCGCTCTCATTATCAGCTCAAGTTGACAAAAAATCCGATTTATATAAAACTATTATTTCCAGAGATAGTTTGCTCTTTAAAGTGGGCTTTAATACTTGCAACATCAATCAATTTGAAACATTACTAACCGAAGATTTCGAATTTTTCCATGACGAAGACAGCATATCAAACAAAAAAAAGTTCTTATATAACCTTCGTAACGGATTGTGTACTCCTTCTAAAACCTATAAATTAAGAAGAGATTTAATTCCTGGAACTACCGAAATTTATCCACTTTATAAAAACAAAGTACTCTATGGTGCAATACAAATAGGAATGCATCAATTTTACAGGATAACTACTGACAAAAAAGAAACTCCTGGGAGTATTGGCCGTTTTACACACTTATGGCTGCTACAAAAAGGAACTTGGAAACTATCACGATCACTTAGTTACGACCATAAAAATAATAGTGCTGTAACAAATAAAACTACATTTTTTGACAATGATGTCGAAATTGAAAAATGGCTTAAAGAAAATAACGTCCCAACTCTAGGTCTTGGAATAATCAATGCTGGAAAACTACAGCAGATTAAAGTATTTGGTGAACTAAAAAAAGGAATAGCAGCACCATACAATACCATTTTTAATGTTGCCTCGCTCACTAAACCAATTACGGCTATGGTAACTCTTAAATTAGTTAGCTTAGGCAAATGGGACTTAGATGAACCTCTTAACAAATATTGGACTGATCCAGATATTGTAAATGACCCAAGAACAAAAAAAATTACTACAAGATATATCTTAAGCCATCAAACTGGTTTTCCTAATTGGCGTTGGAATAATCCAGACAAAAAGTTACGCTTTGATTTTGAACCCGGAACAAAATACCAATATTCAGGTGAAGGTTTTGAATATTTACGAAAAGCATTAGAAAAAAAATTCAATAAAACCCTTGATCAATTAGCCAAAGAATTAATTTTTAGTCCTTTGCAAATGAATGACACCAATTATATCTGGGACAAAAAAACAGACGAATCACGTTTTGCAATTGGGTATGATCCAAAAGGAAATACATACGAAACGGAGAAAAGAAAAACTGCAAATGCAGCCGATGATCTATTGACAACTATTGAAGATTATGGAAATTTTTTGGTTAGTGTTATGAATGGTGATGGGTTATCCCAAAAAGTTTTTGATGACATGAAAACAAATCAGGTAGAAATGAAAGCCAAAGAATATTATGGCTTAGGTCTTGTTATCTACGATTTAGGAAACGGAGAAATAGCCTTATCCCATGGTGGCGCAGACCAAGGAGTGCAAACAATCTTTTTTATACTTCCAAAAACAAAACAAGGAATACTAATTTTTACTAATGTTGATGATGGATATAAAGTATATCAAAAACTACTTTTTCATTATTTAGGAGATAACGGAAAAAAAATATTCGAAATCGAAACCAAAAACTAATTCGAAATAAAAACTATGAATACTATTAATCAAGATAACCAAATTAGATGTCCAAAATGTCATTCAACACAAATATATGTAGACAAAAAAGGCTTCAGCGGAAAAAAAGCATGTTGTGGAGCAATCCTCGCTGGTCCCTTAGGTCTCTTATGCGGTACTCATAAATCAAATAAAATTAGAATGACTTGTTTAAATTGTAAACGTAGCTGGTAAATGAAACTAGATGATTTTACTTTAGGCTGTCACGGAATCCCCGAAAGGGGCTATAAAATTAACAACAAACACATGCCTTTTTGTGCAAGGTGCTTAGGCGCAAGTATAGGACATATCTTTTGCGCCATTTGTTACTTTTTTTATTTCCTCCCCCCCTTTTACTTTTCGATAATTGGTTTAACACTAATGCTCGCTGATTGGTATTTTCAAAATTCATTACACAAATACCATAGTAACTTCATGAGACTAATGACAGGTACAATTGGAGGCTTTTCGATGGGAATAATTATATGGAAAACAATTGATTTTATACTAAAATTTTAAACATGGCTGTACCACAAAATAAGACAGAACTTTTAAAAGAGATTGAAATAACATACACAAAACTTAAAGAGGATTTAAAAACTATTCCCGTTGAACTAACAAACGAAAAAACACTTGAAGGTCATTCTAAAAATACCCTAATGACTGTAAATAATTTAGTTTCATACTTAATTGGCTGGGGAGAATTAGTTTTAAAATGGCATCATAAAAAGAACAATAATGATCCTGTAGATTTTCCCGAAACTGGTTATAAATGGAACGAGTTAGGCAAACTTGCCCAGAAATTTTATACCGATTATCAAGATTTAGATTTTATAGCACTTCAGGAAAAATTAGATACTACTGTAGATGAATTACAAACCTTGATTAAAAGCTACGATAACAACACACTTTATGAGCAAGAGTGGTATGAAAAGTGGACAATGGGAAGAATGATACAATTCAATACCTCATCCCCATACAAAAATGCCAGAGCCAGAATAAGAAAATGGAAAAAAGAAAATAACTTACTTTAAAACATTAAAATCCCAAACCTATATGAATTAGTTTGGGATTTTTTTTTGACATACATCAATGTTTTTCCTTTATTATTTAAACAATTTTGTCACATAAAAATTTAATAATGAACAAAAAAGTATTTCGAATACGTGATTTTTTTTTATCGTAATCAGCCAAATGATTATCACAGTATTCATGGGGTTACGCAAATTATTCTTAATACTAAAAAACTAGTTCAAAAAACAACTTCAAAATGAATACTGCAATAGAAAATGAAAATCCGTTATTATTATTTGGTACAAATAGTCAAGAGCGGGTTGAGAATGCAATTAAAGAACTTAAAAAAGGAAAAGGAATTTTATTAATTGATGATAAAGACCGTGAAAATGAAGGCGATTTAGTTTTTTCGGCTCAACATATGTCAGTCGAAGATATGGCATTAATGATACGTGAATGCAGCGGAATTGTATGTCTTTGCCTTACCAACAAAAAAGCAGATGAATTAGAATTGCCTTATATGGTAAAAGAAAATACTAGTCTCTTTCAAACTCCTTTTACAGTTTCTATAGAAGCAAAAGAAGGGGTTACAACAGGGCTTTCCGCATCAGATAGAATTCAAACCATAAAAACAGCTTCTGCAGCTGATGCAAAAGCTTCAGACTTAGTAAAACCAGGACATATTTTTCCATTAAGAGCAAATGACAATGGTGTTCTAGAAAGAAACGGACATACTGAAGGAAGTGTAGATTTAATGAAATTATCAGGTTTAAAACCAGAGGCTGTATTATGCGAATTAATGAACTCAGATGGGACAATGGCAAGATTACCCGAAATTTTATCATTTGCCAAAAAGCACCAATTGCTTGTTTTAACAATAGCTGATATTATACATTATCGTAAATTTGTTAAAGATTTTATTTAAACCATGAAAGAGCAATTAATCAAATACATAAAAGAAGTATCAACGGTTACAGACGAAGAACTAGAAAAAATAATAAGCTACTTTAATTCTTTAGATGTCGAAAAGAATGAGCTCTTGGTTCTTCCTGGGCAAACCACTCAACGAATGTATTTTATTTGCAATGGTTGCTTACGCATCTTTTTTATAACCGAAGAAGGGCAAGAAGCAACACGCTATTTGGGTTTCGAAAGTAATTTTGTAACTGCTCTATCTAGCTTTGTATTAAATGAACCCTCTTTAGAATTTGTTCAAGCCTTAGAACCAACAGAATTACTTTATATTTCACGTAAAGACTTTTATCACTTGCTGGAAAGCATCCCTAATTGGGGTAGTTTTTACAGGCATTATATGGAAATGGCATATGTTACCAATACCAAAAGACTCATGTCGTTCTTAACACAAAATGCAACCGAAAGGTATAAACATTTATTAGATACTAATCCAAAAGTAGCACAACGCTTGTCTAACAAAATAGTTTCTTCCTACCTCAACATCTCTCAGGAAACATTAAGCCGAGTAAAATCTAAGAACTAACTCAAATCTCATTTCAAAATATAAACAGGCAATACTAGTTTCTAGTCATTGCCTGTTTTCTTTTAGATGTACATCTATATTTTTCATAACTTCGTTTACTATAAAGAAAAACAACCAATTGTTAATGAATCAAGATAGTATTAACATATCAAATAACAAAGTCATTAACTTGCAAATGGTCAAAATCTCACGAGGTCAGATCATATTAAGAAACGATAGAATTTAACATACTTAGACAGTAAATACCCAGCCTTTCTTAACGAAAAAAAACACATCTTATATTATTAAAATCAATTACTTATAATTTCATATAGCCCCAAATTATAACAATAATATAAAACTGAATATGAACCGAATTACAGTTTTTTGTAGATCAAGTTTCGGAAACAAAAAAGAATAGACAATTTTATATAATTTCTGTAACAAAATACGTTTTGTGAGACTATTCTGTTACCATTATATAATTTAAAAACGAACCAAATGAAACAAACTATAGTATCAATACTAACAATTTTAACCACATTAACTGTTTTCGGACAAGACATTTCAGGAGAATGGAATGGTCTTTTAAATGTTCCGGGAAAACAATTAAGTATTGTCTTTAATATCAAAAAAGTAGACACTGGTTTTAAATCAACAATGGACAGTCCTGATCAAGGCGCAAAAGATATTCCAGTAACTACAACAAGTTTTGAGAACTCAACTTTAAAACTTACCATTGAAAGTGCTAAAATCGAATATGAAGGCATTCTTGACAAAGACAATAAAATAGTTGGTAATTTTAAACAAGCAGGTCATTCATTTCCGATGAATTTATCGCGAGAAAAAATTGAAAAAGAAAAACTAATACGTCCGCAAGAGCCGACTAAACCGTATCCTTATTACTCCGAAGATGTCACTTTTAAAAATGAAAAAGCAGGAATAACTCTGGCTGGAACATTAACGCTTCCTAAAAAAGAAGGTGTTTTCCCTGTTGTTATTTTAATTTAATAAGCGGAAGCGGCCCACAAAACCGCGATGAAGAACTTGTAGGGCATAAACCATTCTTAGTATTATCAGACTTTTTAACTAGAAACGGAATTGCAGTTTTACGATATGATGATAGAGGAACAGCACAATCTACAGGTAACTTTAAGAACTCAACTTCTTTAGATTTTGCCACAGATGCTCTGGCAGCAGTAAACTATTTACTAACCAGAAAAGAAATTAACAAACAAAAAATTGGTTTAATCGGTCATAGCGAAGGAGGTTTAATTGCTCCAATTGTTGCTACAAATTCTAAGAACATTAGTTTTATTGTATTGCTTGCAGGCCCTGGACTTCCTGGGAACCAATTGCTTTTATTACAACAAAAAACAATTGCAGAAGCAGCAGGAATGAGTGATGCTGCTATTCAGAAAGCACAAGAAATAAACAAAACAGCTTTTAATATTATTGCTAAATCTAAAAGCCCAGAACAATTAAAAACCGATATAACAGCTTACATGACTCAAGTTTCTAAAACAGATCCTAACAAACCAGCAGGAATGACTGAGGCAGAATATATTAAAATGCAAACAGACAAGATTCTAACTCCTTGGATGGTAACTTTCCTTACCTTTAACCCAGCCCCAACATTAGAGAAGGTAAAATGTCCTGTTTTAGCACTTAATGGAGCCAAAGATTTACAAGTTGCACCAAAAGAAAATCTAACCACTATAAAAGAAGCCCTTTTAAAAGGAGGAAATAAAAACATTACAATCAAAGAATTACCAAACCTGAATCATTTATTTCAGGAATGCAAAACTGGTTTACCCCAAGAATATGCAACTATAGAACAAACATTTGCGCCAATAGCTCTGAACGAAATTCTAGATTGGATAAAAATACAGACTAAATAAAATTTAATCAAGCTGTAACAATGAACGATAAATCGACATCTCAAAATAGCAAACTAAAAATATTCATTAACGGAAATATTTGCCAAAGTCGAGAAGATTTCTGGAATGCCTATGCAAAAGAAATCGATCCTGAATCAGCAAAACATTTTGGAAAAAACTTAGATGCTTTTAATGATGCCATTTCAGCCGCTGGTCCAGGATATCCGGGAGAATGTACTATAGAAATAACAGGAACAGAAAATTTAAACAAAATATTTGGCAAGGAAAATTTTCAGTACATAATCGAATTATTTACAAAGGCAGACTTTGTAGATTTAATTACTCAAGAAAACTAATTACCGATTACATAATACATTTTACAATTAAACAAATGAACCGAATTACAGTTTTTTGCGGATCAAGTTTCGGAAACAAAAAAGAATATGAAACTCAAGCCTTTCAACTTGGACAAATAATGTCTGAAAATAATATTGATTTAGTTTATGGTGGAGCCAAAGTTGGTCTTATGGGAGCCGTTGCTGATGGAGTTTTGAATAAAAACGGGAAAGTAATTGGTGTCCTGCCAGACTTTTTAATGAAAAAAGAAATTGCTCACGATAATTTAACCGAATTAATTATCGTAAAAAGTATGCATGAAAGAAAAACCAAAATGAACGAATTAAGTGATGGCGTAATTGCTTTACCAGGTGGATTCGGAACGCTGGAAGAGTTTTTTGAAATGCTTACATGGGCGCAACTCGGACTTCATAAAAAACCAATAGGAATTTTAAATATCGATGGATTTTACGATTTATTACTAGAATTTATACTAAAAATGGTAAATGAAGGTTTCTTAAAAGAGATCAACCAACAAATGATAATCGTAAGTACAGATTCACAGGATTTACTCCTCAAAATGAAAAGTTACGTAGCACCAGAAGTTGGGAAATGGATTAAAAAAGGAAATGAATAAATCATTTAAAATCAAAAAACATGCCTTTAGATAATTTAAATTTAGAAATTCCAAAATTGATTTTTAATGCAAGCGGAGAGTTAATAATCCTTCCTTCCCCTACTTCATCCAAAGATGATTTTGATTTTTTTCAAGGGAAAACTAACATTATAAATAAAAAACTAAAATACCGATTCTCTGATTGTACAGAATGGATTGAATTTCCATCGACTCAGGAAATGTATAAAGTTCTAAACGGAATTGGCAATATTGATAATTATCTAGCCGAATTTGATGGTGTTCCTTTTGAAGGAATGACGGTGCGACTCTTTAATCCTGAAACAAAATTATGGAGTATTTATTGGTCAGATTCTAATACAGGTGTTTTAGATAAACCAGTTATAGGATCATTCGAAAAAAAAGTAGGTCATTTCTTTTCAAGAGATATTTACGAAGGCAAGAAAGTAATTCAGTTATTTCGTTGGGATGCCAGAGACAAAAAAAATCCTATTTGGAGTCAGGCAATGTCAGCCAATAATGGAGAAACCTGGGAATGGAATTGGTATATGTACATGACCAAAGTGAAATAAACAAAAAAAGAATGCACTTAAATTGAATATGAAAAACAAATCAAATCCAGTTGTCTATTTTGAAATTCCTGTAACCGATATAGAAAGAGCCATCCGATTTTATGCAGCAGTATTTAACTTCGATTTTGAGCGAGATATTATTCATGGTAACGAAATGGCATTTTTCCCTCTTATCGAAGGTAATAATGGAATTTCGGGTGCTTTGGCTAAAGGAGAAATATACAACCCTACTATAAACGGAACGCTTATATATTTTAATACCGAAGATATTGATGCAACTTTAAATCTTGCTGTAAAAAATGGTGCCGAAGTTTTATTTCCAATAACATCAAACGGAGAATATGGTTCTGTAGCCGAATTTAAAGATTGCGAAGGAAACAGAATTGCATTACATATGGCTAATAAATAAATTATTATGAGTTCATTAGAAGCTACCAAAGCTGTTTTGAAAACTGGAGAAGAAAAACTTATGTATAATGAAAAGTCTTTAAATTTCTCATTACTTGATTTTTGGCGTTGGAGTGTTTCAGATATTGTTAGTAATGCAACACGTGGCCGTTTAGCAGAATTTATTGTTGCAACAGCTGTAAATATTGATATAAAAGAAATTCGAGATGAATGGGGCGCCTATGATTTAGAAACACCTGACAAAATAAAAATTGAAATAAAATCTGCTGCATATATACAATCATGGGAACAAAAGAAACTATCGTCAATTAGTTTCAGTACAAAACTATCCCAGCCTTGGAATTCAGAAATTGATAAACGTTCAACAATACCAATTAGAAGTGCTGATGTATATGTTTTTTGCCTTTTACATCATTTAAACAAACCAACAATAAATCCTCTTAATTTAAATCATTGGGAGTTTTATGTCTTGTCAACTGAAGAATTGAATAATTACAAGCGAAGTCAACATTCAATAACATTAAATTCTTTAAAAAAATTGACCAATTCGGTTGAATATGATAAATTAAAAAATGAAATAGAAGAAAAAAACAAATTAAACATTAAAATTGTATCTAGCATAATTTAAAATAAAAACAATCCATTAAAATGTCAGGAGAAAAAGATTTAGACAAATTACTCAAAAGCATGAAACCAAAACATAATGTTGGCGATTATGTTTTTTGCACCGCACAAAGTCTTGAAAATATAGCTATCAAAGATATTGTAATGTCATTTACAGAAAGTGAAGGCATTACTTTAATCTTAAAAAAAGAAATTGCCGACGAGCTAAAACTTGATTATTCAGTTGTAATGTCGTGGATAACACTTACTGTGCATTCCTCATTAGAAGCTGTAGGTTTAACTGCCGCTTTCGCGAAAGCGTTATCCGATAATAACATTAGTTGTAATGTTGTAGCTGCATTTTATCACGACCACATTTTTGTAAACAAAAAAGACACAGACAACGCCATGACTATTTTAAATAAATTTTCAGAATAGAGTTAATCCATATTTCATGACAACAGATATCATAGAAATAAACAACTTCGTCGTTTTAATCGAACAAACGAATTAAAAAAAAATCTTTTCGAACAAATTTTAATCCACTTAAAACAAACAACTTATAATCAATAGTTCTAATTTTATCATGCTAATTAAACATCATAATCATGGAACCATTTATTGTCGACGCAAAAACTATTGTTTTATTACTTACTACATTATTAACTGGGCTTTTGGCTGGAATATTTTTCACTTGGTCAAATGCTATAACTCCAGGTATTGGCAGACTTGATGATATAAATTATCTCAGTGCATTCCAGAACATGAACAGGACTATTGTAAACCCATTATTCTTAATTATATTTATGGGACCAGTATTTTTATCTTTTGTTACAGCATATCTGTATAAATCCAATCATTCCAATATTTTATGGCTATTACTCCTTGCCACAATACTATATTTTGTAGGCGTTTTTCTAGTAACAATCATTGGGAATATTCCGTTAAATAACCTTTTAGACAAAACCGATTTAACCAATATATCACTAGAAGAGGCAAGAAGTTTAAGAGACAAATTCGAACTTAAATGGAATAATCTACATCTGGTTCGAACTATAACATCAACTCTATCATTCCTCTTATTAATTATAGCGTGTTTGTTTAGAAATAGTATCTTTTAATCTTAAAACAAAACGACAAAATTGTCATAGTTTTTTACCAATAAATTGTTTTGGATTCTTATTACAGAGGCTGTTGTTATTATTATACACTTTTATTAAAAATTAAAGATTAAAACCAGATCACAAAACATACAATCGCTATAAAAAACCTTGTTAACTCTGCGAAAATCTTTGCGCCTTTGCAGTTAATTTTTAAACTACAGATTCCTGTTTTTAACTAAATAAAAAGCTTTAATTTCCTTAACTTCGTTTTCCACATAAAACCTCTGCAAATTATGGCATGGAATCCTGAAAAATACAACGAGTTTAAAGCACTTCGCTACAAACCTTTCTTTGATTTGGTTGCCCATATTGTGGATAAACCAAATATGAAAGTCATTGATTTAGGTTGTGGAACTGGAGAGTTAACCCATATGCTATCCGAAAGACTAACTAATCCATCAGTAAAAGGCATCGATTCCTCGAAAGAAATGCTGGAAAAGGCCAAAAAAATTACCTCGATACAATTTGATCAAAAAACAATTGAAGAACAAATCAATACGGGAGAAAAATGGGATTTAATTTTTGCAAATGCATCTATTCAATGGGTAGATAATCATGAAGAATTATTTCCTAAAATTATATCATTATTAAATTCCGATGGACAATTGGCAATCCAAATGCCTTGTCAAAACGAAAATTTACTCAATCAGATTGTAATCGAATTGGTTCAGGAAGAACCGTATAAAAGTGCATTGAATAATTGGAAACGACTTTCTCCAGTGCTCTCAATGGATGATTACGCACAAATTTTATTCGAAAATAACGGTACCGATATACTAATTTACCAAAAAGTATATCCCATGATAGCTAGCTCTCATGACGAATTATATGAGTTCATTCTAGGTTCAACATTAGTTCCGTATTTCGAAAGATTAAAAGGCGAAATTAAAGAACAATTCATCAAAGAATTTAAAATAAGAATCGCCAAAAGGTTTAGTAAAACACCATCATTATACGCATTCAAAAGAATCCTCTTATATGCAAAATTCTAAATCTAACTAAAAAAAAATCTCTATGAGTAGCAATCCAAAATCTGTTGAAGCTCAAATGCTGATAAGAAAACCAGCTGCAATTGTTTTTAATGCATTTATTGACCCAAATGTAACAAAGAACTTTTGGTTTACAAAAGGAAGTGATAAACTGACTGTAGGCAAAAACATAATCTGGGAATGGGAAATGTATAACGTATCAACGACTGTTTTTGTAAAAGAGATTATCGAAAACGAAAAAATTTCTATTGAATGGAATGAACCTAAAACAACCGTTGATTTCGAATTCAAAAAAATAACAGACGATACCACTTATGTAGTTATCAAAAACTATGGCTTTGATAAAGAAGGCGACGAACTCTTAAATATAATCAAAGATGCTACTGGCGGATTTACTACAGTTCTCGATGGATTAAAAGCCTATTTAGAGCATAATATCAACCTGAACCTTATAGCCGATAAATTCCCTAAAGAAGCTTTTAACAAATAAAAAAAGACATTCTCAAATCATATTAAAAAAATGAGCTCAGAAAACAATTATATAGAAGTGAATAAAGAATCATGGAACAGTCGGGTTGAGTCACATCTTAAATCTGATTTTTATGATTTAAAAGGTTTCCTAAAAGGAAATACTTCATTAAACAGTATCGAATTAGAATTACTAGGTGATATAAAAAGAAAATCAATCCTGCATTTGCAATGTCATTTTGGTCAAGACACCATTTCTTTAGCAAGACTTGGCGCAACTGTTACGGGTGTCGATTTATCAGACAAAGCAATAGATGGCGCAAACAAACTAGCAAAAGAAGCAAATGTTGAAGCATCATTTATATGTTGTGACATCTACGACTTACCAAACCATCTAAACCAGAAATTCGATATTATCTTTACAAGTTACGGAGCGATTCCATGGCTACCAGACCTCGATAAATGGGCAAAATTAATCTCTGATTTCCTTAAGCCAAATGGAAAATTAATCTTTGCAGAATTTCATCCAGTCGTTTGGATGTTTGATGATAATTTTGAAAAAGTAGGATATAATTATTTCAACTCGGGAGCAATAATAGAAACTCAAGAAGGAACCTACGCCGATAAAAATGCTCCAATACAACTAGAATATGTATGCTGGAATCATAGCATGAGTGAGGTAATAAATAGCCTAATTAAAAACGGGCTGGAGCTAAATTCCTTAAATGAATTTGATTATTCGCCATACAATTGCTTCAATAACACCATAGAATTTGAACCAAAAAAATACAGAATAAAACATCTGGAAAATAAAATACCAATGGTGTATTCAATAGCTGCAACAAAAAAATAGCAAGCTCAAAAACATAACTCATTACATTATGCAAACAACAATTGGATTTATTCTCGTTTCCATTTTTCTATTCCTGGCTGGAATCCATATTTATTGGGGATTTGGCGGAAAATGGGGAAATGATGCCGCAATACCAACAACCGAAAACAACAAAAAAGTAATCGATCCAAAACTAAAAGAATGCTTGGTAGTTGCAATTGCACTACTTAGTCTTTCGGTTATCGTTTTAGTAAAATCCGAAATAATAGCTTTTAGTTTACCTAATTGGCTGCAAGAATATGGGCTTTGGATTATTTCGATATTGTTTATTGTGAGGGCAATTGGCGAATTCAAATATGTGGGATTTTTCAAAAAAGTCAAGACCACAAAATTTGCACAAATGGACACAAAATACTTCTCACCATTATGTTTATTAATTTCTTTTTTAGCAATGACGTTAGCATTTACAACATGATTATTTGAACTACTTTTACATACAATAACATTATAAATTGAAATCAAAAAAATGGAATTAATTACTATCGAAGAGTTTTTCATTATAGGTTTATCGATAAGAACTACCAATGAAAATGAACAATCAGCAACGGATATTCCTGCACTTTGGAATAAATTCATGACTGAAAATACAATCGAAAATATCCCGAATAAAATAGACAGCTCTATCTATTCTGTCTACACCGAATATGAAAAAGATTATACCAAACCATACACTACAATTTTAGGTTGTAAAGTTTCAAGTTTAGACAATATCCCAGCTGGAATGACAGGAAAAACTATTGCAAAAGAAACCTACAAACAATTTACAGCCAAAGGGAATTTAGCAGATGGTATAGTAATCCAGAAATGGATAGAAATTTGGAATACTGACCTCAACAGAAAATACACTGCCGATTTTGAGATATATGGAGAAAAAGCATCCAACCCTGAAAATGCTGAAGTGCCTATTTTCATAGCTCTTTAGTTGTTTTTAGATTCTCTCGCAAAATCACTGAGTCACAAAGAAAACAAATTATATAAACTAAAACTTTGCTACTTTGCGAGAATTTATAATTACAACATTTATATATTAAAATAAAAACAATAATGCAACCAAACCTAATTGAACATATAAAAAAGTACGTCGAACTAAACGATGAACAAACTCAATTGGTTTTGGCTAATATCAAGCCTATTGCCCTAAAAAAGAAAAGCTATTTACTAGAAGAAGGACAAATATGTTCTTCACTTTATTTTGTGGAAAAAGGATGTTTGCGTTTCTTCTTTATCAATGATAAAGGAACCGAACAAATCACACAATTTGCAATCGAAAACTGGTGGATTGCCGATTATATGAGTTTTGATACACAATCGCCATCACAATTTTACATTCAGGCAATCGAAAACACTGAAGTATATGCTTTTGATTATCACAATCAGGAAAAAGTATTTAGCCAATTACCACAACTCGAACGTTACTTCCGTCTTGTTTTACATAGAGCTTATTCGGCTGCTCAATTGCGAATGAAGTATTTATACGATTTTACAAAAGAAGAGAGTTATCAGCATTTTATCACCCGATTTCCTGAGTTTGTACAGCGTATCCCGCAATATATGTTGGCATCCTACCTAAATCTTACTCCAGAATATTTAAGCGAAATAAGAAAAAACACCTTTTAATTTCATTTCTTAAACCAGCTTAAGATTTTTGATAATTGCTATAAATACCTTTGCCTAATAATCTAAAACAAAGAAATCATGAGTAAGAGAATTAAAATTGCACAAACCCAACCAACAGCAATAAAACCATTATTGGATTTGAATACCTACTTAGATTCAACTCCTTTAACCCACACACATCACGAATTAATAAAAATTAGAACATCACAAATAAACGGCTGTGCGTATTGCATCGATTTACATACAAAAGATGCCCGCAAATATGGCGAAACCGAACAACGTATTTATTTATTGAATGCTTGGAGAGAAGTTGATTTTTACTCAGAAGAAGAAAGAGCAATTTTAGCTCTGACCGAAGAAATTACATTAATCAGTAACGGAGGAGTTTCAGACGAAACCTATCAAAAAGCTGCTAGTTTATTTGATGAAAACTATTTGTCAAATATCATAATGGCTATTATTACAATAAATGCCTGGAACAGAATTGGGGTTACAACCGAAATGAAACCAGCTCTAACTCGCTAAAAAATAAAAATTTTAATCATTAAGATATTAAGCACTAAAACTTAATAGTTCTTAATATCTTAATGGTTCATAATAATTTTCGCTAGTTTTTCTGATACTTTTTTTATTAATTAAAACTAAAACCCTAATTTTTAGATAACCAGAAAATTATAATCAATATTTTTTACATTATTATTTTATTGCCAAATTATTAATATTAAATAAAAATTTTAATAAATACGCAACATTAACAATTCTTCTTTTAATTTCATTGCATTATTCAATTATCTTTGTGATAACAAAATTATAGTATAATGGAAGAATGTATATCGGTTTTTGATATGCTTAAGATTGGTGTAGGACCTTCAAGCTCACACACCCTTGGACCTTGGCGTGCAGCAGAACGTTTTCTAGCTGAGTTAAAAAGTGAAAATCTGTTTTCTCAAATCACTCGTGTCAAAGTCGATTTGTATGGCTCTCTTTCTTTAACGGGAAAAGGTCATGCTACCGATTTGGCAGTTATGTTAGGATTAAGCGGTCAAGATCCCGAATATATTCCTATAAATGACATTGCAGGAATTATCAAATCTATCGAAGAAACTAATACAATTATCCTTGGAAATGAGATAACGATTCCGTTTTTCTTTTTACAAGATATTATTTTCAATAAAGAATTCTTGCCGTTTCATGCCAATGGTTTAAAATTTACGGCCTATGCCAAAGATGATTCTGAATACGAGTCTATCTTCTACTCTATTGGTGGAGGATTTGTAGTCAAAGAAGAGCGTGAAAATGCCAAAATAAAATCGGAGATCAAATGTGCTTTTCCGTTTCCTATACAAAACGCAGCAGAACTTTTAAATTATACCATTGCTCAAAACAAATCCATTTCGGAAATAGTTTATGAGAATGAAAAATCGATGCGTTCTGAAGAATTCATTAATAACGAATTAATGCGCATTTGGAATACAATGCTAGAATGTATGTACATCGGTTGTCACTCTGAAGGAATACTTCCTGGTGGACTAAATGTGCGTCGTAGAGCATTTGATATGCACCAAAACCTCATCGGTTTATCTAATTATAATTCTCCACAAACATGGCTAGAAGAAATAAGAAAAACCGAAGTAAAATTTCGTCAAATCCTAAAATGGGTAAGTTGTTTTGCACTTGCGGTAAATGAAGTTAATGCAGCTTTAGGACGAGTGGTTACTGCTCCTACCAATGGTAGTGCTGGAGTAATTCCTGCCGTTTTAATGTATTATCTAGTAATCGAGAACCATAATGCAGGCGAAAAAGAAATCAAACAATTCCTGATGGTTGCAGGCGAAATAGGAAGTATCTTCAAAAAAGGTTCTACAATTTCTGCAGCAATGGGAGGCTGTCAAGCCGAAATAGGTGTTTCATCATCTATGGCAGCAGCAGCACTTTGCGAATTAATGGGCGGAACTCCTGCACAAGTTTTAATGGCTGCCGAAATCGCCATGGAACATCACTTAGGATTAACCTGTGACCCAATTGGAGGATTAGTACAAATACCTTGTATCGAAAGAAATACTATGGGAGCTATAAAAGCGATCAATGCAGCTGAATTAGCTTTAGAAACCGATTCGAAAAATGCAAAAGTACCACTAGATAAAGTCATCGATACTATGTGGCAAACTGCAAAAGATATGAATTCTAAATACAAAGAAACCTCCGAAGGAGGATTAGCAATTGCCGTGAATATGGCGGATTGCTAGTATTCAGTTGTAGTTTTCAGTACCAGTCGCAGTAATAGATTTCAGTTATAAAAAAAGTGTTCAGTCACAGTCGCAGTTTAAAAACTACAAGATTGTACTGAACACTTTTTATTTTATAGATTTCAATCACTTAAAAACTGCGACTGGTACTAAATACTGAAAGCTAGGCTTTCAACAGTTTAAACCAAAAAGAACTTCCTAATCCCAACTCACTTTCTACACCAATAGTTCCGTTTTGTGCTTCGATAAATTCTTTACTAATCGACAAGCCAAGTCCTGTTCCTGATTTATGGCTTCCTGGTATCTGGAAAAATTTATCAAATACTTTCGACTTATAATGACTATCAATACCTTTTCCAGTATCGACTACCTCAAAAACAATCTGATTTTTCTCTTTTTTAAGTTTAACTGTTATACTACTTTTTTCATAAGAATATCTGATAGCATTCGTTAAGAAATTAATCATCACCCAAGTCGTTTTCTCCGAGTCGGCTTTAATATCTGCAAGATTAGATTCACTTTCGACAATCAATTCAATTTGTTTTTGTTCTGCTTGAACTTTTACAGCTTCCAGAGCGTATTCTATCACTTTATACGGACTACATTGTCCAATATTAAGTTTGATATTACCCGTTTCTAGTTGTGCCAAATCAAGTAATTCACCCGTAATTTTCAACAAACGCTGGCTATCATCCTTAATACTATCAATTAATTGTTTCTGTTCTTCATTAATGGCACCTGTATTAGGCTTTTCTAATAATTGAAGACTTAATTTAATTGACGAAATAGGAGTTTTTAACTCATGTGAAACTGTTGCTATAAAATTAGTTTTAGCAAAGTCAAGTTCTTTAAACAGTGTAATATTTCGTAAAATAATTACTTCCCCTATATTAATAGCTTCATCCTCTCCTGTTGGTGTAATTGCAATAGTAACCTTCTCCTTATCAAAATAACTTTCTTTTCCATCGGCAAAAATTTTCATAGGATGTGCTTTTGTACTTTCAAGATCATTAATGATTAAAGATTTCATCAAATCGTTTTTTAAAGCCAAAGTTGTAGCCAATTCGCCAATTACTTCTTCCGATTTCATTCCAATAATCTTAAGTGCTTCATCATTTACAAATAAAACTTTTCCTTGATTATCTAGCCCAATTATCGGATCATGCATATTGTTTATTAAAGTCTCTAAGCGTTTCTTCTCGAATGATAATTTATATAAATTACTATCATGATATTCTTTGAGCTTCTCTGCCATTGTATTAAATGATTTTGCCAAATCACCAAATTCGTTATGATTCATAAAATGAACACGTTCTGAATAGTTTTTATTAGCGATTTGCCTAATACTTTCTGTCAATTCTTTGATTGGATTTGCAATATTATTGGGTAGATTAATTAATAAATTAAACGCAATTAAAAAACAAAGTGTACCAACAATTGCAATCGAAAAATTAGCCGTTTCTGCAGTTTTTTTTGCAATATCCCCTTTCAGTTTCATTGCATCCATATTGAGTTTCATGATTGCAAAAATATCTTGGCGTACCTGACTTTTTAATGCTTCATTATTCCAATTATGCTCTAATTTATTAAAACTTTCTTGCAAATTATTTGTCGCTTTGTCTTCCCCATTTTCTGTTACATTAATAAGTTGTTTTTTCAAATTATCTCTAAAAAAAACAATTGCTTTATTATCAGTATCATTTGCTGTATCAAGCGAAGTCAGCATATTCCTAGAATATTCTAATGTATTATAATTTGCTTTCAAGATATTTTCGGTGTCCTCTTTTATCAAAAAAATATAAAAGGCACTTACTAATGAAAGAATAATTATCATTAAGAATAACAATCCAACACCCAGATTTAATTTTGTTTTAATTTTCATCACGCATGTTTTAAAAACAAGTTTTTTTTATTTATTACTTAAACCACATAAGTTTTTCGAGAAAATACAAGTCGTTACATAAAAACAAAACTTACACGAACTTAAATTACTAATATGTTTTAAAATTATAATTTACATTTTTTAAGATAAAACAACAAGGTCAACATTCGATAAAGAAAGGCGATTTAATAATCGTCTAAAAATCGAAGTTGACAAAATTACTTTAAATAAGTTAAAATGGGGTTTCCCGATACAAACAGTTGTAATTTGTTTTTGTTCTACAATAGTAAGTATTGTATTGGTAATATTAGTACCTTCTATTTTAATTACCTCAGCACCGAGTTCTGTAGCTAATTTAAAATTATTAATTAAATGACGTTGCTTATCAAGAGCAATTTTATCACTACTTTCCTTTGGTAATTGAACATACAATACATACCAGTCACTATTATAATAACTAGCCAATCGAGCTGTTTTTCTAATAATATTCTTTGCTGTTTTTTCATTACTGCTTATACAAGCCAATAATTTTTCATGTCGCAACGCTTGCGTTTTAGGCACCTCATTTTCTACTTTTCGCACTACCTGACTTGCAACTTCTTTTAGAGCCAATTCTCGTAACTGCAAGATCTGATCAGACTTAAAAAAATTATTCAATGCCGTCTGAATTTTATCAGCAGTATAAATTTTCCCTTCCTTCAATCTGTCAATTAAATCCTCCGATGTCAAATCGATATTTACAACCTCATCTGCCAATCGTAATACATTATCCGGAATACGTTCTTTAACATCTACATTTGTAATGCGTTTTACATCTTGATTTAAACTCTCGATATGCTGAATGTTAACTGCCGAAATTACATTTATTCCAGATTCTAAAATCTCAAGAACATCTTGCCAGCGTTTTTCATTCTTACTTCCTTCAATGTTTGTATGCGCTAGTTCATCTACAATAACCACCTCAGGTCGCAGGTTAATTATAGCCTGCACATCCATTTCTTCCAGTTGCTTTCCTTTATAAAAAATAGAACGACGCGGAATCACAGGTAAACCATCCAGCAATTCATGCGTTTCCTTACGATTATGCGTTTCTATATATCCGATTTTTACATCAATTCCATTTTTTAACAGCGTATGAGCTTCCTGTAGCATACGAAAAGTTTTGCCTACGCCAGCACTCATACCAATGTAGACCTTAAACTTACCTTTACGGGATTTCTGAATTAAATCGAGAAAGTGCTTAACATTATTTTCCTTTTCGCTATCCATATTTTATTGCATTATGCTATAAGCAGTAAGCTTTAAGCAATGCGACTCTAAAAAAGCCTATCGCTTAAAGCTTATAGCCTAAAGTTAAAGAGAAATTGCCAAAGAAGTCGTTATGAACACGTTACTATCTGTTGGATTATTATTTTTCAAAAAGATATTGTCTTTACTATTCAAAGTTCGTGCTTCTAATCTAAATATCACATTTTCTGTAGCCAAATAATCAAAATTGGCTGAGAAACCGTATGTTTTAAAACCATTTGGAGTTCCAGTAGCTATAATAACACCTTTTTTATCTTGGTAATATTCGCCTCGAGCCGCTAACTGAATTTTATTAGTTGGTTTATACTGCGCCATAACAATTGGAGTGTACCAAATATCATAATTCGAACTACCGTTTGTAGCTTGTTGCGCACCGATATCAAAACCAGCAATTAAATTTACTTTTTCAGACACTCTAAACTGTCCGAAGAAATCATTAAAATACCTCCATTTTCTATCCACATCAGGATACTCATTCCCAACATAAGTACTCCAGTTTAATGTAACTCCTGAATTTGGTTTATAAGTAACCTGTGATCCAAAGGCAGGAGTCTGATTCCCTTCAACCTTCTGAATGCGCTGCCATCCATTTAAATACATAACTGCCAAATACCATTTTTCGCTCTTAGATGTATATCCTAATTTCACACCCGCTTCATAATACGGAGAATTTTCAGCCAGGATACTTCTGGTCAAAGTCATACAATCCTTTCCTATTGCACTTTCAAAACCAATGTGCGAAGGCATAATTCCCGCATCAATCCAAAGGTTATGTTCTTGCGAAATTTTCACTCCCACATTAGCCTCATATACATTTTTTAATAAACCTTGCTCGGCGGCCAAATTATACTCAGCATAAGTTCCAGCCATAAGAGCAAAATTCCCTCGAACATTATCTTTAGCATAATTCACTTTTGCCAAACCTAAATTCAGGTTTACCTCATTATGCTTGTTATAATTATAAAGAAAACCTGGACGAGTATGATTATCTGGTTTCCCAAAATCATAACTATAATAAGTATCTATATAGCCCGTAAAAGTAAACGGACTTTTAGATTCTTCTTGAGCATTAACTGTTGTGTATCCGAAAGCTATTAAAGCTGTAAGTATTATTTTTTTCATTTTATAAGGGATCCAAACCCAACAAGTTTCTATAACCTATCGAGTATAATTAAAATTTATCTATTCGTTTTTTTGGAGGTATCCCGATAACTATCGGGACCAGCTATCCGCTATATCTTTTCCTGGCTAAAGAAGCCAGAAAAGGATATCGCTTCTTCCGATAAATATCAGAACTGGGCTAAAACACTTGGGGCAACAAGGGCTTTAGTTATCCTAACAGGCATCCAAAACCTATTAGGTCATAAAGGGCAAATTCAGATAAAGTAACTACAAGCTTATCTCTATTTTGTCCGTAAATTTTCATACACACAAGGCACTAGAAACCTTGCTAACAGATTTTTAAAACCTGTTAGATTTAGTATTAATCATCATATTTAAAAGTTTTTTATCCTAACAGGTTAGGCATTCTCATTAAAAAATTTAGTTTTTTATTCCAAATTTGTCATTTCGACGAAGGAAAAATCACATATGCTGGCACATATTGTTAAAAGTACATTCGTTTAATATTGGGTAATTTAATTCGTCTGTTCTCTACCACTCGAATTCCCTTCGTTAAAATGACATAAAATGCAGGAGCAAAAACCTAAGATCCTTTTTTAGAAAGTTCGTCAAGAGCAATATTCAATTCTAAAACATTCACCATTGCAGTACCTGCAAACTTTGGAGTACTGATTTTAGATTCAACCAAAGCTTTAACTTTATCTTCATCTAATTTTCTTTCTTTGGCAACACGTTTCACCTGAACCAAAGCACCTTGTGGTGAAATATTCGGATCTAAACCACTACCCGAAGCAGTAACCATATCGGCAGGAATTTCGGATTTTTTTAAATAAGGATGAACGATTAAGAAAGTATCAATTCTTTTTTGAACCACTGCTAAGTAATCAACATTGCTTGGTCCTTTATTACTTCCTCCACTACCCGCAGCGTTATAATCTACTGCCGAAGGACGACCCCAAAAATAATTAGGCTTGTCAAATTTTTGACCTATTTTTTGATATCCTACTACTTTACCATTAACCGAAATTGTTTCTCCCTTACCTTGGTTAGGCGCAAACTGCGCAATACCATAAATTGCCAAAGGATAAATAACCGCAAACAAAACAATCGTAAGCAAAGTCAATTTTAATATTGAAAATATATTTTTCATTTGAGTTTTTTTTTGAGTTTCTAAGGGACTAAGTCTCTAAGTTTCTAAGTTTTCCCTAGAGCCTTAGTAACTTAGTACCTCAGAACCTTTATTTAATTACATAAAAAGAGCTACAACCAAATCAATTAATTTAATACCAATAAAAGGAATAATTAATCCACCTAAACCATATATCAATAAGTTTCGTTTTAGGATGGCACTCGCTCCGATTGGTTTATAATCAACACCTCTCAATGCTAGAGGAATTAGTATCGGAATGATAATTGCATTAAAGATTACAGCCGATAAAATGGCGCTTTCAGGACTATGCAAATGCATGATATTCAATCCTTCAAGAGCTGGAATTGCAGTGATAAAAAGTGCAGGAACAATTGCAAAATATTTCGCTACGTCATTCGCAATAGAGAAAGTAGTAAGCGTTCCTCTAGTCATTAACAACTGTTTTCCAATTTCAATAACCTCAATTAACTTAGTTGGGTCATTATCAAGATCAACCATGTTTCCAGCTTCCTTAGCTGCTTGAGTTCCACTATTCATTGCAACACCTACATCAGCTTGAGCAAGAGCGGGAGCATCATTAGTACCATCACCCATCATTGCAACGAGTTTACCCATTTGTTGTTCATTCTTAATGTAGTTCATTTTATCTTCAGGCTTTGCTTCAGCAATAAAATCATCAACACCTGCAGCTTCAGCAATAAACTTAGCTGTAAGAGGATTATCTCCAGTAACCATAACCGTTTTTACACCCATTTTTCTCAAACGGTCAAAACGTTCTTTCATTCCTGTTTTTATAATATCCTGTAATTCAATAACACCTTGCACATGACTATTCTTTATAACTATCAATGGCGTTCCTCCTTTAGAAGAAATATCAATTACTTTTTGAGCTGTATCTGCTGGAAAAGTATTCCCTGCTTGAAGTGCAATGTTTTTCGCAGCATCCTGAGCTCCTTTTCTTATATTGGTTCCATCTTTTAAAACAACACCACTCGTTCTGGTTTCAGCAGTAAACTTGATAGTTTGTGAAATGTTATCAGTAAGAAGTGAGATAGCAGCTTCCATTTTTCCTGTCACATCTAACGTTTTACTTAGTTCGATAATACTTTTTCCTTCTGGAGTATCGTCAGCAAGAGAACTTAATACAGCCGATTCAATAAAATCTTTTTCTGAAACACCCTCAGCAGGATAAAAATTAGTAGCTTTTCTGTTTCCTATTGTAATTGTTCCTGTTTTATCCAAAAGCAATACATCAATATCTCCAGCAGTTTCTACCGCTTTTCCAGATTTTGTAATTACATTGGCACGCAATGCTCTGTCCATACCTGCAATTCCGATTGCTGAAAGTAAACCTCCAATTGTCGTTGGAATTAAGCATACAAAAAGAGAAATAAAAGCAGCAATTGTTATTGGTGCGTTGGCATAATCAGCAAATGGTTTTAAGGTAACACAAACAATTACAAAGATTAGAGTAAATGCCGCTAGTAAAATAGTTAGAGCTATTTCATTTGGAGTTTTCTGACGACTTGCTCCTTCTACTAAAGCAATCATTTTATCAAGAAAACTTTCTCCCGGTTCAGAGGTTACAATTACTTTAATCTTATCCGACAATACTTTTGTACCTCCAGTTACTGATGATTTATCTCCACCAGCTTCTCGAATTACAGGAGCACTTTCTCCAGTAATCGCACTTTCGTCAATTGTAGCCAAACCTTCGATGATTTCACCATCAGTTGCAATTAAATCTCCTGCCTCACAAACAAAAACATCTCCTTTTTTTAATTCCGAAGAACTAATGTTTTTAATTTCACCATTAGCCAGGATTTGTTTTGCAGGCGTTTCTTCTCGTGTTTTTCTTAAACTATCCGCTTGCGCTTTACCTCTTGCTTCGGCAATAGCTTCGGCGAAATTGGCAAACAAAAGAGTTGCTAGTAAAATTAAAAATACAATTAAATTATAAGCAAAACTACCTTGGTCCTGTGCTCCCATTAATATGGAAATACAAACGGCAAGCATAATGGCAGTTCCTATTTCTACGGTAAACATTACCGGATTTTTAATCATCAATTTTGGATTAAGCTTCACAAAAGATTGCACCAAGGCATCTTTTACCTGCTTACTTTCAAACAATGAATTGGATTTATTGTTAGTCATTTTCTTATGTTAAATATTAGATGTTATATGTGAAATGTCGTACGTTTGAATAAATTCGTTAAAAATATTTAAAGTATGAAGCCACATAAAAATTTGAATTCTTGGATTAAAAGTTTTGAATTTGTCAAAGAAATTTATTTAGTTACAAATCAATTTCCATCTGATGAAAAATTTGGAATAACATCTCAAATCAGAAGAGCTGCTGTTTCTGTCCCAGTAAATATTGCCGAAGGAGCTGCTAGAAAAGGGCTAAAAGAATTTAACCATTTTTTGCATATTTCGCTAGGCTCACTATCAGAACTTGACACATTAATTTTACTGAGTAAAGAATTAAACTTTATCGACAATGAAAACTGTGAACAACTGATTAGAAAATTAGACATCATAGGAAAACTTATTTATGGATTAATTAAAAATCTTGAAAGTAGGTTGCAAAATCAGTAAATATATTTCTGTGTGTAATGTTTTTTTTAGTTGTAAAACCTAGTTTTTCATCTAGCTTTTCACATTTTACTTTTTCATATTTCACTTCATACATTTCACTCGATTCGCTTTTTACATTTTACCAAAAACTTTTTACATCGAAAAATATTCTGCCAATGGACCTAAAGCCAACGCTGGGAAGAATGATAAGGCAGCGATAATTGCAATTACAGCAAAAACCATAACTCCAAAAATAGAAGTATCCGTTTTTAAAGTTCCAGCACTTTCAGGGATATATTTTTTATTAGCAAGTAATCCAGCAATAGCCAATGGCCCGATTATAGGAATAAAACGGCTCAACAACAATACTATACCAGTAGTAATATTCCAGAAAGGATTGTTATCTCCTAAACCTTCAAAGCCAGAACCATTATTTGCAGCACTCGAGGTATATTCATATAACATTTCCGAAAATCCATGATTCCCTGGATTATTTAACCAACCCGTTGCATTACCGCTAAACCAAAATCCCATTGCAGTATCATTAGCAGCAAAATAAGAGGCCAAAGCCGTTCCTGATAGTATCAATAAAGGATGAAGAATAGCAATAAAAGCAGCAATTTTAACCTCCCGAGCTTCGATTTTCTTACCTAAAAATTCAGGAGTTCGACCCACCATTAATCCAGAAATAAATACTGCCAGAATAATAAAAACATAAAAGTTAAGGATACCAACACCACAACCACCATAAAAAGCATTGACCATCATAGCAAGTAATTCCATAGCACCCGAAATAGGCATCGAGCTATCGTGCATGCTATTAACTGAACCTGTAGAAATTACTGTTGTGGCAATACTCCAGAATCCTGAAATAGCTGGTCCAAAACGAACCTCCTTACCTTCCATGGCTCCTGTTGCTTGAGCAATTCCCATTCTTTCGATAGCAGGATTCCCATTAATTTCGCTCGTAACCGTTGGGATAACCAGAAGTAAGAATCCGATCGTCATTACTCCAAAAATTACATATGAAAATTTTCTTTTCTTTAAATAAAAACCTAAAGCAAAAATCATTGCAAACGGAACAATTAATTGAGCCCATAATTCGACAGCATTCGAAAAATAACTAGGATTCTCTAATGGATGAGCTGAGTTAGCTCCAAAAAATCCACCACCATTTGTACCAATATGTTTTATAGCAATAAAAGTAGCAGCTGGTCCGCGAGAAACCTCCACATTATCACCTTGTAAAGTAGTGATTGCATCTTTACCCTCAAAAGTCATCGGAGAACCGCTAAATACAAGAGCAGTAGCTACAATAGCAGAAAGTGGTAATAAAATACGAGTACAACTTTTTATAAAGTAATTATAAAAGTTACCTAGCTTATCTGTAGTTCTCTCTTTCATGGCCGTAAAAACCATTGCGGCAGCAGCCAGTCCGACACCAGCCGAGACAAATTGCAAGAACATCAAGAACATTTGTGATAAATAAGATACACCGCTTTCACCCGAGTAATGTTGTAAATTACAATTTACAAGAAACGAAATAGCTGTATTAAATGCTAAATCTGGACTCATCGATGGATTGTTATCGGGGTTTAAAAATAATGACCCTTGAAACAATAAGATAAAAAAGCAAAGAAAAAACCAAACCATATTTATACTTAAAAGAGCTTTTAAGTGTTGTTTCCAGTTCATTTCCTGGGTGGAATTAATTCCACTGATTTTAAAAATAAGTTTTTCAATTGGATTGAAAATCGGATCAAATAGTGTTTTATCGCCCAAATAGACTTTAGCAATATATTTCCCTAAAGGAATGGCTAAAACTATCGTTAGGATAAAAATACCGATGATGCCAAATAATTCTGTATTCATAAGATGTGTTTTGTTTATTGTAAAATGTTGATTGCAAAATGTTAATTGTAAAATATGAGAAGTAAAAACAAACTGATGTACATCATCTAACCTTCTTACTTTTCTCTTTTTACTTTTTACTTTTTTACAGAAAGCATTTTACGTAATTTAAAATTTTTCGGGTTTGATTAATACATAAATCAAATAGCCAAAAACAGCAAGGGCAATAATAAATAATGCAGTCATGATTTAAATTTTTTCAAAGAATTCTACAGATTTAAAAAAAATCGCAAAGAGTAAAACAGCCAGTGCGAGTAAAAGAATAGTGATTAACATAGGTTTTTTTTATTAAAATGGTTAAATGTGAAAATGTTAGAAGTAATAAGTGATATTTTTTTAAATGCGAAACACGAGTCATTTTACATTTCACAAACTATACTCCCAAAGAATTAATTTGTTTTATGTATTCTGCCTTCAACGATTTTGGAAATAAATCAGAAATCGTACAGTGACGCAATTCCATAAAAGAAGAAACCGAGAAAACGTACACATTCGAAATGGCACTTTTAGTTTCGTAGCTTCCCGTAATATAAAGTCGCTCAGCAAGTGCTAGACATTTTTTTGCTCTAATAATATTTCCAGTAATGATAGCTGTCTTAGTAACTTCTGCAAAGCGTTCTGCTTGTTTATAGATCGAGCTGACTTGATTTTTCATAAGAATGATTTTTTATGTTCTCTTCCCTTATGCCAAAATACATTCCAAAAAAAACAAAAACCTTCAAAGTATTCAAAATCAATGCTATACCAAATTTACATTAAAAAAAGCCATAAAAAAAGCCTATCAAAATGATAGGCTTTTCTCAGAATAGTATGTTCTGCTAATGAATGTTATATTCGTCTAATTTCCGATAAAGAGTTGCAACTCCTATTTCTAGTAATCGTGCTGCTTCTGCTTTATTTCCTTTAGTATAATTAAGTACTTTCTGAATATGAAGTTTTTCGATGCTCTGCATTGAAAATGCAGAAACTATTTTGCTACTTTTATCCACTTGATGTTGCATTTCATAAGGCAAAACATCCAAAGTTAAAACATCACCATTTACCAAAATAACAGAACGTTCTATAACGTTTTTTAATTCACGAACATTTCCTGGCCATTGATATGATTCCATTTTTTGCATGAAACCTTCATCTATAGACAACGCTTTTTTATTGGTTTTATCCGAAAATTGTTTTACATAATAATGTGCCAATGGTTCGATATCTTTTACTCTTTCGCGCAAAGACGGAATTTTAATTTCAAATATATTCAACCTAAAATATAAATCTGATCGAAAACGATGTTCTTCACTTTCTGTTTTTAAATCCCTATTAGTTGCAGCAATCAACCTAAAGTTAGATTTTCGAGGAGTAGTGTCCCCTAGCTGAATGTATTCATTGGTTTCTAGCACACGTAATAACTTCGCTTGCAATTCTAATGGCATTTCTCCTATTTCGTCAAGAAATAAAGTCCCTCCGTTTGCTTCTTCTATAAAACCTTTTTTATCTTTAATCGCACCTGTAAAGGCGCCTTGCTTATGTCCGAACAATTCACTCTCAAGGATTTCTTTACTAAAAGTACTGCAATTTAATGCCACGAATGATTTTCCAACTCTATTACTATTTTCATGAATAGACTGTGCAAAAACTTCTTTCCCTGTTCCTGTTTCACCAGTTAAAAGCACAGTCGAATCCGTTTTAGAAACTCTTCGTGCCAAATCAATTACTTGCTCCAATCCTTTTGATTTTCCAATAATATTATCAAATGAATATTTATCAGAAATACGTTTTTCGAGTTGTTTGACTTTCTTCTGTAATTGTACTTTCTCTAAAGCCTTATATAAAAGCGGAATAATTTTATCATTATCATCCCCTTTTACAATATAATCGAAAGCGCCATTTTTCATGGCTTGAACACCATCAGGAATATTACCAAAAGCAGTTAACAAAATAACTTCTGTAAGTGGAAAAGCCGATTTTATCTTTTGAAGAAAATCAACACCATTTCCATCAGGAAGCTTAACATCACAAAGCACAACATCAATATCATTTTGTTCCAATTTCTTATAACCCGATTTTAAATCTGGTGCTTCAAAGACTTCGAAACCTTCTGAGCGTATGATTCTAGCGAGAAGATTACGTAATTTTTCTTCATCGTCAATAATAAGTGTCTTTTTCAAAATAGAAATTTGTGAATTTATTTTTCAAAATTAGTTATTTTAGTTATTTGTTAATAAAATACTTCTAAATACTTTCCATTAATAATAATTCTTCAAAACTTTTACCTCCCATTTTTATATTCCCAATCAAAATTAGATTTAAAAAAATTCTATTTATTACTTTTACAGATTCAAAATATAAATCAATCCGATTGTATCGGAACTAAATCATAGATCACAATGTCTGTAGCAAAAAAAGATTATAAAAGAATTACGACTAAATCATTAATTGAAATGAAAGCCAATGGGCAAAAAATTTCAATGCTTACGGCTTACGATTACACCATGGCCAAAATTGTTGATACTGCTGGAATTGATGTAATTCTTGTTGGAGACTCGGCTTCAAATGTAATGGCAGGTCATGAAACTACATTACCAATTACTTTGGATCAAATGATATATCATGCATCATCTGTAGTAAGAGCTATCGAAAGAGCTTTGGTAGTTGTTGATTTACCTTTTGGAAGCTACCAATCGGATCCAAAAGAAGCTTTACGTTCTGCTATCAGAATCATGAAAGAAAGCGGTGGTCATGCTGTAAAACTAGAAGGAGGAAAAGAAATTAAAGAATCTATAAAAAAGATATTAAACGCTGGAATTCCTGTTATGGGACACTTAGGTTTAACACCACAATCAATATATAAATTCGGAACATACACTGTTCGTGCAAAAGAAGAGGATGAAGCCGAAAAACTAATTGCTGATGCAAAAATGCTAGAAAAAATTGGTTGTTTTGCTTTGGTTCTTGAAAAAATCCCTGCACATTTAGCTCAAAAGGTTGCCGAAAGTATCTCAATCCCAGTTATCGGAATTGGAGCTGGTGGTCAAGTAGATGGTCAAGTTCTTGTAATTCACGATATGCTAGGAATGAACAATGAGTTTAGTCCACGTTTCTTAAGACGCTACATGAATTTGTACGAAGGAATGACTACAGCAATTAGCCAATATGTAGATGATGTGAAATCAGGAGATTTCCCTAATACTAGTGAGCAATACTAAATTTAGACTTCTTAGATTATTAGACTTACTTAGATTATTGAGTTATTATGTTTTTTTTGTAGTGTAAATCTTATTTTATATGCTAATTTTACAGACCTCAATAATCTAAGTAAGTATAACCCAATCTAAAAATCTGAAAATGCATCAATTTAAACAACTAGGAATATGGAAAAAGAGCAGATTACTTTGTTCTAAAATTTATAATATCACCGCTACATTTCCTAGTGAAGAAAAATTCGGAATCACAAATCAACTCAGAAGAGCATCAGTTTCAATTCCATCCAATATTGCCGAAGGTTCATCAAGAAACTCTAATAAAGATTTTGCACGATTTTTAGAAATTGCCATTGGATCTGCTTATGAAGTAGAAACACAGCTTCTAATCTCGTCAGATTTAGGATTTATTACAGAAGAAAACACAATTGAATTAGCCAATTTATTGGAAGAAATTATTAAAATGACATCACGGTTTAGAGCTACTTTATTATAATATTTTATTCTAAAAAATCTAAGAAGTCTAAGCCTGTCTAAAAATCTAAAAAGTCTAATATGAAAATCATTTCAACCAAAGATAATCTCCAAGTTCTCCACGAAGACAATCACATCATTGTTGTAAATAAACGCGTAGGCGATATTGTACAAGGTGATAAAACGGGTGACAAACCACTATCTGATGTTGTAAAAGAATACATAAAAGACAAATATAATAAACCTGGTGACGTATTTTTAGGCGTGATACATCGTTTGGATCGTCCTACAACTGGGATAGTTGTTTTTGCAAGAACAAGCAAAGCATTAACGCGTATGAATGAATTATTTAGCAATCGTGAAACTCAAAAAACCTATTGGGCAGTTGTTAAAAATAAACCGTTGGAAGCAAGTGCTAAATTGGTTCATTATTTAAAACGAAACGAAAAAAACAATACTTCAAAAGCGCATCTAAAAGAAGTTCCAGATAGCAAACTAGCCAGTTTGGATTATACGGTTTTTAAAGAACTTCAGAATTATGTAGCGCTAGAAATCAATTTACATACAGGCAGACATCACCAAATTAGAGCACAACTTTCGGCAATTGGATCACCTATCAAAGGAGATTTAAAATACGGTTTTGACCGAAGTAATCCTGATGGAGGAATTCATCTTCATGCCAGAAAATTAACCTTCATACATCCAGTAACAAAAGAACCACTTACCATTATTGCTCCTACTCCAGATGAAGTAATATGGAATGCTTTATGATTTTTGAATAAAAACTATTTTATTTAAAATTTTAAAATTAACTTGCATAGTGTAAAACTAAGCTGATTTTAAAATGGACTATAAAAATGACATCGGTTACAGAAAAGAGACGCTTAAAAAACTATTATTCAACATACAAAAAAGCGAAGATTTAATTATTAAAGCCCTCCATAATGATTTCAAGAAACCTGCTTTTGAAGCTGTTTTAACTGAAACTAATTATGTTATTTCTGAACTAAAAGATACCATAAAAAACATTCAAAATTGGGCAAAACCACAACGAATACTCCCATCAATACTTAACTTCCCTTCTACAGATTATATCTATAAAGAACCTTACGGAAAAGTATTAATTCTTGCTCCTTGGAACTATCCTTTTCAACTGGCATTATGCCCCTTAATTTCGGCTGTAGCGGCAGGAAACAAGGTTATTTTAAAGCCTTCTGAACTGACTCCAAAAACAGCAGAAATAATAACCGAAATCATCCAAAAAACATTCCACATCAATCATGTCGAAGTGGTACAAGGAGGAGTCGATGTTTCGCAAAAACTTTTAGAGAAGCGCTGGGATTATATATTTTTTACAGGAAGTGTAGCTGTTGGAAAAATTGTTGCAAAAGCTGCCGCTGAGAATCTTACTCCAGTTACACTAGAACTTGGAGGTAAAAACCCATGCATTATTGATGAAACTGCGAATTTAAAATTGGCTGCTAAAAGAATTGTCTGGGGTAAATTTATTAATGCTGGACAAACCTGTATTGCCCCCGATTACATTTTAATTCATAAGGACATGAAAGTTCATTTTATAGGATATCTAAAAGATGAAATCACCAAAGCTTATGGTAACAACCCACAAGAATCACCCGATTTTGCAAGAATAATTAACACCAAAAACTGGGTTCGATTAGATAGCATGATTGAGCAAAAAAAAGTTGTTTTTGGAGGACAAACTGATGCTAAAAATCTTTATATTGCCCCTACACTTATTGACGAGCCAAGCATCGAAAGTGCCATCATGCAAGAAGAAATTTTCGGTCCAATATTACCTATACTCACATACAAAACCGAGGCTGATATAAAAAATAGCATTGATCAATACGAAAAACCTTTAGCCTTATATGTGTTTAGTGAAAATCGAAATTTCACAAAAAAAATAATTGCCCGTTATTCATTTGGTGGAGGATGTATTAATGATACAATTGTACATTTTTCTAATAAAAGACTTCCGTTTGGAGGCGTAGGACATAGTGGTATTGGAGCTTATCATGGAAAATTAAGTTTTGATATTTTCTCGCACCATAAAAGCATTGTAAAAAAAGCAAACTGGCTCGACTTACCTATGCGGTATGCTCCATATAAAGACAAATTGGCTACGATCAAAAGATTATTAGATTGGATGTAAACAAACCAATTTTAGACATTAATTAATGCACATTTAACTTTCTTAATAAACTAGATACTTATGCTAAATCGTTATACCAAAAAAGTATTTTTAACTTGGTCAATTTAAAAAATATACTACATTTACTACTGATATTTCACAAACTGACAATCTAGAAAACTAAATATAATCGAATAACTACTTTAAAAAATATGAATCTTACACAACAACGAATTGAAGAAATCAAAAAAATTGGCTATCAAATAGATTTTTCAGATGTATTTAATCATGCATTCGAAAATTATAAAAAAATAGCTCTTTACGCTGGATTAATTATATTTATTTCTTACTTTATACTTGGTGTTTTTGGTTCTGGACTTGTAATCTCAATTTTTGGGATCGAGAGTTTCTCAAAAGAATCTTTAGAAAACCTCCAAAACTTTAACTTATCTGGAGAATCGCTTGTAATTTATGTAGCAAGTATGCTTGTATTAGCTTTAGTTATTGCTCCTTTTACAGCTGGCTTTTTAAAAATGGCCGATTGCGCAGACAAAGATGAAGAATTTAATGTATCGACCATATTTTATTACTACAGATTACCCTACTTAACAAATATTATTACAGCTACATTGATTATATCAATTATAAATGTGCCTATATCTGTAATACTACAAACTCTAAACTTATCATTCTTAGGAACAGTAATATCATTGCTAATTTCACTTTTTACTTACCTAACAATACCATTAATTATTTTTGGTAATTTCAACGCTGTAGATGCCATTAAAACTAGCTTTATGTTAGTTTCAAAACAACCGTTTATACTTGCTTTATTATTAATTGTTTCAGCATTGGCTGCAATGGTAGGATTTATAGGATGTTGTATTGGAGTAATTTTTACTATTCCTTTTATATATTCTATGACCTATGCAATCTATTCTTCAATTGTTGGTAAAGACACACTAGAAAAAACTAAAGACTCAAATTCTGGTCCAAAGATCTTTCTATAAAAAAATTAATAAAATATTTCTCCAGAATATATTTAATTAAAACAAAATACCTCGAAAATCTATGGTTCTTAACTATAGTTTTATAACAATAATAGCTATTTGGTCAAACCTAACAGGCTTGATCAATAAGCTATTGTTACATAACGACATAGTAAGCAGTAAATCATTTGTTTTTTATAATAGCCCAAAATTTCCAGCTCTAGGGCTTGCTTTATTGGGCTTTGTTATTTTCTTGATTTACCATTTTTTCAACATAAAAAAGCAATTAGGTAATTTTATTGAAAAAGAAAAGGAGAACAAAACCTCTGACAAAGAATATCTACTCTATTTTTTGTTTCTAGGAATCACCATTATTGTAATTGAAATAATCAATGAAATTTTTAAAATAAGACCTAAAAGTTTACTAGTTGTAAATACTTCAATTGGTCTATCCTTTTTATTATTCTATTTTATTACAACCAAAATTGAATACTTACGTAAAAATGTACAGTATATCTTCATCACATTATTTTTACTGTTCTTTTTTCACATAATTCGCAATGTGATACTTATTCCAGAAGATATTACTCCCATAATTAGTTTTATTGTTGCTTTTTACTTCTCTTACAATATTTTAAAACCGATAAAATTATATTGGTTTTTTTCAGGCTTCTTGTTTTTATTTTTAATTGATGTAACAATATCACAATTAGTCCCCTTAAAAACATCAATAATTTTAATTAACTTTTCACTTATTATATTTGTTGTCAGTTACGTAAAATACGCTGTTTTATTAAACCAAAATGATAAATTTCGTTTTTCTAATGAAATAGTACATAAAGGAAATTCGCTCACTATTGCAAGCAATCGCAAGGGTGAAATTTTATTTTGTAGCGAAACCATAACTGATATCCTCGGATATACTCCTGAAGAAGTCATGGGAATGGCATTTTGGGACCTTACCGAAGATCCAGAATTTATTGGCGAAGAATACCATTTAAATTACACAGATAACAAACTCTACATTAGAAAATTAAAGTGTAAAAACGGAGAATATAGACACATCCAATGGAAAGACAAAAAATTCTCTGAAAACCTAATAATTGGAATCGGACAAGATATTACAGAACAAATCAATACCCGTGATTTATATAAAAACTTAATTCAAACAGCCACCGATTTAATTTTTGAAACTGACGATGATGGTAATTTTATTTTCATCAATGAATTTGCAATTTCAACATTAGGCTATTCTGAATCAGAGATTATCTCACATAATTATTTAGAATTCATTCGTCTAGATTACATTACCAATGCAATGCAGTTTTATGAAAATCTAGAAGAAAATCTAAAGAAAAAAGAAAATAATTTCCCTACTATAGAAATCCCTTTATTGACAAAAAATCAAGAAGAATTATGGGTTTCACTTAAAGTTATTATCCGTAAGAATGACTTGGGAGAAATAACAGGTTATGCAGGTATTGCAAGAGACATCACCAAACTGAAAATCATTGAGATAAAAAATAAAATTAGACAAGAAAAAACAGAACATTACAATACTGTATCCAAAAAATTATCGACTACCAACTTTAGTAATTATGAGGACACAGACAGTGTTGTTCAATTAATCATCAAAGAAGCTGCAATTGCTTCAAAAACTGAGCGTGTAAGCTATTGGAAATACACAGAAGATACTATTAGTTGCACAAATCTATACAGCACAGACAATCAGAAACTCGATAAGAAAAGAGTCTTAAAAAAAGAACATTACCCTATTTATTTTGACTCTATAATAAACAAAACTATAATTAACGCTCCAAACGTATTTGATCAATTAGAAATATCTGAATTTACAAAAGACACTTTCTTAAAGAACAATATTAAATCGATGTTGGATCTTCCAATCTTTACAAACGGACAACTTACTGGTATTCTTTGTTTTGAATCGACGCCAAACAAACGAATTTGGGACAATGAAGACATCAGTTTTGGTCGAACAATTTCAGATATTATATCTCTCGCTGTTTCATCTCAAATGAGATTAATAGCAGAAAAAAAATTGGAATTCAAGAGTCAGCTATTATCTGCACTGGCATTATGTACTGAAAAGTTTTTATTAAGTAAAAACACCTCTAAAATGTTTGAAGAAACCTTTGATATAATAGGGAAAGCTTCAAAAGCAGATCATCTGTTTTACTACGAAAAAGACAACAATACAAAACTTATAAGCCAAAAACACAAATGGGCAAGAAAGGGAGTTGTAAAACAAATTACAAAATTACAAAGTTTTAATACCGAAAAATTAAGCGAGATATTTGCTCTTGCTCAAAACAAAAAAACACTAAACACATTCACTTCTAAACTTAAAGATTCTTTTTTTAAAGAACTATTAGTCGCCAACGAAATCAAATCTATTTTAATTCTCCCTTTATACATCAATGATAAATTCACAGGTTTTATTGGATTTGACGACTGCACTAATGAAAAAAAATGGACTGAAGATGAAATTTATATTTTACAATCTCTAGCCAATAATATTTCTTCGACCTTAGAAAGAAACAGAAACGAAACTAGAATCCACGAAAGTGAGGAAAAATTTAAGCTAATTGCAAATAACATCCCTGGTACTGTTTACCTGTCTAAATTTGATGAATTAGTCACAAAAATTTTTCTAAATGACGAGATAGAAAACTTAACTGGTTATCCTAAATCAAAGTTTCTAGAGAATAAATTATCTTTCATGTCACTAATACATCCTGATGACAAAGAAAACATCATCAAGACTCAGGTTAGTAATTTAAAAAAAGGAATCCCTATACATTCTGTTTACAGAATAAAAAGAAAGTCTGGCGAATATATCTGGATAGAAGAATTTGGTGATGTGATCAAAAGAGGAAATACAATTGATTTTGTAGGTGGTATTTATTTTGATATTACAAGCAAAAAAGAAGCAGAAGATGCCATAAAAGCCAAACAACTGGCTGAAGCTGCGAATAAATCAAAATCTGATTTCCTGGCAAATATGTCACACGAAATAAGAACTCCCCTAAACGGTATCATTGGTTTTACCAATTTATTAATGAAAACAAACCTACAGGAGATTCAACAAAAATACATGATTACAGTCAATCAGTCTGCACAATCATTACTCAATATAATAAATGACATTTTAGATTTTTCTAAAATAGAAGCTGGGAAGTTGGAGTTAAATATTGATCATTATAACATTAGAGAAGTACTCAATCAAGTAATCGATTTAATATTATACGAATCCAACCTTAAAAATCTCAAACTAGAACTTAACATCCATAAAGACATACCTAGTTGTTTTTGGATTGATGTAGTTCGAGTAAAACAGATTCTGATCAATCTACTTGCAAACGCAGTTAAATTCACCGAAAAAGGAACTATAAAACTCAACGTAACTATTCTAGATAAAATAAACAATATCTATACAATACGCTTTTCCGTTTCTGATACTGGAATCGGAATACTTGAAGAAAATAAAAAGCGCATTTTTCAAGCATTTTCACAAGAGGATAGTTCTACTACTCGAAAATTTGGAGGTACAGGATTAGGATTAACCATTTCGAATAAACTACTTAGCTTAATGGATAGCTATTTAAAATTAGAAAGTAAAATAAATGTAGGGAGTACTTTTTATTTTGATTTAAAGATACAAAGTTGCGATGTATATGATCCTGTTTTTTTTGAAAGCACTGCCGAAAACAATAATACTATTTATGTCTTAACTGAAGAACAGCTCGCTAAGGAAATAAAATTTCTTATCGTAGAAGACAATAACGTTAACCGACTACTACTAAGAGCCACTATAAAAAACCTATTTACGAATGCCATCATATATGATGCTAAAAACGGAAAAGAAGCCGTTGAATTATACAAAGCAATAGATCCAGACATTATCTTTATGGACATACAAATGCCTGTTATGAATGGATACGAAGCTACTAAAGCAATTCGAAAATTAAAATTAGGCAAAAACACACCTATAATTGCAGTTACAGCAGGAGCAGAAAAAGACGAAAAACAGAATTGTATTAATGCCGGAATGACTGGATATATATCAAAACCAATCATAAAAGGAAGCATTGAAAAAGCCATAATAAAATCTATTATCTAAATACTAAAGAAATAGAATAATAAAAGCATTATTCCAGAAAATATATATAAATTCGTGTATATAAAATTGATTAAAAACGTTAAAACCATATAATTATGAAATGGAAAGGTACAAGAGAAAGTGATAACGTTGAAGACAGAAGAGGCATGTCATCTGGTGGTAAAACTATTGTAGGTGGTGGAATAATTGGTATTATAATTTTACTAGTAAATATTTTTGGTGGTGAAAATGCACAATTTATAACTCCTGTATTAGAACAAATGCAAGGCTCTCAATCCAATCAAACTGAAGCTACTGCACCATTAAGCAAAGAAGATGAAGAATTAGGCCATTTTGTTAAAGCAGTTCTAGCAAGAAACGAAGAAACTTGGGATAAAATTTTTACCGAAAACGGTATGACATATAAATATCCTAAATTAGTTTTATTTAGAAATTCTGTACAAACTCAATGTGGTGGAGCAACATCGGCATCTGGTCCATTTTATTGTCCTGCCGACCAAAAGGTATACATGGATTTAGCCTTCTTTGAGGAACTAAAAACTAGATTTGGTGCCAAGGGTGGGGATTTCGCAATTGCATACGTTATAGCACACGAAATAGGACATCACATACAAACATTATTAGGAACATCGGCTAAAATGCGTAAAGCACAAGAAGGAAAAAGCGAAGCACAAGCTAATAAGCTATCTGTTGCCCTAGAACTTCAAGCCGACTTTTATGCAGGAGTTTGGGCACATTACAACCAGCAATACCTAGAAGAAGGAGATATTGACGAAGCCTTGAGTGCTGCAAATGCAGTTGGCGATGATGCAATACAGAGTAAAATGCAAGGACAAGTAGTTCCTGACTCATTTACACACGGTACATCAGAACAACGAATGTATTGGTTCAAAAAAGGATTTAGTACAGGAGACATCAAACAAGGAGATACATTTGCAGAAATTAGATAATCTTTCTTTTTTCTAAAATCATTAAAATTAAAAAAGCAACTATTACAAAATAGTTGCTTTTGTTTTTTTGAGTCATTGTGAAATTTCGCAAAATGCTATTTTCATGAAACTTTATTCCACAAAAAAAGCCTCGAATAAATTCGAGGCTCTTGCTTCTGGGTGGATGACCGGGTTCGAACCGGCGACCCTCGGTACCACAAACCGATGCTCTAACCAACTGAGCTACAACCACCATTTTTGCTAGTGCTTAGCGGTGGCAAAGATACAACTAAAGTTGAGTTCTGCAAACAAAAAAACAAAAAATTTTCATCTTTTTTACATCAAATCTCCTAAACTATTGATAGCCAAACATCTTTCAATAGTAAAACCTTCAGCAAAATCTACCCCAACTAACCTCCCTAAGTCTTGCGCACGATAATTTAGACTTTCAAGAAAGTTTTTACTCGTTATTGGTGTAGCTGGTTCTTTAGAATTCGCATCATAAAACTGCGAACCGTATGCTAAAATCGATTCTATTTTCTTTTCAGTGAATCCTGTGATATCTACAACAAAGTCTGGCTCTATATTTTTCCATTGAATATAGTGATAAACTAACTTAGGACGCCATGCAGTTTGTTGCTCTCCATTAAGAGTAGTCTCTATCTTCATCAACCCTGATAAAAAACAAGCATCAGAAACTAATTTACTTCCTTTCCCATGATCTATATGACGATCATCGATTGCATTACACAATACAATCTCTGGTTTATACTTACGAATCATTTTTATCACTTCTAATTGATGCGCTTCGTCATTTACAAAAAAACCATCACGCATTGCTAAATTCTCTCGTACAGAGACTCCTAATATCTTTGCGGCGGCGGCGGCTTCTAAATCTCTAAGTTCAGCAGATCCACGTGTTCCTAATTCACCTCGGGTTAAATCAACAATTCCCACTTTTTTCCCTAAAGAAATCTCTTTTAAAATTGTTCCAGCGCAACCTAATTCTACATCATCCGGATGTGCTCCAAAAGCTAATATATCTAATTTCATTCTTCTATTTTTTTTTATTTAAAGTTTTCTTTGTTTCAGGTTTCTTTGCGACTGAATACTAAATTATCCTTCGACTCCGCTCAAGATGACGCTGCAACTGAAAACTAATTTTTTATTTTATATTCAAAACTCTTTTCATCGTCATTGATTTATTCACACTTTCCTCCCACTCCTTTTCAGGAATACTTTCTTTTGTAATTCCACATCCCATATACAAAATAGCCTCAGAATTACGAATTTGCATGCTACGTAAATTCACAAATAAATCAGAGCTTATCGAATTAGAAGCAAAACTACTATTTAACTCACCTAGAAAACCAGAATAGAAAGTTCTATCGTAATTTTCATTTTCCAGAATAAATGCTCTAGATTTCTTTTTAGGATAACCACAAACCGCAGGTGTCGGATGCAATAAATCAATCACCTCATCTAAACTAGAATCTGCATTTAAAACTCCCGAAATATCGGTTTTTATATGCCAGATACTTCCTGCATTAGCACTATACGGCTCAGTAACTTCAACAGATGAAGCTACATCTCCTAATCTTTTTACAATAAAATCAGTAACATATTGCTGTTCGTCTTTTTCTTTTTGTTGCCACACAACATCAGATGCCGAAGCTGCCTTTTGAGTTCCTGCCAAAGCAGTAGTTTCAAAAACATTTCCGTTTGCTTTAAGTAATTGTTCTGGCGTTGCTCCCATCCAAAAACCAACTTCGGGATGAAAGAAACAATATGCTAACGTTGTTGGGTATAAATTTGCTAAATTTTGAAATGTTTCAATAAAATCAAAATCTTTCAAAGGAACAATTTCGCTTCGTGATAAAACTACTTTTTGGAATTCGTTATTTACAATCGCTCCAACTCCATTTGCTACTAATGTTTCAAATTGTTTTTCAGCATTAACATCAACGTTCAAACCAACTATATCAACTAGACTTACTGATCTTGTTTCTAATTCACTAGTGCAAATTTGAGATTCATTTTCAGGAATAAGAACAATTTGTTTCTTATCAAAAGAAGCTAGTACAAACCCTTTTTCTTTATAATCAATAACTTTATGTAACGTGTTATTTTGTTGCAACAAAGCAATAATTGTATCCGACTTAGGTTTTTTATAAAGTACAAAAGGCAAATTCTGCTCTTTGTGTTTTTTTATTTTAGAAAAAAATTCATTCATTATAATTAGCTTTTCTTTCTATCCAAAACCATATTCGTCAATTTACATAGCGAAACCAAATTACCTTCTTCATCAGTAATTTTAATTTCCCAAAGATGCAAGCTTCTTCCTTTATGGATAATTCGTGCCGTTCCATAAACAAACCCCTCACGAATGCTTTTTAAATGATTTGCTGAAATTTCAATTCCGCGTACTTCTTGTAATTCAGGATTTATATAAAAAAATGATGCTGCACTACCTACACTTTCTGCAAGTGCCACAGATGCACCTCCGTGCAATAATCCCATTGGCTGATGAACAGCTGGATTTACTGGCATTTTGGCTACTAAAAAATCTTCTCCAGCATCTATATATTCAATTTTTAGCGTTTGCATCAAGGTATTTTGTGAAAACTGATTGCAATGCTCTAATATTTGTTCTTTACTAAAATTCATTTGTTTGGCTTTAAAATGTAAAATTAAATAAAAGATAAGTCACAAAGTAGCAAATGCAATTCTAAATTAAAAATGATATGTTAATCGAATTACTTTTTTGCTATTTTTACATAAATTCTATTCAAATGCGTACTTTTTTTATACTATTTACTATCGGAATACTTTTAGCAACAAGTTCATGTCGAAGTGATTTCGAAACCGTTGCCAGTACTGGAGATTTAGTTTTCTCAAAAGACACCGTATATTTAGATACCGTTTTTACCAATATCGGTTCAAGTACATACCAACTAAAAGTGTACAATCAAGGAAAAAAAGACATTACCATTCCAACAATCAAATTAGGCAAAGGATTAAGTTCTAAATACAGAATGACCGTTGATGGAATGCACGGAACAGAAGGAAAGATCTTTAATAATGTAACGCTTCTAGCAAAAGACAGCATGTATGTTTTTATAGAAACAACAGCCGCAATTACCGATGCAAATCCAACCGATTTTTTATATACCGACCAAATTCAATTTGATAGTGGTGCAAATCTTCAAAACGTAGAATTAGTAACACTAATACAAGATGCAACTTTTTTATATCCAAAAAAATCCTCTGATGGAACTATAGAAACATTACCAATCAATGGTAAAGAAGTAGAAGGCTTTTTCTTAGAAGATAACGAATTACAATTTACAAATCAAAAACCATACGTCATATATGGTTACGCGGCCGTTCCTGAAGGAAAAACCGCTACGTTTGATCCTGGCGCAAGAGTTTATTTTCATGCAAACTCAGGCTTATTGGTTAGTAAAAATGCAAGTCTTAATGTAAATGGAGCATTATCTTCAACAGAAAAATTAGAAAAAGAAGTCATTTTTGAAGGAGATCGTTTAGAACCTTTATATTCTGATATTCCTGGGCAATGGGGAACTATCTGGCTTGCCGATGGAAGTACAAATAACACCATTAATCATTTAACTATTAAAAATGCCACAACAGGTTTGTTTATAGAAAATAGTGACCAAACAACAGTAAGCATTAAAAACACACAAATTTACAATTCCGTTAATCATGGTATTTTAGCACAAAACGGAAAAATAAAAGGGGAGAACATTGTAATAAATCGCGCTGGATTATCAAGTTTAGCTTGCTTATATGGTGGAAACTATCAATTTACACACTGTACCTTCAATAACAATTGGCAAGGTTCTCAGCAAAGCGCAGTTTACCTAAGCAATACTCTCTCAGGAGCAACTCCAGAAACTAGAGATTTAATACAAGCAACTTTCAACAACTGTATTATATACGGCTCAAATACAAACGAGTTATTATTAGACAAAAAAAGCAATGCAACCTTTGTATATCAATTCAATAATTGCTTAATCAAGTATAGCAGTACAAGCACAAATACAGATTACCAATTCAACACCGATACCCAGCATTATAACGGAATCATACTAAATCAAGATCCAAAGTTTTACAAAGTTTCTCAAAACAAATTTAATATCGATACCAATTCTGGTGCTTTCGCAAAAGGAAACCAGACCTATAACATTTCGTTGGATATCATAGGGAATAGTAGAACTTCTCCTCCAGATTTAGGAGCATACCAAAGTATGCCATTTCCAAAATCGAAATAAAATCGAAACAGTTATTTATCTTTATTAAAAAGACTTGGCATCTCTGCGACTTAGAGAGAAATAAATTGAATATGTAAAACCCATCTTTTTTATAATGCTCTCAAAGACGCTAAGGCACAAAGCCATCTTCAAATTAAATCTTCACAATAATTGCGAGTAAGAAAAATGCTTCATAAATTAAACATATCTTAATACAACATATCTTCAAAAGATGTAGATTTGTTTTAAAATAAAACTAACCTATTCAAAATCAATTTTTTGAACCAGTTTTAAAAGCCCCATTTTTCAACTTTAAACTATTATCCATGAAGAAAACCTACTCTTACATTGTATTATTACTATTTACAACTGCCACCTTTGCACAAATCCCATCTGGATATTACAACACGGCAACAGGAACTGGTTACACCTTAAAAACCCAATTATACAACATTATTAAGGGACATACCGATAATGGATATGCTGGCTTATACACCACATATCAAACATCCGATATTGATGCTTTTTTCGAAAATGACGGAAGTGTCTTAGATATGTATTCTGAAAATCCATCAGGAACAGACCCTTATAATTATAGCATAGCAACCACACAAAGATGTGGCAATTATTCAAAAGAAGGAGATTGCTACAACAGAGAACACATAATTCCGCAATCAGTATTTAACGAAAAAGCACCAATGGTTTCCGACGCTCATTTTATTACACCTACAGATGGAAAAGTAAACGGAATGCGATCAAATTATCCTCATGGAGTTGTAAACACACCAACCTATATTTCTCAAAACGGAGGAAAGTTAGGGGCAAACTCTACATCTGGCTATTCAGGAACTGTTTTCGAACCAATCAATGAATTCAAAGGAGACATTGCCAGAATGTATTTTTATTTTGCAACACGGTATGAAAATACCGTTGCAGGTTATAGCTATCCTATGTTTGATGGCTCTGGTGATAAAGTTTTTTCTGCCGCATTTCTAAATATTCTTTTAGCATGGAACGCACAAGATCCAGTAAGCCCAAGAGAGATTACAAGAAACAATGCTATTTATGCACGCCAAAATAACCGAAATCCATATATCGACCATCCAGAATATGTAAATCAGATATGGAATCCTTCTGCTGACACGCAAGCACCAACAACACCTACAAATCTTGCAAGTACATCAAAAACTGCCACTTCTATTTCTTTAAGTTGGACTGCATCTACAGACAATGTAGCAGTAACAAATTATAATGTTTATGCAAATGGCGTTTTAAAAACTACAGTAACAGGATTAAGTGGTACAATTACTGGCTTAACGCCTTTAACAAGTTACAACATTACTGTAAGTGCAAAAGATGCCGCAGGAAATACTTCAGCAGTAAGCAATACCATCTCAGTAACAACAGATACAAGTATTGGACCAGATCCAGGAACCACTACAGACTTATTATTCTCTGAATACATAGAAGGTTCCGGGAATAACAAAGCATTAGAAATCATGAATGCAACTGGAAGTGCTATTAACTTATCTGGTTACAGCATAAAAAGACAAACCAATGGAGCTGGCGCATGGAGTTCAGGACTCGCTTTAAGTGGCATTATAAATACAGGAAGCAAATTCACTATTGTAAACAACTTAATGGCATCTAGCTGTTTCCCTACAAGCTCAGCAAATCTTTCGACAACTGCCGCCGAACTTACTTTTAATGGAAATGATCCTGTAGGCTTATTCAAAAACGGCGTACTAATCGATATTATCGGAACCTATAACGGCGGGTCTGCAAACTTTGCAGTCGATATAACATTAAGAAGAAAATCGACCGTAACATCTCCTAGCGCAACATTTAACCTAAATGGACAATGGGATTCATTTACAACAGATACCTGCAATAACTTAGGTAGTAAATTCCTTGGCGTTGCAAAAGAAAAGATTCTTTCTGATTCAAATGAAATAGTGCTATACCCTAATCCTTCAAATGGAAATTTTAATATTAATTTCAATAGTTCAGATACTCCATACACAATTGAAATAGTTTCGATATCAGGTCAAAAAGTATACAAAAAACAAGCTACAACACAAGAAGCTATAAGTATAAGCAATCTCCCAAAAGGATTATATATAATAAAAGTAACAAACAAGGAAAAAACTTTCATTAAAAAGATAGCAATCAACTAATTAAAATTCACACAATCAATAATTTAAAAGCGACAATTGTCGCTTTTTTTTTGTTTCTGAAGATTTTAAAATTAATTTTTCACGCAGATTTTGCAGATAAAGCAGATACAAAACCTCTAAATAATTTATAGATATTTAATAATTCTCAAATCAATTAATTCTGCTCAATCAGCCAAATCTGCATGAAACAAAAATATTTGCGTCTTTGCAAAATTTAAAAAAAATGTACTATCCTGCTTCTCTACACATTACCATTGCCACTCTCGTCATTCTGATGAAAAAAAATCACTGTAATTTTTTTTAAAAGAGTTCGTTTTCAAATTTGCGCTTACTATTTATTTACACTAAATTTGCAACTAAAATACAACAAACTACACAACACAATGATTCATTTCTTTGAAAACCAAAGCAAAACTGTTTTTGCAGTACAAACGCAAAACGAAATTTCGGCTCAAGACATTTCAAAATTAAATTGGCTTTTTGCCAACTCCAATAAAATAGAAAAATCCGTACTAACGGATTTTTTTGTTGGCCCACGTGCCACTATGATTACCCCTTGGAGTACAAATGCTGTAGAGATTACTCAGAATATGGGAATTTCGGGCATTATCAGAATTGAAGAATTTTATCCGGCAACTACTGAATTTTCAGATTTTGACCCGATGCTTTCACAAAAGTATACTGAACTGAATCAAGAAATCTTTACTATCAACGTACAACCAGAAGCAATTTTGGATATCGATGATATTGCTGCTTACAACAAAACCGAAGGGTTAGCTTTAAGCCAAGAAGAAGTAGATTATCTAGACAATCTTGCTATCAAACTAGGACGTAAATTAACCGACTCTGAAATTTTTGCTTTCTCACAAGCAAATTCAGAGCACTGTCGTCACAAAATTTTCAACGGAACTTTTGTAATCGACGGAGAAGAAAAAGAAACGTCTTTATTTAAATTAATCAAGAAAACATCTCAGGAAAATCCTAACGACATCGTTTCGGCTTACAAAGATAATGTGGCTTTTGTAAAAGGACCACGCGTACAACAGTTTGCTCCTAAAACAGCAGACAAACCAGACTTTTACGAAATAAAAGAATTTGATTCTGTTATTTCATTAAAAGCCGAAACACATAATTTCCCTACAACTGTTGAGCCTTTTAATGGTGCAGCAACAGGATCAGGAGGAGAAATTCGTGACCGTCTTGCAGGAGGACAAGGTTCATTACCTCTAGCAGGAACTGCGGTTTATATGACATCTTACTCTCGTTTGAAATCCTTCGACTCCGCTCAGGATGACAGGCCATGGGAGAATGCTATGGACGAAAGAAAATGGCTATATCAAACTCCAATGGATATCTTGATAAAAGCTTCAAACGGAGCTTCAGATTTTGGAAATAAATTTGGTCAGCCATTAATTACTGGTTCTGTTTTAACTTTTGAACATGAAGAAGACAACCGCAAAATTGGTTATGATAAAGTAATCATGCAAGCTGGTGGAATCGGTTACGGTAAATTAGATCAAGCCATAAAAAAGAAACCACAAGAAGGAGATAAAATTGTTATTCTTGGTGGAGAAAATTATAGAATAGGAATGGGTGGTGCTGCGGTTTCTTCTGCAGATACTGGAGCTTTTGGTTCAGGAATTGAATTAAACGCTATCCAACGTTCTAACCCTGAAATGCAAAAACGTGCTGCCAATGCCATTCGTGGGTTAGTAGAAAGTGATAACAACCCAATTGTTTCGATTCATGATCACGGAGCTGGAGGACACCTAAACTGTCTTTCTGAACTAGTAGAAGAAACTGGTGGATTAATTGATTTAGACAAATTACCTGTTGGAGATCCAACGCTTTCTGCAAAAGAAATTATCGGAAACGAATCTCAAGAAAGAATGGGATTGGTAATTGGTCAAAAAGATATTGATACGTTACAAAGAATCGCTGACAGAGAGCGTTCACCAATGTATCAAGTTGGAGATGTAACGGGAGATCACCGTTTTACTTTTGAATCTAAATCGACTGGGGCTAAACCTATGGATTATGCTCTTGAAGATTTCTTCGGAAGTTCTCCAAAAACAATAATGACCGATAAAACTATCGATAGAAATTATGCTGCTGTTACTTATTCTGCAACAGATTTTGAAAATTATCTACAAAGCGTTTTACGTTTAGAAGCTGTAGCATCTAAAGACTGGTTAACTAATAAAGTAGACCGTTGTGTAGGTGGAAAAGTAGCCAAACAACAAAATGCTGGTCCATTACAATTACCATTAAATAATGTTGGTGTAATGGCTTTAGATTATTTAGGTAAAGAAGGAATTGCAACTTCTATTGGGCACGCTCCTATTGCTGCTTTAATTGATCCTGTGGCAGGAAGCAGAAATGCAATTGCCGAGTCATTATCAAACATTGTTTGGGCTCCAATTAAAGATGGAATGAAAGGAATTTCATTATCTGCAAACTGGATGTGGGCTTGTAAAAATGAAGGTGAAGACGCTCGTTTATACGCTGCTGTTGAAGGCTGTTCAGAATTTGCAATCGAATTAGGCATCAATATCCCAACAGGAAAAGACTCTCTTTCGATGAAACAAAAATATCCAAATGATGAAGTGATTGCACCGGGAACGGTTATTATTTCGGCAGGTGGAAATTGTATTGACATTAAAAAAGTAGTAGAACCAGTTTTACAGAAAAATGGTGACTCTATTTATTATATCAATTTATCACAAGATGCATTCAAATTAGGAGGTTCTTCTTTTGCACAAATCAGAAATACTATCGGGAATGAAACTTCGACTATAAAAGACGCTTCATTCTTTAAAAATGCATTTAATACCATTCAGGAATTAATTGGTGAAGATCAAATTCTTGCTGGACACGATATCGGAAGTGGTGGTTTAATCACAACTTTACTAGAATTATGTTTTGCTGATATAAATCTAGGAGCAAAAATTGATTTCGCTGCTTTCGCAGAAAAAGACTTATTGAAAATCCTTTTTGCAGAGAATATCGGAATTGTTTTCCAAGCAAAATCTGACACAGCTGTTGAAACTAAATTAAACACAAACAACATCGAATTCTTCAAAATTGGAACTGTAACAACTACAGAAACTTTAGAAGTTGGAGATTGGTCATTAAGCATTCCTAAATACAGAGACATTTGGTTTGAAACTTCTTATTTATTAGATCAAAAACAATCTAAAAACGGAAGAGCTCAGGCACGTTTCGAAAATTATAAAAATCAAGTTTTAAACTATACTTTCCCAGCACATTTTACAGGAAAAAAACCAGTAATCGATGCTTCAAAACCAAGACCAAAAGCGGCTATTATTCGTGAAAAAGGAAGTAATTCTGAGCGTGAAATGGCAAATGCAATGTACTTGGCTGGATTTGATGTAAAAGACGTTCACATGACCGATTTAATTTCTGGTCGTGAAACACTGGAAGACATTCAGTTTATTGGTGCAGTTGGAGGATTCTCTAACTCAGATGTTTTAGGTTCAGCCAAAGGTTGGGCTGGAGCTTTCTTATATAATGAAAAAGCAAAAACAGCTTTAGATAAATTCTTCAAGAGAGAAGACACTCTATCTGTAGGAATCTGTAACGGTTGTCAATTGTTTATGGAATTAGAAGTTATCAATCCAGAACATGAAGTTCACGGAAAAATGCTTCATAACGAAAGTAACAAACACGAAAGTATCTTTACATCTGTAAAAGTACAAGAAAACAACTCGGTGATGTTATCATCTCTTGCAGGAAGCACCCTTGGAGTTTGGGTTTCTCATGGTGAAGGAAAATTTAATTTACCATTAGCAGAAGAAAACTACAATATCGTATCTAAATACGCTTACGAAGGATATCCTGCAAACCCAAATGGATCTGACTATAACACAGCAATGATGTGTGATAAAACAGGAAGACATTTGGTTATGATGCCACACATTGAGCGTTCAACTTTCCAATGGAACTGGGCGCATTATCCAAAAGACAGAAACGACGAAGTTTCTCCTTGGCATGAAGCTTTTGTAAACGCAAGAAAATGGATTGAAAAAATCTAATTTTTATACTCATACAAAAAAAACTCATTCGTAACTGAATGAGTTTTTTTTTATTAAGTAAGACTACTCTCATACGCAAACTTCAACAGCAAAAACACAACAAGTTAATTCTCAATACATCTCATTTTCTGTATAAAAAAGATAAAGTTAGCGTGCTAGTTTTGCCTTTTTTTTTGACCTGATTTTATTAGTTTTGCCCTCCCGCATGAAAAATACCACTATTTATTATGCTCCAAAAACAAATAAAATAAAATTCTAAATACCATCTTAATGAACATCAAGAACCTACTTTTTGTTACTTTTTTTCTTTGCTTAACAACTGTTTATTCTCAAATTAAAACTGAAAAAATTAATGCTAAAAACCAAGAACGTTTCATCACCACAACTATTGCTTATCCTGTAACTGGAATCTATCATTATGATGGAAAAAAAGAACCAATTACGCAACTAAATGCAAATGGAACTGGTATTTTTCAATATGAAGATCTAACTAAAAAAAACATCACTTGGGGATTCGAATGTTCAGAAGTTGGCATTCCTATATTTAAAGAAGGATTTGATAGTGCATCTTATTCACTTTGGTACAAAACCAATGACAAAGAAGACAACGAATGGGTTTACGCACAATTCTCTATTCATTTCAATAAAAAGAAAATGTATATTTCTGGAGAAAGAGTAAAAGAATATGTTGAAGAGGTAAAGAAATAACTAAATTTCGACTTACAAACAAAAACAACATTATTGTATTGCATATTAGCTATATAAATATTAAAAATATACCGCACAAAGAAATCGATTTCGTAATTTAAAATAAATAAAATTAAAGTTTTCATATTTAATTTATTAAAAAGAAAAATTAACGATAAATTTTATTAATTTGCGGTAAAATTCAATCTAAACGCCATGGTTACAATTACGAGACTTTTTGATTTTCCTTATTATCAGAAAGAAAAATATAATAAAAAAGATGCTTTAGTAACCAAACGTAATGGTGTTTGGGAGAAAACCTCAACTGAAGAGTATATCGCAAAAGCCAATGCCATTTCTCGAGCATTGTTGCGTATGGGAATTCAAAAAGATGATAAAATTGCCTTAATCACTTCTACAAACAGAACGGAATGGCATATCATGGATATTGGAATTTTACAAACTGGAGCACAAACCGTTCCTGTTTATCCTACTATATCTGAGGAAGATTACGAATATGTTTTAAACCATAGTGGCAGTAGCTATTGTTTTGTTTCTGATAAAGAAGTATTAGACAAAGTATTGGCCATTAAACAAAATGTACCAACTCTAAAAGATGTTTTTACTTTTGATGAAATTGCTGGTGCAAAAAACTGGACTATTGTATTAGACCAAGGTGCAGACGAAAGCAATCAAAATGAGGTTGAAGCAAGAAAAGACAGTATTGTTACTGACGATTTAGCTACAATTATTTACACATCAGGAACAACTGGACGTCCTAAAGGTGTTATGCTTTCACACAAAAACATAGTTTCGAATGTTTTAGACAGTGCACCAAGAATCCCATTTGAACCAGGTCACAGTGTAGCATTAAGCTTCCTTCCTATTTGTCATATTTTTGAAAGAATGATATTATACATTTATCAATATTATGGTATTTCGGTATATTTTGGTGAATCTATTGATAAGTTAAGTGATAACTTAAAAGAAGTGAGACCAAATGTAATTACAGCTGTTCCTAGACTTCTTGAAAAAGTATATGATAAAATTTATGCAAAAGGTGCTGATTTAACTGGAATCAAAAAGAAATTATTTTTCTGGGCTATTAATTTAGGTCTAAGATATGAACCATATGGTGCAAATGGTTTCTGGTATGAATTTCAATTAAAAATAGCGCGTAAATTAATTTTCAGTAAGTGGAAAGAAGGTTTAGGTGGTAATATCGATTTAATGGTTTCTGGAAGTGCCGCATTGCAAACAAGATTAACTCGTGTTTTTGCAGCAGCAGGAATACCAGTTATGGAAGGATACGGACTATCTGAAACTTCGCCAGTAATTTCTGTAAATGACACAAGAAACAGAGGTTTTAAAATTGGAACTGTTGGAAAACCAATTCAGAATGTAGAGGTGAAAATTGCTGAAGACGGAGAAATTCTTTGTAAAGGACCTAACGTGATGTTGGGCTATTATAAAGATCCTGAAAAAACTGCAGAAGCTTTACAAAATGGTTATTTCCATACAGGAGATATCGGAGAAATCGACAGCGAAGGTTTCCTTAAAATTACTGATCGTAAGAAAGAAATGTTCAAAACTTCGGGAGGGAAATATATTGCTCCTCAAATGATTGAGAACATGATGAAACAATCTCGTTTTATCGAACAAATAATGGTTATTGGTGAAGGCGAAAAAATGCCAGCTGCCTTTATCCAGCCTAACTTTGAATTTGTAAAAGAATGGGCTAAAATTCATAAAATAGTTTTAGGAAACTCTAACGATGATATCATTACAAACGTTCAAGTAATCAAGCGTATCAATGAAGAAGTTGAATCTGTAAATGAAAAATTTGGACATTGGGAAAAAATCAAACGTTTTGAACTTACTCCAGATGTTTGGTCTATTGATGGTGGTCAATTAACACCAACTTTAAAACTAAAACGTAAAATAATCAAAGAAATTTACGCGCCACTTTATAAGAAAATCTACGGCGAATAAATACAATCGCTCATTATCACATAATAGATTTAAAAGTTCATTCTTTAGTTAACACATAAGAAACTGTAAATCTGATATTAAATAAAAATTCCACCAATTAATTTCTATTAATTCGTGGAATTTTTTGCAATAAAAAGATTAGATTCGTTCCGAACAATCATAAAAATAAAAATCATGAGAATAAAATTCATCATTTGTTTCTTAAGCATTATATTATTTTCTAGTTGTAAAGAAGAAACTAAAATCGATCCCGTTAAAGCAACTTATTTAGATTTTTCTAAACGCGATGACCAACTTACTGGTGGGATAAAGATGATTCCGATTACTACACCAAAAGGAAAATTTAAAGTATGGACAAAAACTGTTGGTAACAATCCTACTATAAAAGTTTTATTACTGCATGGTGGCCCTGGACTTACTCATGAATTATATGAATGCTTTGACGGTTATTTCCCTAACGAAAGTATCGAATACATCTATTATGATCAATTAGGTTCTTATTATAGTGATCAGCCTACTGATAGTAGCTTGTGGACAAATGAGCGCTTTGTTGAAGAAGTTGAACAAGTACGTATTGCATTAGGGCTAGACAATTCTAACTTTTATATTTTAGGTCAATCCTGGGGCGGAATCCTTGCTATGGAATATGCTCTGAAATATCAGAAAAACTTAAAAGGCCTTATCATTTCCAATATGATGGCTAGTGTTCCTGAATATAATAAATATGCCAAAGATGTTCTCGCTCCACAAATGGATCCAAAAATCTTAAAAGAACTACAGGATATTGAAGCTAAGAATGATTTTGAAAATCCAAAATACAGCGAACTCCTTTTTAAAAATTATTACACACAGCATATTCTAAGAATGCCTCTTGAAGAATGGCCAGAATCTATAAACAGGTGTTTTAAACACATCAACCCGAGTGTATATGTTTATATGCAAGGCCCTAGCGAATTTGGGATAACTGGAAATGCTACTTTAAAAAACTGGGACATCAAATCAAGATTAAAAACAATTACAATTCCCACTTTGGCAATTGGCTCTAAATACGATACCATGGATCCGGAACATATGAAATGGATCGCAAACGAAGTACAAAACGGTCGCTTTTTATTTTGTCCAGACGGAAGTCATCTTTCTCAATATGATGATCCTAAACATTATTTCCCTGGCGTAATAAAATTCTTAAAAGATGTAGACAACGGAAGCTTTAAAAAAGGATAAATTTTTATCACAAAAAATTGAAACCACGAATTTATATTCGTGGTTTTTTATTATATTTTTACGAAAAAAAATAATTATTTCTAATCCATCTACTATTTAATGAAAGAAGTGACAGATTTAAAAAGTTCTAAACCACATTATGAAATACTTGACGGTTTAAGAGGTGTAGCAGCTATTTTGGTTGTTATATTTCATGTTTTTGAAGTCCATTCTCATGGCGATTTTACAAAACTAATTATTAACCATGCCTATTTAGCTGTTGATTTTTTCTTTTTGCTATCTGGTTTTGTACTTGCGTATGCTTATGATGATCGTTGGGGTACAATGTCATTAAAAGATTTCTTCAAGCGTCGTATCGTTCGTTTACAGCCAATGATTATAGCAGGAATGCTAATCGGGGCAATATTATTCTATTTTCAGGATTCAGCTGGTATGGGTTGGGGAGGCATACATGATGTTCCTTTATGGAAAATGCTATTAGTTATGTTAATTGGCTTTACCGTAATTCCTGTAGGCAGAGGATTAGATATAAGAGGATGGAGTGAAATGCACCCATTAAATGGCCCTGCTTGGTCTTTATTCTTCGAGTATATTGCTAATATTGCGTATGCACTTGTTTTAAGAAAAACATCTAAAATAGTTTTATCTATTCTAACAATACTAGCTGCTGGAATAACCATTCATTATGCTTTAACGAATCCTGCTGGTAATATTATCGGAGGATGGACAATTGATGATCCTACACAATTAAGAATAGGTTTTACCCGCTTAACATTTCCGTTTTTAGCAGGATTATTATTAGCCCGAATCGGGAAACTACGCTATACTAAAAATGCATTTTTATCTGCGAGTTTATTATTAATTGTATTTTTATCTGTACCGCATTTAGGAGGAGATAATAATATTTGGAATCGTCTATTTGAATGTTTTTGCATAATCATATTGTTTCCTTTTGTTATATGGCTAGGTGCTGGAGGAAAAGTACAAGGAAAGAAAGCAGCTGGAGTTTGTAAGTTTCTGGGAGATATATCTTATCCTGTTTATATAACTCATTACCCTATTGCCTATGTATATATGGCTTGGGTAACCAATAATAAACTATCATTAGCACAATCATGGCCTTATTTTTTACTAACTGTTATCGTTTCTATAGCAGTAGCCTATCTTACGATGAAATGCTATGATATACCGATTAGAAACTGGCTACGAAAGAAAGTCTTATAATTAAATCGAAAAACCACGAATAGTACATTCGTGGTTTTCTTTTTTTTAATCTATTAATAATTGAGTAACTGCAGCCGAATTGATTGCCCAATTTGCATCGTACACCTCATCGGCAGTTGTTGTTTCTACAATTTCCAATCCTTGTGCTTCGGCTTTAAGAGTCAAAAGACTACCTATGTTTAATTTACTGCTTAGCTTAGACAATAACGCTTTTACACCTTTATAATCTAATCCTTGTACAACTTGGCCTCCAAAAGTCATCTCTAACCAAATAATTTCTTTTTTGGCTACATCCAGCACTCCAAAAACTAGCCCTTTTGCAACATTTTGTGTTACTCGTACCTGATGATCTACACAAGATGGATCATAAGCAACTCCTGTTTTCTCAGATATTTTCATCGGATGTTTGCTATTCATCCAACCTACTATTAAATTTGGAGTTATACTTCCGTTACTATACGCATTACATGTAAAGGTTACAAACTTGGCATTTGCTTTTGCTAATTCGGCAATATTAATGTTTATATATTCAGCTGTTCCAATTTTATTCGGAATATATCTGATATCTCCACTATGCTTACAACCTGTGGTTTCTAATCGGCTAAAAGAACAAATATCGGCACTATTTTCATAAGCAATATGACAGCTTAAATCCATATCCAGATGTTGTGCAGGTAAATCATTACCCCATTGCATAAATAATCGTACTTCATTACCTTCAATCGGGAAACGTGTTCCCATTAAAGCAACTGGTAAATCCTGAACAGTTTCGCTTCTATCTCCTATTGAAACTGGCATATTAAACAATTGTGGATCTATATAAATTGTCTTATTATCATTTGGCATAGCCGCAAATCTTTTCTTCATCGCCAAGACACACATATCTTCAATTTGCTTTTTCATTGCATTCAATTGCTCATCAGTATATAATGATAATAATCGATTTGGTTCAATTCTTTTATTAGTACCTCCCAATGGTTTCACACTTCTTTGAATCGTTTTATCAAAATAATTTTGAGCATACATATTCAAAGTAAAAATCAAACGCGCTGGTACTTTATCTATAATTTCATTAAAATGTGCAATTGTTTCATCTGCTCCAAACCAAAGCATATTCGAAAATAACGAACGAGCGAATAATCCTGGGCGTTGTTTTAGCAAAGCAAAAGTTTTATCTGCATCTAATTTCAAACGAAAGTGATTCAGATTGCCTTGCCAAACTTCGTAAGTCTGGTTATAGAAAGTATCTAATAAAACGGCTAATTTTTCAAAGCCTTTTCTTTTACTATATTCTGGTAAACGTAACGCTCGTATAAAACGAACCCACATTCCTCTTTTTGGATGCATGATTTCGCAAGCAGCATCGGCGCTCATTTCAAGATTATTCAACCAATTGGCAACCATCAAACATTCTTTTCTAGAATATTTAAGTTTTAAGCTCTCTTTAGCTGTCAACTTAGACTTAGCACTATTATCCAAGAAATGAGCCAAATGCTGATTGTTTTTTTCAACTCTTTGAATGATTGTTTTTGGATCTATAATTTGCAATAAATTGGTTTTCTTATACCATAAATACCTCAAAATATCTGTTGGCGTTTTAAAATATTGTGTTGCTTTTTCGGCTTGATCTTGTTCGATTAAAGCGTCGATAACAAGCATCAACGTTTCTTTCATTCCAATAGCAACATCTGGCAGTGGCAAATGCGCAATTAAAGTTTTTAAACTTTCTACCTGAGTAGCATCCAAAGCTGTTTTTGATGTTAATAACGAAACAAAGAAATCATTCAACTCTTTTTCCGACCATAACTCTAAAACTTTTAGTTTGCTTCCTTGTCCAAAATTTTCAATTTCTCCAAACTCAAATGGAGTTCCACAAAAAGGACAGCCATTATATCTTTCTAAAGGAAAAGTACCATTAGGAATAATATGTCCACATTGCAAAGTAATTCCGTTACTAGATTTAAAAAGATTAGCAAACAAAGTCACCATATGATCTAAAATAGATTCTCCAGTAGGAACATTCCATTCTTTTACTAATGGTGTCCAATTTTTGTTAGTTCCTAAAACATCTTTTAAAACCTCCAAAACTTCAACTTTATAATTTGGATTTACATTGTTTAAAGCATGTAATAACGATTCAGAAAAAGTGAATCCCAGTTTTGAAACGTTGGCAGCTAAAGCCAATGTTGTTCTAGATATTTTTTCAACATCATTTGCAATTAATTCTGTTGGAATAAAAATTGCATTCTGACGTAAACTTATTTTTAAAAATTCTTTTGTTTTCATTTTTAATGATTTTAATAATTAGATAATTGTGTTTCTGGTTCTACCTAAAAGATTTTTGAAGTAAGAAACACTTGACCTTAATTTTGTGGAGCAGGTGGGATTCGAACCCACGACCTGGGCATTAAAAGTGCTAGAAGTAAGTTAAGATTGACCTTTAGTGATAATTTCAAAACTAACCTGCTCTAACCGCTGAGCTACTGCCCCATTATTTATAAATGTATTAATCGGTAATTGTCAAAGTATATCTTAAAGGTTATTGAAGTAACTTTAACTTGACCTGATCAATTCATTTATTGTATTTAAAAGAACGTGTTTTTAATTTCTTAAGCAAATATTCAAATTAAAGTACGCAATTATTTTGCGTAGATTAAATTTATTTTCAATTAAGTAAAAAAAATCTTATATTGTGATTTAAAAATTATAAACATGGATAAAAATACTTACAAATTAATAAATTATATCTTATCTTTTCTTGTTTTTTTTTATTTTTGTTTGCTCCTGTAGCACTGAAGAAACTACATCAAATCAAACCTTAGATGTTCAAACTTGGTTTGAAAAGTACGAAGCTGAAAGCCCAAATTTTGATTTATTTCAAGATTTAGAATACAATTGGAGTCAAGCCAAAATAACAACCTCAGAAGATGGGACTGAAACCATTATTGTTCCTATCGTTGAACGCAAAAGAAATTCATCAGAAATTTGGAAACAAAATTTGTATCTTTATAAGATAAGTGAAAATAATTATGAAGCAATAATCTTTGAGATATTTCCCGATAAAAAATCAAAAAAAAGTAGTCAATCAATAGATGATGGTGATTTTAATGGATACATTAGTTCTTGGGATTTGAAAAATGGTTTTATAAAAGCGGCTCAATTTGAGAACAATAAAGTTGTTCAAGAAGGGATAATAGCAATGTTATCATCTGCCAGTAACAATGAACAAAGCAAAATGGTAGCTGACCCTTGTTATTATTGTCCTGATGAAGAAGAACCAACTGGTGGTAGCGGTGGTTCTCCAATACCGCTTAGAGAGGTTATAATTACATCTCCATCAGCACCACCATCGTTCCCTCCTATGACTTTTATCCCGCGTGGCCTCTCATCTGGTGGTGTGGTTAATCCACCTGAATATACAAATCCTCCTCGAGGCGGTGGTGGTGGTGGTGGTTCAAGTTCTCCTTCAGTAGAACAAATAATAAATAACCTAACAGGCAAAGCAAAATGTTTGAACACTTTATTAGATGAAAGGGGAAGTTCTTTTGTAAAAAAACTACTAGCAAACTTCCAAGGACCAACATCTGAGTTTGATATTGAAATCATTTCTAAAGACAAAGTAATTAATCCTGATAAGAATGGTATTCTTAGAGAAATAAATGGAAGAACAATCCATAGAGTGGGAAATAAGGTAATAACAATTGAAATAAGTACATCAAAAACAAATGAAAATTCTTCTTTGGAAGCAGCAAGAACAATTTTACATGAATATATACATGCCGATCTTTTTAGAAAACTTAATACAAAATCTGACGAAATTGGTGACTCAGGAGAAGATTTTAAAAAAACATATGATAAATATAAAAATGATCACGGGAACATTGCTACACTATATTTACAAAGTATGAAGACTGCATTAAAAGAATTTCATAAAGATGTCCTTACAAGTGATTATAATGGTTATAAAAAATATTTTGGAGAAGAACCAAGTGATTTATTTTACGAAGCAATGGCATGGCACGGACTACAAGAAAGTGGTGTTGATGCATGGACATCTTTATCAGAAGAAAGAAAAAAGGAAATTGCTAATTTAGATAAAAGAAGTAACTTATTAACAAAAACAGTTACTTGCTCAAACTAACATTATAAAATTTTAATTATGAAAACAACAATTATAATTACACTCTCAATATTTTGTTTTATTTCTTCAAGAGCACAACAAATAAAAAAAGACTCTATTTTTTTCGAATATGACAGTAATTATATACGGAACTTTATTGAAGCACCTACGGATTACTATTTAAAAGATAGTAGCGGTGGCAGTAAAGGTGCTTTTTTCTTTAAAGAAGTAAACGTTACTAATGATTTTAAAAACAAAAATACATTATGTTTAAAAAAGTTTATTAGAGCATCTAACTTTTATGACAAAAAAGAAAAACTACAGGATTATAAACTTACAGGGTATTTTGATCAATACGTCATTTTTCTAGTACGCAAAAAAGGTAAAAACACAGAATATATTCAGGTTGAACCATTTTTTTCGATTGAATAATAAAGGAACAACATTTCACTTAGGATTGGTGTTTCCATATTGATAAAAAAAATTAAATAGATTCAGAAAAGATCATAAATCTTGATATTGTGAAAATTAAAAAAACGAGCGATTACATGGGTAGGCTTAGGAGTCTTAGATAAAGAAAGAGGACTTACTACAATAGCTTGGGATAATTTAACTCCTAGTCAAAAAATAGATATAAATATTTTAATTAGGAATAATTTTTATAATGGTCCTAAAAATTGTAATTAAATGAAAAAAAAAATTAGCATACTCATGATTTTAGTGTTTGGTATAATAACAGCACAAACAAATAAAACTTGTTTTGATAAGTTTTATAGTGGTGATGAAAATTATAATAAACCAATTAAACATGTCTTTTTTGATGAGTCAAAGGGAGACAAAAAAATAAAAGATGGTACTAAAATATATTTTCACATGCAGGGAGAGTCTTTTATTTTTGATTCTAAAATAAATACTCTAAGTATTGAAAATTTCAAAAAATATCATTTAGAAGATCCTAAGAATCTAGTAGATAATGAATATTTATATTTCAAAAAAAAAATAAGTGAGTTTCAAAAAGGAACAAAAACAAAGATTCCTTTATCTAATGCAATGCCAATATCAAGAAATCACAAATACTTTAAAGTATATGTAATAGAAAAAACGAAGGGAAATATTTTTCTTAAATATGAAGTAGATTGGATATATTCAACATTTTAATTTAAGTATAGTAAAAGACGATGAATCGCATTCAATAGTTATGCTTATAAGTGTTATATCAACCTATTACACAATTAGAAACATAAAACAATAAAATTATTTTTATATAAGTATGTCTATCAGTATAATTGCTTTTGTCTACTATTTTTTTGTAAAACCACGAATAGTAAATTCGTGGTTTTTCTTATTTAATGCATGACATAACATACTTTTAATTATGCAAAGACCAATGCAAAATTTTAGCGATATTCTTTGCATCATCAACACCTCGGTGATGTGTTCCTTCTAACGGAATATTTAATAAATGCAAAGCACCATTCATTCCCGTTGGCTTTTGTAAACCGAATTTCTCTGCAAAATGAACTTTCACATTAATGTGCTCCTCTCCCATTGGATATGGAACACCAAACAACCTACATTGTTTTTTAAGCATATTAAGGTCGTACTGACCGTAACTTGCCCAAGTATATAAATCGGGTTGATACTCATCTGTCAATTTTTCGATCGCTTCTTCCAAACTTACTCCATTTTTATCCAGTAAATCCTGAGTAATGGTCGTTAATTCTGTACAAAACGGACTCACACTGGAGCGTTGTGGTTTTATTAAAATACCCTGATTTTTAGTAATGATTCCTGTTTGGGAGTCCAAGACGGCTAATCCAATTTCAATAATTTCATTTTGCTGCCCTTTCGGGACTTCACCTTGCCAACATGTGGCTTCTAAATCTATGATAATAATTTTATCTGTAGTTTTCATTTTTTCTTTTTTTTAATATTTTAAATTTCTCTTTCATTTAAAAGAGCCTTTATTTAACGAAAATTTCCTTCAATTGACCAATGACGTTTCCACCACCTGAAATTGTAATCTCACCGATCTTATCTGCGATTTTTTCTACATATTCCATTTCTTTCAACTTCCACAACATTTCGTTTTCTTCCATCAACTTTGCTGTGTTTAACAAACTTCTTGTTGAAGCAGTTTCCTCTCTTCGCATAATGCTATTGGCTTGTGCTTTTTTCTCAGCAACCAAAACCTGATTCATGATTTCTTTCATATCACCTGGCAAGATTACATCTCGAATACCTGCATCAGAAATTACCAATCCTAACTCATTTATTTTAGTTGTTACTTCATCTAAAATGTTTTCTGCAATCGTATCTTTTTTAGCTAACAATTCATCCAAAGTTAAACCTCCTACGAATGCCCTCAAAGCTAATTGCATGGCAACATACAATTGTTTTTCAAAATCTTTATTATCAACCAAAGCTTTCATGACATCCACCACTTGGTATCGCACAAAGAAATTAATTCTCAATCCTGCTTTATCTTTAGTCAATAACTCCTGACCAGAAATCTCAACATGCTGCTGTCTGGCATCAACTGTTTTTACTTCGATTGTAATCGCATTATTCCAAAAATAATGAGTTCCAGCTCTTAATTCGGTTGTAAAGGCTCCGTTAACAAATAACAATGCTTTATCATTACTGGCAACAATGAATTTTCTTATGTACAACCTCAATTTTGCATTCTCCAATAAATTCATTGGAATATTTTCGGTGATATAAATTTTAGATAAATCTATTTTAGTAAATTCATTTTTCACGATTCCTTTCCAGAAAGCATATCTACCTGCGGTTAAAACTTCTTTAAAGTTACCATTTACAAATTGCATTACAATTTCGTTATCGGCTACCTCAACTATTTCAAGCATAGAAGCCAATACGTCATTTTGTAATATTATATTCAATTCATATGGAGCCTGAAATGGCAATCCCATATCATAAATCATAACATTTTTGTTTCCAAAAACCCAGTGCAAACCTTCTTCTAATACTCTAACCAATTTTCTGTTCTCGAATACCAACCCTACTTGATATGCATTAATTTTAATTCTATTTATCATCACTATTTTTGTTTTTAGTTTTCTTTGTTTCAAGTTCAAACAAAGATTTTCTATTTTATTTACTATTTATTTCAAAAGCCAAATGCTTGACTTCAATTTTTTAACGGTTTGTTTTGCCACAGATTTCAAGGATTAAAATGATTTTCTCTAATCTCTATAAATCGTCTTTCTTCTATACTCTATTCTCTTTCCTCTATTCTCTATCCTCTATTCTCTATCCTAATCTTTAAATAAAAAAACTTCATTGCCTCTCTCCTCAGAGAAAAACGGACCAATAGTTTGTTATTTGTTTACTCCAATTGTTTTGCGATTCTATTTTGTAAAAGCGATTCTAAATTCTAAAAAAATCACTCGAACAATCAAATCGAAAAGAAAACGAGTTTTTCAAAATACATTGCTATTCGCACTGGTTTTATCATGAGTGTGAAATTTTGAACTTTACAATCCTAGTTCCACAGACAAAGACAAATCAGTTTTCTTTGGTTATGCATCTTTTTAAGAGTGATGCGCTCTAAACACAGATAAAAGTCTGTTGACATACCAATCGTCCAACCGAATCTGACTCCGGCGCAGGATTCGAACCTGCTACTTTCTATTGTTCTACCTGACTGAACTATCACATTGCTGTGAGTGGGAGTCGAACCCACGACCGATAGAGGAGATCGTTTTTTGGAAAACAATCAAAACCTCCAAATCAAGTTGCATAGAAAAACATAATACGCTTTCGCGAAAAGTTCCCTACAATGGTGCTATACAGAAACACGCAACAGGACTTGTTTGATATTTTTAAAACCATAGACCATCTTGTCTACAATTTCTTTATTTACTTTATTTAAAAGAACGTATTTTATTTCTTGAGCAAATATTCAAATCATACTGCGCAACTATTCTGCGTAGACAATTAGAAACTAGAAAACTTTTTTATTTAGCATCTAAAAAGAGACTTTTAAGCTCTTGAAAAAATGTCAACCAAAGTACAAAACCACTTCGTTTCACTTTGCGTATCTGCGACTTAGCGAGAGATTGATAAAATATAATGCGTAAAATTATTTTCTCACAAAGACGCCAAGGGGCTAAGTTTTAAAATCTTTATTCCGACAGCTATCGGAACTCTGTACCTCTGTACCTCTGCACCTTTGAACCTTTCCTCCTCTATGCCTTCAAAAAAAATTAGCGGCTCATACGGGAATCGAACCCGTTTCTCCCGAGAGACAGTCGGGAAGGTTAGCCAGTAACCCCAATGAGCCAGTTCCTTCTAGAGAACAATGTAATTCCGGAAGGACTCGAACCTCCATTCAGGGTTAATTAACCTCCCTTCTACCAATTGAAATACAGAATTATTTATTTTCGAGCATAAAAAAAGCACCCGATTAAAGGTGCTTCGTGAGATTTGATAAGATATACGTATCTTATTGCCAGTATCTATGCACCTGTATTGTAATAAATCCAAGATCGAAACTCGGGTTTAATAGTTGTTTTTTATATGTGTTATGAGTGAAATTCATTTTGTGTATTTTATTATATATTGAAATCATTGTCATTATTAGAAATTCGTTTTCCAAATTTTCTTCGGCAAAGATAAAGTCTAAAAAATCAATTATCCAAATCATTTTTAAATTTATTTTACTGGTAATCAATTGATTAACTCCTATTTAAAATCATAGAAATCCCTGTCCGCTTACATAAGCAGATCCTTAATTGTATCAAATGACTGTCTCTCATCAGATTACTTCTCAAGATTATATTTCGCTATTAGGTTTAATCATTAAACATTTTATCCTTTATTTTTTCAATTATTTTTATTTAAAAGTTATTTCCAGTCCAATTAGCATCATGTTGAACTGCATTATGATCACATTAAGCGAAGCCAAAATGTATCAAAAACAAAAAAAGCGTCCCGATATCAGGACGCTTTTATATTTTTATGTTGAATTTGAAACTACAATCTACTCTTCAATTCTATAAAATACATATCACATCCATAACCATCAGCAGGGAAACTCCCTACCAAACGATCGCTATATTGTTTTACTAACAGGTTCATATGTATATTCTTTATTTTCATTTCGAGGGCAAATGTAGGTCTTTTATTAATATAATTAAATAATCCTATGTAATTAATCCTGAAACATTTATCATTCTATCAAAAATAGCGACCAATAATCCCACATGTTTTTTTGGTTTACGTCAGAATAATTCCATATTTTTAAATATCTAATTATAAGATTCTATATCAATTCAGTCCCTATAATAGCATGAAAAAACACCTAAAATACATAGATGGGAATTCCGATAAATTTTGGCAAATTGAAGTTACAGGATTAGAATACACTGTTACTTATGGAAAAAATGGAACCAGTGGTACATCCCAAACAAAAAAATTTGCAACAGCTGATGAATGTTTAAAAACCGCCGAAAAATTAGTAGCCGAAAAAGAAAAAAAAGGATACTCAGAAACTGGTGATGTCACAATAGCTTCAAAACCAAAAACAGCCAAAAGCGCAAATGCTGATCTAATTTTACAAGAATACGATGCCATTATAAAATCTAAAAACATTGATTTAATATTGCCTTTCCTGCAAGAGAAATCAAAAGGAAATATTGAAGCCTTAAAAAAGCACATCAAGAAAAACAAACGCTATTGGATGACGTACACTGAGTTGTCTAAAGATCCAGATTACGTAAAAAAAGGCAAACATGATTACGGATGGGGAACTCGTGGAGATAAAATACAAAGTGATATCATTACATTAAGTGCTATTGCATTATTTGATAAAACTGACATTAATTCCTGGGATGAAACTCTAAATTTATTAAACGAAATAGACGAAAAAAAGCAAGTCCTGGATATTTTATTATGGGCAAAACCCAACTGGATAGGAACTTTTATACTAGACAAGATAAAAAAACAAGATTGGGTTGGCTTTAATTATCATATTCTACGAAAACTAGAAGATCAGGATTTATTACAATTTAATCCAGAATTATATGCTTTAACTTTAGCGGCAACTAATGAATGGCGAGCCAAGATGAAAACTCGAAAGTTCATTACTAATTCATTAAATGACAAGCTAACGTACCAAAGAGATATTCCGGAATTGTTTAATTATGAAACGATTCTTCATAACAGTTTCTTTAGAGATAATGATTCTCAAGCACATGATGAATTTCAAACTTGGGCAGTACTTTATAAATCGTTATTAGACGATAATAAAATGGAACGTACTTTCTTTATCGAAAATGCCATCCTGATTCAAACCAAAGAATGGAACAATAACCTGAAATCTTTTTTCAGAAAAAGAATCGAAGAGTTTAATGTAACAGCAGAAGAACTTATTATCCATCAGGAAAATATTTTCTCTTATTTACATAATCCGTATCCGCCAATAACAAGTTACGGAATCGAGCTTGTTAAAAAAATGTACGAGCATCCTAAATTCAAAACCAAATCATTTTTTGAATGGCTAGAACCTTTAATGATGCGTAGTGATTGCAAAGCTGCGATTAAAAGTGTACTGCCTGTTTTAGAAAAAATTGGTAAATCGAATCCTAAATTAAACAAAACGATTGCATCAATTATAGCTGACGTTTTTGTAATTTCAGATTTAGCATTACAAGAACGAGCGAGTAAGATAATTGTAAAAATTGCAACCGAAAAAGACGCTGTACTTAAAGAGAAACTATCTTCTTATGTTACTTTGATGCAAGGAAATATTAAATCGGGATTAAGCAATTTTATTGATAATGAAGCTTTAGCGGTTGACGATTCTAATCTCGAAGAATATATATTTGCTCCTAAAAAAGAAGTCTTACTTATCGAAGAAGTACAGCTTCCTACTGATTGGAATGACGTTGTATTTCAGTTCGGAAACTTTATCGGTTCAGAAGAAGTACTGGATACTGAAATTCTATTGAACGTATATATCATGCAAAGGGATTTGTTCCCTTCTGATTATTCAGCACAATTACAACCTTATTTAAAACAACTGCAAAAGAGCTATTTTGAAAGTGTAAATAAAGATTATGTGAAAACCTTTTTGATGGATAAAATTATAAACATCGAAAATAAATTCAATAGCAAGCATAAACACTATTCTAAAATCAATACGCTGCTGTTAGCACAACCATTATTGGAGAAAGTACAGCAAAAAATAAATGAAAATTCGGTTTTACCTCTACTCTCTTTCCCTAGCCATAAACCGTATTGGGTTGCTCCTAAGGTTTTATTAGAAAGGGTTATTGCCTATCAAAATACAAACGAAGAAATTGATTTTCTAGATTTAAGCATTGCTATTTCGCGAATGCCAAGGGAAAATACCAAAGAAGCTATGCCGCTATTGGATAAAATAGAAGGAGAACTGAAACAGTTATTATCCTTTTGTTTGGGAGTAGATCAAAAATTAAATTTAGGTTCCGAATCTCTATTTTCGAAACTATTGGCAACAATGGGAAAAACAACCAAAGAAACTGGAATATTATCTCTTTGGGCTGTAGCAGCAAGAACATTTTATCCAAATGATACTTTCACCGAATTTGAAAATACATATTTAAAAGAGGTTCCTTTTGTAGTTTCTTCATTTGTACCTCAGGTTAAATTTAAAGAAAAATGGAATGAATGGACCAACTATCAAACCAAACAAAAAGAGAGAACTCCATCTTGGTATGAACTCCGATTTGACTTGCCTAATTACTCAAAAATTCCAAATTATTTATTGTACAGCCTGGATATCTATCAGCGCCCTAATAGTTGGGATTATTTACTTAATTCAGCAGGAAATACCAATTACTGGCACAGTCTAACGCCACAAAATGATGATGCACTTGCTATAACGCTATTGCAAAATTGTGGTACTGGCGATGGATCAAAACCTGATTTAAAAGGTTTTCTGGATATTATAAATCGTCCTGAGTTTACATTTTCAGACACTTCTTTGCTTTTATATGCTTGTAGTTTCTTTCAGGAAAAGAAAGACATCCGATTAATGGCTTCTGAGGTTTTGATTAATTTGATCGAAAAACAAGCGATTGATATGGATGTTTTTGCTCAGAAACTGGCTTTCTTAGCAACTGGAAAATATGGCGTATTCTTACGAATGGTTGATGGATTAATTGCTATAAAAGATGTTTCGCCATTGCATAACGATGCTTTACTGAAGTTGTTCAATTCCTTTTTTGAAAATCTTGATCTAAAAGACAAGTTACCAACGAGCTTCAAAAAAATCGTCGAAAACTATCTAGATGTTTTAACCAAAACAAATCAAAAACCATCGCCTAAAGCAACTGTTTTCTTTGAGCAATGGAAAGATAATGCTTCGCTTAAATCATTGATTAAGCAAATTTTAAAATAAAGAAAAATGACTGATTTAGAATATAATTATAAAGGAATCTCTACATATAGCAAATCCAAAGGAATTAATAATTTGGTTTTGGCACATCAAACCGAAATAGAAGAAGTTAATAATATCCCTTGCTTTTTCTGGGGAAGTTTAACCGATCCTTATGTTACTGCAAAATGTTGGAGTACAATTGCCAAAGTGGTTCGTTCTAGTTTTGGCCCTGTTCCTCCAAGTCTTCGTGATCCGATTGTATCGGCAGGAGCTGAACGATTGCGTTTTGAAGGATTTTCGTCCTGCAATGGTGTTTATGTAAGATTAGACATGAAACCCGAAGCTATTGATGGCGAATTTATTGCCAACGGAACAACCAATGTCGATTTTAATGACCCAATGCTAAATGCACTGAATGCCATTCAAAAAAACGAAAAAGTAACCCTTGCCGTTGGTCAGCAAGAAGTACAGGTCATTACAACCAAAGCTAAAGTGACCGAAAAGAAAGTGACTTTACCCATGCGATGGATTAAAGGTTTAACGAGTGTGCAGCTTTATCTTGCCGACATGGATGTTAAATATGAATTGAATAAAATTCAGACCATTCAGTTATTTCAAAGTTTGCCAAAGGGAAGCGTAAAAGGAGATTTTTTTATCACCAAAAGAGCGGGGAAATTCATGTTCTCGACTTTGGCTACAAACGATAGCGTACGAATTGGCGGTGTACAGCGTTTGCGATTGTTAGAAGGAATTCTGGCAATTGTAGATAAAATTTACATCTACGAATCTTCAGATAAACAAACTTGTGCGATAGTTTCTGAATTTGGGAAAATGCAATTGTTAATGGCTTTTTCTCCCGATTCGTACCGTGGATTTTCGGGCGAAGGAAATGTTCTTGAAACCATGACCGAAAACTTACCAATAGAATGGGTTTACGGATTGAACAGTTTATTAAAATCGAATGAAACTTTTGATCCTACGATGCTTTCTATCGAAAACGATATTGATTTTGGTACAATGGATAATCTAACTTCTAATTTATCCTCAATGGGATTATTAGGCTATGATTTAAGCGAAAAAGCACATTTTTATAGACGTCTTCCTTTTAAAACCGAACGTATTTTGTCTTTAAATCCAAGACTCAAAAATGCCAAAAAATTAATCGATAATGAAGACATTGAAATCGTAGAACGCAGAGCCGATTATATTGAAGCCAAAGTAAAAGGTTCAGGCGTAATACACAAAGTGATTATCGAAGGATTAAACCAAAGATGTACTTGTGATTGGTTTACTGCCTATCAAGGCAAAAGAGGAATCTGCAAACATATTTTGGGAGTTAAAATGACAATTTCTTAAAGAATTAGATTTTACTCCTATAAAAAATCGCCCTGATAAAACTACCGTTTGGACACAAATATTAGTAATCAATTTTGAACACGAATTTCACGAATTTGCACAAATCTTAATAGATTGATTTAGTTTGTGAAATTAATTTCACAAACTAATTAGTGTTAATTAGTGAAATTCGTGTTTGTTTTGTACTTGTGTCCATACGATAGCTGATTCGGGCGATTTTTTACTTTTTAGTTTCTGTGTTAGTTTGCTTTTACTACACTAATTTTTTCTAGTGTTACTTTAGCATCTCCACCCCCGCTCTTTTTTATAATTACTTCAAAATCTTTATCAGTATCTAATAAATTATCCGAAATATAATAGGCAAAATTAAGTTTTACTCCACTTTCTGATTTTGAATGTACCTCATCCATTCCGTGATCATGGGCAATCCCAAAGAAAGTCATTGTCCCAACATATTGATCCGCCTTTCCTGGATAACGAAGATAAACCGTATAATAATCTTTAGGCTCTTTGTAAACTACTACATCTAGATTTAGTAGCATTTTAGAATTAGCACTTTTAAAAGCTTTATTAGTTCTTTTTGCTAATGTACTGCTTACTTTCTGAGTAAAACCAGTTGGCTCAAGTACCTTACCTACTTTCTGTTCCCAAATAACTTCTTCTTTAGCATCTTGAAATGAAATTTTATTTTTTCCTGTCTCATTTACCGCTACAACCGGAGTTTTAGATCCATAAAGCAACGTATCATATTGATAATCTAGGTTAAAAACGATATCGTAAACTTCCTTCATCGTGTAGGTAATGTGGTCTCCATTGGGAGCTATAAATTCATAAGACCAAGGGTTAGCTTCTAACTCTGCTAATGTAGGACGCTGGCCATATTCTGACACATCCCAAGATTCCCAAATACGATCAATCATACTATGATGTAACCAAAAAACAGGGTCAAATCCTGCTGATTCAACATTTGCCATTAAACCCGAAGTATTTGTTTGGAATATTTCATTATAATAGGTTTCGCTTGGTATTGCATATCCTCCACCTATAAGATTGTGCATATATCCATGAGGCGCACCTTCTAGGCTTCTAGTAAATCCACCCTTTCCGCCAAAAGAAGGATTTTTTTGCAATTCTGAAAGTGCCGATTGAATCTCACTTACCTGATTAGGAAGTATTGGTTTACCATCGTTAAGAATACTATATCTCGCTGCAGTATATAAAGAGCCCGATTTATTTCTTATGGGTGCCGCCATAATGTTATCTACCTTTTCCCTACTTCCGTAATTCCAATATGGGAGAGCAAAATCTTCTTTCCCAGATAATTCACGAACAATTTTCTCTAAATACCAAATGTACATTCTATGCCATAAAAGAAAATTTAAAGCAGCTCTATCAGATCCATTGTGTGTACAATCTGCCCATGCCCATAATTTATCTTTAATGTTTTTATACTCTGGGCAAAGTTTATTATCCCCATTAATTGTTTTCGGAACACTATGTATTGCCCCTTGATAATACCAAGAAATGCCGTTTTCACAACCTAATGCACGCATTTTTTCAAAGGCGATATTCATTGCTTCTAGATTAGCCCTTCCTTCGAACGTATTAACATTCCAACGCGTATATTTTGCATTGGCTTTACTCTGACCATAGGATAAACCTGTAATCAGGATAATTAAAAATAAGTTAGTAATTTTTTTCATTTGATTAGATTTAGGGTGAATATTAAATTGTCTATTTATATTAAAGTACTTCGACTTCAAAAGTTAAAATCTTAGAATAAGCAGGGTTTGCTTTGTCATAAATTTTAAATTTCACGGTTCCATTACCTATTTTGTTTACAGGAATTACATGAATAGCAATAAATCCTTGCTGATCTGGATTTAACTTACTAAAAGCTGATCCTTTTGGTATTCCTATCTGGCAAGCTCCATGCTGACACATCGAACAATCCCATTCTTTAGGAAATGTATTCGAGACTGTTTCCCAAACAAGGTATATGGGTTTGTTAGAAATATTTTCGACTTTAATTTTCGAAACATCTAATCGTTTATTCTTTAACAAACTTTCCTTATTTATTGCATTACCAACCACAGAAAAAGTAGGCTTGCTTTGTGCAAACGTGATGGAAAAAGATAAAAGAATAAAATAGCAGTATATTTTTTTCATAATTGGCTTTTTAAATTTTAATAGAAAACTGGAATACTAGCCTTGTAATACTCCTTTTTTGAAATCGGATCTATAAAATGATACATAATAGATTCCTTCTCTCCTACGTTTTCCAAAGAACTGAGTAATTCAATACATTCACTTGGTTGAAGCTGTACTTTATATCCATCAGACAATTTCATTATATTAGTCTCGTTTCCAGAGATTAACTGAAGTTTTGTATTAGATGGAAACACTATTTCATGAAGGTATAATCCAGCATTTACCAAACGAAGCAATACTGGTTCTTTTTTATGTGTTACCGATTGTAAACCTTTATTTTTAAGAACCGTTTCACCATTAATAAAAAAGTAATTAGGCTTATAAACTGGAAGAATTATTGGCTTATTTGTATAATCATATTCTGTACCCATAATGGCATCTGTATGCCATTTAGTATCTATTTCGTAACTACACCAGAGCACTTCGCTCAAGGGTTCAACTGTTGTAGCATGATTCTCTTTTGGACGTATAACTATCACTCCAAACATACCTGCCTGAAGATTAAAAGGATAATTTTCTGGACTATAATAAAGATAGGTTCCTGCTTTTTTAGCCTGAAAAGAATAAAAACCATGCTCCATATGATGAACTGGTTCTTTTATCTTCATTAGTTCCTTTTCCTTATTCAGTTGTAAGAATTCAATTTCCTTACAATACAAAGAGACAGGATTACCTTGAGAAATATTCCAAAAATCGATATTTACACTATCTCCAACCCTCACATCAATATAAGATCCTGGCAGAGTAACTTGTCCCGAAAGCGTGTTAGCAAAGCCAAAGGTTCTTATTTTTAAATTGCTACTAATAGCTAATTGCCCTGTTGTTCTGCCAATAATTAATCTTTCATTTTGAGCAACCAAAAATGTACTAACGAATAAAAAAGAAAATACTACTATAATTTTATTTCGTTTTTTCATTTATAAACTCAAATTAATAAATTAATATCCAACCAAGTTATTCGATATTACAATTCAAATTTAGAGCTATTTAAAAGCTAAAAACAGCGTATAAATACCTGATTTACAACAACAAAAATAATAAATTTAATTAAATTTATGAAACATAATTATCTCCCAAGCTTTCCATAAACAAAAAATACTTTTAAAATTAAAGTAAGAAAAAGCATATATTTACATTCTGCAAAAAACAACTCGAATACTATTTTATAGATTAATTGTGTTTTTTACGAATCTCTATTTTTTTAAAAAATTTTAATACCTTTGAATTTATGAGCACAGCAACTAAACCCAAACACATTGGCAGAAATATTAGCCGAATTAGAGAACTTCGTGGTATGAAACAAGAAGCGCTTGCACAAGCCATTGGTTCAAACCAACAAGCTATTTCCGGAATTGAAGGTAGCGAAGAAGTGGATGCTAAAAAACTGGTTGAAATTGCAAAAGCACTTGGCGTTACAGTAGAAGCTATCGAAAACTTTTCGGAAGAATCTGTTTTTAATTTCTTTAATAACTTTTACGATAATAGTGCTAATAATGGTCAGGGAAATGGAAACACTAATCATAATGCTTGTACTTTCAATCCTCTTGATAAGGTTGTGGAACTTTACGAACGTTTGGTTCAGGCTGAAAAAGAAAAAGTTGAATTTTTAGAAAATTTCATGAAAGGGAAATAATATTCTTTTTCTTTATATAATAGAAAAGCGCAAATCTTTGAGGTTTGCGCTTTTTTTGTTTTAAATTGTTGCTACGAAAGTTAAGAGTTTTCGCTGGGCGGGGGCAATCCAGCATAACGTTCCCTTACTGCAAGTTGTTTGGGATTAAATTAAGTCTTATTTTCGGATTTTGCCGAAATATCCCAGATACAAAACCAACTTTCCATTAAGCCAAATGCCCAAATCCGTTGTACTAGCTATTACAAGAAGCCTTACTTTTTTTAGTGGTGTATTTATAACTACTACTCCACATTAAACTCCCCAGTAACTCTAAAATAAGTTAGACCATAACTGTCTTTAAATTTTTCAGTTTTTAAATTTGGTTGATAAACTTCTTTAAAATCAAATTTCTTTTTTACGGCGTACCACTTTTTTTCAAATTTATATTCTTTTCCAATATATCCTTCAGTAAAATAAATAACATCATTTTTTATACTCCCATTTACATGATCATACCATTCTTTAAATGGAGTTTTGTTTCTTTTACTTGTTTTTATGAAATCATTTGTAATTTCGAAACCTCCAAAATCTTCAACGCTCACAGGTTTTATTAATTTAATAATTCCATTTTCAGGAGGACTAAAAAACGTACTACTCAAATCAAATGTACTCAAACAAAAACGACCCTCGTCAGAATAAATAACAAATGTTACAGATTGTTTGCCTTCATCGATAAATGTGCCAAACGTTTGTGTTTCGGTTTGACTGTAATAAATATAAACTTGGTTTACTTTTAGAAATGGACTTTTGATTACGTTTTGTTTTTTAATAGAATCTTTATAGGTTAAAAAGTCTTTAAAATGTTGAAAAGATCTTTTAACACTTGGGTCAAGTCCTTTAGCAATCTGATAACTACGATATTCATCATTAATATCTATTTTTTTACTACTACAATTAATAAAAAGTAACAGTAATAAAAATACAATTATTTTATTTATCATCTATTATTTTTGTTTTCTTCCTCTAATTTATAAAATTCTTGCAATAATTTTGCTTTTGTTGGGATTTCTGCATCCAAATAAGTTTTTAGCCTTTCTAAATCGGGCTTTTTTGAATCTTCTTTGTACACCACAAATAAATGATGAAAAGTTGGGCTAGACTTTAAACTCATACTTATTTCATAGTTTTGTTTGTCTTTTTTATACTTTATTAAATCATTTTCATACTTAATTTTGTCTTCATTATATTTTTTATTTAGCTTCTCATTTGAGTTGTCTAAAGGTTCTTTTGGCATTTTCGGTTCTTTTGGCACAGAAGGAAAAGCAATTGTATCGTGCATTTTGTTAGATGACCAAAATGTTCCATAACCAAACTTGGTTGATGTGTTCAAATTACCATCGGCATCAGTGAAAGAAAATGTTTCTTGCCCACGATTTAGCAAAACATCAAATAATTTTTGATGGTCATAGTTGTGACCGTCAATATTTTTATCAAGATTGTAAGGGTTATTATTATTTGATTTTCCGTAGTACAAATCAAATGCATAAGCCATACTTATTTTGTCTGTTAATTTGGCTTGCATATTTACACCTGCCGACCAGTATTGGTCGGAATCCATGCCAAGAAATAGTGGGGGTTTATAAATGTCATTGTAAGACGAAATCATAAAATTGCCTAACTTGATAGATGCACCACCCACAATTTGATTTCTGTTTGGGTTGTCTTGGGAATTGTACGGGTCTTTTATTCTATTTCCAGCTTTATCATAATTATTAGTACCTTTTCCTGAACTTAATACTCCTGTTGAACCCACAGTAAAAGCATATTCATAGGGATTGTTTATCCCCGAACCAGTAAAGTTTGTAAACAAATTCATATTGAGAGAGTTTCCTGTTTTAACTCCCAATGTTACGGCAGGGGTGAGTGTAGCATTAAATAAATTACGGCTTAATGATGAAGTACCAGGGGCACCGTAACCATAATAAGCTAAAGCAGCATTTAAACTTGGCATTAAATGCATATCGCCTGCTCTTGCCACTTCTTTTGAAATTCCTGCATACAAACTTGCTGAAAAACCACCATTAAGACTAAAACTAAATTTCAATCCCATATTTAAAGGTGGGTCACTAGGACCAAGACTAGCACTTGAATCTTCATAGTCATCAAAATCTACTGGATTTGGACCCCCTCGTGTATTTCTATTTTGTCTATAATGATTTGTTTGCGGTTTTATGGTTTCTTCTTTAGGGAAACTAATTTCTAAATTTCCGTTATAGTTTGGCGATTCCAATTTTGCAATAATTACTATGGTATTACCCAAAGCGTCAAACTTGAAAAGGTCGTAGTCATATATTTCTAAATTATCTTTGGGGCTTAAATCGTCTTTTAGAAGTGTATCGATATATTTCCCATAAGATGTTGTGAGTCCTGAAGCTAATTTTATTTTTTTGTCATTGTCTTTCTCTATATTTTTTAAATCATGTTCCCAAACTACAATTTTTTCATTTTGTACATCATAAAAAGCAATATCACTTGAATGTGGATTTTAGAAACTATAATTGATGGATTAACAACTTTTCCATCTGCAATTTTTTTGTACAATTTGTAAACAATACCTGTATTGTCTTCAGTAAATTTTGTAACCATTTCAGAAGCTACACTTTTAATGTGATCGTGAATATAAGTACTTTCTAGCTTAAACTCACTTTCTTTAATTTCATTTTTTGGTATTTCAAAATTTGGTTCACCAAATACAACACCATCTTTTCCTTTGACTATAATTTTTTTATTTGAGATTAACTTTAAGTCATCCTTTGTTGCTACTATTGATATTTTTTCAGCGATTTCGATTATTTCTCCTGCAATAACTGTATGTGTACCTTTTACATTGATATACATATTCTTGGCTTTTTTGCATATTCCCATAATTCTATAATTTTTCGATGTTTTTTGTGTTATGTGTAGCTCAAAAAGTTTCTTGTAATGTTCTTCTGTTGTTTGGCGAGGTTGAAGGATAAAAATACAAGATTTTTCAGACAAAAACAAATTTTTAAAATATAAAACCATCTTTTAAATATAGCCTAAAACCCAAATCTTGCAAAGCATGTGTTACTGGAGGCTTGTTTTGTCGAATTTACAGACGAATCTGTTTTTAATACCTTTATTTTAATAATGGTCAGGTAAATAACACTAATAATCATTGTACTTTCAATGCTCTTGATAAAGTTGTGGAACTTTACGAACGTTTGGTTCAGGCTGAAAAAGACAAAGTTGAATTTTTAGAAAAATTGATGAAAGGGAAATAATATTCTTTTTCTTTATATAATAGAAAAGCGCAAATCTTTGAGGTTTGCGCTTTTTTTGTTTTAAATTGTTGCTACGAAAGTTGAGAGTTTTCGCTGGGCGAGGGCAATCCAGCATAACGTTCCCTTACTACAAGTGGTTTGGAATTAAATTAAGTCTTATTTTCGGATTTGCCGAAATATCCCAGATACAAAACCAACTTTCCATTAAGCCAAATGCCCAAATCCGTTGTAGTAGCTATTACAAGAAGCCTTACTTTTTTAGTGGTGTATTATATAACTACTACTCCACATTAAACTCTCCAGTAACTATAAAATATACCAAACCATATTTGTCTTTATATTTTGTGGCTTTTAAATTGGGCTGATATATTTCTTTTAGATCTGTTTTACGAGTTTTTACAAGCCATTTTTTTTTTAACTTATAACGGTTTGTTCCAATATATTTTTCTGTAAAATGAATGGTATTATTTTTTATAGTACCATTAACATAATCATACCATTCTCTAAACGGTGTTCTACTTCTTTTTCTAGTTTTAATAAAATCGTTTGTGATTTCAAAATCTCCAAAGTCTTCAACTCGAATTGGCTTTATTACTTTGACTATCCCGTTTTCAGGAAGACTCAAAATTTCCCCATTCATATCTAAATCAAAAGTATTTATACAGAAAGTACCCTCGTCAGAATAGACAGAGAATTCTACAGAATTGTTTGTTCTATAATGAACATAAACTTGATTTACTTTTAGATAAGGGTTACTCGTTATTTGTTGTTTCTTCTCATATCTCATGTATTCTAAATAATACTTATCATAGTAGCTATCATTAATAGCTGCATCTTTATCCATTTTCTTAGTATCTATTAAATATTGTTTAAAAGCTGTATCTGTATATCCAAATGATTTTGATGCCGTACAACTATTAAAAAGTATAAGGACTAATAGATTTAAAATTATTTTATTTATTTTGATCTTCATTATTATTATCTTCTATTTTATAAAATTCTTGTAATAATTTTGTTTTTTCGGGTATACCTGCATCCAAATATGTTCTTACTCGTTCTAAATCGGATTCTTTCGAATTTTCCTTGTACACAACAAAAAGATGATGAAAAGTTGGATTTCGTTTTAAATCTTTACTTTGATTATAGTTTTCTAAATCTCTTTCATATTGAATTCTATCTTTTTCATATTGAACATTATCTTCATAATATGTTTCATCATTTTTATAATCTCGTCTAATTGGCATTTTTGGTTCTTTTGGTATCGTTGGAAACTTAATCGTATCATGCATTTTATTCGATGGCCAAAATGTTCCATAACCAAACTTAGTTGATGTGTTTAAAATCCCATCGGCATCTGTGAAAGAAAATGTTTCTTGTCCACGATTTAACAAAACATCAAACAATTGTTGATGGTCATAGTTTTGACCGTTAATCATTTTATCAAGATTGTAAGGGTTTTTATTATTTGATTTTCCGTAATATAAATCGAAAGCGTAAGCCATACTTATTTTACCAGTTAATTTGGCTTGCATATTTACACCTGCTGACCAGTATTGGTCGGAATCCATGCCAAGAAATAGTGGGGTTTATAAATGTCATTGTAAGACGAAATCATAAAATTGCCTAACTTGATAGATGCACCACCCACAATTTGATTTCTGTTTGGGTTGTCTTGGGAATTGTACGGGTCTTTTATTCTATTTCCAGCTTTATCATAATTATTAGTACCTTTTCCTGAACTTAATACTCCTGTTGAACCCACAGTGAAAGCATATTCATAGGGATTGTTTATCCCCGAACCAGTAAAGTTTGTAAACAAATTCATATTGAGAGAGTTTCCGGTTGTAACTCCCAATGTTACAGCAGGCGTGAGTGTGGCATTAAATAAATTACGGCTTAATGATGAAGTACCAGGGGCACCGTAACCATAATAAGTTAAAGCAGCATTTAAACTTGGCATTAAATGCATATCGCCTGCTCTTGCCACTTCTTTTGAAATTCCTGCATACAAACTTGCTGAAAAACCACCATTAAGACTAAAACTAAATTTCAATCCCATATTTAAAGGTGGGTCACTAGGACCAAGACTAGCACTTGAATCTTCATAGTCATCAAAATCTACTGGATTTGGACCCCCTCGTGTATTTCTATTTTGTCTATAATGATTTGTTTGCGGTTTTATGGTTTCTTCTTTAGGGAAACTAATTTCTAAATTTCCGTTATAGTTTGGCGATTCCAATTTTGCAATAATTACTATGGTATTACCCAAAGCGTCAAACTTGAAAAGGTCGTAGTCATATATTTCTAAATTATCTTTGGGGCTTAAATCGTCTTTTAGAAGTGTATCGATATATTTCCCATAAGATGTTGTGAGTCCTGAAGCTAATTTTATTTTTTTGTCATTGTCTTTCTCTATATTTTTTAAATCATGTTCCCAAACTACAATTTTTTCATTTTGTACATCATAAAAAGCAATATCACTTGAATGTGGATTTTTAGAAACTATAATTGATGGATTAACAACTTTTCCATCTGCAATTTTTTTGTACAATTTGTAAACAATACCTGTATTGTCTTCAGTAAATTTTGTAACCATTTCAGAAGCTACACTTTTAATGTGATCGTGAATATAAGTACTTTCTAGCTTAAACTCACTTTCTTTAATTTCATTTTTTGGTATTTCAAAATTTGGTTCACCAAATACAACACCATCTTTTCCTTTGACTATATTTTTTTTATTTGAGATTAACTTTAAGTCATCCTTTGTTGCTACTATTGATATTTTTTCAGCGATTTCGAATATTTCTCCTGCAATAACTGTATGTGTACCTTTTACATTGATATACATATTCTTGGCTTTTTTGCATATTCCCATAATTCTATAATTTTTCGATGTTTTTTGTGTTATGTGTAGCTCAAAAAGTTTCTTGTAATGTTCTTCTGTTGTTTGGTGAGGTTGAGGAATAAAAATAAAAGATTTTTCAGACAAACACAAATTTTTAAAATATAAAACCATCTTTTAAATATAGCCTAAAACCCAAATCTTGCAAAGCATGTGTCACTGGAGGCTTGTTTTGTCGAATTTACAGACGAATCTGTTTTTAATACCTTTATTTTAATAATGGTCAGGTAAATGGTCCTAATAATAATAATTGCACTTTCAATCCTCTTGATAAAGTTATAGAACTTTACGAACGTTTGGTTCAGGCTGAAAAAGACAAAGTTGAATTTTTAGAAAAATTGATGAAAGGGAAATAATATTCTTTTTCTTTTATATAATTGAAAAAGCGCAAATCTTTGAGGTTTGCGCTTTTTTTGTTTTATTTATACAGTTCTTCTCGAATCTCAATTAGTGTTTGAATGACTTTATCCTCATCTGGTTTTTCAGGTAAAGTAGATGTTTGATAATGATTTTCGATAGAAACAATTAAGTTATCAGCCATTTCTAGTAAAGCATCATAATCTTTATTCCCTGCTTTTATATCGAGTAATTCTTCCCGATTGGGAACTCTAATATTTAATTTTCCTGTTGCCAGAATTTGTTCGGCAGTTTGCAAAAGACGAATCGTGTGCATCATGTTTTTGCTGTCGTAATTTTTCCCGTGTTGTTGGTTTGTATTGTAACGCTCTTCGTTTCGTTTATCAATCCAACTCCAATATTCGGTGTATTCTTTACAATATTTAGAATAACCATCCTGATTGCAAGATAAATAACCAATTAGCTTTTCGTTTTTAGGAACTGACGAAAGCGAAACTTCATTAGAATTTTCTTTCTGAATTATTCCTTTATAGCCTAACGTTTTATTTTCGTCATAAAACATCGCAAACATTCCTTTTGAATTCGGCAAATTAACTAAACCTATTTGCTCCTGATTCCAATTATTTTCTATCAAAAACTATTTAATGAAATCGTTTCATAACCTTTTAAGACATAACAAAAATCCAAAAGACTTTTCTTTTCCTTTGGCATTGGGTTTACAATTTTCTTGTTTAAACCTCTCGCCTTTTTGATTTGTGTAACCGCATAACCAGCAAAAGAATCTTTACATAATTTAGACAGAAAATCTTCTAGCTTCAAATTATCCATCAACGGATGTTTGTACAATATACAATCCTCTGGTGAAGCCAAAATCTCTAATATATTTGGATTGTTCTTTAGTAACAATTCTACAAAACGACCAATTTCATAATAGACCTCATCATTGGTTTCATTTGCAATCTGCGGAATATAATTGAGTCCAAAGAACTTTTCTTTCGGCAGATAATAAACGCCTTTTATATCCGTATCTGATGTTGGTGTATTTAACCCAAAAGATTTACTTCCCGAAATTACTTCGAATAAGATTAGGTTTTGGGATTTTAGGGTTTGGATGGTCATTTTAATTAATTTATATGATTGCGCCAATAATCAGGAAAATATGGTGTTTTATAGTAATAGTGAGCAATCGTTCTTAGTGAAGAAAATCCACATTTATCAGTTTTATATTCATATTGAAATTCATCTTTTCTTTTTAAAAGCTTCTTCTTGAAATCTTCATAGGATAATTCTTTATTGAAATCAGAGAACATATTGGTTTCAATTTGATATCCATCAAATACAGATTTAGAAAATAATTGTTCTTCTAAGTCATTTTCGCAATCTTCAATGAGATGCTTTGAATTAGAATTAATACCTTGATGTGGAACAAATAAACCTAAAGTAATATCATTTTCAATTACAAATTTTCTTGTATCATAATATGTTTGTTCTAAATCTAAAATTACAATATATTCCATCAATACAGCTAACAATGGAGAAATTGAATCTATATAATACACTGGTTTTACACTTGTAACAGTATATTTAATAACACTTTTAATGTTATTAGCAGCATCAGGAAACTTATTGTAATTCTTTTTTAGAAACTTTAAATATCCTAAAACATTCATTAAATATTGTTTTGCAAATTCTTTATCTCCGAAATAAATTAGCAAGTTTAGTGAATCAATTATTGGAATAGAATGTATGTCAAGCAATGGTCTTGATAATACATTGTTATTTTGTAAAGTATTGTTTATTCTATCAATGTACCCTTTAAATTCTTCTTTTTGAATTTTGTCTTTAATAGAAAATATAAAAGAATTTAAAACAACAATGAAATCAAAACTTCTGGTTGTATAGCCTATTTGTTCATATCTACCACTATCCTCATAATACAAACCATCTTTTAACTCTAAAAGTCTTAAATTTCTTTCTAGATATTCTTCAATAACTGTGTTGTAAAACTTATAAAATTGATTGAATAAACCTATTATTTCCTTACTGGTATCTAATTTGTTTTTTAAAATCCAAAACCAATATTTTAATATTAAATGTGTTAGGTATTTTTTAGCAATTGATAAGTTATTGTAGTTTTTTGATTCTGTATAAATTATATAAGCTATTAAATTAATAGATTGAAATATGAGCTTTTGTTTACGGTTAAGGTTGCCTTTCTTTTTAGAAAATGAATTTTTAAACAACAAATTATCTATTAATACATCAAAATCATTTGATACATTCTCAACAACATTTAGATTCACTAAAACTCTATTAAAAAGCCTTATATTCTCATCATTAATCAAAAGATATTTGTTAAATATTTCATTTGATAATAATTCTGATATTTTAAAAATATTCCATTCTTCAAATTCAAAGCCTTTATCTATAAATTCTTTTTGTGAAAATCCATTAAGAGTTGTTCGAATTTTTTCACTAACCATGCCGTTAAAAACTAAAATAACTTTAATAGGTAATTTATCAAAATCCTTATAGGTAGTTTTGAAATCAGCATCAACAGTCATTGTAAGAGTATCTCGTACACCGTTACCAGGCATATTCCATTTTTGGCTATCAATATCGCCTGCTTTTAATTCAAAATAGAAACGTTTTTTAACACCATCCGTTGGGTCTATTCTTACTGTTACTATATCTTTGCCATATTGAGAAAAACCTTTATACTCTTTAGGAGTTGAAAGTATTTCATATTCAAGCGTTTGAAGTAGAATTGTAAAAATTACATCTAATTCATTATCTTCCTTTAAAGATTGTAAATATTCCTTTATTATTGTTGGTTTGATGTTCATTATTTATTGAATCTTTCAAGTTGGTATTCAAATAATTCAGGGTTTTTATAAGCTCTTGTATCTATATACATTTGAGTTTCAACTTTACCTAAAGGCATAACATTTTCTTCATGTTCAAAACGCCAACTATTTCCTCTAATAATTGATGTGTTTTTAAAAAAACTAGAAAGACCAGAAGGATTATTCCTAATACTTTCCATCATTTTAGCTCTATTTTCGTTTTCTAAACTATAATATAGATCCATAAATGATTTTTCGTTATAATATGGGTTCAAGTCGTTATTCTTATATTTTAATTTTTTATTTTCTCTATATAAATCAAGAGTTTTTTTTATTGGTTTTAGAAAAGTTGCTTTATTTCTTGATTTAGGGATTAAATTTTCTAACCATTCTATTAGGTTTTCGTGATAACATTCATAAACAAGAGTACCTAATTCTCTTTGAAGGCTCTCAACTACTTTTGAAAATTTAGAATCTTTTAATCTTAGTAGTACGGGTAAGAGTTTATCAAACGAATGAGGGTAACTGCAAATCATTAGTATTGCTAATATTTGGTCTTCTTCTGTCTGTATTTTTAACAAATCAATTTGCATTGAATTTTCTCTCCCTGCCACTATTATTTCAATTGGTAGTAATCCATTTTTTAGTTTTATCGATATTAGTGATAAAATGAATTCTTCCATTTTTTCTCTTGAATTTGACCAAAAATGTGATAATGGTTCTTCAAAAATATTAATTGATTTTCTATGTCCACCATTATTATAAATAACACTTATTAAATGAAATAGATATTTTGGTTCTTTAAAATTATTAAAGTAAGTACTTACCACTTTAATATTTTTTGTCCGACTCAAGTAGGCAAGTAAAAGTTCGTATTTTAATTCTTCCATATTTTCAAAACTATATGAAAGTATATCAAAATAACTATTTACCTCATTATCATCTGGGTTATTAAAATATTCAAATAATTTGTTTGGTATCGTTTCAGAATCTTTAGAAGAAAAAAACTGAGAATTCATCAAACTTTCAATAATTTTAGTTTTATGGGATAAGTATTCAGTACTATTATCTTTTTGAATGATTTTTAATAGTTCATCATAAACTAAGTGAGAGTTTAAATTTAATAATGAATAAGCCCATAGTATTTCCTTTGTATTATTTATTAACCTTTCTCTTAGTTTTTCTAAATATTCTATTTTACCTTTATTGATTATTGAAATAATTAGAATTACTAAATAGTGAGGCGTTTCTTCTTGGTGTTTGCCTATAAGATTTTGAATCAAACTTATTGAAAAATTTTCTTTTTTTTCAACAATTGAATGGAGATAATTGTTTAAATGGTATCTGCTATTTTCATCATTATTTACTTCTAAAAATTCAATAATTTGATCTATCTCTATATCTTTGAATGCAAGAAAATTATAAAATAAGCTATCAAAATTTTTTAATTCATAAATAACATTTATTTGTTTTTTCAGTTCATTGTAATATGAAAAAATATTTATTCCTTTACTATCTAACTCTACTAAATAACTAACTTTAAATGCATTAAATATTTCAGAGTAAGCATTTATTATATTTTCATATTCATTCTCTACTTTTATTAATTCTTCAAGCGTATAAATAGTCTTAAAAGATTCACTAATATCTTCAGATAAGCTACTATTTAGTTTTGTTGAAACTAACTTTTTCAAATAGTTATATACTTCAATGGAATATAAATCGACTTCATATTTACCCTGAGTATTTGCTTTAATTACACTTTTTTTTTCTAATTCAGAATATTTTTTTATTTCTTGAGAATCAATTGAAGTTTCTCTCCTTTTAAAAATATGTGTGAATAAATTTTCTATCTGTTTTAGTTCTTTCATAAATGTTATTCTATCATCTTTCTAAAAAACAAATCCAACTCCTCATTCATCTTCTTCCCGCTTCCTAAGGTACTTGTATTTTCTTGATTAAACTTCACAGTTCCCAATAAAAAATCAGTTATTAAAATTTCTTTTGGGTGCAAATACTTTTCGTCTTGATTGGCTTTTATATTTTGTAATTCTATTATTTTATCTTGTATGTTTTGTGGTGCTATTGGTAATAAATCAGCAAAAGCAACAGGCGGAAAAGTATTGTTTTCTATAATCCATTTCCCTGCTAAAGCAGTTCGTAAAGCATAGAAATAACTTTTTAGTTTTACTTCTTCCATTTCGCAAACATCCATAAAGTTTTTAGTCGTTCCTAAATAATGATGTAAAGTCGCTATTGGCGAAAAACATTCTCTGGCTAACTCTTGCATTTCTTGCAAAAATGCATCGTTTTTATAATACACCACAGGCGAAAACAACCACTCAATCAAAGGTGCGTTAGATTTTGATAATAACTTTATGGCTTTCCGCAAATCCCAACCTGAACCATCCAAATCATCTTCGGTCATAAAATCGATAACATCTGGTTTTTCCCAAAGCGATAAATAATATTCTGGTTTGTGTTTGTATATAAAACGGATATCATAGTCACTATCAGGAGACGCAAATCCCCAAGCACGACTACCCGATTCGCAAGCAAAAAGTATTTCGACTTGCTTGTCGTTTTCTATTTCTTTTAATTTTTCTAGTATTTTTTCTTTCATGGTTGGTTTTCAAATGTAATTAAAACAAATAGCCTTTAAACCCAGTACAAACACCTGATTTTTCATGGCATTAAGACGCTAAGTTTTTTGCTTTTTGGTTCGTTTGTAATCTCGCAAAGACGCTAAGTCGCAAAGTTTTATTCTTAAATTGTCGAGCTACTCGTGGAGATTTACTACATCTGTTCGCTATCGCTCGGGTCTCCTTACGTCGAAATGACAAGTTTGGGATTATTTTGTGTAAAACTAAAGTTCCTTATACTCTTGGTTTTATTTTATACTACTTGCTTTAAGTTTTATGCTTTGTCTCTCTGTGCCTTTGTCTCTTTGCCCCTAAATAGGAATCTGCAACTATAATTCCTTAAACTCCCTTAAATTGCACAACTGTTGTAGCAAAAAAAGCAGGTTTTAATTGTTCTGTTCTTTTACCATTTTGAGGTTGAATGGGACAGATATATTTGCTACACTTTTTCTGTGTCGTATAATTATATGTGAGGGTGAGTTTTTAAACTTACACTGAATTTGATCACCCTTTATTATATCTATAATATTAGGTATTGCTTTCTTAGAATTTAAATTTGCAACTCCATATATAGTGTAATCATTATAATAACCATCTTCAAATTTAATTTTCAACGATTTATTTTTAGTGTCGTAGCTATATCCTTTAGGCAAATTATTAATCTTATATATTTTTTCTTCATATACAGGTTTTTCTATATTAATTTCCCCTACAACATTGTCATAAGCATTGTTTCTATTCTCTATTTCAATTGCGGTAATATTAGAAGGAGAATATTGTCCAAATATATCTATTCTAGACATCGCGCTTTCATAATTAAATATCCTTAGCGAGTCTTTTTCACTTATTTTTAAATACATATCAGAAAATGAAAAATCTAAATTTCCGGAGTATTTTGGTGGCAATGAAGCATAAATCATATATGAATTCTCTTTTTTTAAAGTTGAAATACCTATTTTTAAATCATTTCTTACAATAGAATCATTTAAATTCGCAAAACTTCTATATTTGGAATAATATGCATATTCTTTATCTTCTTCTTTATCTTCTTCTTTCTTTTCCAGAACTGGTATTGCTCCCAAGTCAATTGTCTTAACTTGTCCTTTATTAGATCGTAAAAAGAAATTGAGCTTCTTAATTTTTCCTAAACCTCGTATAGTGACTATATCAATCCCATTATACAAATGATTAGGGTTTTTATCTTCTTCTTTATATCTGTTTTTTAGATCAAAATACGAACTCCTCATATCTGGATAAGGCATATCATGATTTCGATACCATAAATAATGTCTAAAATCTGTAATTCGTCCTTCGCTTTCAATAGTTTTACCATCATCATCTACTAAACTCATATTTAATCTGTCAAAATCAAATTGCATCTCTGTATTTTGGCCATTTGTGCTTTCTTTACTATATCTATAATTTGGAATTTCGAGCCTTTCGTTTCTAAACAAATAATCATTATAACCCACGGCTATTTTATTCAAAGAATCCTTTTCCTTTTTTTCATTTCTTTTCCCATATGTATATGAATAATCACTTTTTTTAGACGTATTTTCAATCGCTAGTGTTGTTGCATCATTTCTAAAATCTAATACGGTTATATTCACTCCATCTTTAGAAATTTTTTCGCCTATATTAGATTCATCAATAGAAAACCGTTCATATCCATCTGGTATAAAAATTAACACTTTTACATTATAAGAATTAGATTGTTCTTTGGTTAATACAAGTTTAAATGGATATTGTATGCTACTTACTTCTGAATGATCTATTGTAATATTTCCATTATCATTTTTAAAAATCTTTGTAGAACCTTGTAATTCTGCTTTTAATTTTTCGAAATTAAAAATACTATCATTATAAACAGGTTCGTCAGCATAACTACTATATAAATCTAAATTATAAAAACCCCCTCCTCCTGAATAGGAATCTTCTAATTTTGCAAAATCTAAAAATACTTTCTGCTGTGCGGTCAATTCTTTATTACAAGAAAACAAAGTAAAAACTAAAACAAAACCACAAATTACCTTTCTCATCTATATGCTATTTTAAACAATCCTTATTACTATTTTATTATACTTCTAAAAAACGAACCTCATCAAGACTAATATTCATCATCAACTTTTGTTGGTTTTTTATTGCGTGTTGTAATTTCCCAATTCTCTTTTTGATATGGATTATCTAATTTATCAATTTGAACTGAAATATCTAATTCCTCTTTGTCTTCACGATTTGTTCGAATAAAAATCCTAAAACCATATCCTTTTATTTTTTCGATGTATTTATCGGTTATGTCATTGTTTTCATAATAGTTTATCGCAACATTAATTTCTTTTGAAAACTGCGTATTCTTAGCTAAGAATTCTAAAAATTGCATGGCAGTTTCTTCTCTAAATTCAGTATCGTTTATTTTATCCGGATCTACTTTATAAAACGCATTAAACTCTAACATTAAATTATCGCATCCTCCTACACTTGCATTAATTATGGTATCATTCTTTTTGTATATTTCTAAGATAGTTTCGGTATAATTATGTATTTCGATACTTCTGGTACGCGTTTCTACTCCAGGAATATCATTAAAAATGGTTTTTGATTTTAATTTTGCAACTTTGCAACTCGTCAAATACGATTCTTCATATAGATTACCATTCTTGTATATAAATGATAATGAAGCCGATTTTAAATTTCCTACAGAATTAGAATATGTTCTGAAATTTTGTGAAACCTTAATTTTAAATTTATTATCAATAAAATTTGCTTCATCAATTATATTATAAGAAAAAGGAGCATATCCAAGAATACTATGCGATTCTTTCTCCTTAATTTCATCTTTCATAATATAAAAAATAAAATCTTGATTTGTGTTTGCATTTCCTCCCAACATTCCTTCAGATGATCTGTTAATTACATAATCAATGATTCCATCATTATTAAAATCTCCTTTTTCAAAAATTGAAAATGAAACTGTATAAGGATCGCCATCATTTGCAAATGAAACATAATAAGGCGATTCGGATATTTGCATTTCCTCATATTTCTGGGTGCCAATCTCTTCCTTAATAAGTCTTTTTAAAAGGTTACTTTCTATTTCGGTCGGAATTACTTTTTCCTCTTCTGGTTCTACAGCCGAAATGGTGTCTTTAATACTCTTTTTATGTACTGCTTTTACTTCTTTTTTACATGAAAATGCTAAGACAATAAATGCAAGCAACATTATTTTATTACTTTGAAAGTACACTGATTTCCAATTCATCAATCGATTTGTTTTATCTGTTAAAGTATTTAAGTTTAATTATTTTTTTAGCATTTATAATTTGTAATACAGTTTCAAATTAACAAATAAAAAACCACAAACTCACAAGATAAATTTGCAAATTTGCGGTTAAGACAAATTAAATTTTTAATTCTAAATCCCAAAAAACTCTTTAGCATTCCTCGTAGTTTCCTCTGCAACTATAATTCCCGAGATTCCTTTAAACTGCGCTACTGTTGTTGCTACAAAAGGCAGAAAAGCTGGTTCGCAACGGCGTTCGTGGTATTTCTTCAAGAGATTGTTAGGAACGTTTTTGGGAAGCATAAATGGCGCATCGGTTTCAATCATCATTCTGTCAAGCGGTACGTACTGAATCACTTCTTTTAAATGGTCAAAACGTTTGCTGTCGGATATTGCTCCTGTAAAACCAAGATAGAATCCGTTATCGAGATAAGTTTTGGCTTCTTGCAAGCTTCCTGTAAAACAATGCACCACCGCTTTTGGCAATTGTGGCAAATAGTCTTTTGTAATACTCATAAATCGTGTAAAAGCAGCTCTCTCGTGCAGGAACAATGGCTTCTGTACTTCGATTGCTAATTCTAATTGGGCTTTGTAACAGGTTTCTTGTACGTTTCTTGGCGAAAAGTCACGATCAAAATCGAGTCCGCACTCGCCTACCGAAACTACCTGTTTCTGCTTTAATAAGTTTCGTAGTTTTGAAATACTTTGCGCATCAAAACTCTTCGCATCATGCGGATGAATTCCAGCTGTTGCGTATAATATTCCTGGATATTCTTTTGCTAGTTCAGCCGAAGCTTCACTATTCTTTACGCTTGTTCCTGTTAGTATCATTTGCGATACATCGGCATCTAATGCATTTTGTATGACATCGTCTATGTCATTGTGGAATTGTTTATTGGTTAAATTAATTCCGATATCTATATATGTTTTCATGTTTTTTTTTAGGTTCTAAGATTCTGAGAGGCTAAGATGCTGAGTTTTTTTTCCTCTCTGTTACCTTAAATTTATTTTTTATTATTTTTTGTTTTTTGCCACGTAGGCGTAAAATTTTTTAAGCGTAAAATTGTCATTTCGACGTAAGGAGAAATCTTCGCGAGAAACTCGACCAAGATTAGACTTTCGTTACGGAGTCACTTGTGGAGATTTGCTTCGCCTGTTCGCTATCGCTCGGGTCTCCTTACGTCGAAATGACATAAAATGAGAATAATTCTTTGCGCACTTCGCGTAATCAGGACTGCGAACTTTGCGGTTAAAAACCTTTGAACCTTTAAATAACCAACTATTTTCCCATACTAAACTACCGCGACTTATTAGCTGCGCAGGAAGGATTTGAACCTCCGTCTGTTGGATTATTTTTATTTCCCTCAGTGTCTACTCTACATAACCATTGAGCCTTAAAAAGAATCTAAAAATCCCCATAATACACTTGGAAGCACGGTAATTTCAGATCTTTTCGCCATGTATCTACTACTTGGTTTCTATCATCGAGAACAAACTCTACAAAGTATTTATCTTTTATAGATTCGTTATAGATTTCGGTTTTGATGATCGAATCTTTTCGGTTATCCTGACTTTTTCGCATGATTAGGTCATCGAATTCTATTGTATGTTTTTCAAGAAACCTCAACGTTGGTTCTTTGTATCTATTTTCTCTACCTGAAACCAACAATATTTCATATCCTAATTTCTTGTAGTTTCTCAACACATTAGCTACTGGTTCATTTAATTCATCCTGATCGCATTTACTTGCATCAAAAGGATTTCTCCCATTCATTAATGCCAAAGTTCCATCTAGATCGCAGATAATTGCTTTTGGCAATTCTGGATTTTGGATTGCGTATTCTGGTGAATCTTTAAAAAATTGTTCATGCATTTTTCGAATCACTTTTTCTCCAACTGGTTTTTCTCTTAATGCATCTCGCTCAATACAAACTGCAACATCTGTATTTACTTCGATAACCTCAACAATAACCTTTTCGTTGTATTTTGTGTTGTATTCCTGAACCAATTGTGTAACTCGTCTCATATTCGTTTCGGATAAATTAGTATCATCTACCACGATACTTTTTCCTTCTTCCAGACATTTTACGATTAAAATATCACGTACTTTTTTTACAAACTTTTCATTGCTTTGGCTTGTTGTTCCGTTATCGAACATTGCTCGTAAATCGTCTCTATTGATTCTTTTATATGATTCTGGATTCTCTGAGATTATCTTTTTCGCCAAAGTCGATTTTCCACTTCCAGGCAATCCTTTCATTAAAATTACTTTTCTCATTTTAGTTTTCTTCTCTATTAAATGGTTTTTCGAATGTTGGTCGAATCATTCTCCAAATTATTTCTGAATAATCTCTGTTTTTAAGCATTGCAAATAATACTCCCTGATGTTTACATGTTTGAAAATACAAGGCTGTTTCTTTGACAGTTTCGAATACCTTATAATCTGCTTTACATTGATTTTCGATTACCGCATATTGATTTTCTAAATCTCTTTTTGTTTCTTTCACCCAATTGAAAAATTCATCAGGAACACGTTCCAAAACTTCTTGTATTGGTTGGTTGGTTTTCAAATATTCCCAAATGTTCAAATTAGAAACCTGAGTGATGATTCGGTGCAAACGAAGATATTCTTCAAATTTGATTTTGACTCTAAAATTATTCGAATATTTAATAACAAACCCTTCTTTATTGTCTTTATTCATTGCTGCTAATGAACCAATATCGTTAATTCCGTCGTATTTTTCTACAATAGGAAAACCAATATCTTCCAGCGCAAACTCTTCTCCCGATTGGATATCGATAATTGCCAGTAAAACCAATTCTTCTGCAGCTCCATAATCTAAAACAATTCGATTTTGAGGATATATAATCTCAAATAAATAAGTTTTATTTTTATCCAAATGCGACCATGATTTTTTGTATTTCCCATGTAACATTTTGTTTGCTTTATCTGACTGATCACTTGAAAACGAACCTCTACTGGCTATAAATGGTATTTCATCTATCCAATACAAAATCCCCATTGAACCATCGGCTTTATCATACACTTCAAAAGTTGTATTAGGAATTGTTTGGTTTTCCATTTCTCCTAAATTAAAGAACTTAGGAAATGGTCTTGCAATCACATTAAAATTTTCATCAAGAATTAATCCTCTACAGTTTAATGTAACCTCATTCCATATTCTTTCGAATTGGGCACTTTGGGTATAATTATAAATGTATAAATCATAATTAGGGTGTTTGTTTACTCTAATATAATTTTTGGAAATCATCTCTTTTAATAATACTGTATTCATTTCTTCTTTTTGTTAAACAAAGATTCAAAAACTACTACGCATTTATTTTGCGCAGTTTTTAATTTTAAAAGAGGTAATGTTTAGGAATGGTTTAATTTTCTTTGGAACGAAGTAACCATTTCCTGACGACACTCTTTTTTTAAGAGCAATATTGTATAAGTGATGATTTTCATTAAGAGACGAAGTAACACTTTATACACGGCATCTACTAAAATTTGAAAAAGTAACAATTGATGAAAGTCTTTTTGGAACGAAGTATCTCTCACACACGACATTTTTCGGTAAAAAAAGAAGTAAAAAGCAATAAGAGAAACGGGGCATGTCTAGCCAGAGTCGAACTGGATAACCTTGCTGATTCTACAACTTCGTTATTCCTCCCCTTAATGGGACGAAGTAACTCTTATTTACGACATTCTTTTATTTTATAATATTGGATAATAATCAATAAGAGACTATATAATTGTGTGTTACCATTTCACTATCAGTCTAAACAGAACAGGATTCGAACCTGTACTACAATTCCCCAGAAGTAACTCTTATTTACGAAACCAATACTTTTTTTTTAAAACAAGGCAACTAGTAATAGGTGACATGTCCTGCTCTAACCACTGAGCTACATTCCTGTAATTAAACAGAATTGGTGGGGTTCGAATCCACGTCCTGGGCGTTATCAATGCGAAGTAACACTTATCTACGACACTTGTTTTTATTTTTTTTCTGTTGCAAAGATTCAAATACTACTGCGCAATTATTTCGCGCAGTAGATTTTTATTTTTACAATTCTATTCGGTTAATGTAATTTAATGCACTTCCTTTATCTTCTAAAGCATGCAATACATCAAACACTTTGTCTGACCAACCAGCTATTAAATAAACATCGTTTTTTTCTATATTTATTGGTACCTGACCGTAACCAGCCAAATCAAACAAATACAATTTCGCATTTGGTGCAATACTTTTGTATCGATTCCATGATTTTGCAAATGAATCATTTGTCATATTACTATTCCACATTTGAACATCTGTAAACAACATCACTTTATCTACTATTTCATTTCGGTAGATTAAATCTTCCAAGACCAAATGACCGTTTGTAGAATAACCTACTTCACCTTCACGTTTGTAATATTCATTAACATTAGACAATACGCTTCGTTTTGGCATATTGATTATTTTCCATCGGTCACCAAACATACCGCTCACCACATTTTTGCAACGACTTTGCATCAACATACCTAACATTAAACCTATATCATACAACATTACTTTACTTTTCGGTGATATGTTTTGTTGCATAGAACCCGAAACATCGCAAGCGATCACAACAGCTGTATTGGTGGCAAAACCTTTTATGTTTTGAGCACTGACCATTACAGCACTTTCTAAAGCATCCAAAACTATTGAAGTGTATTTTGATGGCAAGTCTTTTAACTCACGATATGCAGCCAAGAATCGGAATGGTAACTGTTTCGAGTTCAAAACGGCTTTTTCATTAGCAAGGTAATCACATACTTTTTCGATATGAAAACCAGACACATTTGCCTCCATGATGTTTCGCAAATTACGCATCAAAGCCATATAACCTATTTTGTTGCTATCGATCAATTCTTCCCATTTTTGAGTGAATGCTTTTTGTTTTTCAGCATCATTTTTATAGTTAGACTGACCTAATTTTGACAATTCGGTTTCCCAAGTGTAAGGTGTTTCTAAAGTATCGTTCACTATTTTATTGAACAACGCTTGTTGTGCTTCATCTTTCGCTTTTGGATGAACCAAAAACAAAGCGTCTTTTAATTTCACCACACCATCTCGGTTGTATTTTGCAAATTGGTACTCATCAAATTTATTGAATGAATACGCCAAACCTTTTTGTATTTGTTTAGACAAACGGTTTAATTTTTTAACACCATTTCGGTCGTTTGCCATTTGATAATACGCTAATAATTCGGTTATCTCATCTGCACGTTGGATTACATGTGTGATCATTTTACTGATTAAAGCATCTCCTGAATATATTTTAGCCAACTCGACTATCAAAACTAATGGTACTGAACGCATATGCATTTCATTACGGGCATAAACCGCTAACTTGGCTACGAATACTGGGTTGCTTTTTTGAATTAAATCTTTTATTCGATCCAAACGTGTTGTATCTTTCTCATAAAACGATGCATTCAAACTTGTTGTCACAACTGCTCCGTACAATTCGTATTCTGGTGTTAACGGAAAAGCAACAGCATTTTCGTAATTAACTATATTTTTTTTCTCTTTATTTAAAAAATTGAATTTCATAATTTCTGGTTTTAAAATTAGACAATCAGTATCGTTTTATTTCTTGAGCAAAGATTTCTGAAGTAGTGCGCAGTTATTTTGCGTAGCAAAAAAAGAATTTTATATTTGAGTAAAAAAACAACATGAATCTAAAAGAAAAATATACTGAACTGCTTATACATATTGGTTTTTCAACAAATGAGATTCAGAAAAATTGGTTCGATCTTGAAAAGGCATATTCTAATAAATCAAGACATTACCACAATTTGACTCATATAAAGGATATGATTTTTAGTTTTGAAACGTATCTTGATAAACTTCAAAAACCAAACGAAATTTTATTTTCTATTTTTTATCATGACTACATATACAATAGCCGTAAAAAAGATAATGAACTCAAAAGTGCCCAATATGCGTTATCCGTTTTACCCGAGAATATTTCATTTGATAGACAATTGGTTTTTGATACTATTTGTGCAACACAGCAACATCAACACAATGCAATTGAAGATATTAATTGGCTAATCGATTTTGATTTAAAAATTCTTGCCCGAGATTGGGAAGATTATCAAGTTTACTTTGAACAAATAAGAAAAGAATACCGCATTTATCCTGATTTATTATACAAACCCGGACGCGCAAAAGCTTTAAAACATTTTCTGGAAAATGAATCTATTTTTCAAACAGACGAATTCAGGAATTTATATGAGGAGAAAGCAAGAATGAATATTCAAAAAGAAATAAAGTTATTAAGCTAAAATTGAATCTCGTAAAGTCGCAGAGTTTTATTTTTTAAGCCACTCCCGATAGCTATTGGGAGTGTAACTTTTCAACAAAAAAAGATAGTATGTCACAAAATAAAAATGCCTTAATACGCTACAAAACAATCGATAAATGCCTGCAGAACCAATACAGGACCTGGACTCTCGACGATTTAATCGAAGCCTGTTCAGATGCATTATTTGAATATGAAGGTCGTGAGAACCGAATAAGCAAACGTACCATACAAATGGATATTCAACTTATGCGTAGCGAAAAACTCGGATACAATGCTCCTATCGTAGTTTATGATAAAAAGTTTTACAAGTACGATGAAGAGGATTTCTCAATTACTGATATTCCACTTACAGAAACTGATATGAATGTTCTAACAGAAACAGTTTCTATGCTAAAACAGTTTAAGGATTTCTCCTTATTTAGTGATGTTTCGGATATTTTACAGCGTTTGGAAGATAAAATCTATTCGGAGAAATCGCATACTAATTCGGTAATTTATCTTGATAAAAATGAAAACTTAAAAGGATTACATTATCTAGATGAAATTTATCAAGCCATCATCAAAAAAATTGTTCTTGTTATCACCTATAAATCTTTTAAATCCAGAGAAGAACAAAAATTTAATTTTCATCCTTTTATTTTAAAGGAGTTTAACAATCGTTGGTTTTTGGTAGGAAAGAAAAAAGGGGGGCAGCCGATAACCAATTTAGCTCTTGACCGAATTACCAGTATCGATTTTGATTTTAACCTCCCTTATATAGAAGAAGTATTTGATGCCGAGGATTTTTATAAGGATGTGGTTGGGGTAACTGTGAACCAAGGAATGAACGCTAGAAAAATTGAACTTTGGATTGATAAAGAAAATGCTCCTTATGTTTTAACAAAGCCTTTTCATGCTTCGCAAAAGCTAGAAAAAGAAAATGAGGACGGAAGCATCATTATTACACTAAAACTCAAGACTAATTATGAAATAGAACGCTTGCTTTTGGGTTTTGGTGATGGATTAGAAGTTATTAGTCCCAATGGATTGCGATTGCGGATAAAAGATAAACTAAAGAAAGCTTTACTTAAATATGGAGAATAATTTTTTCTGTTTTTTAAATTAAAGAAATATCTTTCAAGACATATCAATCCGAGATCCTAATTTACTGAGCTGATGTAACTTTTCAGATAATCGAACATCTAAAATTTCAAAAAAAATATTATATTTCATTCGATAAATAGAAAACTTAACCAACTCTATTTCAGAGCTAACATTTAACAAACTAAAAAATATTTTTTGAAATACTATGCATGCATAATATTTTTTTATTATATTTGAAATCGATATAGTTGCCAATAAACGAATTCGATTTAAATTAATGCAAAAGATACTATCGTAATGTATTTCACATTAAAATTAAATAATCAAATACAATCTACCAAATGAAAGAAAAGACTATAGATTATATTTTACGCGCAACCTGGCAAGCTGTATCAAGAATGTACAATGAAGAGGCTGCAAAATATGATGGGACAATGGCTACTGGTTTTGCGCTATTAAGCATCGATAAAGAGGAAGGCACTCCATCGACAGCATTAGGTCCTAGAATGGGAATGGAAGCTACCAGCTTAACCAGAACGCTCAAATCTATGGAAGACAAAGGCTTGATTGTTCGAAAGAAAAATCCAACCGATGGCCGAGGGGTTTTAATTTATCTAACTGAATTTGGAAAAGAAAAAAGAGAGTTATCTAAAAATACAGTCTTGAAATTTAATGAAACAGTTAGAAACCACATTTCTGAAGAAAAATTAAAACATTTTATTGAGGTTTCAGAAATAATAAATGAATTAATACAAGATAAAAATATATTTAATCAAACAGAAAAAACAGAAAATGAAACGCACAATTAAAAAAGTTGCCGTAATTGGATCTGGAATTATGGGTTCAGGAATAGCTTGTCATTTTGCTAACATTGGTGTTGAAGTTTTACTCCTTGACATCATTCCACGTGAGTTAACCGAGGCCGAAACTAAAAAAGGCTTAACTCTAGAAAGCAAAGCCGTAAGAAACAGAATTGTAAATGAACATCTTGCTAACTCATTAAAATCTAAACCATCACCTATTTACAGTCAGAAATTCGCAAACAGAATCACGACTGGAAATACAACTGATGATATGGCAAAAATTGCCAATGTTGATTGGATTATTGAAGTTGTTGTAGAACGTCTGGATATTAAAAAATTAGTTTTTGAACAAATCGAGAAATTCCGTAAACCAGGAACTTTAGTAACATCAAACACTTCTGGTATTCCGATTCATTTTATGAGCGAAGGAAGAAGCGAAGATTTTCAACAACATTTCTGCGGAACACACTTTTTTAACCCTGCGCGTTACTTAAAATTGTTTGAAATTATTCCTGGTCCAAAAACTTCAACTGAAGTATTGGATTTCTTAAATGAATATGGATCTAAATTTTTAGGAAAAACTTCGGTTGTTGCTAAAGATACTCCAGCATTTATTGGAAACAGAATTGGTATTTATGGTATCCAGAGTTTATTCCACTTAGTTAAAGAAATGGGATTAACTATCGAAGAAGTTGATAAATTGACTGGTCCAGTTATTGGCCGTCCAAAATCGGCTACTTTCCGTACGGTTGACGTTGTTGGTTTAGATACATTAGTACACGTTGCTAATGGTATTTATGAAAACTGCCCAACTGATGAGCAACACGAATTATTTAAACTTCCTGATTTCATCACAAAAATGATGGAGAATAATTGGTTAGGAAGCAAAACAGGACAAGGTTTCTACAAAAAAGTAGATAGAGACATCCTTACACTTGACTTAGACACTTTAGAATATCGTGCTGCTAAAAAAGCAAATTTTGCTACGCTTGAATTAACTAAAACAATTGATAAACCTATCAATCGTTTTAAAGTTTTGGTGAAAGGAAAAGATAAAGCAGGAGAATTTTACCGTAAGAGTTTCGCTGGAATGTTTGCTTATGTGTCAAACAGAATTCCTGAAATATCAGACGAATTATATAAAATTGACGATGCCATGAAAGCTGGTTTCGGATGGGAAAATGGTCCTTTCGAAATTTGGGATGCTATTGGTGTCGAAAACGGAATCGAAATCATGAAAGCTGAAGGTTTAGCTCCAGCTGCATGGGTAAACGATATGATAGCTTCTGGAAGCAAAAGCTTCTACTCTGTAAAAGAAGGCGCTACTTATTTTTACAACATTCCAACAAAATCACAAACTAAAGTTCCAGGACAAGATGCATTCATTATCCTAAACAACATTCGCGAAAGCAAAAAAGTTTGGAGCAATAGTGGTGCAATTATCCAAGATCTAGGAGACGGAATCCTAAACTTAGAATTCCAATCAAAAATGAATACTATTGGTGGCGATGTATTACAGGCTATCAATAAAGCAATTGACTTATCTGAAAAAGAATACCAAGGTTTAGTTATTGGTAACCAAGCAGCAAATTTTTCTGTAGGTGCTAATATCGGAATGATTTTTATGATGGCTGTTGAGCAAGAATATGATGAGTTAAATATGGCTATCAAAATGTTCCAGGACACTATGATGCGCGTACGTTACTCAGGAATTCCTGTTGTTGTAGCACCTCACGGAATGACTTTTGGCGGTGGATGCGAAATGAGCTTACATGCTGATAAAGTGGTTGCTGCTGCTGAAACGTATATGGGATTAGTTGAATTTGGTGTTGGTGTACTTCCTGGTGGTGGTGGATCAAAAGAAATGGCTTTAAGAGCATCTGACCTTTTCCGTAAAAACGATGTGGAATTAAACGTTCTTCAAGAATATTTCTTGACTATTGCTATGGCAAAAGTATCAACTTCTGGTTATGAAGCTTTTGACACTGGACTTTTACAACATGGTAAAGATATTATTGTAGTAAACAAAGATCGTCAGATCGCTGAAGCTAAAAAGCATGCATTGTTAATGGCTGAAGCTGGTTATACTCAACCAATAAGAAGAACGGATGTAAAAGTATTAGGAAAACAAGCTCTTGGAATGTTCTTAGTTGGAACAGATCAAATGGAAGCTGGAAAATACATTTCTGAGCACGACAAGAAAATCGCTAACAAACTGGCATACGTAATGGCTGGTGGTGATTTATCTGAAGCGACTTTAGTATCTGAGCAATATTTATTAGATATCGAACGTGAAGCTTTCTTATCCCTTTGTACTGAAAGAAAAACATTGGAAAGAATTCAATATATGTTAACTAAAGGAAAACCACTTAGAAATTAGAAAATAGAACAAAGAAAAAAGAATATAGAAAAAAGAATATAGATTTTGAGACAAAGTAACAGTCTATTTTCTATGATCTATCTTCTAAACTCTTAAAAATAGAACAAAAAGAATAGAATATAGATTTTGAGACAAAATAACAGTCTATTTTCTATACTCTATCTTCTAAACTCTTAAAAATAGAACAAAGAGAAAAGAATATAGATTTTGAGACAAAGTAACAGTCTATTTTCTATGATCTATTTTCTATGATCTTAAAAAACAAAACAAATGAAAACAGCATATATAGTAAAAGCATACCGTACTGCGGTAGGAAAAGCACCAAAAGGAGTTTTTAGATTTAAAAGACCTGATGAATTAGCAGCAGAAACCATTCAGTATATGATGGCTGAACTGCCTGATTTTGACAAAAAACGTATTGATGATGTTATGGTAGGGAATGCCATGCCAGAAGCTGAACAAGGACTTAACGTTGGTCGTTTAATCTCTCTTATGGGATTAAAAGTAGAAGATGTTCCTGGTGTAACCGTAAACCGTTACTGTGCATCTGGATTAGAAACTATCGGAATGGCAACTGCAAAAATCCAATCAGGAATGGCAGATTGTATCATCGCTGGTGGTGCCGAAAGTATGAGTTTTATTCCGATGGGAGGTTACAAACCAACTCCAGATTATAAACTTGCTGCCGAAGGTCACGAAGATTATTACTGGGGAATGGGATTAACTGCTGAAGCGGTTGCTAACCAATATAAAATTTCCAGAGAAGATCAAGATGAGTTTGCTTACAACTCTCATATCAAAGCATTAAAAGCGCAAGCTGAAGGTAAATTCGACAAACAAATCGTTCCGATTACAGTTGAGCAAACTTTCATTAATGAAAATGGTAAAAAAGAAACAAAATCATATGTTGTAAACAAAGACGAAGGGCCACGTGCTGGAACTTCTAAAGAAGCTTTGGCTGGTTTAAGACCTGTTTTTGCTGCTGACGGAAGTGTAACTGCTGGTAACTCTTCTCAAATGAGTGATGGTGCAGCTTTTGTTTTAATCATGAGCGAGGATATGGTAAAAGAATTAAACCTTGAGCCTATCGCTAGATTAGTAAACTTTGCTTCATCAGGTGTTGAACCAAGAATCATGGGAATCGGACCAGTAAAAGCTATCCCGAAAGCCTTAAAACAAGCAGGATTACAATTAAAAGATATTGATTTAGTGGAGTTAAACGAGGCTTTTGCTTCTCAATCATTAGCTGTTGTTCGTGAGTTAGGATTAAACCCTGATATCGTAAACGTAAATGGTGGAGCAATCGCATTAGGTCACCCTCTAGGTTGTACTGGTGCTAAACTTTCTGTTCAATTATTCGACGAAATGAAACGCAGAGGCAGCAAATACGGAATCGTTTCTATGTGCGTAGGAACAGGACAAGGTTCTGCTGGGATTTACGAGGTTCTTTAATAAAGAGAATAGAATAAAGAGAACAGAATAAAGAAGATAGATGTTTTTTGAGAATAAAGAAATCTCTTTTTGGAATGACAAAATGTTTTAAATCAAATAAAATAGTACTAATCTTACTTTTTTATTTTAATTTCTTAACTTGACTCAAAAAACATGAGACATAATTATAAGAACTTAAAGATTTGGAAGATTGGAATTGCAATTGCTAATGAAATTTCAGATGTATTAATAGAATTTCCAAAACACGAACGATATGACTTGAGTTCTCAAATAAGCAGATGTTCTGTTTCGATGCCTAGTAATATTGCCGAAGGATCTTCAAGAACAGATAAGTCTTTCAGTCATTTTTTAAACATTTCTCTTGGTTCTTCATTTGAACTAATCACACAATTATTGATTGCGAAACATAGAAAATATATAAACGAGATACAATTTAACCAATTAGAAATTAAAATAGAAGAATTCCAAAGGATGACAATGGGTTTTCAAAACGGACTAAAGTAAAAGTCTATTTTCTATACTCTTTATTCTATTTTCTTTCATAAAAAACAAAAACAAAATGGCAGATACAATCGAAAAAAACGTAACCCGTGGAGGTCAATTCCTAGTAAAAGAAACAAAGTGCGAAGACATCTTTACACCAGAAGATTTTTCGGAAGAGCAATTAATGATGCGTGACTCTGTAAAAGAGTTTGTAGACAAAGAAATTTGGCCTAACAAAAATCGCTTCGAGAAAAAAGATTACGCTTTTACAGAAGAAAGCATGCGTAAAGCAGGTGAACTAGGACTTCTTGGAGTTGCAGTTCCAGAAGAGTATGGCGGATTAGGAATGGGATTCGTATCAACAATGTTGGTATGTGATTATATCTCAGGTGCTACAGGTTCGTTCTCTACTGCTTTTGGTGCTCATACAGGTATCGGAACTATGCCAATTACTTTATATGGTACAGAAGAGCAAAAGAAAAAATACGTTCCTAAATTAGCATCGGGTGAATGGTTTGGAGCTTATTGCTTAACAGAACCAGGAGCTGGATCTGATGCAAACTCAGGAAAAACTAAAGCAGTTTTATCTGAAGATGGAAAATACTACTCTATTACAGGACAAAAAATGTGGATTTCGAATGCAGGATTCTGTAGCGTATTTATCGTTTTTGCTCGTATTGGTGATGATAAAAATATTACAGGTTTTATCGTAGAAAATGATCCATCTAATGGAATTTCTATGAATGAAGAAGAACATAAATTAGGAATCCGTGCTTCATCTACTCGTCAGGTTTTCTTTAATGATACCAAAGTTCCTGTAGAAAATATGCTTTCTGAAAGAGGAAACGGTTTCAAGATTGCAATGAATGCATTAAATGTTGGACGTATTAAACTAGCAGCTGCTTGTCTTGATGCACAAAGAAGAGTTACTTCTGGAGCTGTAAAATATGCTAACGAAAGAATCCAATTTAATACTGCAATTTCTCAATTTGGAGCAATTCGTTCTAAATTAGCAGAAATGGCAACAAATTGCTACGCAGGAGAAAGTGCTTCTTACCGTGCAGCAAAAGATATTGAAGACAGAATTATCGCTCGTGAAGCTGAAGGTTCTTCTCATCAAGAAGCAGAATTAAAAGGTGTTGAAGAGTACGCAATTGAGTGTTCTATCCTTAAAGTTGCTGTTTCTGAAGATGTTCAGAATTGTGCTGACGAAGGAATTCAAATTTTTGGTGGAATGGGATTCTCTGAAGATACTCCAATGGAAAGTGCTTGGAGAGATGCTAGAATTGCTCGTATTTACGAAGGTACAAACGAAATTAACAGAATGCTTTCTGTAGGTATGTTAATCAAGAAAGCCATGAAAGGCCATGTTGATTTATTAGGTCCTGCTATGAAAGTATCTGAAGAATTAATGGGTATTCCTTCTTTTGACACTCCTGATTTCTCTGAATTATTTGCTGAAGAAAAAGGAATCGTTGCAAACCTTAAAAAAGTTTTCTTAATGGTTGCTGGAAGTGCTGTACAAAAATATGGTCCAGACTTAGATGCTCACCAACAATTATTAATGGCTGCATCTGATATTTTAATCGAAATCTATATGGCAGAAAGTACTATTCTTAGAACTGAAAAATTAGCCAAAAAAGAAGGAGAAGCAAAAGTACAAGAGCAAATTGCAATGGCAAAATTATACTTGTATAAAGCTGTTGATATCGTAAACCTAAGAGGTAAAGAAGGTATTGCTTCTTTTGCTGAAGGTGACGAACAACGTATGATGTTAATGGGATTACGCCGTTTTACAAAATACACTAATATGCCAAATGTAGTAGCGCTTAGAGAAACGATTACTTCAAAATTAGTTGCAGAAAACGAATACTGCTTCTAAAATAAAAATAGTTTTTAGTCAATTTAATTTGTTCAAAACCGCAGCTGTCCCGAAAACACTGCGGTTTTTTTTATAATGCTATTACAGATTTAAAAAAGTAAAGCCACGGATTAAAAACTAATTTAAAAATAATCAAAGATAAAATCCGTTTCATCAGTGTTTTCACTTTAGCGAATCCGTTTCATCTGCGTTCCTTTCACAAAGAGTTAGATAGAATTTAATCTTGAGTTATTAATTAACTATTTGGCTTCATAATCAAATCATGATCTCCTTCTGAACTTAGATTTAAAAAGCGTTCATATTCTCTCAAAACATCTGAGATGATTCCATCTTTAGTCAAATATTGGATATCGTATCCTTTACGATGATCTCCGAAATAAGTAATTGGTTGAAAAATGATTTCCAAATCCATATCTGGAGTATTTTTTTCCTTTAGCAATGTTTCTGAAACTGCTTGCCCCTGAGCCATTACGCCATATTTAAAGTTTCGCAACTCATCATATTCTATTTCTAACTCGATAGCCTGTTGGGGTGAAGAAAAAGAATTTATACGCGCCTCAATATTATTATTAGCCAATTCAACTACTAGTTCTTCAAAAGCTTTTTTCACTGTTTTATTCAAAAATTCATGAATATCTTTCTTTTTAGAGACTGTCACAATCTTTTCTAAATGTTCCTTCCAGTTGGTATTATTCCAGTTTAAACTTCCATGCGAATATTTTTTAGCACCGTATTCACTATCCACAACCAATGCTTTCCATAAATTATAACATAACAGTAACATAATTATTCCGAAGGGTAAAGCGGTAATTAATGTCATTGTCTGTAGAGAAGCTAAACCACCAGAATGTAATAAACTCAAGGACAAAAGCGATAATAAAACTCCCCAAAAAATACTTTGCCATTTTGGTGAGCTTGTAGCTCCTTTTGATGCTATACCATTCATTATAAAAATTCCTGAATCTGCCGACGTGATAAAAAATACGCAAATAATTAGAATCGATAAAATATTCAAAAAGGTAGTAAATGGAAAATAGGTAAAGAAATCAAATAAAAGTGTATCTGGATTTTTAGCAAATTCACTTAAAGCGCCATGTGCTATGTGTTCATCAATCCATACAGCACTGCTTCCAAAAACAGTCATCCATAAAAAATTAAAAAAGGCAGGAATAAATAATACAGCTAAAATAAATTCTCGTATAGTTCTTCCTTTAGAGATTTTAGCAATAAATAACCCTACATAAGGTGCCCAGGAAATCCACCATGCCCAATACAAAATAGTCCACTTTGAAAACCATTCCTGGCTTCCTTTTTCGTAAGCATACGTATTAAATGTCAACGAAATAAAATGACTTATATAGTGGCCTAAGCCTTCAGTAAATGTGCTTAGAATATAAATAGTTGGCCCGAAAACAAGTATAAACAACATTAATAAAACGGCCATAATAATATTTAGCTCGCTTAGTTTTTTAACCCCTTTTCCTAAACCTGAAATAGCCGAAGAAACAGCAATTATCATTACTACCAAAACAATAATAATTTGATAATTAAAACTAGATTCTGGAATTACATTAAGACTTACTAATCCGGCACTTAACTGCACAACACCGAAACCAAGAGTTGTTGCAATTCCAAAAAAAGTACTGCACAAACCAAAAACATCTACAATATTTCCAAACTTTCCGTGAATTCTATTTTTTAAAATCGGATAAAACCCACTTCGGATTGCAAGAGGCAAATTATGCCTGTAAGTAAAATACGCTAATGAAAGTCCAACAACACCGTATATAGACCAGGCATGAAAGCCCCAATGGAAAAAAGTATATAATTGTGCTTCTTTTGCTCGTAAATTATCCGCCAAATTAGCATTAGCTGGCGTTGCATAATGCGCCATAGTTTCTCCTACCCCAAAATACATCAACCCTATTCCCATTCCTGCGGCAAAAAGCATTGCTATCCATGAAAAAATGAATATTCTGGTTCAGAGTCATCCGCTCCTAATTTGATTTTACCAAATTTGCTAATTGCTAATGTGACTAAAAACAAAACAAAGACAGTTACCAATAATACATAAAGCCAACTTAAGTTTTTAAATATTATGTCTTTTACAAAATTAAGTGCCTGCTCTGCATCCTTTGAAAAAAATACACAAAACAATGAGATTGCAATAATTATAGTTAAACTGGGTAATGCAACTGATTTTGTAAAATTGGTTTTAAAGACACTTGAGCTTTTAGATTTATTCATGATAAAATGGTTTTTCACTGTTATTATCTAAAGTAAATCCAAATTTTAAATTCAGATTGAGGAAGTTTTTATAAATATAACTTTGATAATTTCATACAGAAGAATTGTAAATCTAATGAAAAAGAAATAATTCCCCCCCTAAAACACCGTAAAAATTGTTTCTCAAAACAAAAACTATAACAAATAAGCTCAATACTGTGTATCTATTTAATTACTATTTCGATTGAAATGTTTTATATTTAGCATTCAAAAAAACCTATTAAAAACTAAAAAATGTTAAACATGAAAAGATTAAAACCCATTATTTTCTTTCTCCTATGCTGCTTTACCACAAACACATTTGCACAATCAGCAAAAAAAATTGACGTTATTGCTTACTATACTGGTGATGATAAACTTATTAACGAGTATGATGTAAGCAAACTTACGCACATTATTTTTAGCTTCTGTCATTTAAAAGATGGTAAATTAAGTGTAGATACTCCTAAAGATTCTATCGCAATCAAACATTTGGTTGGATTAAAAAAAACATATCCAAAGCTTAAAATTATGCTTTCTCTTGGCGGATGGGGCGGATGTGAACCATGTTCTGAAGTTTTCTCTACTGCACAAGGAAGAAATGTTTTTGCAAAATCAGTTAAAGAAATTAATGATTATTTTAAAACAGACGGTTTAGACTTAGATTGGGAATACCCAGCTATCGAAGGTCTTCCGGGGCATTTATATCAAGCTGCAGATAAACCAAACTTTACTGAACTTGTAAAAGCACTACGTACAGCTTTAGGAAAAAAACATGAACTTAGTTTTGCTGCTGGAGGTTTCCAAAAATTTCTAGATGAATCTATAGAATGGAAAATTGTAATGCCATTAGTAGACCGTGTAAATATAATGAGCTATGATTTAGTAAATGGATACTCTACTGTAACAGGTCATCATGCTCCTTTATATGGTGGAACGCCAGATGCTCAATCTACTGACAGAGCAGTAGAATATTTATTAAAAATAGGAATACCAGCTAGTAAATTAGTAATTGGTGGAGCATTTTACACTCGTATATGGAAAGATGTTGCAAATGTAAATAATGGTTTATATCAACCGGGAGTCCATATTGAAGGTGTTGCATTCAAAAATTACGCAACTACTTTTACTGAGGCTAATGGATGGAAATATTTTTGGGACAATACAGCAAAAGCAGGATATTGGTATAATGAAAAAGAACAAAAATTTGCTACAGGAGATGATCTCCCTTCAATAAAAGAGAAAACCAAATATGCTATAGCTAAAAAATTAGGAGGTATCATGTTCTGGGAATTACCTTTAGACACTTTCAAAAACGGAATGGTTGATGCTATTTATGAAGTGAAAACAAAAAAATAAAAACATTATAAAAATAAAAATGCGTTAACACTTTCTTGAATTGTTAACGCATTTTCTTTAAACTAAAATTACCCTTTTTAGTTCACTTTAGATCTTTCAATTTCACCTATAAAAGGAATAGAATCTTGTATTTCACTGCTAATTGCCGTTTGTAAATAAAACTCTAACTGTACAAATTTGGCAGCATTAATAGCACCTATCGCCTTTTTAGCTTTGTTATACGTTTTGCTATATAATTTCTCATAGCTAAGATTATTTTTCAATAGCCCTTTTGCCAATTCATCGGCTTTAGCATCTGTAAGAGTAGCATAATTAACCGCATAATCATCTACTAATCTTAATTTTGTTATTCCTAATGATTTACGCTCAGCCTCATAATTATCATATACTTTCTTAAAAGCTGTAGTTTGCTCATCCGACAAATTCATATACTGCTTTACAAGTTCTGCTTTTGATCTTCCATATATACTTTGAATAACATCTAAATCTTCTTTCTCTAAAGATTGAGCAAAAGAATTTGCAGAAACCACTAACAATAATACGATAAGGACCTTTTTCATAATTTTAGTTTTTAATTTTATAGTAATAATTTTATTCTATTAGTATTAATTGAGCCTTAGCTAGAAGCTTTTATTTTTTATCAGCATCTACTTTCGGCGCGCTTATTTCACCATAATATGTAATTGATGATAAATTATTACTATTTATTGAAAGTGTCGTACTTCCATTAAAAAAAATAGAGAATATCAAGTTATAAACATCTTTTTTCCCTTTAACAATAGCTTTAAGATTATAGCTCTTTTTCTTTTTTTCAACTATTATATTTTCGGGTGCACCTTCAAATTTCATACCTCCCTCTCCTCCATAAGCAATATTATAACCACGCCCAAAAAACGGCAAGTCACAAGTTACTTTTTCTTGAGTAAAATCTAAAAAATAAGTATTATAATCTAATATGATGATCCTTCCTCCACGCGGAGAAAGTTTCTGAGCTTCGAACACAAAGTTCTTCGAATCAATTAGAGTTTCAATTTGTTTTTGCTGCTGTATTTCTTTTTCAGCTTTAAGCTCTTTAGAAGATTTTTTTTGTGCAAAAACAGAGAAACTGAAAAAGAATGACAGCACTAATAAAATGGATAATTTAGTTTTCATAAAATAAGTATTAGTTGCATTAAATTCAAACAAACTTTATTTTTTTGTAAATCGCATCATAGCGATATCACCAGAAATAAAGTTCAATGTTTTTCCGTTATCTGTAATATCATAAGAAGTTATCTTTAACATGGTGTCCATAAAAACCTGTTCTCCTTGATTATCTATACACATCATTTTAGTGGTTGCTAATCCGTCTCTAAAATTAATTTTATGACCATCAACATTTAGTTTTCCAGTAAAAGAGTTACAACTATTGTTTCCAGAAACTCTATTCTCTTTAGTATCAAAAGTTATCGTTGGTTTTTTATTTGGGTACAAACCGTCAAAAGCGATTCTGGGTCCTGTAATATAATTTAACTCCCAAGTTCCATTAAGTTCTGTTGCTGCATTTGTAACTGTAGCTTTATTTTTTGTAGCGTCACATGAAAATAAAACAATTCCTAATATAGCGAAGATTGCCATTTTTTTTATCATAATTTAAAGTTTTAAATTTCACAAAGAACTATTAAAAGACTGTTTTTAGCATTATTGCAATTAAATTCACATACGAATTTAAGCAATATTTCATCGACACTTATGATTTTACACTTATTTTTTAACTTGAGCTGTAACGTTTTTTACCATTCTATTTATTTTAATTTAATAATTTTAAGCTAACTTTACTTTTGATTAAAAAAAACACATACATTATGAAAAAAATAATTCTATCTCTTGTAGTAATTGCTACGGTTATTACTGGATGTAAAACTAAAAATAACTCAGAAGATTCTAAAAAATTAACCATCGCACTTGAGCCTAAAAGCAATAGTTCAGTATCTGGTACTGCAACTTTTGTAGAGAAAAAAGGTGAAGTAACATTTGTTGCAAAAATTAGTGGTTTACAACCCGGAGTTCATGCAATACACATTCATGAAAAATCAGATTGTACTGCCGCTGATGGAAGTTCTGCTGGAGGACATTGGAATCCAACATTTAAAAAACATGGGAAATGGGGTGTTGGCGAATATCATAAAGGTGATATCGGAAACTTTACTGCAGATGAAAAAGGAAACGGAACTATTACATTAAAAACAGACGAATGGTGTATCGGTTGTGGTGATCCTGCAAAAGATATTTTAGGAAAAGGATTAATCGTACATCAAGATCCAGATGATTTTACCTCGCAACCAGCGGGAAATGCAGGAGCAAGAGTTGCTTGTTCGGCAATCATCAAATAAACTTATCAAAAAAACCATTTTATTAACAAAGTAAGGTGGTTTTTTTATTTTTAATCAATCCTCAAATCACAAAAAAAAGATAGCTTTGTAGCTTCAAATTAAAGCAATGATTAACCCTTCAGCAACTGGTTGGATAGATAAATTTTTTAGTAAACAAAAGTTCGCAGAACATATAGTTACTGAAACTAATAATTCATTTTATCAAAAAGTTAGAGCAACAGGTTTCATTTATGGTCATATAATTACAATTGAAACCCCTGTACCAATTAAGACAAAAGGTTGGTTTAAAACTGAAATTTCAAAAGTAGCTTTATTAAATACTTTATTCGGTATTTACTCTTTAACTAAAAGCGATACTAATTCAGAACGTTTTATTACTGAAGCATTGACTTTTTATAATCAAATGAATCCCGAAGGTTTTAATCCCTTCAAAATACTACTCCCAAAAAGTAGTGATTCATTGACTTTAGAAAATATTATCAATGAACGCGTTCAGACGAATGATAGTATCATTAGCAAGAACTTTTCTCATTTAGTGACAAATGCATTACTTTTTATAGATGTTTTGGCTTTTCGTCAATATTTAATTCATGGGGCAATTCCTGAGAAATACCTTAAGAAAATTGAAGAAACCGTTATGAGTATTGTAGCATTGGCTTTAAAAACCAAAACAAATAAATCACAGTACGATGATTTATTGATTAAACTTTTTGAGGCTTCAATACGGTATAGCAAATTTTCTAAAGTTACTGTTGAAACCTTAGAGACATTACAATTACATCATTTTACAAATGAACTAGAGAAATATTATCTAATTGATATGGCCGGAATGGCTTTATGGAGTGATGGCGTTATAGAGAATGAAGAAGCTTATTTTTTACATACCCTATCAAGTATATTAGAGGTATCTGATGATTTTGTAACAGAAAGCATTAAAAGTACTAATGCATTTATTACTGAGCACAAAAAAGAGATTCCGTATTTTAATTACTCCAATCCGGTAAAGCATTTTTATGACCAAATGACAATGGGAGTTATTACGCTTATAAAACGCAATAAAAACCGACTCATTAAGGAAATCATCCAAAGTAAAGAATTAATGATTCTCCTTGCCAATTCGACGCTTAGAGATCTAGATGCAAGCGAAAAGAAGAAAGTAAAAAAACAATTATTAGATATTTGTAAAACGATTCCATCACTAACAATATTTTTACTTCCAGGTGGAAGTTTGTTATTACCTATATTAATCAAGTTCATCCCCACCTTATTGCCATCGGCATTTAATGAGAACTTAAATGATGAAAACGAATAAAAAAAAATCGCCTTTAAAGGCGATTTTTTTATTTACATATTTACAATTTCAATTGATAAACTTCATCAAGCTCATCATTCGAACTAATATTTACATTTAGATCAGTTACAAATCCTGAATTTAAACCATAAACCCAACCGTGCAACATTAAATCTTGACCGTTTTTCCATGCACCTTGTACAATAGAAGTTTTTGCTAAGTTGTAAACTTGTTCTTTAGCATTTACTTCTACAAAAGCATTGAAACGTTCTGTTTCATCTTCAATGGAATTTAAATACTTATCGTGTAAGCGGTATTCATCTTTAATGTGACGGATCCAGTTATCAATAATTCCTACTGATTGATTACCCATAGCAGTTTTTACACCACCACAACCATAATGCCCACAAACTATAACGTGTTTAACTTTTAAAACATTAACTGCATAATCTAAAACACTTAACATGTTCATATCAGAATGAACAACCATATTGGCAATATTTCTATGTACAAAAACTTCACCTGGTTTTGCTCCAATAATTTCGTTTGCAGGAACACGACTATCTGAACAACCTATCCATAATAAAGGTGGTGTTTGTCCTTTTGCTAAATCTGCAAAATAATTAGGATCGCTAGCTAATGATTTTTCAACCCACTTTTTATTATTGTCTAATATTTGTTTATAAAACTCTTTCATTTTGTTTATTTTTATAACTATCAATTTCTTGTGTTTAGAGGATTCTAAAAAAGTCATATGTAAAGTTACTTATTTTTAATCCTCCATAAACACAACACTACAGCTTATTTAATTATTATTTTTAAAATTTTTCTTTTTCTGTTTTTTTAACCATTGCTCTTTTTGCAACATCATAATAATGTTCTATAGATACATGATTTTGTAAATCGGGAGTGTTTTCTAACTCGTAAGCTTTTTTAAATCCTTTAAGCTTCACTTTAATATTCTGATCAACAGCTCTTGTTTCTTTAAACTCTTTTATTAAATCTAGAATATCATGAGCAATGTACACGGTATCCTGTGCGTTGATAATTACTTTAGAATTTTCTGGAATCGAATTTAATGTAAGTTTTATAGCAGCTTTATTCAAGAAAGAAACTTCTTGAGCAAGATCGATATGAATTACGTCTCCATCAGCATATTCTTCCTTTTTGAAGCTATATGCTCTTTTTAAATTACCTCTCAAGACGAAAATAACGCTAATTACAATCCCTAAAGCAACTCCTTTAAGCAAATCTGTTGCTACAACAAATACTAAGGTTGCTACGAATGGGATGAATTGGTACTTTCCTTTTTCCCAAAAATGAATAAAAGTTGCTGGTTTAGCCAATTTATAACCTACTAATATTAATATAGTAGCCAAAGTAGCTAATGGAATTTTATTTAAAATAACTGGAATAGCCAATACACTTATCAATAATAAAACACCATGGATAATTGCAGACATTTTTGATTTTGCTCCAGCATTATTATTTGCTGAAGATCTAACAACAACTGATGTCATTGGCAAACCTCCTAAAAGAGCACTTACCATGTTTCCGATACCTTGTGCTTTAAGCTCAACATTCGTATTTGTGTATCTCTTTTGTGCATCCATTCTATCTGATGCTTCGATACATAGTAACGTCTCGATAGAAGCTACAATCGCAATTGTTATACCTACAACCCAAACTTGAGGATTCGTTACTCCAGCAAAATTAGGCGTTACAATAATTGCTTTAAATTCTTCAAATGAAGTAGGAATTGGTAGCGATACCAAATGCTCTTTACCAATAGCTAAAGCACTTCCTGAAGAAATAAAAATTTCATTTAAGATTATCCCTGCAATTACAGCTACAAGAGCACCAGGAATTAATTTAAGCTTTTTCAAAAAAGAAACTTTATCCCATGCAATTAATATAACAAAAGAGACAAGGGTAATGATAACTGCCCCCATATGAATATGGTTGAAGATTTCAAACAAAGATGAAATTGTGTTACTTCCATCAGCTTGAACAAACGCCTGATCTCCTTCAAAATCAGCATCATAACCAAACGCATGTGGCAATTGTTTCAGAATTATAATAACTCCGATACCTGCTAACATCCCTTCGATTACATTGGTTGGAAAATAATTAGATATACTCCCCGCTTTCAAGAAACCTAATCCTAACTGGATTAATCCTGCAATAAAAACGGCAGTTAAAAACACATCAAAGGCTCCTAAGTCAGTAATTGCTGTTAGGATGATTGCTGTTAAACCAGCTGCAGGACCTGATACACTAATATGTGATTGACTTAAATAACCTACAACTATACCTCCAATAATTCCAGAAATAATTCCAGAAAACAGAGGAGCTCCAGAAGCCATTGCAATACCTAAACACAATGGGAGAGCCACTAAAAAAACTACTAAACCTGACGCAAAATCAGATTTAAGATTGGCAAAAAGATTTACTTTTCTTTTCATAATACAATAGTAAAAATGTTCATAAAATACCTACTGTATTACTTAAAATACAGTAAATGTTTAAAAAATATAACCAGATGTACTATGCCAAATTAGGTGGAGGCGCAAAAATGCTTGCAGAAATTTTATCGTGCTTAGATAATTTTTCTGACAATATAAGATTTGATTTGTCAAACATAGGTAAATTGAACTCACCATAAAATGATGGATGATACACATAAACTTTGACTTCTTTATGTGAATGTTCTTCTTCTGAAAAACTATAAAACGCAGACACATCACATGTTTTCTCAATCATCGTCACAATCGGTGGCGTCGATAAGAAAGCAATAAAAATGATTAATAATGTGTAAGCGAGTTTTTTCATTAGTGCAAAAGTAGAGCTAAACTGATAAAATCAAAACACTAAGCTGAAAATTTTAAACAAATTTAACATTAACAAAAAAACCAGAACTGCTAAGTAATGCTGTTCTGGTTTTTTAATTTATTCTATTTCATGATTTTACAAATCCTCTTCTAACCATGCTTTCATCATCCAAATTGTTTTCTCTTGCTCAGAGATAAAATCACTCATCATCGAATTTGTACCTTCATCATTTATTTCATCTGATTTCACCAAAATATCTCTTTCAATCTTCAGCAAATCTGTTAATGAGTCCACAATTAAATGAATTGCTTTTTCATCATTCGAGATATTTTTTCCAACTACAATTTTATTATTTTTAATATAATCCTCAAAAGTATGTAATGGTGTTCCTCCTAATGTAAGAACTCTCTCAGCAATTAAATCAATCTTTAATTGAGCATCTGTATATAATTCTTCAAACTTTACATGTAAATCAAAAAAACGTTTTCCGCGAATATTCCAGTGAATTCCTCGCAAGTTCTGATAATAAACTTGAAAATTTGATAGTAAGACATTTAATTCTTCAACAATTAATTCTGACTCTTTTACTGGTAATCCTAAAATATTAGTTTTCATAGTGTAATAATTTTATATTTCTATTAATTGTAAATTTAAAATAACTTTTTCTAAAATGCCATAAAAAAAATTATATTTTCTTATTTTTGCATCAGAAAATACTATTAAAATGACCATAACTCAACTACAGTACGTTTTAGCCGTTGCTGAATACAAGAACTTTACTCTCGCTGCCGAAAAATGCTTCGTTACTCAACCTACGCTTAGTATGCAAATACAAAAAATAGAAGAAGAACTTAGCATCTTAATATTTGACAGAAGCAAAAAACCAATTCAACTTACTGAAATTGGCCAAAAGATCGTAAATCAAGCCAAAAACATTGTTAATGAAGCCGATAGAATAAAAGATATAGTCGAACAACAAAAAGGTTTTATTGGTGGCGAATTCAAATTAGGAATTATTCCAACAGTTATGCCTACGCTTTTACCAATGTTCTTGAATAATTTTATCAAGAAATATCCAAAAGTTAAGCTATTAATAGAAGAGCTTAATACAGACGAAATTATAACCAAATTAAAAAATGGACATCTTGATGCTGCAATTGCAGTAACGCCATTAGAAGATGAAAAAATAAAAGAGATCGTTCTTTATTTTGAACCTTTTGTTGCTTATATCCCAGAGCAACATTCTATTTTTCAAAAAGAAGAAATCGAAGTATCTGATTTAAATATCAACGAGATATTACTTCTACAAGATGGACATTGTTTTAGAGATGGTATTTTAAATCTTTGCAAAAACGGTACAGATGTTGAGCACAATGCTTTCCAGATACAAAGCGGTAGTTTTGAAACTCTTATAAAATTGGCAGACGAGGGTTTAGGCACAACTTTGTTGCCTTATTTACATACAATAGATTTAAAAGAAACAGACAAATTAAAGCTACGTCACTTTAAGGAACCTAAACCTGCCAGAGAAGTAAGTTTAATCTATCCAAAAAGTGAATTAAAAATTCAAATCATTGATGCCTTACGAAACACGATTGCTGGTGTTGTAAAAGGAGCTATTGTTTTTCAAAATGTTCAGATAATAAGTCCAATACAGAAGAAATAAAAAAAGGAACCTAATTAGGTTCCTTTTTTTGTTTATCTATACTTTAACGATCAGTAAACATTCTTTTAATTCGGGCTTTCCGATTGTAAACTTTAATAACCACTCTTCCAATTGTTCCATTTCGTATGGTAATAGTGTTTTGATAGCTTTCTCTAATTCTTTTAAGAAAAGTACCGGGTTGAAACTTACTCTTTCGAGTATTGATTTCGTGTAATCGAACATTATTTTAGACATAATAAATTAAGATTATGGGGTTATCTCTTTATTTTATAACTCGAAGTAAAAATAAGCAATTTCTAATCAAGTACTCCTGTTTTAACTTATTTTTTTGTTTTATTATTTGCGAATACGTTTGCAAAAATACGAATACATCAATTTAAAACGAGTCTAAATAGTTTGATTTACATCACTTTACGAGCCCTAAACATCTCTCTTTTTCCTGGAGGCCCAGCTAATTTTTCAACAGTAAATCCTACCTCAATCATACTTCTTTTAACAACGCCTCGAGCGGCATAAGTTACAAGAACACCATTTGGCTTTAAAGCAGCATACATTCTTCTAAATATTTCAGTACTCCAAAGTTCTGGTTGTACTGGATAGCCAAAAGCATCAAAATAAATTAAATCAAAAACGGCAACATCATCGATTTCCTGAAAAAACTGTTTTCTTTTAGTTAATGCAAATAAATCAGTAAGCGCAATTGTTTCGTCCCAACTCATTTCATGCATGTTTTTAAACACACCATTATATTCGTCAGCTCCTAATTCGGTTACATAATTCATCATAAGCACTTCATTAGCTGCAACTGGATATGCTTCTACTCCAACATAATTAATACTTTGTCCTTTTTTGTTTGCTTCTAAAAAAGTAATAAAGGCATTCAATCCAGTTCCAAAACCAATTTCTAATATTGAGATAGGCTTATCATCGAATAACGAAAACCCATTTTGTATAAAGACATGCTTTGCTTCTTGAATTGCTCCATGTTTAGAATGATAACATTCGCCCCACTCTTCCAAATGAATTGTCGTTGAGCCATCTAGAGTTTGAATTATTTCTCTTTTCACTATTTATAAATCAGTTTATTGCTGTTTTTGTATTATTTAGAAGTCAAATTTAATCAAAACAAATGCGTAAAGCCTTAAAAAACTGTTGTTTTTTTCAAAAATTTCATATAAAATCTATTGTTTTTTTTAACTTTTTTAGAAAATAAATAAATCACAATCAAATGCCATAATTAATAGTATTTTAGCAGTCAAATTATATATATATTACTTAATTTTGCAATTAATAAAATTTATTTCACATCTTTTCAATGTTTTAGATTACAATCTTAAGCAATGATTAAAGTTCATAAAAACCACACTTTATCATGAGTACAACTCAAACAAACAAAATTGAAATAGTTAAAGCAACTTCATCTAAAATAAATGATGTAGACTTTGAAAACTTAAGCTTTGGTGCTGTATTTACAGACCATTTATTTGAATGTGATTTTAAAAATGGAGAATGGCAAACACCAGTCATTAAGCCTTATGCTCCAATTTTAATGGATCCTTCTTCAAAAGTCTTCCATTATGGTCAAGCAATTTTTGAAGGAATGAAAGCTTATAAAGATGATAAAGATGCTATTTGGCTTTTTAGACCTGAGGAAAACCACAAGCGTTTTAATGCTTCTGCAGTTAGAATGGCAATGCCGGAAATTCCTGAGTCTATTTTCTTAGATGGATTAAATGAGTTATTAAAATTAGACGCTGAATGGGTTAAAAGAGGAAACGGAAGTAGTATGTATATCCGTCCGTTTATGATTGCAACTGGCGCTGGAGTTGTTGCAAACCCATCTGATGAATATAAATTTATGATTTTGCTTTCACCTGCAAAATCATACTACGCTGGAGAAGTAAAAGTTATTATTGCTGAGCATTACAGTAGAGCCGCAAATGGTGGTATCGGAGCTGCAAAAGCTGCTGGTAACTATGGTGCACAGTTCTACCCAACAAATTTAGCCAACAAAGACGGATTCCAACAAGTAATCTGGACTGATGATGCTACTCACACTAAACTTGAAGAAGCAGGTACAATGAATGTATTCTTCAGAATCAATGATACTTTATTAACTGCTCCAACAAGCGAAAGAATTCTAGACGGAATTACTCGTAAAAGTTTACTTGCAATTGCAGAAAAAGAAGGATTAAAAACAGAAGTTCGTTCTGTATTAGCCTCTGAATTAGTTGAAGCTGCAAAAGATGGATCATTAAAAGAAATTTTTGGTGCAGGTACTGCTGCTGTAGTAAGTGTCATTAAAGGATTCTCATACAAAGATGAATATCATGAATTACCTAAAGTAGCTGATTCTTACGCTTCTCTTCTAAAAGAAAAACTAACAGGAATACAAAACAAACTAGCTGAAGATACTTTTAACTGGACTGTTCAAGTAAAATAATTCATTACATTATATAACTAAAGGCGATTTTCTTAATGAAAATCGCCTTTTTTTGTTAAACCTAACTCACAAAAAACCAATGATAACCAATAAATTTAAAAAGAAAACAACCTTTCTTTTAATTACTATTCTCACGTGTATCAATCTTTATTCACAGGATAATTATGTTTTTTTTGGTTCGTATAATTGGGATAAAACTACCAACGGAATTTATGTATACCAACTAGACACTATAAACGGAAGGCTAAAAAAAATCACTACAGTAAGAAATATTGCCAATCCTTCTTTTCTAACCTTATCACCTAACGGAAAATATCTATATGCATGTACCGAAAGTAAAACTCCAGATGCTGGAAGCGTAAGTAGTTTTGAGTTCAATCCTGAAAAGAAAACACTTAATTTTATGAATAGCCAGAAAAGTGGAGGTGAAAATCCAGTTTATGTAACAGTTCATAAAAACGGAAGATGGCTTATTAATGGCAATTATACCGAAGGAAGTGTTTCGGTTTTCCCAATTGCTGAAGATGGAAAAATAGAACCAATTGCTCAAAACTTTCAATATACAGAAGGAAGTGTAAATCCAAAAAGACAAGACCGATCTCATATACACTCTACAATATTCTCTCCTAATTATGATTATATCTTTTTTCCAGATTTAGGCGCAGATAAAATAAGATGTTACCAATTTGATTCTAATCAAAGTCAACCTTTACAAACTACCGAAAACCCTTTTGAGAAGGCTCCTCTTGGAAGCGGTCCAAGACATTTTACTTTTCATCCTAACGGAAAATTTGGATATTGTATAGAAGAACTTTCAGGAACTATTAGCGCGTACAAATATATAAACGGAAAACTAGATGCCTTCCAGAGGATAAATACACATCCTGAAACATTAAAAAATAATTTTGAAAGCTCAGACATTCACATTTCGCCAGACGGAAAGTTCTTGTATGCATCTAATAGAGGACTAGAAAACAATATTGCTATTTTTTCTATTACCGAAGATGGCATATTAAAAAACATTGGTTATCAATCGACTCTAGGAGAACACCCAAGAGTGTTTGCATTAAATCCATCTGGAAGTTTTTTAATTGCAACCAATACTGGTAACGGGAATGTTATTGTATTTAAAAGAGATAAAGAAACTGGATTATTGAAAAAAGTAGGCAAAAAAATTACAATCAGAAATGTTTCCTGCGTCCAAATCAAACAATATTAAAAGGATAATAGTTTTAAAAGCTAAAATACAAAACACAAATTTCACTAATTAGCACTAATTTGAGCTTTTAAAATAAGGCTCATTTAATTGGTGTAAATTCGTGAAATTCGTGTTATCCTTCTTTATAACTAAATAGTAGTTATTATTTTAAAATCTTAGAAAAATCAGGTTTAAAATAATTTGGCCCCTTCATTACTTTTCCATCTTCACGATATATAGGCTGTCCATCCTCTCCTAGCTTACTCATATTGCTTTGTTGAATTTCATCAAAAACAGCTTCAATTTTTCCTTGTAAACCATGTTCAATAATTGTTCCACACAGAATATACATCATATCTCCTAAAGCATCGGCAATCTCTACTAAATCATTATTTTTAACTGCCTCAAGATATTCTTCATTTTCTTCTTTCATCAAATTGTAACGAAGTATATTTTTTGTCTCTCCCAAATCTGCAATTGGTGATTCGCTATGTCCAATTTTAAAAGCAGTATGAAATTCCTTCACTGCATCAATTTGTTTTTGCATAATTATATTTAATTAAATGATAAACTAAATTAACAACTATTCTTAAACTATTGCCTAAATTTGCCACAAAAAATTTAAACTTATGTTTAGTCAGGGACAATTAATATTTGCATTGTGTTTTTTTATCGCTTTTGTTATCGCAATGATATTTGCTTACAGAAAAGATGTAGGCCTTCACAAAATATTCTATAAAGGAAACTATAAAGTTTTGTTAGTTTTCATAGCATTTATCATTATTCTATTTTTGATAAAATATTCTTCAAACGATAATATATTTCATAAAAAATGCCCGCTAAATAAGCGGGCATTTTTATTATTTAGATATACTTATTAGTTTTCTAAAGGCAAGAAACCAAAGTTTTTAGAGTAATTCAACATTTGCTCAGCAAAAGTTTTAGGTTGTTTTACTTCTATAGAAATAATCTTTCCTTTTGCATCTAACTTAGGCTCCAAAACAGGATTAACAAATCCGCTGTATGGCGCTGATGGAAATTGCTTATTACGTTCTAAAACCTCAGCATGTATTTTTTGATCTACTTTTACACCATAATTTTCTACCAAAGCTTTTCCTGCATTATAATCTCCTTCAGATTTTATACGCTGTACTTCACGCAATAACTGTCCGAATAAATCATGTAATTTATCGTAATCAGTAATATTAAAATACGTTTTACCGTTACGAGTAATTTTTTCGATTACATTGTCTTTCTTTCCTTTTTCAAAAACCCAAGCACTTACCCATTGACGGTTTCTCATGTGAGCTTCTTCGATGTTTGCTCCTAGGTCCAAACGAACCAATTGAGTCATTAATCCGTTACGGATATAACTATCATACGATTCCATTCCAACTTTTTTCCAATCATCAACTAATCCTATTTCTTGTAATTTTGGATTGTATAAGTAGTACAAACCAACTAAATCAGCTCTACCTTCTTCAAGAGTCGAAGCATAACTTTTCAAGGTTTCTTTTGGTGTTCCAACACCTTCATTTATTTGCCCAGAAGCATGACCTACAACTTCATGCAAAGCAGTATGTAATTTATCCCCTAGTTCTCCGTATTTTTTCGCCAATGCAATTTCTTCTTCATCATTAGCAAATTCTTGTAATTTACCGCTACCGCCTGATTGAGAATAAGCATCGATAATATTTCCTAATGAAACTGATTTTGAGCCATGTTCTGCACGAATCCAATCCGCATTAGGAAGATTTACACCAATTGGCGTACTTGGAGAAGCATCACCTGACTCTCCTGCAACGATAACCGTTTTATATGAAACCCCAACAACATTTTTCTTTTTATGAGCATCCATTAATGGAGAATTATCTTCAAACCACTGTGCATTTTTTGATATTACTTGCATTTTAGCCGACATATCAAAATCTTTAATCTGCACAACTCCTTCATAAGAACCTCTATATCCTAATGGATCATTATACACTTCAATAAAACCACTTATATAATCAATATTTCCTTCTGTAGCGTGCAACCAAGCAATATTATAATCATCCCAAGTTTTTAAACTTCCAGTTCTATAATATTCGATTAACAATCCAATTGCATCTCCTTGTTTTTTATTTTCGGCTACCGTTTTAGCTTTTTCTAACCAAAAGATAATTTTGTCAATTGCTGCTCCATACATTCCACCGCTTTTCCAAACTTTTTCTTCTAATTGTCCTTTTGAGTTTTTAACCAATTTAGAATTCAATCCATAAGAAATAGGTTTCTTTGGATCTGGACTTGTTTGTTTTTTATAAAAATCTTCCGCTTCTTCTATTGTTATTCCTTTTTCATAAAAATTAATTGCAGAACCAGCTAACAAACCTTTAGACTCATCAAGATTTACTTTTTTACTATCTACATCATCAAACAAAATAGCCGTAACGTCTGCTGCCAATTTAGTTTTTGTAGCTTTTAACAGACCTTCAAAATATTCTTTTGAGAAATCAGGCTTAATCTTCTCATTAGAGTAATGATGGTGGATACCGTTAGAAAACCATACTCGCTTAAGATAAATTTCAAAATTTTTCCAGTCAGAACTTTTTTTATCCCCTTTATAACTTACATAAACTTGCTCAAGTGCTTTTCTGATTTTTAGATTATTCTTATAGTTCTGATCCCACATTATGTCACGTCCAGCAGTTCCTGCTTGCGTAAGATAATATACTAATTCTTGTTCTTTGAGCGTTAAATTCTCCCAACCTGGTATTTGATAACGTAGTACTTTAATGTCGGCAAATTGCTCTACTGTAAAATCAAAAGGCTTATCATTGTTTGTTTTCAGCTTAGATGTATTAGCAACCTGTGCGTTACAAATAACCGAAACACCAGCAATCATAAAAATTCCTGCAGCTTTAAGTAATTTCATTATTAATGATATTTAGTTTATAAAATTGTTATTATCCATCAAAGATACATTTTCTTTAAAAAAAATATAAAAAACAACGTTAATATTACTTTTGAGTACTTTTTAAAAGCCAATTTTATTTATATTGCTTAATCATTTTTCCTTCAAATATTTTTTATAAAACTATTCGGAAAGTGAAAAAACTAACAAAAAAGACCTAGTTTTGGCCTTTTAATATTCTCTATCGAATATTAATAAAATTTATAACTTTACACCTGTAAACAACCAAGATACTATGAGAATTTTAAAATATATATTCCTACTATTACTATTAAGTTTAGTCTCATTAACCGTATTTGTAGCTACTCAAAAAGGTGATTTCACAGTTGAGAGAAGTAAAGTTATAAAGATACAACGTGCTCCTTTATTTAATTTCGTAAATGACTACAGAAACTGGGCTGATTTTAGCTCTTGGATTGTTGAAGATCCTACAACCCAATTTGTATATCCTCAAAACACCTCTGGATTAAACGCTTCATTTTCGTGGAAAGGAAATGACGGTAATGGAGATATTAAAACTACAGCTGTAACCGATACGCAAAGTATTAATCAAAAAATGAATTTCGACGGTAGTTTAGCAGATGTTTCATGGGTTTTTAAAGATACTCTTGGAGGCACAAAAGTTACATGGAAATCTAAAGGAACGATGAGCTTTCTTTTCAAAATATATTCAGCACTTCATGGTGGAGCAGATAAAGTTATTGGTACTATGTACGAAAAAAGTCTGGCCAACTTAGATAAAATATTGGTTTATGAAACCAATACCTTTGACATCAAAGTTGATGGAGTTGTAAAGAAACCAGAAACCTTTTACATTAGTCAAACATTTACAAGTGAGATTGCAAAAATCACTAAAACGTTAGAGTTGTTGCTCCTCAATTAATTTCATTTTGCGAAGCTAATGGCATTGAAATCAACGGAAAACCTTTTGTCCTATACCACACTTACGACACAACAAATGGATTAGCAAAAATTTCGATCTGCCTACCTATCAAAAAAGAAATTTTTACTAGCGCTGGAAGTGATATTTCAACAGGAAAATTAGAACCATTCGAAGCTGTGAAAACAACTTTAAAAGGAGACTACTCACACACCAAACAAGCTATTGAAAAAGCTACTGCCTATATAAATAATCAAAAATTATCTCCTGATCTTAATTGGTCACATCTTGAAATTTACTCCGTAAGTAAATTTGAAATTGCGAATCCTTCAAAATGGGTTACTGAGATTTATTATCCAGTAAAACCGAAGGTCGTTCCTGTTGAACCACATGTAGTTCGTACTCCAAGAGTAGAAACTACTCCAACTCATACTCCTCCTGTTGCAAAAGAAGAGGAATCTGAATTTTAAAAACCCGAAACGGACATTAAACCTTTTCGAATAATTCTATTCTAACTTATATAATTTATAAAGTTGACAGACGAAAAGGTATTTATACAAGAATTATTAAACCCGAAGACGCAAAATATAGCGTTTCAAAAGCTCGTATCTAATTACCAAAAACCACTATATGGTCATATCCGAAATATTGTTTTGGATCATGATGACGCTCACGATGTTTTACAAAATACATTTGTGAAGGTATTTCGACATCTAAATAAATTTAAAGGAGATAGCAAACTATTTTCATGGGTATATCGCATTGCAACCAATGAAGCCTTAACTTTCTTAACTCAAAAGGCAAAATTAAGCGGAATAACCTCCGAAGAACTACAAAATAAAACTATTGATAATCTGCAAGCTGACACTTATTTTGATGGAAATGAGATTCAGATAAAACTACAAAAAGCAATCGTTTTACTTCCTGAAAAACAACAATTGGTTTTTAAAATGAAATATTTTGAAGAATTAAAATATGAAGAAATAGCTGAAATACTAGGCACTTCCGTTGGAGCATTAAAAGCATCTTATCATCATGCGGTAAAAAAAATAGAAGCTTATGTTATATCCAATTAAACCTTTTACAAGTAATATAGTCTTACATATATCATGAAAGAATTTAAATTAGAAAACGAGCCTAAAATAGAAACTGGATTTAGAACTCCGGAGCATTACTTTGAAAATTTCTCTGTGAATTTATTAGAGAAATTACCTCAAAACGAACCTAAAACAATTTCTTTATTTGCTAGGAATAAAAAAGCACTTATTGCAATTGCCGCAGTTCTTGTCATTGCTTTAACCGTTCCTGTCGTATATAAATATGCAACAAAATCTAAAGAGCTTGACGAGGCGACCTTAGAAACCTATTTATCCTATCAATCTAATTTAAATCAATATGATCTAATTCATGAACTAGACACAAACGATATTAAAAGTTTAGATCAAAATATTGCTTTAGGAGATGATACTCTAGAAGATCTCCTTGCATCGAACCCCAATATTGAACATCTAATTTTAGAATAAAAATACAATTACATTAAACATAATGCAGATGAAAATTAAAAACATACTTCCGATATTTATATTCTTAATCACTCTTCCTTTTTATGCTCAGAATGAGAAAATGGACGAAAAGAGAGAGAAAATAAAAGCATATAAAGTTTCTTTCCTCACAACCGAATTAGACTTGACTTCGGCTGAATCAGAAAAATTCTGGCCGATATACAACGCATATGATGACAAACAATATGAATTGAGGCATCAAAAAATGAAAGCATACACGAGAAAGTTAACTGAGGAGACCTTAAAAAACATGACTGAAAAAGAAGCTGCCACACTTCTTTCCCAAATCGAAAACACAGATGAAGAGTTATATCTCTTGCGCAAAAAATACACAACTAACTTGAAGAAAATTCTTCCTGCGAAAAAAATCATAATCCTTCGAAAATCAGAAGATGACTTTAATCGCAAACTATTACATCAATATCGAGATAAAGCAGGTAAAAACTAAATCCTACTTAAAAATAACAACAGCGGAGAACCCTTTATAATAATTACTTTATTATTTAGGGTTCTCATTTTTTAAAGTGGATTTGCACCATCTTATTATATCCCGCAGCAATTGCAGTATTTGAATTTATAAAACGTATTGTAAATAAACTAGGATCTGTAGACAATTGCTTCCAAGTATTCCCTCCATCTGCTGAGTAATACAAACCTAAAGCTCCAATTACAACAAGCCCTTTTCCCTTACTTTTCGGCACATACTGGACACAAGAAGCATAACCAAAACCAGTGTTCTGAGCAATTAAACTCCATGTTTTCCCACCATCTGTAGTAATTGCTTTATTATCAAAATTTTGCTCTGGAGTTTCATAATCACCGCCAGCAATAAAGCCATTTTTAGAATCATAAAAATCGGCTGTAAAAATCCCTGTCATTGTTTTTCCTTGTACAATAGGAGTCTCAGCAACTTTCCAGGTTCTTCCTTTATCACTTGAATAAAAAACTCGCGCTCTTTTTCCTCCAGAAACAAGCCAAGTATATTTTCCTTTTATAACAATATTAGTATTACTTGCTGCAAATGCACCTTCACCATTGGCCATAGTAGGCAACTGATCTGCCAATAACTTTGCCCATGTATTACCTCCGTCACGTGTTATTAATATTGAAAAACTATCTTCGGTAGGATCTCCCAGCGCAATCCCTTCTTTATCATTCCAAAATTGCATACTATCGTAAAACACTTTATCATTAACCTCCTTATAAACCAATTTAGTTATTTTGGTTTTCTTAGATACCTGATAAAGCAAAGCTGGATTTGCTACACTTAATACAAAAATATCTTTTGCAGTTTGCGCTATACTCCTAAACTCTAATTTTAAAGTATCTCTATAAATATACTCTACATATTTTTCTTTACCCTTTAAATCATAATATCCAAATCGTGAATTATCAGCTCCAAACCATACTTTATTTTTATCGATTGCTATTGCTCTAATACTTATTTTATCTTTAAATAACGTATCGATCACTACCGACTTAAACCCTTCATCAATTACTTTATAATCTACTGTCTGACAATGCATAACCAAACTATAAAAACTTAAAAAGAGAGCCAATTTCTTCATCATATTCTTAATATATTTTATGCTAAAATACAATTATTTATATAAAATCAAAACGCTAATTTTTTTTATGGCACAGTAATTGGATAATTCAAAACAACAATCACAATACGATACGTTATGAAAACTAAATTACTTTTAATAGGCCTACTTACTTTAGGGTTTGCTACAATGCAAGCTCAAGCTGGAGCTACTGTATATGCTAAAAATTCTGATATTAGTGATAATTTAGATTTAAGAGCTGTAGCCTCTATTTTTGGAGAATCTTCAAATCTTCAAGATTTTGAAAGAAGATTAAACGAGCCAAAATACCAAATATCAAACCTTGACTTAAACAATGATAATCAAGTAGATTATTTGCGTGTAATCGAAAAAGTTGAAAACAGAACTCACGTTGTCATCATTCAAGCTGTACTCGACCAAGATATTTATCAAGATATAGCAACAATTGATTTAGAGAGAGACTCTTTTAATAAAGTCCACATTCAGGTTGTTGGAAACGACTTTATTTATGGTCAAAATTATATCTACGAGCCTGTATATACAGTTACCCCTGTAATTTACACATCGTTTTGGGTAACCAATTACCGTCCTTATTATTCAAGCTGGAGATGGAATTACTATCCAACTTATTATACTGCATGGAGACCTTACCCAATTTACAGATACAGAAGCAATATTAATATTTGTATTAACGTAAACAACCATTACAACTATGTAAACCATAGAAGAAGTAGTGCAGCAGTTGTAATATACAATTCAAATCGTTCTTATGGATATGAAAGACGTAATCCTAACAACGGATTTAGTCAACGTAACAATAATGTAAACAATAGATATGAACTGGATCAAAGACGTGTTGCCAGCAGAGAAACAAACAGAAGAAACAATACTTACTCTAATACTAACAGAGTAACTGATAGAACGGCATCAACTAATAGAGATTACTCTCAAAACAGAACAAATACTTCTAGAGAAAACAATGCTACTTCTAGACCAACTACTCCTGATTATTCTCAAAATAGATCAAACTCAACGGGGACGTCTGTAGATAGAACAAATACCTCTTCTAGAGATTATAATAGAGGGAATGCTACTCAAAGAACTGAAACGACTAGAGACTATACTCAAAACAGACCAAGTTCTACTGTAGCAACAACACCGCAAAGAACGGAGACTACTAGAGATTACAGTCAAAACAGAGGAAATTCTTCTAGAGATTATTCGTCTCAGAGAACAGAAAGTTCAAGAGGTAACTCTGAAAACAGAACTAGCTCAGCTAGACAATCAAGCCCACAAGGCTCTAATGATCAAAGATCAAATTCGGCTTCCAGAGGCAATTCAAATTCAAGAGAAAGCAGCTCTTCTGAAAGAGGTGGCAACCGAAGAGGCTAATTTTATTACACTTAGCTGATTAAAATAAAAACACGATTTAACCATCGTGTTTTTTTTATCTTTATTACTCATAATTTGATGTTAATTTGTTTTAAAACAGTAAATTTGACGCGACTTTTATAAAATTAAAAATTAAATGAGCGCATCACACAAGAACTTACATAGTAAGTTAACTTTCGGAGGTTTATTAATCACTTTAGGAATTATATATGGTGATATAGGAACCTCTCCTTTATATGTAATGAAAGCCATACTTGGCAAACATGTAATCGATGCTGACATTGTTTTAGGTGGTATTTCTTGTGTTTTTTGGACATTAACCCTTCAAACAACAATAAAATACGTACTCATCACATTAAGCGCTGATAATCACGGTGAAGGCGGAATTTTTGCTTTATACGCTTTGGTTAAAAAAACAAAGATTAAATGGTTGATTGTTCCCGCCATTATTGGGGGAAGTGCCTTGCTAGCCGATGGTATTATTACACCACCAATTTCTGTTTCTTCAGCAATAGAAGGTATTAAAACGTATTACCCTAGTATTAATACTGTTCCTATCGTTATAGCAATCTTATTTGTTTTATTTACGATACAGCAATTCGGAACTAAGTTAGTGGGTAAATTTTTTGCTCCAATGATGCTGATTTGGTTTACCATGCTAGGTGTTTTGGGAGTAATACAAATTGTACATCATCCTGAAGTATTTAAAGCAATAAATCCTTATTATGCTTATCACTTACTTTCTATACATCCTGATGGTTTCTTCGTATTAGGTTTTGTATTTTTATGTACAACTGGAGCTGAGGCTTTATACTCTGATATGGGTCACTGTGGAAGAAAAAACATTCGTATAAGCTGGATATTTGTTAAATCGGCATTGGTATTAAACTATTTTGGACAAGCAGCATTTCTTATTCATCATGAAGGCCAAACTTTACAAGGTTTAGGCGGAAATGGAAATCCATTTTATTTAATCATGGCTGATTGGTTTCAACCTATCGGAATTGTTATAGCAACTCTTGCTGCAGTAATTGCTTCTCAAGCGCTTATTAGTGGTTCATTTACATTAATAAATGAAGCTATGCGATTGAACTTCTGGCCTAAAGTAAAAATAAAATATCCTACAGAAGTTAAGGGACAATTATATATTCCTTCTATCAACTGGTTATTATTCTTTGGTTGCGTTGGAATCGTATTGCATTTTGAAGAATCAGGAAAAATGGAACATGCGTATGGCTTAGCAATTGTTTTATGTATGATCATGACTACTATTTTACTTAATTTTTACTTGATTATGAAACGAGTAAAATTATACTTTATGGTTCCTTTAATTACAATATACCTAGCTATCGAGATTAGTTTCTTAATTGCCAATGTAACTAAGTTTGCAGAAGGTGGATACGTAACATTAATTATTGCTTCAGCACTTATTCTTATCATGACGATTTGGTTCTTGGCTAAGAAAATCAATAAAAATTACACTAAGGTTATCAAAATTGAAGACTATAAAAAAGTACTAATGGAATTAAGCGAAGACTTAACTATTCCTAAATATGCTACACATTTAGTTTATATGACTAATGCTAGTCGTGTAGATGAATTGGAAGAAAAAGTTATTTATTCTATTTTACAAAAGCGTCCAAAAAGAGCTGATATCTATTGGTTTGTTCACGTAAATATTTTAACAGAACCATACAAAACACAATATAAGGTCACTGAAATTGCAAAAGACGATATCTATAGAGTTGATTTTAATTTAGGATTTAGAGAACCTACCAAAATCAACCTTATGTTTAGAGAAGTTATTCGTGATATGGTGAAAAAAGGGGAAGTTGATATTACAAGCCGATATGAATCATTGAATAAAAATAATATCATTGGAGATTTCAAATTTGTATTATCTGAGAAATTCTTATCTAACGACAATGATCTAAGATGGCATGAAAATATTATCATGAACTCGTATTTCTTTATCAAAAAGTTAAGTCTTTCTGAAGAACGCGCTTTTGGCTTAGACAGCAGTTCTGTGAAAATTGAAAAATTCCCAATGGTCCTTCATGCTCCAGAAAACATAGGTTTAACAAGGGTTCATTAAGCCTTGCTAAATAGTTACAAAACACTCTTTTAATTCTTAAAAGAGTGTTTTTTTTTGGTTCAAAAATATAAAATGAACATTCAAAATTAAAAATTTAACTTTCAACCAATTAATAGTACCTTTGCAGCTCAATTATTTAAAATGAGATTACATAGAAATTTAGTTTATACGACCATCGATTCTTTAAATGCTATATTCAATGAAGGCGAATATGCAGATAAAGTGGTTGCAAGAGCATTAAAAAAAGACAAGCGTTGGGGAAGTTCTGACAGGAAATTTGTCGCAGAAACGATATACGAAATAGTTCGTTGGAAAAGATTATACAGTGAGATTGCTGAAGTTAAAGAACCTTTTGACAGAGACAACCTTTGGAGAATATTTTCGGTATGGGCTGTGTTAAGAGGATATCCAATTCCTGATTGGCGCCAACTGGAAGGTGTTCCTGAAAGAAAAATAAAAGGTCGTTTTGACGAACTTTCTAAAATTAGAGCTATTAAAGAATCTATCCCTGATTGGATGGATGAATTAGGAGTTAAAGAATTAGGCGAGAAACTTTGGGCTACAGAAATTGCTGCTCAAAACCAACCTGCTAAAGTTATACTTAGAGTAAATACTCTAAAAACTACTAAAGAGAAATTAAGAGCTATCTTAATGGACTTAAATATTGAAACTGAATTTTTAAAAGAGCAACCAGATGCTTTAGTTCTTAAAGAAAGAGCCAATGTATTCTTAACTGATGCTTTTAAACAAGGTTTCTTTGAGGTTCAGGATGCTAACTCACAACGTGTAGCCGCTTTTCTAGATGTAAAACCAGGAATGCGCGTTGTTGACACATGTGCTGGTGCTGGTGGAAAAACTTTGCATATTGCTTCTTTGATGGAAAACAAAGGGCAGTTAATTGCTATGGATTTATACGAAAGTAAATTGAAGCAATTAAAGCTTAGAGCAAAACGTAATGGTGCTTTTAATATCGAATACCGTATTATTGACTCTACGAAGGTCATTAAGAAATTACATGAAAAAGCGGATAGAGTTTTAATCGATGCTCCATGTAGTGGTTTAGGTGTTTTAAAAAGAAACCCTGATGCTAAATGGAAATTGAAGCCTGAATTTATCGATAACATTCGTAAAGTTCAAGCTGAAGTTTTAGAAAGTTACTCTAAGATTGTAAAACCAGGTGGTAAATTAGTTTATGCTACGTGTTCTATTTTACCTTCTGAAAATCAAGAACAGGTAGAGAAATTCTTAAAAACAGAAATTGGTAAACAGTTTACTTTTGTAAAAGATCACAAAATATTGGCTTCTGAGTCTGGTTTTGATGGTTTTTACATGGCTTTATTAGAGCGTAAAGAGGTTAAAGAACCTAAAGAAGTAGTTGCATAATTACTCCTTTTACTCAATATATTTAAAAGAGCAACTCTAACAAGTTGCTCTTTTTTATCCCAACCAACCATCTCGGTCTAAACTTCTATACTGAATTGCTTCGGCGATATGAGAAGAAATAATATTGGGAGCCGCTTCTAAGTCGGCGATAGTTCTGGCTACTTTCAAAATTCTGTCATAGGCTCTGGCCGAAAGATTAAGTCGTTCCATTGCTGTTTTTAATAATAATTTTGATTGTTCATCGAGTGCACAAAACTCCCTGATTTGCTTCGTGTTCATTTGAGCGTTGTAATTTATATTCTCGAATGTTTCAAATCTTTTAGCTTGAATTTCGCGCCCAGCCGTAACACGTTCTCGAATATGCACACTACTTTCGGCTTTATTATCATCCGCTAATTTTTCAAAAGGAACTGGTGTAACTTCTATATGAATATCAATTCGGTCTAATAATGGTCCAGAAATCTTGCTTAGATACCGTTGCATCTCGTGTGGAGAAGATTTTTGTGGTGCATCGGGGTCATTAAAAAATCCACTTGGACTTGGATTCATACTTGCTACTAGCATAAAAGAGGACGGATAGGTAACGGTAAACTTTGCTCTCGAGATTGTTACTTCACGATCTTCTAGAGGTTGTCGCATTACTTCGAGAACTTCTCTTTTAAACTCCGGTAATTCATCTAAGAATAAAACTCCATTATGCGCCATCGAAATTTCTCCTGGTTGCGGATAACTCCCTCCTCCTACTAATGCAACATTCGAAATAGTGTGATGCGGTGAACGAAAAGGCCTTTGATTCATTAAGCCTACTTCTTTTAGTTTTCCTGCAACACTATGAATTTTAGTCGTTTCTAATGCTTCTTTTAATGTCATTGGTGGCAAAATACTTGGTAATCGTTTGGCTAGCATTGTTTTTCCTGCTCCAGGAGGTCCAACCAAAATTATATTATGTCCACCAGCTGCAGCAATTTCCATACAGCGTTTGATGCTTTCCTGTCCTCTTACATCCGAGAAATCGAATTCGGGAAAATCTAACGTTTTATAAAACTCTGCCCTTGTATCTATAACTGTAGTTTCCAGAGTTCCTTTTCCTTCTAAAAAGTCTATTACTTCCTGTACATTCTCGACTCCATACACATCTAAACCAGCTACAATTGCAGCTTCTTTTACATTTTGCTTTGGCAGAAAAAATCCCTTATACCCTTCTTCTTTAGCTTTTATAGCAATTGGCAAAGCGCCTCGAATGGGCTGTAAGCTTCCATCAAGCGAAAGTTCTCCCATAATGACATACTCATCTAGTTCGGGTGCTTTTATTTGATCTGAAGCCACTAAAATGCCAATTGCCAAAGTTAGATCATAAGCGGAACCTTCTTTTCGCAAATCGGCTGGCGCCATATTTATAGTTATTTTTTTGCCAGGCATTTTGTACCCGTTATTTTTTAGCGCTGCTGCAATTCTGAAACAGCTTTCTTTGATTGCACTATCTGGTAAACCTACTAAATGATACCCAATACCCGGATCCATATTTACCTCAACAGTAATAGTTGTGGCTTCTACTCCAAAAACTGCACTTCCGTATACTTTAACTAACATAGATCCTTTTATTTATAAAAGTAAAAGTATTTAAATTTAAATTAAAAACGTACTTATTTGTAAATTAAATATTACAAATAAGTACGTTTTAAAACTTACAATCTTTTTAGCGACCAAAGTGACTCTTAAATCCAGCTTAAATAGTTATACTTCCTTTCTCATCTGAATGTAATGATTTATAAAACCTAATTTTTCATATGCTTTTATTGCAGATTCATTTGTTTGATATACTTCTAAGCGAAGTTCAGTGATTTCTTTTGAAGTAGTCCATTCAGTAAGTTTTTCAATTATTTTATGTACGATACCTCTGCCACGGAATTTAGGATCAACATACATAAATCCTAAGTAACCATATTGTGCGTATTTAAAATAGGGTTTTGCATCGTCTATCCTTGCATAACCTGAACCAATAACTTCACCATCTAATTCTGCAACAAGTAGTTCAATATCTGGTGAACTCATCATTTTATCAATATCATAATACTTGACACCTGACTTGTTTAATGTTGGATCAAATGACCTTTCAGCATTAATTAATTCTTGTTCAAAAGAGAGAAGCTTATCCATATCATTATGACTAGCACTGCGTATAGTTATAGTATTCATTATCAAATATCTTTTCAATTAATTAAAAGAACAACTAAACAATATATTAAAACATTCTGACAAACACAATCTCAAAACAAACATTACCAATTTTAGCACGATACCGACTTTACGCTATTCTGAGATATATCATGAAATCAAAAAATATAAATCCATCTTAATTATTTCATTTTTCCTTTTTTTCTAAAAAGGGATGGATTCATAGTTTTAGACTTTTTGAAAAATTTACTTAAATGTGTTTCGTCTGAAAATCCCAATTCAAAAGCAATCTCGCCAATACGCATATCACTATGTAATAATCTTTTTTCAATTAATTGCATTCGATAATTTGTGATATACTGCTGAAGTGTTTCATCTGTATGCTTTTTGAAATAACGACTTAAGTAAGTTTCTGAAAAATTAAATTTTTCACTAATCAGGGTTATTCTTAATTGATCGGGGTTATAGATATTAGTTTGAATGTATTGCAATATTTTTGTGATTTTATTATCTGTAGTTTCTTTGATTCCTTTTGGTAGGTCTACAACCATATTTCGAGCAACAAGAACAATTAGTGTGTTCATTAATTGTTGAATTAAATCTTTACCATAAATAGTATCATTCGCAATCTCATTCATCATTATTCCAGTAATGGTATTAACTACTTCCCTATCCGATTCGTTATTAAGCACACAACCTGTTTTTAATTCCGCATTATTGAGAATGAATTCAAGCCTTTGTATATTGTCTAAACCTATTTTTTTATCGTGAATATAAAAGTTATTGAATTTTATTAATAAGAATTCTGTAGTCGTATCCACATCAAAAGAGTGTTTGTTATTTGGTGTAAGCAAAAACATATCTCCCGCTGAGTATGATGTTACATGAGTATCAACCCATTGCCTTCCATTTCCAGAAACCACATAAACCATTTGAAAATAATTGAATACAACATCTCTCAAAGGACATTCGTCAACTTTTTCAATAAGAATTTCATAAGGGGCATGAATATTTTTCTTTTTCATGTCATAAATATACCTAATTAATGCAGATATGTACGGATATCTACCTGTTTTTAATGTATAATTTTGTCTTTTTATAAATAAAGACACTGCAAGTAAATTATTTTGTGATTGATTAACTGACCAAAAACATAAATCAGTTTTAGTAAACCATTTGCTCACAAAAGACTAATAAAGATAAAGCAATTACTTCGCCTATTTTCCTACTAGCTTATGTCTAAATATTATACCATTAAAAACAAAAATTATCTACATTATGAAAGAAGAATTAAATAGAGATTTTAGTAATCACATTGGATACAGTCGCATGTTTGCTGAAAATAAATTGACTATTGGTATTTTCCTTCCCCTGCGATTTTATGAAGGAAATATGAATGCATTAGAAGGGCAATCTGATTTAGTTTCCCTAATAGATCAACATAATTTTGCAGCTGTATGGACTCGTGACGTTCCTTTATTTGATCCTAGTTTTGGTGATGCAGGCCAAGTTTTTGACACCTTTAGCTATTTGGCTTATCTTGCTGCTAAAACGAAACAAATCACATTAGCAACAGGAAGTTTGGTTTTTCCTTTAAGACATCCTGTCGACTTAGCAAAAGCCGCTACAACAATTGATCAATTATCAGGAGGGCGTTTAGTACTTGGCGTTGCATCTGGTGATCGACCTGTAGAATACCCTGCTTATGGTATTGATATTAATATCAGTGGCGAACGTTTTAGAGAAACTGTTTCTATGTTTCGCTCTCTAATATCATCCAAACAAAATCAGGCTATACAATCTACTCTTGGACTAATCAAACAAAATTCTCAATTACTACCTAAACCTGTAAACGATATGATTCCATTATTGGTTACCGGATCTAGCAAACAATCGATGGATTGGATTGGAGAACATGCCGATGGTTGGTTAAGTTACCCTACGCCAACAGCTACGACAGAGGGAGTGATGCAGTTGAAATCAAAGATTGAAAACTGGCGTTCCAAAATAATTCCTCGTGGAGTATTTCGCCCTCATGTAACAAATGAATGGATTGATTTAGTAGATGACCCTGATTTTCCTCGCACACCGCTTCGAGGCGGTTTTATACTTAAAACAGGAAGAAAAGGACTAATCCAGCTTCTAGAAGAATGGCAATCAATAGGAGTTAATCATGCAGCTCTAGGAATACAATTTACCAAACGTCCAGCTTTAGAAACTATACAAGAACTAGCAGAAGAAGTCTTACCATTATTCCCAACTCACAAAGGCACAAAATCAGTACCTCTTCAATATTAATCTAAGTTTCAATTGGTATTTCACTCAAAAAATGCGTTATTAAATAATAAAATATAATAATAGTTTTTACTATTCAAACAAGAACAAAGGGTGTCAAAATTGATACCCTTTCTCTTTTGAAATATTACATTCAAAAAAAAATATTGACTATTTTAAACAGTAATCCTAAGTCTTTAAATCTATTTTAGATTACTCCATTTTACATTATATTTGACAGCCACACTGATTGTATTTCAACTTCAATCAATCAATTTTATAATACCTTAACCAATAACTATTCAAGCTTTTTTCCTTGTAATAGCTACACTAATATTTTAATTTTAATTCATCTAAAATGAAAATGCCCATCGATATAATTTACATAGAGTTAATAGTTGTAGCAACTGTTGAATTAAACCTTCGGTAGCACTCACTGTTATTTTGTACATAACGAATATACTTAAAATTCAAATATTATGGTAACAGAAAAAGAGGATGCAAAATCCTCTTGAAATCCTAACAATAACTTATCGATAATCCCATAATTGCGGAATCTCAACGGTTCCGTTCAACACAGGTTTCATTGTTAGTGCTTCGCACGCAACGAAACCTTTACTGTTACGCGACGTTTTTTACATTATTTTCTTTCATCAGTGGACAGAATTGCATATCCATAATTATCTGACCAACCAGATTTTAGAGGTAATAATTTTCGTGTATGTGCTTCTCTAAGCATACCAACTTTTTCTAGAACACTGATTGAACCAATATTTTCAATTGCACAACCAGCTTCAATTCTATGCAGTTTCAAGTTTTCAAATCCAAAATCTATTATTTTTCTTAAACTTTCTGTTGCGTATCCTTTATTCCAAAATTTATAATCATATTGAAACCAAACTTCTGCATTTTTATAATGTTCTCTCCCTAAATTCATTCCAATCAAACCGATAAATTCATTTCCATCGATTAATTCAACTGAAAACGTAAATCGTTTAGAGCTTTCTTTATCATTTTCGAGAATCCAATTTTCAACAGTAATTTTTGTTTCGTTACTATTTTTTGGCATTCCCGATGTATTAAATCTTGCAGTTTCTTCTAATGATTGCAACTTATAAACATCTTCAATATTTAATATAGAAATTGGTTTTATCTTTAATCTTTCAGTTTTTAAATGTATGTTCATATTTTTTTAATTATTATTATCACACGATTTTTAGTAAAATGTCGCATAACTAGCATATATGCGAAACAAGACTTCGTGTATACATCTGCCAGTTAGGTAGATTGGCAAAGGTTTGTTTGGTCTTATTTTTTTTAAAAATAATTAAAAAATACAAATAAGCAAAAGCTTTCGTAATTGATACCCTTTCTCTTTTGAAATATTACATCCCTAAAAAAATATTGACTATTTTAAACAGTAATCCTAAGTCTTTAAATCTATTTGAGATTACTCCATTTAACATTATATTTAACAGTCACACTGATTGTATTTCAACTTCAATCAATTTTATAATACCTTAACCGATAACTATTCAAGCCTTTTTCCTTGTAATAGCTACACTACGATTTTAATTTTAATTCATCTAAAATGGAAAAGCCCATCGATATAATTTACATAGAGCTAATAGTTGTAGCAAATCAAACAGAATCTGATATTTGGCTGAGTGGAAGTCTTGAAATTACTATTAATGAAAAAAAACCATATGGTGAAAGTGATATCATAGATCCTGATGCATTATTAGAAAGTTTAGAATCAGATGGTGAATATTTTATTTTTTCATGTTGCTGTGGTCTTCCCAAATGTAGTGGTTGGATACATCCCATTAAAGTTATTCATTTGGAAAATCAAATAAAATGGATAAATCCTAATGACAACAAAATTTGGCTTTTCGATAAAAATAAGATTGAAGAACAAATAAAAACAATAAACGAAGAAGTGAAAATATTCAAAAAATATTTTAATGAAAAAGAAATTGAATACGTTGGATACGGATTTAACCTACAAGTTGAACCTACAGTTTCGTAAAAAAAATATCTTTTTTTAAAACCTGAATTTCTCTCTACTTTTTTAAAACAAAAACAATTGGCACTTAGTACTATTACTCATAAAAGTACTTCACAACTTCCTTTGTCAAAATCTTTTTCCTCTCTAATAAACCAGTAAAATCAGCCTGTTATTCATTTGTCTAAAACAAAATAAGCTGATTTTGAAGGCTATTTTACAGTTATTTTTCCTTAAATTGCGAAATATCTATCACATTTTTAGTCAAAAATTATATTTGCCATTTATCAAATATAATTTTACCTATCTGGAATCTGACTAAAAAAACCATATCAATTTGCAATTCATATTGCATCTTTTGCCTTTGAAAAAATTTCAAAACGGGGCTCAAATAATCGAAAAAGAATAACAAAATGGAATTCAAGATAATTACTCCTGAACAAGGAGAGGATAAAATATTTACTGGTGAAATAATTGCTCAATTTCTTCATACACACCTAGAACAATATGGAGATACTCTTGAAGATATACTTAAGGCTATTGCATATGCAATGAACCCTGCTAAAGGAGGAACAATTGTACTTGGTCTGGAAGAAAATAAAATCGTGGGGGCCTGCGTCTTAAACAATACAGGAATGAAAGACTATATTCCTGAGAACATACTTGTATATATTGCAGTTGATAAATCCCAAAGAGGAAAAGGTTATGGAAAAAAATTAATGCGAAAAGTAATTGCTACCGCCGAAGGAAATATCGCATTACACGTAGAACCCGATAATCCAGCTAAAATTTTATACGAAAAACTAGGTTTTACAAACAAATACCTTGAAATGCGTTTGAATAAATAAACCTGAATTATTAATTCAAATAAAAAAAGAAAAAGAACGCAATGGCATTCATCAAATTATACCGTAAAAAATTAGAGGAGAATTATACTTTTCTCAACAACATTTTCATTTCAAAAAATATTAAATGGGGCGTTGTATCTAAGCTTTTATGTGGAAACAAAATATACCTGAAAGAAATAATTGCTTTAGGAGTTACCGAAATTCATGATTCGAGAGTTAGCAACCTGAGAAAAATTAAAGCATTAGATCCAAACATTCAAACTGTTTACATAAAACCTCCTGCAAAACGAAGTATTGCAAGCATTGTAAAATATGCTGATGTTAGTTTTAACACCGAAATTTATACTATACAACTGCTTTCACGTGAGGCCGAAAAACAAAATAAAATCCACAAAATCATTATTATGATAGAGATGGGCGATTTACGCGAAGGTGTAATGGGCGAAGATTTAATTGAATTTTATGGTCAGGTCTTAAGTCTTCCGAATATTGAAATTCGTGGTATTGGTACCAACCTAAATTGCTTGAGCGGCGTTATGCCTACCCAAGATAAATTAATTCAATTAAGTTTATACAAACAACTTATCGAAGCTAAATTTAATATTAGCATTCCGTGGGTTTCAGGCGGAACTTCGGTTGCATTGCCTTTAATTATAAAGAATGCGAGACCAATGGAAGTAAATCATTTTAGAATTGGTGAAGCATTGTTCTTCGGAAAAGATTTGTTTACTGGAGAAACTATTGAAGGCATGCACAATGATGTATTTAAACTCTATACGGAGATTATCGAAATAACCGAAAAACCAGACATTCCCACTGGTGAATTAGGAGAAAATGTAGCGGGAAATACTTTTTCTATGAATGATACCGAGGATTTTGGAGGAACATCTTTGCGGGCAATTCTAGATATTGGTTTACTCGATATGCAACCACAATACTTAGAATCTGATGATGCCGAAATTAGCATTGTCGATGCGAGTTCGGATATGTTGGTAATTGATATCTCTAAATCTAAAAAAGAATATAACGTAGGCGACTTAATATCATTTAACATAAAATATATGGGAGCATTATACCTTTTGAACTCCGATTATATTGAGAAAACAATTGAGTAGTTTATAAAAAACGAGATGACATTCATCTCGTTTTTTATTTTAATAAGAGTATTGAATTATTTTGCTGCCCAGATTTCAATTTCTAATTTAATCTCTGGCAATCCCAATGCCGAAATATATCCAACAGTCATTGACGGATATACTTCTCCAAAAAAAGCATTCCACACAGCATAAAAAGCATCCCAATCTATTTCTTGAGTTGCCCAGATATTTACTTTAATTACGTCATCTGCAACTAATTCCTGACTATCCAGCACCGCTTTTATATTCTGAAAAGTATTAGCGACTTGTTCGTTAAAGTTCTCAGGTAAATCTCCTTCTTTGCTTGTACCTATTTGTCCAGAAAAAGTATAAATATCTGCATTACCAGATATCTTCGTAACATGAGAATAATTGCCAACTGGTGCCGATAAGGTACTTGGATTTGATCTTGTTACCGCTTTTATTTTATTGTTTATGTTCATTTTTATTTCTAATAATTATTAATTTTTTGACAACTTTTATTCCGCAAATAATTCCGAGCTAAACAAATTTAAAAGATGCAATTATAAATTTCCTTTCTCTTTTGAAATATTTAACTTGTTACATTACAAGATAAAACAATACTTCCCGCTGATTCATCATTCATAAAAAAAGCCATTTTCATTATTACAACTTCAATTCTGTAAAAAAAACAGAGTAACTTATTACTTATAAATGGTTTACAATAAAATTATATATTAGCATGTATAAATTCTTCGTCTTTTATTATCTCGAGACTGATGGATTTCAATCATCAAAGCAGAAATAAAAAACGTTATCAACCAAACCTAGTAATTATGAATAAACCACTTAAATCTTCAAAAAATAAGTTTATTTTTTTTCTAATCCTATCCTTTGCTATTACAGTAAGTGTAAGCGGTCAACAGAAAACAATAACGGAGAAATTCAAAAAAGAAACCGTTTTAAAAATAGATTCTTTATTACAAGAAAATTACATATTTCCTGATAAAGCCAAATTAATTGGGAACCATTTAAAAAACGCCTATAAAGAAGGGAAATTCAAGAAATATGATTTATTAGATTCTTTCGCTGTAGCATTAACAAAAGAAGTTCGATTTATTAATAATGACAAGCATCTTGGAATCTGGCCTAAATTTATCCCTCCTGTTGATGAGAAAAAAGAGGTAGATAAAGATTCTTATGAAATTTATCTGCATAATTATACCGACAATCGCAAACGCGCAAATGGTTTTAGAGAAGTCAAACTGATTGATAGTAATGTCGGATATATTAAATATAATAATTTCATACACGAGACAGACCAAACAATTGATTCATACATGCACTTGCTAGAAAATGCCGATGCAATTATTATTGATTTAAGATCCAATGGCGGTGGGAGCCCAAAAACTGTTCAATATTTTTGCAGTTATTTTTTCAAAGATCCTATATTACTAAACACTTTATATTTTAGGAAAGATAATTATACCGAGGAATTTTGGGTAAAAAAGGTAAATGGCAAGAAGATGATTGATGTTCCCTTGTTTATTATTACTAGTCCAAAAACTTTTTCAGGAGCTGAAGAGTTTAGCTACAATATGCAAACCCAGAAAAGAGCAACAATAATTGGTGAAACAACTGGTGGCGGAGCTAATCCTGGGGAGGTTTTCGATATTAACAATCGGTTAGAAATGTTTGCTCCTAACGGAACAGGAATAAACCCATTAACCAAGACAAACTGGGAAGGTGTCGGTGTAATTCCAGAATATAAAACAACTCCCGATATGGCTTATGATAAAGCTGTAGAGTTGGCTCAAAAAACTGCTTTTGACTATAGAAATAGAAAGGCTGCTGAATCAAAAAAACTTTATCTAGAACTACAGGCAACAATTAATCAACAAACAAAACCTATTAACGAAACTGATTTGGCTAAAATGGATCAGCAAATTTTTAATGCTGTAAAAAATTTAGCAGAGTCAGATTTATACAAAGAGGATGATATCGTTGCCTTGACTTTTCAATATACAAAAACAAAGCCTTTTATTGCCGAATCTATCTTAAAGAGCAATTCAGAGTTGCATCCCAACTCGCCAATTGCTTTTTTAAAATATGGTGATATGCTCGAACAAAACGGAAAGAAGAATAACGCCATAGCAGCTTTAAAAAAAGCCGTAGACATCGCTACAGAAATTAAGGCTCCTTATCTTGATGGATTAAAAAATCGCTATGAAAGTGTCTTAAAAGGAAAATAGTATCAACCAATAATAGTAATATTTATACCCATTTAAAACAAAAAAAAGGTCAATTACACCCTTTCTTCAACTTGTTCAAATAAATAAAATAAATTTTAAGCATTAAAGTTGCTTAAGTATTAATATTTGCTATTTTTATGAAAAAATAACCTATATCTTTATGAAAAAAGCCTTATTACTACTCTTTTTGAGTACTTTTTCAACAAAAATACACGCCCAAGATTATTTTCCAAATAATGAAAGTATTCACAGTAAAAACAATAATTATACGGTTTTTACTAATGCAACTATTTATGTAACTCCAACACAAAAAATAGAAAAAGGTACTTTACTTATACAAGATGGAAAAGTAATTGGTGCAGGAAACAATATCGCTATTCCCAAAAACAGCGTCACGATTAATCTGGAGGGAAAAACAATTTACCCTTCTTTTATCGATATTTATACTTCTTTTGGAGTAGAAAAACCAAAAGGTTATTCTGGAGGACGCAACCCGTTATACGATACTAAAAGAGCTGGATATTACTGGAATGAAAGTATTCGTTCTGAAGTAAATGCATACGAAAGCTTTAAATATGACCAACCTAAAGCTGAAGAATTATTAAAAGCTGGTTTTGGAGTAGTTGGAACTCATATCCCTGACGGAGTTGCTCGTGGAACTGGTGTTTTAGTAGCACTAAATAATACCGAAAATAGCACTCGAATACTATCTAATAAAGCAACAAACCATTTTGGCTTTACCAGAAGCGCAACGACTAATCAAGCCTATCCAAGTTCTTTAATGGGGATGATGGCATTGCTTCGTCAAATGTATTTGGATCTAGACTGGTATAAAAAAGGAAATTCACCTACCAAGGATTTATCATTAGAAGCCTTGGCCAGTAACGAAAAATTGACACAAATATTTACTACAGAAGACAAGTTAAACAGCTTAAGAGCTGCCAAAATAGCTAAAGAATTTGGATTAAATTATATCTTAAAAGGATCAGGAAACGAGTTTGAAAGAATTGAAGAAATCAAGAAAACAAATTCACAATTTATTATTCCGATAAACTTCCCAGAAGCATATGATGTTTCAAATCCATATCAATCTAATCAAATAGAATTAGCCGACATGCGTTTTTGGAATCAAGCACCAACGAACCTAAAGGTTCTTTCAGACAATGGAATTGTTTTTGCCTTGACAACTGACAAATTAAAGAAAACAGAAGATTTTAGAACCAATTTAATAAAAGCTATTAAATACGGTTTTGATAAAACAAAAGCATTAGAAGCCTTAACAACTGTACCTGCTACTATATTAGGAAAAAGCAACGAAATAGGAAGCTTAAAAAATGGCAGTTATGCAAACTTCGTAATTACTTCAGGGGAGATATTTGATGAGAAAACCATTTTATATGAAAACTGGGTTCAAGGAAGTAAATATGTTATAAATGATGCTAATGCAAAAGATATTCGTGGTAATTACGATTTAACTTTCGACTCAACTACTTACAAATGGAAAATTGATGGCACAGCTACTGCTCAAAAATCGGAGATAACAACTGTCGATGCTAAAAAAATAACTAGTACATTTTCTACTGCAAACAATTGGATTACTCTATTAATAAGATCTAAAGATTCAACTAAAGCAGATTATAGTCGATTAACTGGACTTGTAGAAAACTCTCAAAAACTTTCTGGAAAAGCAGTTTTACCTAATGGCAATGAAGTACAATGGACAGCCATAAAAACGGCTCCTTTTGTAACAGAGAAAGATTCTGCTAAAACAGAAAAACTAAATCCAATTATGCCAGTTACTTACCCAAACATAGCTTTTGGTAATTCAAAAAAATTAACTGCACAAACTATATTATTTAAAAACGCTACTGTTTGGACTAATGAAAAAGAAGGAATCCTTGAAGAAACTGATGTTTTAATCAAAAACGGAAAGATAGCTGCTATAGGTAAAAACTTATCTGACGGATCAGCAACAGTTGTTGACGCTAAAGGCAAGCATATAACGAGTGGTATTATTGATGAACACTCACATATTGCTATATCAAATGGTGTAAATGAAATGGGACACAACTCAACAGCAGAAGTAACTATTGAAGATGTTGTAAATTCAGAAGATATCAATATTTATAGAGATTTAGCTGGTGGTGTTACAATTTCACAATTACTACATGGATCTGCCAATCCAATTGGTGGTCGTTCAGCAATTGTAAAATGGAAATGGGGACAACCAGCAGAAGAAATGCTATACAAAAACCAACCTAAGTTCATCAAATTTGCACTGGGTGAAAACGTAAAACAATCTAATTGGGGAATCACAAATCCTACACGTTTTCCTCAAACAAGAATGGGAGTTGAACAAGTTTTTACTGATTATTTCCAACGTGCAAAAGAATATGATGCCTCTTGGAAAAAATACAATTCTGGTTCTAAAAAAGGAAAAGCGCCTAGAGTAGATCTAGAATTACAAACCATTGCCGAAATCATAAACAAAGAGCGTTTCATTACTTGTCACTCTTACATAGAATCGGAGATTTTAATGTTAATGAATGTTACTGAAAAATTTAACTTTAAAGTAAACACTTTTACCCATATTCTTGAAGGATATAAAGTAGCCGATAAAATGAAAGAACACGGAGTCGGAGCTTCAACTTTTTCTGATTGGTGGGCGTATAAATTTGAAGTAAATGATGCTATTCCATTTAATGGACCAATTATGCACAATGAAGGAATTGTAGTGGCCTACAACTCTGATGATGCCGAAATGTCGAGAAGATTAAATCAGGAAGCAGCCAAAGCAGTAAAATATGGCAATATATCTGAAGAAGAAGCTTGGAAATTTGTCACCCTGAATCCTGCAAAATTATTACATATTGATGATAAAGTAGGTAGTTTAAAAATAGGAAAAGATGCAGATGTTGTCTTATGGAGTACAAATCCGTTATCTATTTATGCTAAAGCTGAAAAAACAATTATTGAAGGTGTTGTATATTATGATATTCAAAAAGAAACGGAGCAAGAACTAGCTATTACAAAAGAAAGAAGCGAGTTAATAGGTCAATTGCTTCAAGAAAAAAATAAAGGAGCGGTAACACAACAACCGAAAAAGAAAGAAAAAAAAGAATATCACTGTGATACTTTAGAACAATAAAAACAAAAGATTCACAAATAGAAAAATAGATAACTATGATAAGTAAAAAGACATATATTTTACTATTGGCATTTTGCATGCCAATAACTATAATAGCACAACAAATACCTGCTCCAAAACAAACAAAATCGGTTTTAATACTAAATGCCACTGCACATTTAGGCAACGGAACTGTAATAGAGAATAGTGCTATCGGGTTTAAAGATGGGAAAATAACATTAGTAGCAGATTCTAAAACAATCAGACTTGCTGCTAATGCATACGATACTACAATCGACGCTAGTGGAAAACACGTTTATCCAGGATTTATTGCTCCAAATTCTACCTTAGGACTTGTAGAAATCGATGCTGTAAAATCATCTAATGACGATGAAGAAATTGGAAGTATTAATCCTAATGTGAGAAGTATTATTGCCTATAATTCTGAGTCTAAAGTAATAGAAACTGTCCGTCCCAACGGAATTTTAATAGCTCAAGTTACACCTCGTGGAGGAAGGATTTCTGGAACCTCATCTATAGTACAATTAGATGCATGGAGCTGGCAAGATGCTATACTAAAAGAAAATGACGGGATTCATCTTAATTTCCCTCCTAGCTTTAAAAAAAGTGGTTCTTGGTTTGAGCCAGGCCCTATTGAAGCCAACAAAGATTATGTACCCCAAATTGAAGAAATCAATGCTTTTTTAATTAATTCTAAAGCCTATTTCGGGGACGCTCCAAAAGAAAGAAACTTGATTTTTGAATCAACGAAAGGGCTTTTTGATGGAACTCAAACCTTGTTCATTCATGCCAATGAAGAAAAACAAATCATCGATGCTATAAAATTAACTCAAGATAATGGAATCAAAAAAGTAGTTATCGTAGGTGGTTTTGAAGCCTATAAATCTGCTGATTTATTACAAAAAAATAATATTGGTGTGCTATTAAAACGCGTTCATGATATGCCACAAAGTGATGATCAAGACATTAACTTACCTTATAAAATGGCTAAAATATTAACTGATAAAGGTATTTTAGTTGGCTTAGAAAATAGCGGTGACAATGAGCGTATGAATACTCGAAACTTAGCATTTTTGGCTGGTACATGTGCAGCTTATGGTTTAGATAAAGAACAGGCATTACAATTAATAACATCTAATACCGCTAAACTATTAAGTATAGATGAACTTTGCGGAACTCTAGAAACTGGAAAAGATGCTACTTTATTTATATCAGAAGGTGATGCACTCGATATGAGAACCAACAAACTTACTAATGCTTTTATACAAGGAAGAATGATTAGTCTGGAAACACATCAAACTAAATTATACAAAAAATACAAAGAAAAATACAATCAGAAATAAACGCTATTAATAATAGTTTGAACTATTTACAGCTGAGCCAAAAGACCTAAATGAGTAATTCATTTAGGTCTTTTTTTTTAAAATACTTATACTCTACATTTAATTAATAACTAATCACGTCATGAAAAAACGTGCATTTTTAATTAAATCATAAACTACAAACACTGAATAAACAAAACCTATCATTTGCGAAATTTAATTTTTACGTAGTTTTTAACCACTACCTGCAAAATTAAGGGGGTGTAAATGAAAATTTAATAAAAATAAAACAGTTGACGCTATTTTTCATAGGGGTATTAAATCATTTTATACTTTTATCAAAATTTAAAACTAACCAACTATGCGAAAAATTATTTTAACTGTGATTCTTATCACGATTTTGGTACTAACCTTTCTCTCTAATTTTATCTTGTCTGACAACCCTATTCCTGCTGAAGCTGTAAAGTTTGATACTGGAGATACTGCTTGGATGATTGTTGCAACTGCATTTGTATTGCTAATGACTCCAGGATTAGGTTTCTTTTACGGAGGAATGGTAGGCAAGAAAAACGTAATTAGTACCATGCTTCAAAGTTTTATGGCAATGGTAATTGTAACCATTTTATGGGTAGTTATTGCATTTGGATTGGCATTTGGTCCATCAATAAAAGGTATTATAGGTAACCCAACTTCAAATTTGTTTTTTCAAGGCGTAGGCACTAATACCGCGTGGGGTCTTGCTCCTACTATCCCTTTTATGTTATTTGCATTATTTCAGGCAAAATTCGCCATTATAACCCCAGCTTTAATAACAGGAGCATTTGCAGAACGTGTTCGTTTTTGGGCCTATCTATTATTCATGGTGTTATTTATATTAGTCATTTACTCTCCTTTGGCACATATGACTTGGCACCCAGAAGGTATTTTCTTTAAAATGGGCGTACTTGATTTTGCTGGAGGAACAGTTGTACACATGAGTGCAGGTTGGGCAGCATTAGCAGGAGCCATATTTTTAGGAAAAAGAAAAGTTCAAAAAGTAAATCCTGCCCGTATAACCTATGTATTACTAGGAACAGCATTATTATGGTTCGGATGGTTCGGATTTAATGCTGGTTCAGCTTTAGGAGCTAATGGTTTAGCCGTTCAAGCCTTAGGAACAACAACAGTTGCAGCTGCTGCCGCTGCAATGGCTTGGGTGTTTCTTGATAAAATTTTAGGACATAAATTGTCTGCACTCGGAGCTTGTATTGGAGCAGTTGTAGGTCTTGTAGCGATCACTCCTGCTGCAGGTTTTGTAAGCATTCCTCACGCAATCTTTATTGGATCATTTGCCGCTATTGTGAGCAATCTTGTTGTTGGCCAATTTCCTAAAGGAAAAATCGATGATGCACTAGATGTCTTTGCTTGTCATGGTGTAGGCGGTATGGTAGGAATGGTATTAACTGGAGTTTTTGCTTCTAAAGCGATTAATCCAGCCGTTGGAGACAATCAAGGGCTTATTTTTGGAACCTCAACATTATTCACAAATCAACTAATAGCAATGGTGATCGTATCTGTTTTTGCCTTTGTAGGATCTTATATTCTTTTCATTATTGTAAACAAAATTACACCTCTAAGAGTAACTGAAGAAAAGGAAGAATTAGGATTAGATATCTCTCAACATGGAGAATTCTTGTAGAAAAACATTCTTAATCTAACATAAATAAAAAAGCACTCTAAGTATAAATTAGAGTGCTTTTTCTTTGAATTAACTTCACCTTCTATTTAATTATTTAAAATTTGAAATACCTTCTTTTAACCATTTCAAATATTCATCTGCTCCAACATAACTAATTGTAGGTTTCGTTTTGTTTAGATTATTACCTTCTAAATCGGTCATAATATACAATGGCTGTGTGTTCGTTTTATATTTAGAAATCATAAAATCAGTCCATTTATCACCTACTGTAATAATTTTATCTCCAGATTCAGTTACGTATTGCTTATCTGCAGGCAACTCTCTTTTATCATCAACATATAAAGAAATAAGAACAATATCATTTTTTAGTATCGGGAGAATTCTTTCATCCGACCAAACATTATTTTCCATCTTTCTACAGTTCACACAAGCATAACCTGTAAAATCTAGCATAATAGGCTTATTAATAGATTTAGCAAAAGCTACTCCATCTTCATAGTCATGAAAAACCATAATTCCGTGTGGGCCTAATTCTGCACCATCAGGTAACCCTTTATCTGAACCAAAATTCGAATTATTTGATCCTCCAACTCCAAATGGGCTTTCGCTATATTGTGGTGGTGGTGGGAAAGCGCTAATTAATTTTAGCGGTGCTCCCCAAAGTCCTGGAATTAAATACACGGTAAATACAAGTGTAAGTAAACCTAAATACAAACGTCCAACAGAAATATGCTGTAAAGGACTATCGTGTGGTAATGTAATCTTACCGAATAGATATAATGTTAACGCTGCGAAAATTGCAATCCAAATTGCTATAAAAACTTCTCTTTCTAGTAAGTGCAATTGTAAAACTAAATCAGCATTTGATAAAAATTTGAATGCCAAAGCCAATTCAAGGAATCCTAGAACAACTTTTACTGTATTTAACCAACCACCTGATTTTGGTAATGAATTTAACCAACCTGGGAACATTGCAAATAACATAAATGGTAATGCTAATGCTAATGAGAAACCAAACATTCCAACGATTGGTCCAATAATACCATTTGTAGCTGCCTCAAACAAAAGTGTACCTACAATTGGTCCAGTGCATGAAAACGATACAATAGCCAAAGCCAAAGCCATAAATAAAATACCGATAACACCACCTCTATCAGCTTGTTTATCAACCTTGTTTGCCCATGAATTAGGCAACATAATTTCGAAAGCTCCTAAAAATGACGAAGCAAAAATAATTAATATAACAAAGAAGATTAAATTAAACCAAACATCTGTAGAAAGGGCATTCAAAGCATCAGCACCAAAAATCCATGATACTAAGAAACCAAGTAAAACGTAAATTACTATAATTGAGATACCATAAATAATTGCATTTCTTATTCCTGTAGCCTTAGTTTTACTTTGTTTTGTAAAAAAGCTAACCGTCATAGGAATCATAGGAAACACACATGGAGTAAGCAATGCTGCAAAACCAGATAAAAATGCAATAAAGAAAATAGACCATAAACTTCTTTGTGGAGCCGACTCAGGCATTTCCTGATTATCTACCGTTACATCTGCATCATCTTTCGCTGTATCTTCAATTACAGTACCTGCAGTAGTTTTTGTAGTATCAACTATTACTCCATCTTTTGGAGTTTCTTCCGCTTTTATTTCATCAATTTTAACAACTGGCGCTGTTGCATCCATCTTAAATGAAGCTGGAATAGCAATAGAGAATTTCTTATTTAAATTGATACAAACCTCTTTACAAATCTGAAAGTCGAATTCGACTTCGATTGTTTTTATATCAGGATTTATAATTGTTATTTCTTGTTCTATATGCGCTTTCCCTTCAAAGAAAGTTTCATTAACACCAAATATATCATTAAATGCTGTTCTAGTTTTTCCTTCTTTGGCTTTGCCAACCAAGTTATAATTCCCTTTTTGATTTTTAAAAGATATTTCTAATGGTAGTGGCCCACCATCTGGAGTAAATTGAGAATATATGTGCCAATCTTTCTCAATAACTCCATCAAAAATTAATACAAAATTATTACCTGATTTTTTCTCGATTTTAGAAGTCCATTTTACTGGTTCTAATATTTGTGCATTCCCTTTTGCAAAAGCAAAAAAGAAAAGCAATAAAAATACGATCGAGTTATTCCAAAATTGTTTTGATAGTAGATAGGTTGATTTCATTATTGTAATTCTATTTTTAATATCTTGTTTGTAGTATTTTCTATTTTAAAACGTTCATCTTGTCTGATTCCTACAACCCAAACAATTTGATTTTCTGAACACAGTATCCATGTATTTTCTTTTTCAACCAAGGATAATTTTTCATCTTTAAAAAGCTTACTTACTTTTTTAGATTTCCCATTCATTCCAAATGGATAAAAAACATCTCCTTCTTTCCATTTACGTAAAAGCAAAGGGAACTGGATTTTTTCAGAATCAACAAATATAGCTTTATTTGAGTCTATAGTTATGTGACCTACGTTACAGAGTTTTAATTTTAAGGGTAAATTAACTTCTTTGTCATTGCTGTCTATATAAAACTCTTCTTCCTTTATTTCAGGAATTGGACTCAAAATTAATGTTGTTCTATCTTTTATCAATCGAAACTCTGGCGAAAAAACCTGCTTACCCGACTGACTTTCAACCAACTCATAAATATCATCCCAAGCCGAAAATTCATATTCCTTAAGCCATTGGTATAAATACGATTTATAATTTGTTAATCGCTTTAATTGAGTTAAATCAAAATGGATTTCATCATTAATTTCTTTCGCAACTTGTTGATACACCATAATCGAGGCATCTTCTACCATAATTTGTGCTTCTTGCAAATATTCTTGCGTCTTTTGGAAAGCCATCAAAAAATTAGGATTTATCTCCTTTAAAATCGGAACTAAATCATGACGGATTTTATTTCGCAAATATTTATTTGACGCATTACTGCTATCCTCGCGCCATTCAATATTATTATCCTCAGCATATTGTTTTATCTCTTCTCTTGAAAATGGTAAAAGAGGACGAATAAGCGAATCGTTTTGCTCCGGAATTCCAAGCAGTCCTTCTAATCCTGTTCCTCGGCTTAAATTAATTATAAATGTTTCGAGGTTATCATCGGCATGATGTGCTGTTAAAATATAATCATACCCGTTGCTTTCTAAAAGTTCATAAAACCAATTGTATCGCAATTCCCTCGCTGCAACTTGAGTTGAAAGTTTGTAATCTTTAGCGAAAGCTTCTGTATCAAACTGGGTAACAAAAAATGGGCATTTTAAAGTAGTTGCTGCTGAACTAACAAAATCCTGATCTCCAAAACTCTCTATTCCTCTTAATTGAAAATTACAATGTGCTATCGCAAAATCATAATCTAATTGAGTAAATAAATGAACCATAACCATACTATCCAAACCGCCACTTGTAGCTAGGAGTAATTTCTTTTTTTCTAAAAAAGGAAATGTTTGAGCAACATGATTTTTAAATTTCTGAAGCATATCTTAATTTAGGTCTTTTATTGGAATTTATTTTTACAAATCGGCTGGTTAAAAATACAAAATAGTTTCATTAACTACTGTAATACTTGCTGCATGGCTTTTGCCTTGAGTAAACACTCAGCATATTCTTTTTCAGGAACCGATTGTGCTGTTATGGCACTACCAACCGAAAATGAAATGTATTTTTTTTCTTGATTATATAAAATACTTCGGATAACGACATTAAAATCAAAATCTCCATCAGGTGTAAAATACCCCACTGCTCCACTATACAAACCTCGTTTGGTTTCTTCTAAACTTTCGATGATATTCATTGCCGAAATCTTTGGTGCCCCAGTCATGCTTCCCATTGGAAAAGTAGTTTTTAAAACATCGATTGCTGAATATTGCGAATCTAATCTTGAAGTAATCGTAGTAATCATTTGATGTACTTGCAAAAAAGAATAAATTTTGCATAATTCAACCACTTTCACTGACCCTTTTTGAGCTGTATGGGATAAATCATTCCGAACCAAATCGGTAATCATAATATTTTCGGCACGTTCTTTTGGATCTGCTTCCAATTGCTTTTTAGATTCCTCATCAGCTACTGTATCCTCAAAACGCTTTGAAGTTCCTTTAATAGGTTGTGAGATAATCTGATCTCCTATTTTTCGAATATATCTTTCTGGCGAAGCCGATAATAAGAACTGCTTGTGATTTTTAAAAAATACAGTTAATGGCGCTTGCGATATTTCATTTAACTTCTCAAATTTTTCTAACGGATTAATAATCGCATCTTCTGCGTAAAATTCCATGCAAAAATTAGCTTCATAAATATCTCCACGATGAATATGCTCTAAAACTGTATTTACTTTAGAAATGTAATCTTCTTTCGAAATTCGTTGCTTAACCTCAACTTCACTAAGCGTAATATAAGATTGAGATTCAAGTTCTACAATCTCATTATAATCACCTACTATCTCATCATCACACATTAATAAATATTGAATCTCTAGTTGATTTCCTTTCAATAAAAATATTTTTTTAGGCTGAAAGAAAAATAAATCTGGAAATTCTAATCCATCAAAATTAGAAGATTGTAACTCTTCGATATCATTTTTTAAATCATAGGTAAGATAACCAAAAGCCAATCTTTAGTTGTTTGTTGGTATTGTTTTAAATCTTCGAATGCGTTATGGAAATCAGTTTTTATTGACGTAAAAGCATCAACAGCCAGCAAACAATCGAAGCTTGAATATTCTTGTGGATATAAATTACTATCCATAAAAACAACTTCTCGGTATTGTTGTGCCCAAACTAAAAGCTGCTGTTTAAAGACTGCAGGATTTGGAATATCCTTATAAATTGAAACTCTCAAAAATTGTTTTTTTTTAATGCCTCAAAATTACGACAAAAAATTCCTTCGATAAAGTAATCTCAAAAAATATTGGCACGCTTTTTATTACACCACATAATAACCCATTTCTAAAATTAAAACGATTATCGAGAGAAAACTACTTATACCCTATTTTAAAAAAACTATCACAAAAAAACTATTTATTAATCAATACTTATATCAATCACCTATGAAAACAATTGCAAAATTCGGTTTGACTACATTAGTAATCATCACTGTATTATTTTCCTGTAAAAAAGCAGATTCTCTCGCTGAAGATTCCCTTTCAGATTCGTCTAATTCTACTACAGATATTATTTCATCGTCAGCTGCTGTTGAAAAAAAGGACAGTAGTCATCAGTTTATTCGAACAGCTGATATAAAATTTAAAGTCAAAAATGTAGCTAAATCGACTTATGCAATTGAAAACGCAACTGTAAAATTTGGAGGCTTTGTTACTTACACTAATTTACAAAGTACAATTCATGATGAAATACAAACTAAAATAAGTCAAGACAGCACTTTACAAACTACAAAATACTCTGTAATAAATAACATAACGATTCGTATCCCTAACACACGACTTGATACAGTTATAAAAACAATTGCCAAACAAATTGATTTTTTGGATTATCGCGTTATTAAAGCTGATGATGTCTCTTTAAAATTACTTGCTAATCAATTGGCACAGAACAGAAGTGCAGAAAATCATAAAAGAATTGAAAAAGCAATTGACAACAAAGGCAAAAAAATAAATGATGTTATGCAAGCCGAAAATACTCTTGCTGAACAAAAAGAACAAAATGATTCTAGCAAAATCGAGAAACTATCTTTAAAAGATCAAATTAATTTTAGCACTATTACTTTACAACTATATCAAAACCAATCTTTAAAACAAGAAGTAATTGCAAGCATTAAGGACAACAATACCTACAAACCAAATATTGGTATCGAAATTATAGATGCACTAAAAAGTGGTTGGTACATATTGCAAGGAATAATTGTGTTTTTCTTAAGTATATGGCCATTTATTTTAATTGGAACAGTTGGAGTATTTATTTATAGAAAATATGTTAAAAAAGGCTCATAAATATAACAAACCATGTATTTATTTATAGCACAAAAATCACTATATTTGATATAGCATTAAACAAATTACAAAACAAAACTAAATAGTTTACATAATTCATAATAATTTAATAATTAAACACGTTTTTCTAATTATTAAAATCAGGTAATTTTATATCAAAAATTGTATTTTTCAACCTATAAAAATCATCTATATCATGAAAATCGCTACTATTATTATCAGAACTTTAATTGGTCTATTACTACTTTTTGCTTCTGTGAGTTACTTTTTACATTTAATGCCTGAACCCGAAGTAACTGGAAATTTTAAAGCATTCAATGTAGGTTTAATTGCATCGACCTATATAATGCCATTAGCAAAATCAATAGAATTAATTTGTGGTATTGCTTTTGTAACCGGACGCTATGTAACTCTTGCCAATATTTTAATTCTCCCTATTACTATAAACATATTATTTATTAATTATTTTATGACTCCAGAGAATTTACCTGTTGCTGGTTTATTGTTTTTAGGAAATCTATTTTTAATCTACAGATATTGGGATAATTACAAAAGCGTATTTACTGCTTAAAACGTACTGTTATAGACGCACTGCGGTACATCTCTACAGAACATAAAAAACAAAAAACCCGACTAAATTAATTGTCGGGTTTTTATTTATATATGATGTTAGATACATCACATTAAATCTTTACAACGTTTTTATACGTGTAATGCTCTGTTATCTGTAGCAGCTAATGCAGCCTCTTTTATTGCTTCTGCAAATGTTGGATGCGCATGGCTCATTCTTGAAATATCTTCAGCAGATGCTTTGAATTCCATTGCTGTAACAGCCTCTGCAATTAAATCAGCTGTACGTGCTCCAATCATATGTACTCCTAAAACCTCATCAGTTTTAGCATCTGCAATGATTTTTACAAATCCATCTAAATCTCCACTTGCTCTTGCACGTCCTAAAGCTTTAAATGGGAAACTTCCAACTTTATATTCCGTTCCTGAAGCTTTTACTTGCTCTTCTGTTTGTCCAACAGCTGCAACTTCTGGCCAAGTGTATACAACACCAGGAATTAAGTTATAATCAATATGTGGTTTTTGACCTGCTAAGATTTCAGCAACCATTGCTCCTTCTTCTTCAGCTTTATGTGCCAACATTGCTCCACGAACAACATCACCAATAGCATAAATATTAGGAACGTTTGTTTGTAAATGGTCATTTACTTCAACTTGTCCTCTGTCTGAAATTTTTACTCCAGCTTTATCAGCATTCAATCCGTCTGTGTAAGGACGACGCCCAACAGAAACTAATGAATAATCTCCTTCTAAAGTAATTGTTTCTCCTTTTGCATTTTCAGCCTGAACTACAACAGCATCACCGTTTCTTTCAACTGATTTTACTTTATGAGAAACGTAGAATTTCATTCCTTGTTTTTTCAATACTTTAGTTAATTCTTTAGACAAAGCTCCATCCATTCCAGGAATAATTCTGTCCATAAATTCAACTACAGAAACTTGTGCTCCTAAACGTAGGTAAACTTGCCCAAGCTCGATTCCAATAACTCCTCCTCCAATAATAACAAGGTGTTTTGGAACTTCTTTTAATGCTAATGCTTCAGTAGAAGTAATGATTCTTTCTTTATCAATTTTGATAAAAGGCAAAGATGAAGGCTTCGATCCTGTTGCAATAACAGTATATTTAGCTTCAATAGTTTCTGATGTTCCATCTTCTTTTGCAACAGCAATATGTGTCGCATCTACGAAAGAACCTAAACCATTAAAAACAGTAATTTTATTTTTATCCATCAAGAAGTTTACTCCTCCTGCTGTTTGATCTACAATTGCTTTTTTACGAGCAATCATTTTCTCTAAATTTATTTTTACATCTCCAGAAACTTCTATTCCGTGATCTGCAAAATGTTTGATTTCAGCATAATGATGCGAAGATGCCAATAATGCTTTTGAAGGGATACATCCTACATTTAAGCATGTTCCTCCAAGCGAATTATACTTTTCGATTATAGCTGTCTTGAAACCTAATTGTGCGCAACGAATTGCCGAAACATATCCGCCGGGACCTGAACCTATAATGACTACGTCAAATGAACTCATAGTATTTGATTTTTTATTTTTTTAGCGATACAAAATTAAGGAATTAAGTTTTGTTTAAAGTTTAAAGTTAGAGTTTTTTCTCAGGATTTCTTGAAGTATGGAAAACTTATTGTAATAAATACATAAAAATGTTAAATTTTATTTCAGATTTAGTAGAAAACGCTGACTTTTAAAATCTCTAATTTAATATGCATTGTAAAAGTTTAAAATTAGCACGCAGATTTAGCAGATTAGGCTGATATTGTTTATGATTTCTAAAACTGATTAAAAAACCAATCTCGTAGAATTATTTTAAAATCTCTCTCAAAGGCGCGGAGACGCAAAGTTTTATTTTAAACCATCTTTTTTGCTGGACCACCTGCCCCTCCAATAACTTCTCCGCCAAATCTAACTAATTCAAATAACCTAGCAACTGAACAATCCAGTTCTTCCTGATTACACCAATAGCCTTCAATTTCCCCAAACATTTTATAATTTGAAATATTAAATCCTTCTTCAATATCATTATACCAAATTACTTTATATCCGCAAATCGCTACTACCCAAAAACCTCCTCCCATTTCACCATATTCTTTTTCCTCCCATTTTGTCGGATCTATTTTAATCAAATCCCAGAAGTTCTTCAATTCTCCATTTAGATCTTTTTCTGTTTTTTGAATTTCACTAAAGAGCTCATTTAAAGTTATTGGTTCCCATTGTTCCATATATCATATCCTTAATATTAAACCCAAATTTAAGTTTTTTTTAGAGCCACAAAACCTTTGCCCCTTTGCTCCTTTGCCTCTCAGAACCTTAATTCTTCAAAAAAACTCAAAAAGAAATCACTGTAGTATTCTTTACTTCACTAATCATAAAAGTACTTTGCGTACTGCCGATATGCTGTAAGTTTGTGAGTTTGGTTACTAAGAACTCCCGATAGGCTTCCATATCTTTTACTAGTACTTTAAGAATGTAATCGTAATCTCCACTAACATGATGGCACTCGAGAACTTCTTTTAACTGAGTCACTTCACTTTCGAATTTGGTTAAAAATTCTTTAGTATGCTGAATGAGTTTGAGATGACAAAAAACTACGAATCCTTTTTCTATTTTAGATTTATCTACTAAGGCTACATATTTATGAATGATTCCTTCTCGTTCTAGTTTTTTTATTCGCTCATAAACTGCTGTTACCGAAAGATCTAATTTTAAAGACAATTCTTTGGTTGTTTTCTTGCTATCTGTTTGGAGTAACAATAGTAGTTTTTTATCAATGGAATCTAATATCATAAGCGATTGGTTTATAGACTGAAAAATAATCTGTTTTAATCATATTTCAAAATCAAATTTAGACTATAAATCTATTAAAATATAAATTTATAGTCTAAAAATCTAAAAATAAAGACTATGATTGATTATTATTCTAATATGTCATTATTTTGAATATGATTTCTGACATACTGGGTTTCATAGCCCCGATAGCAGCGACATCCTTTTTCTTTTTCTTTAAAAAGGAAAAGATATAGCGAAGAGCGGGATTAGCTCCTGATTCTTTAACTTAGATTGGATGATATATAAATAGTAACTAGAGGATGAATTTATTTCGTTCTTCATAATAACAATAACAATGGAAAATTTTAATCCGGCTGACAAAATTCAGGATTTGCAATATTTTGGTGAATTTGGTGGTGTAAACCCATCAATTTCAGATTCTTCAACTTATACTTTTCTTTCAGCAAAAACAATGTTTGACACTTTTGAAGGAAATATGGAAGGTTGTTATTTGTATTCCCGCCACTCATCGCCAAGCAACCTCTATTTAGACCAAGCACTTGCTGCTATGGAAGGAACTGAAACTGCAAATGTTTCGGCTTCAGGAATGGGAGCAATTACGCCTACACTAATGCAATTATGCAGTACGGGAGATCACATTGTTTCGAGTAGAACTATATATGGTGGAACGTACGCTTTCCTTAAAAATTTCACACCAAGATTTGGCATAAAAACAACTTTTGTAGATATTACAAAATTAGATGTTGTAGAAGCTGCAATCACTCCTGAAACTAAAGTTTTATATTGCGAAACAGTAAGCAACCCTTTATTAGAAGTTGCAGATATTGCAGGATTATCTCGTCTGGCAAAAAAATACAATCTAAAATTAGTTGTAGATAATACGTTCTCTCCCTTGTCGGTTTCACCAGCAAAATTAGGTGCTGATATCGTGATTCATAGTTTAACAAAATACATAAACGGTAGTAGTGATACTGTTGGTGGTGTAACTTGTGCTTCAAAAGAATTCATAAATAGTTTGAAAAATGTAAATAGTGGTGCTAGTATGCTTTTAGGCCCTACTATGGACAGTTTACGTTCTGCTAGTGTAATGAAAAACCTTCGTACACTACATATTCGTATCAAACAACACAGCCATAATGCTCATGTTCTAGCTGATAAATTTGAAAAAGATGGACTTAAAACTGTTTACCCTGGTTTAAAAAGTCATCCTAGTCATGCGTTGTACAAAACAATGATTAACCCTGAATATGGTTTTGGCGGAATGCTTACAATAGATGTTGGTTCTCTGGCTAAAGCCAATGAATTAATGGAGTTGATGCAGGCACGAAATTTAGGATATTTAGCGGTAAGTTTAGGTTTTTACAAAACTTTATTTAGCGCTCCAGGAACCTCAACTTCTAGTGAAATTCCGCTAGAGGAACAAGCCGAAATGGGTTTAACAGATGGTTTAATTCGATTTTCAATAGGATTGGATAATGACATCGAAAGAACCTATCAGATGATGAAAGCCTGCATGGTCGAGCTTGGGGTTTTATAAACACGAAACAATTCTTTATAAATAAATTTGCTTAATTTTTAATTGGTTTGTTTGAATCCGCTTGAGTTATTTCTAAGCGGATTTTTTTTATTATAAATTAGACTTTTCTAGATTCCCTTAGATTGTTATACTGGTTAGATCTACTTAGATTTTGGAATTCTGTAGCTTTTAAAAACCAAAAAAAAATCCGTTCTGAAAATAATCAGAACGGATTTTTTATTTGAATAGTTTCTTTTACTAAAAACTAGATATTACAGCTTTACTAAATTAAGCTTACTATTTTTTCGACTAAAACCAAAATAGATACAAAGACCAATAAGCAACCAAACCGTAAAGTAAATCCAGTTCCAAACGCTTAATTCTGCCATCATATAAAGACAACAAATTAAACCTAATAATGGAATTAAAGATAGATTTTGTTTAAAAGCCCAAACTGTTAATCCAACCAAAACGATTAAGAAAATCCACATTGGTATTTTATGTTTGAATAAGCTTAATCCACTTTCATACTTAATAGAATCTGCTACTGGTAAACCAGCAATTACGCTTGCATACTTAGCTTCATCTTTTTGATATTGCTTTAATATTAATTCTAAATCTGGTTTTTCGGTTGTAGCATTAGCAGGATCAACAGTTACTAAATAATCATATACCATTTTTGTATGACTTTTATCCAGAGAGGTGATTATATCTGCCGATTCATGAATTTGAGTTTCATTCATAATAAAACTCATTGTTGCTTTTTTGTTGTATCCAAAAGAAAACACCAATCCTATAATCAACAAAAGAGGCATTATAAATTTTGAATTTATATAAGGCGTTGTAAATTTCCCTCTTGGAATATCTGGTTTGTTTTGCAATACTAAAACTCCTGCACAAACCAATACAAAGGCAAACAAAGTTCCTATACTACACAAATCAGTAACCATTGTAAGATTTAAAAACAAAGCTGGAACTGCTACTACAAAACCAGTAACAATAGTAGCGTATGATGGTGTTTTGTATTTAGGATGTACTTTAGAGAAACGTTTTGGCAATAAACCGTCACGGCTCATACTCATCCAGATACGAGGTTGTCCCATTTGAAAAACTAATAAAACACTCGCCATAGCTACTACAGCACTTACTGCTATAATTCCTGACATCCATTTTAAATCTAATTTCTCGAATACAAAAGCAAGTGGATCTCCTACATTAAGTTGGTTGTAACTCACCATTCCGGTAAGTACCAATGCAATTGCGATATACAAAATGGTACAAATTATAATTGCCCACATCATTCCTCGTGGCAAATCTCGTTGTGGATCTTTACATTCTTCGGCAGTTGTTGAGATTGCATCAAAACCTATATAAGCAAAGAATACTGCTGAAACTCCTTTAAGAACTCCTGTTACTCCATTTGGTGCAAAAGGATCCCAATTAGCTGTATCTACATAAAAAACTCCAACTGCAATTACCAAAAGTACCACACATAATTTTACAACAACCATAATATTACTCGCATTACGAGATTCTTTCATCCCACGATATATCAATGCTGTAATTAAGATAATAATTAATAAGGCTGGTAGATCGGCAACAAAATGAAATGAACCTATCAGAGGTGACGTTGTCCATGCTGTGTATGCTGATTGCAAAGCTGGCTCTAAATTCTCAAATGATTTTCCGCCATGCATTAACGCTGTTGCATCATTAAATCCATTAGAAGCTGTTAAATAATCCATTTGAACCCATTGGGGCAGATGGATTCCTCCGCTTGAGAGTAATCCTGTAAAATAATCACTCCACGATATGGCCACGGTTATATTACCAACTGAATATTCCATTATCAATGCCCAACCAATGACCCAGGCTATAATTTCTCCAAAAGCTACATACGAATACGTATAAGCACTTCCTGAAACGGGAACCATCGAAGCAAATTCTGCGTAAGCAAAAGCTGCGAAACTACAGGCAATCGCTGTAAAGAGAAACAAAAAAATAACTGCTGGACCTCCATCGGCACTAGCTTTACCAATTGTACTAAAAATACCTGCACCTACAATTGCTGCAATACCAAAAGCTGTTAAATCACGCGCCGTTAAATGTTTGCCTAATGAATCATTCCCATTGGCATTATTTTTTTCGACTTGACTTAAAATATCTTGTACTGTTTTTTTTCGAAATAGACTTGAAAACGACATAGGTGTATTTGCTATTAATAATTAATTTATTTCGGGCTTTTTGCTTTTATTTTGCAAATAATGCAAAAAATATCCTGAAATCAAATATATAAAACGATTTTGTTTTGTAACACTTTTGATGAACTTTTTATCAAGATCTAATATTAAGCAAAAAAAATGAGACCGCAAAAATCTAATCTCAAGTTTTACAAAATGAGACCATTACATCCTTTTATTCTTTTATATTAGATCATTTTTATCCTTATTTTTTTATAATATTAAGTAGAAAAATGAATATCCATATCAAACTATTAAATTCATCTATTCAATATTTTTTAAGAATATCCTTCTCTTTTTAATAATAACATACAATAACAAAAAAAACTCTTCCTAATTAATTCTTCCTAATAATTAAAATGAAATTAATCAAAGTATGATATGGTTCTTAATGTACTCTGCTTCTGAAATAGATATTGATGTAAAAGAATTATATGATTTACTCTTGAGTTATTAGAAAGCTCAAAAAACCTAATTAATCCTTACTCAATCAAATCAAGCATTGTTGCTATTTAATCGTAATGCTTGATTTATTAATTATCATTAAATCACAATTTCAAAAAAGAACTAGAGTATTATTATTTCTTTTGCATTTTAACGAACTCGTAGCTTTGCTGAATTGCTTTTTCTATAGTAACTTGTTGTGCTATAAATTTATTCCTCTCTGATGGTTTTATTTTAAATGTATTATCATTTAGCTGAAAGTCTTTTATCATATCAGGAACTGGAATATTAATATATATTTCCTGTTGATCAATTGAACATTCCAGAAATCGGGCTTTTTTATCTTGGGTTTTATTTATAAAAACTTCAAATCCATTAGGGAGGAACTTAATATTTTCGATAGGTATATTTAAATCAAAGGCTAAAAAACCATAGATATCTTTAATTGTTTCCTGAGTGTCAAAATCTAAAGACACTTTTTGCTCAAGATTACAAAACAATTCTCCTTGCAATACGATGTCCTCTAATATTTCTTTTTCTAAATTTTTGTCTGATAATCCTAACTCTTCTCTGCAATAATCTGCAAAGCGAAAAATAGTATGTTTATGACTTATATTCAAGGTTAGTATTTGTGTTTCGGGAACATAACTATTGGTTATATTCTGATATAATGATTTGAATTCTTTTATCGTTTTATCATTACCAACCATTACCATTTTTGCTAGTAAAAATTCTAATTGTGTAATCTTAACACGACTGATTTTTATTTTATTTGCGTCATCAAGGTTTTCATAAATAGTCTGTAAAAAATCCAATACTTGATTAAATAATACTATTTTTTGTTCAAAGACTTTTTCATTACGGCTTCGCTCCAGCTCTGTTTCTGATTGTTTACTTAACAAGACCATTGTAATAACAGCTGCGAAGATGGTTCCGAAAATTGCCGCAGCAAACTCCTGAGATGCCTTTTGTCCTAAATTTTCAAATAAAGGTTCAAAAGCCAGAAAGGAAGAAAAAGCAATTATAAAAACAAATAATGCATTTCTAAAATTTTTATCTTTTTTCAAAAATTCAATCATATCACATTTATTATTAAATATTTTCCAATATAAGGATAATACTTACAATAAAACAATATTTCAGAAATATTGTTTTATTCTATGCTAGAATTAAAATAGTGCAATTTAAAATTGATAAAAGTTAATCTACAAAAATACAGCTTCATTGCAGTACCTAATTTATTTAATGGAGAGTTAATAAGTTGATTCATGCAGTTGCAATAACTTTTAGACTATTATAATTTCTACTAATCCATTACACTGCTTTTAGATCTCATAAAAACTAGAAATAAATACTTAATTTATAAAAAAACGAAAAAATATTTTCATTTAATTGATATATCAATTAAATTTACATCAACTATTGACACTTCAAGCAACTTAAGATGAAAAAAAATAATCCAACAGGAACTGTTCTTTATACAATTGAACAAACAATAAAAGAGTATCGAAAGATTTCACAAAAAAACATAAGCCAAATTGTAAATGATATTACAGTTGACCAAGCTTTAGTACTTATGATTATCAATAAAAACTCAGATTATTCACAAAAAGAAATAGCTGAATTAATTTTTAAAGACAATGCTTCGATTACCAGAATTATTGAATTGATGGTGAAAAAGGAATATCTAACAAGAAAAATGAACGAATTAGATAGAAGAAAATTCAACCTGCAAATCACAGAAAAAGGAAAAAAAACAATTGAATTGTTAACTCCAGCTATATACAAAAACAGACAAATTGCTCTTGAAGGATTATCAGAAAATGAAATTGAATTACTGGATAAAGTGCTAACTAAAATAATTTCAAACTGTAAAAACTAAAATGAAAAAAGCACATCAAATAACTAAACTAGGACTATCCTTGATATTCCTACTACTTCCAACTCTATTTTTTGGACAAAAAGACATACCAACTAATCTTGCAAAATACATGCAAGCTCAAGTCGATGTCAATAATTTTAGCGGAACTGTTATTGTAACAAAAAACGGTTCGATTTTACTAAAAAAGGCTTACGGATTGGCTGACTACGAATGGAATATTAAAAACACCGTAGACACGAAATTTCAGTTGGCATCGGTAACAAAACAATTTACTGCAACGGCTATTCTTCAATTAGTAGAAAATGGAAAATTGTCACTTGATGATAAACTAAGTAAATTCTTTCCTGATTACCCAAAAGCTGATAGCGTTACTATTCATATGTTATTATCTCATTCATCTGGACTTGGTTTAGGTTTTAAAGAATTAGCATTAACTACCATTTCGGCTGATTCTGCCTATAATGAAATAAAGAAAATACCTTATGAGTTTGAGCCAGGAACCAAAAGCGAATACAGTAATATTGGATATTATCTATTGGGCAAGATTATTGAAAAAGTATCTGGTGAAAAATATGTCGTTTATTTGAAGAAAAACATATTTGAGAAAGTAGGAATGAAGAATACAGGAGTCAGTAATAATGATTCGATAATTTCAAAAAAGCAAAAGTTTATCATATAACCGAAAAAGGATATGTTCACAATCCATATATCAATTGGACATTTAATATCGGACATGATGGAACTTATTCTACCGTTGAGGATTTGGCTTTATGGGACCAAGCGCTTTATGGAACAACTATCTTATCAGCAGATATGAAAAAGCGAATGTTTACTTCTTATAATAATCAGGGTTATGGTTACGGACTTATGATTAATCCATTTTATAATCATGGTCATCAACTTATTGCACATGATGGTGGCTTCTTTGGTACAATGACTTCTTTTAATCGATTTACTGATGACAAAATTTTTGTTACAGTACTTTCTAATAATGAATCACCTTCTTATATCATAGCGTACAGCCTATCGGCAATTGCTTTACAAAAAGACGTAGAACTTCCGTACAAACATCATCAAGTAAAAGCAGACATTACGCAATATGATAAATATATAGGCAAATATGGGGAGATTGAAATATTCAAAAATGGAGAAAAGCTATTTTATAATAGCTTAGAAATGGAACTCTTACCTGAGTCTAAAACAAAATTTTTTAGAGCAGACAATAATGATAGGACAGTCGAATTCATACAAAACAAATCAGGGATTTACAATTCTATAATTTTGACAAAAGGGGGCGTAAAAGAAATTATAATGAAAAATAATCTGTAAAAAAATACAAACCCCTAACAATAATATGGGATAACGTGATTCTAAATTTTAATGTACTTAAGTAAGAAGCAATTTACTTCTTCAATTTTCTCCAACCATACTCTAAAATCTTAATTGAATCCAAAACTCACTCATTATCTATTACTTTTACCCAGTATCATTTATAAAAAAATAGCTTATATAAAGAAAATCTTCATATAAGCTATTCTAAATCAATATATTTATTTTACTGCTCAGTAACTACTTCTTGAACTTTAAGAACATTAGGTCCCATAGCGCTTGTAGTTGTCAATTTAATAAAATAAGTATAAGGTCCATTTGGGCTTCTCTCAGCAATGTAAGCACAATTCCATCCTGTGCCCCATTTTTGTCCAGTATCCCAGTTTGCATTATGTTCGTTATCCCAAGACCATGCTTTTGTCTCTTTTTGGGGATCTGAAGGGAAGCCCGCATTATATACGTGAATTTGCCCTTGTTGTGCTCTAAATGGTGCATTGGTACTCCATCTTAGCCATAAATTTCCACGAGACTCATAAGCCTCTAAGGACCAAGAAAATGTTGATTGTGACATAATAAAAAGTATTTGGGGATTTTCCTACTCGTTTAAGGTTTTTCGGATGCGACCTATTGTTTCATCGTAAAACTTTTTATCAATTGTTTTACAGGGCATCTAAATTAAACAAATATAACGTATTGATTATGAGTACTTTTACCTGTTTTTAAAGCACCGTAAAAGTACTTCAGTAATTACCTACAGACCAAATACTTATCCTATATCAAACCATCTATCATCCATTACAAGTGTCTTCTTTCCCAAAAAAGATGTTTAGTCCAGCGTTGTTCAGATTGATATTGATTTTGCAACAGAGCAACAGACTTATTAAACAAAGCCATTTGAGAAGTAATATATTCAGACAATGAGTCAGTATTACCATTTAAAAACCCAGCTATTGCATTTGCAGCGTTATGTCCACTTACAAGTGCATTTGTAATTCCAAAAGAAGTTAATGGATCATAAGTGCATAATGCATCACCCACAGCAATCCATTGTTTACCACCTGGTTTATCTAATAAAGAAGTGGTAGCAGTTTTAATACCTACTTCGGTTGTTAAAGATTTTATTGCAGGGAGATAGTTTTTAAGATGTTGAGTCGTGGCAATTTTACTGAATAACCAATCATAAAGTGAAGTAGCATTATTCGAATGTAAATCGCTATCCGACATAAAATTGACAATTACTTTATTATCAGCTAACGGAGCTACATACCACCAGCCATCTTCTACTGATTCGATAAAGGTCATTCCTTTTAAAGACTCTTCTGATTGTTCTGCAATAAAATGATAAGAAGCTAGATTATCTATAATCTGTTTCTTAATTCCCATTTTTTTAGCTACGATCGAGGCTCTACCACTACAATCGGCTATAAAATCGGCAGTAATCGTTCTTGTTGTATTATCAGAATGGCAACAACTCACAATCATTTTATTCTCCTGTTGTGTAATGCTAGTAAGCCGGTAATTTTCTAAAATAATTACACCTCTTTCAATAGCAATATCCTGAAGTTGTTTTTCAAAAAGAGTTCGATTCAAATGCCTTCCGTCGCCATATGGTTCATTTAAAAAGTAACGCTGGCGGAGCGATGAATCGCCCCACACAACGTTATTACCTACATATAAACTATGAACTTCAGAAGTCAATATTTCTTCCAAACTTAATTTTCGGAATACGGCATTAGCACTGGGAGCTAGTGATTCTCCTAGTTTAACAGTGCTTCCCATATGGTTATCTATTACAACACATGGAATATGATGTTCGCGCAATGTTAATGCAATTGCCAGACCAGCTGGACCACCTCCAATAATTACTACAGGTATGGAAGTTGGAGTTACTATAGTTCGTGTCTTTTTAATGGATGACTTTCGCGTGGTGTAGCTCTAAATAATCGCTCACTCACAGTACTTTCTCTTTCGGCATGTTTTACCTGTTCTAAAGTTGGATCAATACCTGCTGGCCCTTCTCGATCGGTTTCAACCCATAAGGTATCGGGTAAAAATTGCGATTGATTGTCAAGTTCTTGTTTAGTAATAATCCCCAACTGATGCCATTTAGCAACCATATTATTAATACGCGGTACATAGTTTGAAGTAAAATCACGCATCCAATCTACACGATAAGAGAAATGTTTTAACTTCTGTCCATCATTTGTTGTTGTCGCTTTCAATCGGTTGTAACTATCCATTGATAATATTGTATTAGGAACTCGTACTGACCAAAATGAAGGTAATGGTAAATAAAGTGTTACATCATAACCCGACATACAACTGGCTTCATCTGTTTGCCATGGCACGCCTAACCAACGTGTAAGCGATCCAGGTCCTGTTCCATCTAATGGCCCATTTTCAGACAAAGCAATTTCTGAAGTAATAATACCTCCATAATCATCTCTAACTTTTTCGTTTTTCGGTATAACTTTTAAGCGAAAAGGCTCGTCCCACATCATAAGATGTCTAAATGGCCATGTAATCTCAATTCCGGGATGAAAAGGACCTCCTAAACATTCTTCTAATGGAGCTTTTAATAAAGCATCAACCTGCTCGTTTACTGATAATTCATCAAAAGGAATAATTTCTTTTGGTTTTCCCGTTACAAAATTACCTTCGGACCACTGGCGAAGCATTTCATATTGGGTAGCTGTTACTGATAAGTCAACCGCTGGTAAATCTTCGTAGTCACCAAATAAATCTCCATAATGAGGAGGTAATTTAGTTGGTTCATATTCATTTGATTGATGATCTCTAAACCATTCAAATACTCGTTTTCTTTCTGATTCAAATTGAGTCCCTGGATTTTCTAACTGACTGATGAATTCCGGATTATTAAAATCACTTGGAGAATCTGTACCAAACAAAACAAAGAAACCTTCATTAACCCATTGTGTAGTACTCATTCGGGATAATATAGGATAGATATCTTCATAAAATTTTACTGTCCCTTTGGGAGTTATCCAGCCTTCATTTAAATACAAATCCTGAACTACATCAAGCATACTTACCACAGGAAATAATCCCTGCCCAAAATTTGGCGGAGTACAAGCTACAACAGCGGGCTTAGCATCAAATGTTTGCCCACCAATAGTCACTTTGGCTCTTACAACACCATCTGAAGTATCATCATGCCAGTCGTCGTTATTAGCAAAAGTTATGGCACGAATATTAAGTCGGGATTCACTTTTTCCATCACCACCAAAAAATAACAAACGTCCTTTGTCATCAGTTTTTAACTCGCCCAAAGAAACTTCTTTATCAAAAAATTTCCCTGTATCCAACTGATATTCTTTACCAGATATATTTTTGCCACTAATTTTTCTTGGTCCTGGGTCAATAACAAGCTGTTCTCTATCTACACCTGTAATACCTCCGTTACGCTTTAGACTTGGGATACTATATTCTCCTAAATCCAAAGCATTATTAAACTGATACCATGCCGCTTTTCTATTGGCTACATGCACATCCCATTCAATATTTACATCTGTTGCCGTATCTGTATTAATTTCATAAAGCGGATTATCATTTTCATCCAAAGCATAAATACGAAATAAAGGCACCTGTTTTTTAAATAAATTGTCGCCGTCTTTAAAACCGCCTTCAGCAACAGGAGCTACGCCCGGTAAATCAGAGGCCAGATAATATTCAGGAGAATTTCCAATTCTAGCTATTCCGATTGCTGGATAAATAGCTACTTTTTTTATATTTTTAGTATCCATAATGCTAGTTATTGGTTGTTTAATTGTCTTGGTACAATTGGTTCTACAGCGGGAACACCATTTTTAAAACGTCTTAAATCGGCTCCAGCCTCATATACAATTTTACGGGCATCGCTAATAGTACCTTGTGGTTTGTGTGCTTCTAAAGTACGCCACGGATTAAAAGAAAGGTTCTCACCATATTCTGCTTGACCCTGATTTGTAATATCCTGTTTTCGAATAACCAATGTAGCAATATGAACAGGAACAGATTCTGTTTCATCCCAAGGAGTCATTGCTTTATCCAATGGCATTTTTTCAGGATCTGTACGAAACTGAACCATAAATTTAAACTGTGCTTCACCCATATTTAGACGAGCTTGTAAATCGGCTTGCAAATAATCGGCTGAGTTTTGAGATGGTGGTGCGCTAAACGGTGGGCTTATTGGTTCTAATTTGTATTTTACAAAATGACTTTCTCCAAAAGAATATGGAAGTCCGCTCCAGTAAGGCGTCGTTAGACAGCTAGAAACAACTTTTCCCATTTCATCCAAAATACGTACGGTTTCAGGATGGTCTTTTAAATACAGATTATAATCATGATCGACTACTCCTGCCTTAGTAAACTTGCACATTTCTGTAGCATTATCTACAAAAAACACATTCATATTTTGTAAAATAAAGTCAGCCGTAGTTGCATTTTCACTAGATTCTAATAACTTTTTACCTGATACTCCAAACAGCTTGATCCCTATTCCCACAGTAGTCCTCATATCTGGAGCATAAGGAACTGTATCGCTTGAAAAACGTACCCAAGCTTCAAAATGGTCATGAGCAAAGATTCCTACTTTGTATTCTGGTGGTAATCCTGGCATCATTATAAAATCTGCCTTTGCAACACCATGAGGTTTAAGGAATACACCTCTGCGAACTGGGCATTGTCCGGCGATGATACGATTTCCCATGGTCGTATCAATAAACATTTTCTTGAGGGATAAAGCAGGATTGGTCTCGCAATCAATAGCCGCCTTTTTTGATAATTCGTTTTGCATATAGTTTAGGTTGTAGATTTGATTACTGCAATATAAAAAATACGAAAAAGATGGACTTAGGTAGTAATACGTGATTTTAGGATAATAAACAGAAACCTAAAAATAACTATTCTTATATGTTTAAAAAACTGAAATTTTTCCTGTTTGTATTCCTCCTAAGCTTGTTATTATCTTATAGATGTAAATTCCTGAAGCAATATTGCTCAGATCGATACTATTGGTTTTAGAAAACAATGAAGAAGTAATAGTATTTTGCCCACTAATATTGTACAAATAGAAAATAGCATTTTCCTCATTTTTAACTTCAATATTTAATTCTTCATTTTTGCTTAATAACGTTGGATAAACAAGAAATAAATCATCCTCTAAATAATTAGCATCTAAAATTTTAGAACTGAATACATTATTGTTTTCTAAAATTATATTTATTTTATATCTATTGCTGCCTTTTATTGGGACAGTATCTATAAAAGAAAATGTTTTAGAGTTGACATCATTTATTGTGCTAATAACACTTTCTGAAGTATTAATTATTTTGACTAATTCTAACCTTTTGATATTGTATAAACTAAAAAGACTGGCACTAACTTTTACTTTGTTCTCTTCATAAACTTCTGCCAAAGCCAACTCGAAATAACAATTTGAGTTTTGAGCATATTGTAATGTAGACTCACTTTTTACTCCTTCGCTATTATCAAATACAGGCGTAACGGTGTGAATTTTTCCATCGGTATAGATATAATTAGCATTTGTTGTTTGTTCTTTAAATTCGAAATGATCTCCTGTCAATTGATAAATATTAAATAAAATAACATCAGTGGGTGTGTCCCAATTAATTTCTGTTGTGCCATCACAAACTAAACTAGTCCTTATATTTAAATCATAAGAAATCGTAAAGCTATCAGAGATATAATCAGTAGTACCAATAGTCATCTTTAATTTTGCTTTTGCGAATTTTTGCTCTGTAGGAATATAAGTAAATTGCTCGCTATCTAGATTTATACCACTTGCAATAATTTCCCAAGTCTGTCCATTATTGTAACTAATTGACAATTGTCCCGAGGTTCCCGAAAATGAAGAATCCCATTTAAAAGGAGAAATAGTTTTACCATCAAAGGGGAAATTATCATTACCAACAGGATAATTCCATTCAAATTGACGCTCTAATTCATATTCGTAGGCAATGCTATAATCCTGAGATGCATTTGAAATATATGCACCAATAACAGTAATATTGTAAGATCCTGGGGTGGGATTTTCAATAGTCACTTGTTCGATATTATTAAGTTTATCTTTTCCTCTTTTAGCCTGTTCTTGCGGAGTATCAGGGTTAAGAATCCATGGTAAAAAAGTAGTGTTGTTATTCGAAATAACTTCTATATCTAAATCGTTTATCAAACTAATATTACTGTTGATTGCGGCAGGCAAATCATTCCACACTAATGTAATTTTCAAGTTTTTTGCATTTGATGGAAGCGTAATTTCATGTGATTTTATCTGTCCTGATATCAAATTACCAGATATGATTCTATTTTCACTGATCGTTTTTAGACATTTATTAGCATTTACATTACCGTAGCCATAGCTGAAATCTGGGCCGATATTGCCTAAATCTTTTGCGCTATTAATTAAGATTGCTTTTGTGAGAGCATTACTTAAAGAGGTATTATTTATAGTTTTATAATGTTGTTTCATAAGGGTAATAATTCCTGTAACTAACGCAGTAGAATTGGAAGTACCTTGTGTGCTAAAAGCCACCAGCTCCGGTTTTATTCGCCCATCATAGGCTGGTCCTTTTGAAGAAAACGGCATAACTACTTCGTTATGATCAATACAGCCCAACAGAATACTATTTTTAGATTGCTTAAAATTACCTGTAATAGATTTATAACCTTCAAGTCCACTATTACCAGAAGAAAAACAATGAGTCAAATCAGTATTTAAAAATAATTGTGAATCATAAGCATTTGCTAGCGAACCATAAAAATTCTCAATTACTGTTCCGTAGGAATGATTTTGAGTAGTTGCTCCTTGTAAAGTCGCTACTTCATCAGGATAGATATTCAAAAAGTCAGAAGATTGTATTTTAGTCTTTTGAGCGACTCCTTTTCCTAAGACAGAACTATTTCCTAATCCAGAGATTATAGTCGCCATAGCAGTTGCATGACTTGATACAGTAGCCGATTGCGCTGCCGATGGAATGTGCTTACTCAGTAAATCGATATCATTTAGATCAAAAAAATCATCTTTGATTGATACAATTTGGTTTTCTCCTGTTAAAAGAGAAAAATTAGCATGAGCTTTATTTATGTAATTGATACTAAAATTTTGATCTATTATCTTAGATTCTCCTTTTGGTTGTAACGATTCTTGTGAAATAGAAGACACACTGCTTAAACCTATAATCTCATCAATAATTTTTTTAGAATCACATTTTACAATTACAAGATTCTTACCTAATATTTTGATATCAGAAATATGCATCGATTCCAAGTCAGTAATTAACGATTCAACACTATCTGTAGCTATAATATATTCTTTGCCTTCTTTATGATTTGAAAAATTTGATGGTAGTTTCCATAAATCATTTACAGGCAGTATTTTTACTAAAAGTTTATTAGATCTTAAACTACCATTTTCAACAATACAAAAAGTATCATCTAGTTTTTTTACAACCTTGTATTTATTCTGATGCGCATTTTCTAAAGATGTAAAATGGTATTTCTCAAATTTATTTTCTCTTTCACGCTCTATATATTGTTTCCATTTATCAGGACTTTGAGAAAGACTGATTGTTGTTATCATAAAAAAAAGGAAAGTAATTTGTGTCTTCATTAACTGTAGTTATTAATTAGAATTTTAACCATTTTTATTAATATGAAACAAAAAAATAACTATCCTGACTATTTTATGGCTCTTAAATTAGGTAAACAAAAAGACTCAATTTATTTATAATGATTTATATCACAAATATTTATACCTACTAATCAAACCAAAGTTATTAAATTATTTGTAAAAATTTTATTAGTTTTTATTTCATTCCAAAACTTCAAAATCTGTAAGAGTCATATTTATCTTTAAACCCTTGTTCCAATTTTAAAGCTACAAAATACTATAGAAGCTTTTTCTTGATATTTATAAAATAAATATGAATTTTTCTACTGTAAGTGATTCCGTTTTACATAACTCACTGATTAATAATTAATTATTGATTTTGCTGGGCTCACAATGATTATCAGATAAATATTATAAAAAAGGTGTATAAAATAATTTAACAAAAATTGTTAATTTTGTTAAATCATATTTTTTGTAAGTATTTTTTTGATTAAAATTATATAAATTTGATAGTAATATAGTACTAATGTTTTGTAAAGCCCCTATAAATCAAACTATTAAACTAACCCCAAAAAACTATTAAATGAAAACAATTAAATCAATTTTAGCCTTATCGTTTATGGCATTAACGCTATTATCTTGTAACAAAGACGATGACTCAAATCAATCAAAGCAAGAAGCTCTCAAAGTAACACCGGATGTGTTAAATAAACTTAGAGAACTTTCACTGAATAGTACAGATGTTCAAGTGATCAAAAACACAAAACTAGATGGTTCTACAGAAGATGCATTCTTGATTGAAGGATGTATTATCATGACACCAGATCAATTAAACAAAATGAATCTCCAAGGAGGAATCACAACAGAACAATACCGCACTACCAATTTAGTATCTCCACAAACTATTACTGTTGTTGGATTATCAGGAACTGGTACATCAGCTCTATCTACAAATATGCGTGCAGGATTGCAAGCGGCAGTAAATAGATACAATAGCTTAGGATTATCTATTAACTTTACTCTAACCTTTAGTTCAAGTACCGCAGGTGCAGACATTGTTGTAAAAAGACAAATTGGATCTGCTGGTGGTGTAGCTGGTTTTCCTTCTGGAGGAGCACCTTATAGCTCAGTTACATTATATTCTGGATTAGATACTTACTCAGTAGGTGTAAATGCACACGTAGCGGCACACGAAATTGGTCATTGCATTGGTTTACGCCATACTGATTGGTTTAGCCGTCAAAGTTGTGGACAAAATTCAAACGAAGGAACTGCTGGTGTTGGAGCAATTCATATCCCAGGAACACCTACAGGATATGATGCAACTTCATACATGAGAGCTTGTTTCAGTTCAAGTGAAACTGGAGCCTTCAATTCTAACGATGTTACTGCTCTAAATTATTTATATTAAAAGTTGAATTAAAGGAATCTTTACAAAATATAAGAGGCTACTTCATTTTAGACTGCCCCCAAAAAGTTAGACACTATTTGGGGGCATTTTTATGGAAAGAAAAGTCAAGTATGATTACGCATTCAAACTTGAATGTGTAAGGTTAGTTATCGAGAAAGGATACTCCAGTGAAGCGGTATCTAATGAAAAGAGTATTAGTGAGTCAAATATTCGTAGATGGGTTAGCTTTTACAGAGCATATGGAACAATCGGATTGTTACCACGGAAGAATCGTGTCTATTCCATTGATTTTAAACAAAAAGTATTACTATCAATAGATAAGGATTTATTATCACTAAGGGAAGCTCGTTTAAAATTTAACATTCCTTCAGACTCAATTATTATCAGATGGAAAAGAGATTTTGCTAACTTTGGTTTAGAGGGATTATCATCTAAACCTAAAGGAAGACCCAGATCTATGAATTTTAAGAGAAAACAGAGAAAAACAGACAAACCCTTAACTAGGGAAGAAGAACTTTTAAAGGAACTGGAGTATTTACGAGCTGAGAACGAAATTTTAAAAAAGTTCAACGCCTTAGTTCAAGCCGAACAAGCCAATCAAAACAAAAGGCTCAAACCATAATGGAACTAAGGCATAAATATGATTTAGACCTCTTGTTAAATTGTACGAACATGGTTAGAAGTACTTATTATTACTATGAAAAAAGAAGTCAAGTAATTGATAAATACAAAGATGTTAAAGATTTGATTAAACAGATTTACAATCATCATAAGGGTAGATTAGGTTACAGGCGTATTACTTTATTAATCAAGCAAAAAGGAATTTTAATTAATCACAAGACAGTGTTGCGATTGATGAAAATTTTAGGATTAAAAAGTTTAATCAGAATCAAGAAGTACAGATCATATAAAGGAGAACAAGGAAAGATAGCTCCTAATATATTGCAGCGCAATTTTAAGGCTGATAAACCCAATCAAAAATGGGCTACCGATGTAACTGAGTTTAATATCTCAGGTAATAAATTGTACTTATCACCTATAATTGATCTTTTCAATGGGGAAATAATAAGTTATGATTTATCTGAAAGACCAAATTTTAATCAAATCACCAATATGCTTAAAAAGTCTTTTCGAAGAATATCAAATGATACTAATTTAATATTACACTCCGATCAAGGCTGGCAGTATCAAATGAAGCGATATCATCAGCTTTTGAAGGAGAAAGGATTAGTGCAGAGTATGTCAAGAAAAGGAAACTGCTTAGACAATGCAGTTATAGAAAATTTCTTTGGCATATTAAAATCAGAACTATTTTATATTATGAAATTTAAAGACATAAATCATCTAAAAAAGGAAATTATAGAATATATAAAATATTACAATAATGAAAGAATCAAACTGAATTTAAAAGGAATGAGCCCGATACAATATCGAGCTCATCATTATCAAAATTAATTATAAATTTGTCTAAACTTTTGGGTGCAGTCTATTTTATGAAGTAGCCTCTTTTTATCAATAGACAGGAGATTTTAGCGAACACAATAATAAGTTTTCTGGTATCTGGGACAGTCCATTGATAAAAAATGGAATCACTTTATGAATATAATTTTACTAAGAATAAGCTAATAAAATAATCATTCAATATTAAAAAACAAAACACAAAACACTGATTTAAAACACATTAATCATTTTTTTTTCAATACATTTTTTTTATCTTAGTAAATTAAAAATCCTTCTTAAAATAAAGATAGTATTTAACTGCAAAATATTTACATAATTTAAAAGCCACATTATGAAAATAAAAAACTCCCTCTTTACACTTTTACTTTTACTTCTATTTCATTTTTCTTTAAATTGTTTTGGTCAAGATATTGTTAAGCTTGACAAGAAAAAAATATCAGTAGCTAATTTAGATACAAAAATTGAATCTCTAATAAAATCGGCTCATGTAGAGGGATTAGCTATAGCAATTTTCAACAAAAATAAAGTCGTTTACAAAAAGATATTTGGTTATAAAAATGCCCTTACTAAGGAGCTCATAAAAAATGAAACCAATATCTACGGGGCTTCTTTAAGCAAGCTGTGTTTGCTACTATGGTAATGATACTTGTTCAGAATGGTATTCTGGATTTAGATAAACCTTTGCAAGATTATTTACCTAAACCAATTTACGAATATAAACCAACCAAAAAATGGCATGACAACTACCAAGACCTCAAACGAGATACACTTTATCAAAAAATAACAGCTAGAATGTGTCTAGATCATACATCAGGATTCCCAAACTGGAGATGGTACGAGTCTGACGAAAAATTGAGAGTTAATTTCACTCCTGGTTCTCGATACAGCTATTCTGGAGAAGGATTAGTATATCTACAAGTTGTACTAGAATATTACCTGAATAAACCTTTAGAAGAAATGATGCAAGAAAATATTTTTAATCCTTTAAAAATGAAAAATTCATCTTATAAATGGAAACCAAAGTTTGAAAAAGATTATTGTGTTGGTCATAATTCAAAAGGAGAATTATACGAAAAAGATAAAGATAATGATGCAAGATCTGCCAGTACCTTAGAAACTACACTAAATGATTACACTCTTTTTACCAAAGCCTTACTTACTAACCAATTGCTTAATCCTATTACAACAAAAGAAATGTTTACTCAACAAATTAAAATTAAATCTATTAAACAGTTTGGGCCATTAAGCACAAAAGAATCCAATGCTAATGATGGAATTAATCTTGGTTACGGACTTGGCTGGGGAGTATTACAATCGCCTTACGGACCAGGAGTTTTTAAGGAAGGATATGGAAGCGGTTTTCAACATTACTCAATCATTTATCCTCAAGCTGGCATAGGAATCATAATTTTAAGTAATAGCGACAACGCAGGGGGATTTTTAAAGAATTACTAGAAACTTCAATTGGAGATATTTATACTCCTTGGCAATGGGAAAATTATATTCCATACAATCAAAAACAATAAAGCCTGAACAGTATAAAACTTTTTTTGGATTCTCGCAAAGAGCACAAAGAAAAAAAGGCTCGCAAAGTCATTAAACTTTGCGAAGCTTTGCTCCCGATAGCTATCGGGATTGCCTTTTGCCTTATCTCCCAAAAAGTTTTGGACAAAAAAAAATCCTCATCAAATTCATGATGAGGATTCTAAAGAAAGGCGACGACATACTCTCCCACATAACTGCAGTACCATCTGCGCAGGCGGGCTTAACTACTCTGTTCGGGATGGGAAGAGGTGAGCCCCGCCGCAATAACCACCTTAAGGTCGTTAGTTGCTTTAGGCAACTTTTGTAATAAAAATTAACAATTAACAATTGATAATTAATAATTACAATAATATCTTAACACACTGAGATAAAGAAAAAATAATTTTTTAGAAAGTTTCTCCCCCCGACTTGCATCGGGGGAAAAGGCGTACATAAGCTTACGGATTATTAGTACTACTCGACTATGACATTACTGCCTTTACATCTATAGCCTATCAACGTGGTCATCTCCCACGATCCTTAAAAGAAATCTCATCTTGTGGTGGGTTTCGCGCTTATATGCTTTCAGCGCTTATCCCTTCCAAACGTAGCTACTCTGCGGTGCTCCTGGCGGAACAACAGATACACTAGAGGTTTGTCCAATTCGGTCCTCTCGTACTAGAATCAGATCCACTCAAATTTCTTGCGCCCACAGTAGATAGAGACCGAACTGTCTCACGACGTTCTGAACCCAGCTCGCGTGCCACTTTAATGGGCGAACAGCCCAACCCTTGGGACCTTCTCCAGCCCCAGGATGTGACGAGCCGACATCGAGGTGCCAAACCCCCCCGTCGATATGAGCTCTTGGGGGAGATCAGCCTGTTATCCCCGGCGTACCTTTTATCCTTTGAGCGATGGCCCTTCCATGCGGAACCACCGGATCACTATGCTCTACTTTCGTACCTGATCGACCTGTATGTCTCTCAGTCAAGCTCCCTTATGCCATTGCACTCTACGCACGGTTACCAAGCGTACTGAGGGAACCTTTAGAAGCCTCCGTTACTCTTTTGGAGGCGACCACCCCAGTCAAACTACCCACCAAGCAATGTCCCCCGCAATAACGGGGTTAGGCCTCAGATAAACAAAGGGTTGTATTTCAACAATGACTCCACAACGCCTAGCGACGCCACTTCACAGTCTCCAACCTATCCTACACATCATTTATCCAAGGTCAATACTAAGCTATAGTAAAGGTGCACAGGGTCTTTTCGTCCCACTGCGGGTAAGCGGCATCTTCACCGCTACTACAATTTCACCGAGCTCATGGCTGAGACAGTGTCCAGATCGTTACACCATTCGTGCAGGTCGGAACTTACCCGACAAGGAATTTCGCTACCTTAGGACCGTTATAGTTACGGCCGCCGTTTACTGGGGCTTCAATTCAATGCTTCTCCGAAGATAACATCTCCTCTTAACCTTCCAGCACCGGGCAGGTGTCAGGCCCTATACTTCATCTTACGATTTTGCAGAGCCCTGTGTTTTTGATAAACAGTCGCCTGGACCTCTTCACTGCGGCCAGCATTGCTGCTGGCGACCTTTCTCCCGAAGTTACAGGTCTATTTTGCCTAATTCCTTAGCCATGAATCTCTCGAGCACCTTAGGATTCTCTCCTCAACTACCTGTGTCGGTTTACGGTACTGGTACTAATTACCTGAAGTTTAGAGGTTTTTCTTGGAAGCCCTTAGGCGCACTATCTCTTCAACCGAAGTCTCCGAGTACTATCGTATTTCCCCAAAATCTGTGGATTTGCCTGCAGATCTTATAGGTAGGTACTTCAACGAACTATTCCGTCAGTTCGCGGCGCTTTCATCACTCCGTCACCCCATCACAGTAATTAGTAGTACGGGAATATTAACCCGTTAGCCATCGACTGTCCCTTTCGGGTTCGCCTTAGGACCAGACTAACCCACAGCTGATTAGCATAGCTGTGGAAACCTTAGTTTTTCGGTGTGCGGGTTTCTCGCCCGCATTATCGTTACTTATGCCTACATTTTCTTTTCTAACCAGTCCAGCATGCCTTACGACACACCTTCAACCCTGTTAGAATGCTCCCCTACCACTTACAATTAATTGTAAATCCATAGCTTCGGTAATATGTTTATGCCCGATTATTATCCATGCTCGTCCGCTCGACTAGTGAGCTGTTACGCACTCTTTAAATGAATGGCTGCTTCCAAGCCAACATCCTAGCTGTCTGGGCAGACAAACCTCGTTCTTTCAACTTAACATATATTTGGGGACCTTAGCTGATGGTCTGGGTTCTTTCCCTCTCGGACTTGGACCTTAGCACCCAAGCCCTCACTGTTGTGAAACATTATATAGCATTCGGAGTTTGTCAGGAATTGGTAGGCGGTGAAGCCCCCGCATCCAATCAGTAGCTCTACCTCTATATAACTTTATGCACAACGCTGCACCTAAATGCATTTCGGGGAGTACGAGCTATTTCCGAGTTTGATTGGCCTTTCACCCCTACCCACAGGTCATCCGAAGACTTTTCAACGTCAACCGGTTCGGTCCTCCACTGTGTGTTACCACAGCTTCAACCTGCCCATGGGTAGATCACACGGTTTCGCGTCTAACACTACTGACTAAAGCGCCCTATTCAGACTCGCTTTCGCTACGGATCCGTGGCTTAACCACTTATCCTTGCCAGCAACGTTAACTCGTAGGCTCATTATGCAAAAGGCACGCCGTCACCCCACGAAAGGGCTCCGACCGCTTGTAAGCGTATGGTTTCAGGATCTATTTCACTCCGTTATTCACGGTTCTTTTCACCTTTCCCTCACGGTACTGGTTCACTATCGGTCTCTCAGGAGTATTTAGCCTTAGCGGATGGTCCCGCCAAATTCAGACAGGGTTTCACGTGCCCCGCCCTACTCAGGATACCACTATCATTTACACTCATTACCTATACGGGACTATCACCCTCTGTGGTTCTACTTTCCAGTAGATTCTAATTCTTTGTGCAACAAATATCGTGGTCCTACAACCCCAACATTGCCGTAACAACATTGGTTTGGGCTAATCCGCGTTCGCTCGCCACTACTTACGGAATCACTTTTGTTTTCTTCTCCTCCGCCTACTTAGATGTTTCAGTTCAGCGGGTTTGCCCACCTATCGGTGTACTATGTCTTCAACATAGTGGGTTGCCCCATTCAGGTATCTACGGATCAATTCGTGTGTGCCGATCCCCGTAGCTTTTCGCAGCTTATCACGCCTTTCATCGCCTCTGAGAGCCAAGGCATCCCCCATACGCCCTTATTTTGCTTATTGTACCAATCATAAATTAATATGACCGTTTTTTTTTGTTTTTATTATCGCTAATAAAAACGCTTTCTACTTTTTATTATTTTCTTATCTCAATATGTCAATGAACTTTTATCGCACCCAATTAAGGGATTGACCTGTGGAGAATAACGGAGTCGAACCGTTGACCTCCTGCGTGCAAGGCAGGCGCTCTAGCCAGCTGAGCTAATCCCCCATTTTTAAAATGATGATGAATTATGAGTTATGAATTCGCTCATAAATGCTCAACTTCTAAAATTTCCTTTTATTTAAGTTTAAATAGTAGTCCCGGGCAGACTCGAACTGCCGACCCCTACATTATCAGTGTAGTACTCTAACCAGCTGAGCTACGAGACTCTGTTTTTACTTAAATTTATTATTTGAACTAACAGCAGAGTAATATAATCTTTAGAGATGAACCTTTAAAATCTTTCGTCTTCTTTCCCTAACGTGCATTACTGCTAACATATAGGGCTCTAGAAAGGAGGTGTTCCAGCCGCACCTTCCGGTACGGCTACCTTGTTACGACTTAGCCCTAGTTACCAGTTTTACCCTAGGCAGCTCCTTGCGGTCACCGACTTCAGGCACCCCCAGCTTCCATGGCTTGACGGGCGGTGTGTACAAGGCCCGGGAACGTATTCACCGGATCATGGCTGATATCCGATTACTAGCGATTCCAGCTTCACGGAGTCGAGTTGCAGACTCCGATCCGAACTGTGACCGGTTTTATAGATTCGCTCCTGGTCGCCCAGTGGCTGCTCTCTGTACCGGCCATTGTAGCACGTGTGTAGCCCAAGGCGTAAGGGCCGTGATGATTTGACGTCATCCCCACCTTCCTCACAGTTTGCACTGGCAGTCTTGTTAGAGTTCCCGACATGACTCGCTGGCAACTAACAACAGGGGTTGCGCTCGTTATAGGACTTAACCTGACACCTCACGGCACGAGCTGACGACAACCATGCAGCACCTTGTAATTTGTCTTGCGAAAAATCTGTTTCCAAATCGGTCAAACTACATTTAAGCCTTGGTAAGGTTCCTCGCGTATCATCGAATTAAACCACATGCTCCACCGCTTGTGCGGGCCCCCGTCAATTCCTTTGAGTTTCATTCTTGCGAACGTACTCCCCAGGTGGGATACTTATCACTTTCGCTTAGCCACTGAGATTGCTCCCAACAGCTAGTATCCATCGTTTACGGCGTGGACTACCAGGGTATCTAATCCTGTTCGCTACCCACGCTTTCGTCCATCAGCGTCAATATATTAGTAGTAACCTGCCTTCGCAATTGGTATTCCATGTAATCTCTAAGCATTTCACCGCTACACTACATATTCTAGTTACTTCCTAATAATTCAAGTTTAACAGTATCAATGGCCGTTCCACCGTTGAGCGATGGGCTTTCACCACTGACTTATTAAACCGCCTACGGACCCTTTAAACCCAATGATTCCGGATAACGCTTGGATCCTCCGTATTACCGCGGCTGCTGGCACGGAGTTAGCCGATCCTTATTCTTACAGTACCGTCAAGCTGGTTCACGAACCAGGGTTTCTTCCTGTATAAAAGCAGTTTACAATCCATAGGACCGTCATCCTGCACGCGGCATGGCTGGATCAGGCTTGCGCCCATTGTCCAATATTCCTCACTGCTGCCTCCCGTAGGAGTCTGGTCCGTGTCTCAGTACCAGTGTGGGGGATCTCCCTCTCAGGACCCCTACCCATCGTAGCCTTGGTAAGCCGTTACCTTACCAACTAGCTAATGGGACGCATGCTCATCTTTTACCGTTGTGACTTTAATTATAAAATGATGCCATTTAATAATACTATGAGGTATTAATCCAAATTTCTCTGGGCTATCCCTCTGTAAAAGGTAGATTGCATACGCGTTACGCACCCGTGCGCCGGTCTCTACTTCCGAAGAAGCATACCCCTCGACTTGCATGTGTTAAGCCTGCCGCTAGCGTTCATCCTGAGCCAGGATCAAACTCTTCATCGTATATTTTTATATTATATTGCGACTTCAGATTCTATCGGTCTTATTCAAATCTTGCGATTCTATTACTCTTTATTCTTTGTTTCGAAATCTCTTTCGAAACGGCTGTCAATTCAATATGTCTAAGAACTTGTCTACTTATTTTTGTTCGCTTGTTTCTCAAAGCGGGTGCAAAAGTAATGAACTTCTTTTTAACTGGCAAGATTTTTTGAAGTTTTTTTTTTAGAAACTTTCGTTTCCGTTTTCTTCGTTTTTCTTAGCAGTATTTCAAGGAACTTCCGTTGTTTTATCTCACTTAACTCTTATCTAAAGAAGTGTTCGATAAACTTCGTTTGCGGGGTGCAAATGTAACTTTCGCTTTCCAAACTCACAAGCTTTTTTTAATCTTTTTTTTTAGAAACTTTCGTTTCTAAATCCGATTGTTTTGCTTGCCAGTGTGTCAGTGAACGTCTTGTTTGTTGCGGGTGCAAAACTACCACCTTTTTATAGATAAACAATACTTTTCGATCGCATTTTTATGTTTATTTTACGTTTATTTCTTAATGCATTGATAACTCATACCTTACTGTTTGGGTGTTTTTGGGTTTTGTGAGTATTATCGCAATCAGAATGCGTTTTTGATAAAAACCTCTAAGTTCTTAGTGCAATTATTACGTGATTCTCATTAAGAAGAACTCTTTTTTGATACGCTTTCTTAACCAAACCTCATCTCAATACCTTAAAACAACAATCAAAGTAAATTCTATTCCTTATATACAATAAGAAACAACAATCCTTCCTATATATATACTATTCAACTCTTACTTCTCTAGACACCCTTATATAATATAAAACCTACTACCCTAGCCCCAATAGAAATGGAAATCCTTTTATGACGGGGTTCGACATAAAAGATTGAAATGTATAGTGGGATTGAGCTCCTGATAAAACTTACACCTATATAGTATAAACTTACACCTATATATAGTATGTCTTTTTATAATTTAATAGTGCTAACCAAGGATAGATATCTTATTTTACTTAAAAACCAATTTCACCTATATGAATAGAACTTCTGTTATCTTTGATAAAGGTATTCGGCAGACACTCCTCTTGATTATTTTCAAAATGCAATGCTTTGCCGTTAATCACAATTTTTATAACACCTCTATAACTTATGACTGAACTTGAACAATATATAAATTCTCATTTTGAAATAATTCAGCCCTCCGAATTGACCGCAGTAAGTTCTCTTTTTAAACAGGTAACTTTAAAAAAAGGCGAGTATCTCTTAACGGAAGGAAGGATATGTGACACATTTTGTTTTATCAAATCTGGTTTCTTAAGAATATTTACAATCCCTAACGGAATTGAGGTTACACAATGGATAGCAACAACAGGATATTTTGGTACAGATTTTTCAAGCTTCTTTTTTAGCAGTCCTTCACATTGGACAATTCAGGCTTTGGAAAACACAGAACTGTTTATTATTACAAAAGAAGATTATACTAAAATAGAAAGTCTTGTTCCTAACTGGGCTAAACTCGAAAGAACTTTCTTGATTAAATGCCTAACAATGATGGAAAGTCGAATTCAGAATCATTTGTCTTTGTCGGCAGAAGAAAGATATCTTCATTTTTTTGAAAACAATAAGATTTTATTTAATAACATTCCCCTCCAATATATAGCTTCGATGCTTGGAATGACGCCTGAAACTTTTAGCAGGATTAGAAAAAAACTATCGACTTAAATTCTTGATTTTTGTCAAGAGCAAAATCAGTTTTACGTAAGACCTTTGTTGTATTAATCACAATAACAAATAAAACAACAATGGCATTTTTATTAAACACCGAAATCGTAATTAACGCAACTCCTAATAAAGTTTGGGCAATACTAACTGACTTTAAAAACTACCCTAATTGGAATCCGTTTATTACATCATTGACAGGTGACTTTGAAATAGGAAAAAAAATTATAGTTAGAATAGAGCCACCGGAAGTAAAAGCAAGTACGTTTAAAGCGATAGTTACAGGTTTTGAAGTCAACGAAAAAATAAGTTGGTTTGGTATATTTATAATGAGAGGTTTTTTTGACGGAGAACATAATTTTGAACTTACTGACAACGGAAACGGCACAACAACTCTTGTACAATACGAAAATTTCACTGGTATTCTCGTCCTAATCTTCAAAAAACACTGAATAATAACACCAAACGAGGATTTGAAGCAATGAATAAAAAAGTAAAAAAACTGGCTGAAAGATAAATGCGAAAGAAACTTCGATTCAGTCTTTAATAAGTCATCATTTTTATATCTGAAAATATTTACAAACAAGAATTCCATTGCTAATTTAATCCTGAAAAAGGCAAAAGAACCAAACAAAGCTATTTGGTCTAAGTCTAAATAAATTTAAAAGTTTTACATTTGCAAAAATTTTAAAACACTTTAAATTGAGATATTTCGTTTTTTTATTCCTCTTTATTACCACTACTATTTCAGCACAGCAACTCTTAATAAAAGGATATGTTATTGAAAGCATAACTCAAAAACCGCTACAAAGTGTTACTGTTTTGGACGTAGAATCGAACAAATGGACAATAACTGACGAAAAGGGATATTTTGAAATCAAATTAAACGATACCAAACAATTTAACTTGAATTTCCATTTATTGGGCAAACAAGAAAAAAATATCACATATACTAAAGAACAAGTTTCGAAACCTATAATTGTAGAGTTAGAAAATGATGATTTAAGGTTAAAAGAAATTATTGTTACTGCCCGAAAAGGAAAAGACTTCTCAGAGATTATCTTGGGAAGGGAAGCTATTAATCAGGTACAGGCTTTTTCTCTTAGTGATGTTTTAGAACAATTACCAGGTCAGGCTACTACTAATTTTGACATGAATGAGTTTAAGACCATTGCTTTTAGAACAGTAAGACCAAATACCATTAGTAATAGTGCATATGGTAACAAATCTTTTGGAACCGCTGTCGTTGTCGATGGAATACCGATTTCAAACAATGAAAATATGCAATCCTATGGGGGGAACTATGGGGCAAATGGTGCAGGTCCATTCTCTCCTAATTTAATTGGTTTTGGGGATCCTTCAGCCAATGATTTTAACGGTTATTTTTCTAATGCGAATTTTGGAGCAGATTTAAGACAGATTTCAACAGGAAATATCGAAAAGATTGAAGTAGTTCAAGGTATTCCATCAGCTAAATATGGTGATTTGACTTCAGGATTAATTAAGATTGAACAGAAAGCAGGACAATCCCCTTTTAAAATTTACGCTTCTTTGAGAGATGGAACTAGCGAATATGGTTTTTCTAAAGGCTTTAAAATCAGTGATAATTTTGGTTTTTTAAATGCTAGCCTAAATTACACTAAATCTAACTCAGAGCCTCGCGTTTCTTATACGAAATACGATCGTGTTAATACAAGTTTGATGTGGAGTTGGGCCAACAAAAACATTCGTAATTCATTTTCTGTTGACTATGGTTTTAATAATGACAATGTTAATTATGAAGCTGAAGGTACAGATGATAAGATCGTTAAGAATAAAAAGAAAGACCTCTCGATTTCAAACCGTTTCAAAATAAATTTTTCGGAAAGTTATTTTGATAATTTAGATGTAAATTTCAATTTTTCTTATGGCGAGCAAAACACTTTTGAATCAAAAGTAGTAAATATTGGCGGAACGATAGTAGGTACAAGTACTACCGAAGGAGTCTACGAAGGAAGCTATACATCACCTAGTTATACTAGTATAAAAGCAGTAGAAGGTATTCCTATTTCTTCTTTTTTATCTGCCGACTTACATAAATCTATCTCTACAGATAGCTGGATACATAATATATCTTATGGAACTTCTATTAGAATGAGTGATAATAAAGGTCGTGGACGTTTAGGAAGCCCAGAAACGATGGATGGCGCTTTTACAAATGGAAATGGTGGATCTGGACAGGCTTTCCGACCTTATAATTATGCTGATAATATTTTGGCTGAATATCAATTTTCACTTTACGCTGAAGACAATATCGTAAAAAATTGGGATCGAAGCGCTTTAAGCATTGACGCTGGTTTACGTTATGATAATCAATACGGATATTCTTTTTTAGCGCCACGTATTAACACCTCTTATGCGCAGGATGATTTTAAGATTCGAGGAGGGTTTGGTTTAACCTCTAAAGCACCTTCTTTAAATCAAGTTTATACTGGTCCCCGCTATTATGATGCTGTTTTAGGAGATTACAGATTACCAGGTTATTATAATTTGGGGATTGTTCAGACTTTTATCGATTATCCTAATAATGAAAATTTAAAGCCTTCAAAAAGTTTGCGTTCAGAAATTGGTTTTGATTACAAACTGCCTTTTGCTACAGTAAACATTACTGGGTTTTATAATAATTTATATGACGGAATTACAAGTCAGCAGCTTCCTACAACACGTCAGGTTGCTGATCTGCAAATTAACTATAACGGAAATCAGACACCTACTTATACAATTACAGGATATTCGCCTTTTTACTATTTACAAACACAATTGGTAAACAAATACATATCGAAAGATAGAGGTGTCGAGTTTTTTATGAATTTTGATAAAACTTTTATTAGAAACATCTCTTTTGATTTTAATGGAATCTACGTACAAACGACAAATCGTAATGATGTCGATAGTTATTATCGCTCTACAAATGCGAAAACACCCGAGAAATATGGCCTATATAAACCTTATGATGAAAATTACAAAAGTTTTAATTTATCAGGAAATATAAGTTACCATTTACCTAAAATTGGTATGGTGATCGCAGTTAGAAGTGAGCATTTTATTATAAGCGATAATAATTATAGTAAGGACAACGAATTGTATGCCTATTTAGATCAGAACTTAAACAAGGTTTTAATTCCTAAAGAAGATCAAAACAACACTGCCCTTTACGGACATATTATGAAAACAAAGTCTGTTTATGACAGAGAGCTTCAAAAAGTATATCATAACTTTAATCTGCGAGTTTCGAAAGATTTCCTTAATGGATTTAGATTTTCATTCTATGCCAATAATTTTTTAGATCTAAAACAAACAGAAATTGCCTTTGTTAATGGTACTAATGAACAACGAATAAAACCTGACATGGTGAAATTATCCTTTGGAACCAAGATCGAATATCAATTTTAAATTTTAATACAACTTCAATTTTATGAAAAATATAATCCTATTATTTGCTATTGCAGTTACTTTTTTTTCTTGCACTATCAATGATGATTTTGGAGGTGGCACTAACTTACAGCCAGTTTCTTTTACTGTAAATTTAAAATACGATAAGGATCAATACAATGGTTTAGTTGTCAATACTGGAAATGTCGTTTTAACGAATACGAACACGGGAGATACTTATAAAGCAACTTCAAATACTACTGGTATTGCTAGTTTTACAAATATTCTTCCAGGAACTTATAATATAACAGCAACGAAAGTGCTAACAAGTCAAGAGTTTTCTGATTTGTTTCAATTTGTTCCTTCAACTGAGACGGTGACGTTTAATGGGGTACAAGAAAATATAACTGTTAACGCTAATATTACCTCAACCAATATTGATTTAAAAGCGGCAAGAATTGGAGATTTAGTTATAAAACAAATTTATTATGCTGGTTCTCATGCATCACAAGGTGCATCATTTCGCGATCAGTTTATTGAAATCTATAATAACTCTAACGAAGTAATTTATGCTGATGGTTTATATATTGGTCAGCTTTATGGTAAAATAAATACTATCCAAAGCTCTTTTACATTAGCAAACGGTCAGTATGACTGGAGTAAATCAATTGGTATGACATCTGGATCTGATGCGAATACAAAAAATGTTTATGCCGATTATGTTATAAGAATTCCTGGTTCTGGAACGCAATACCCCATAAAAGCTGGAGAAAGTATTGTTATTGCTCAAACGGCAATTAATCATAAATTTCCTTTAGTTGATAATACTGGTATTCCTGTAAGTGTGAAAAATCCAGATTTAACTATTGATTTAAGTGGTGCTGATTTTGAAGTGTATTTAGGGGATTATCTTTTGTCAAAAGGGAAAGATGTTTATCGTTATGATATTCAAAATCCAGCTGTTAAGGATATGGAAATTGGCTATTGGGGTCGTGCTGGATACGATAGCGGTAATCAAGATTTCTTAATCGATAATCCTGGGAGAGATAGTTTTATTATATTTCGTACTGATGATTTAAATAAATTTTCAGATTACTCAGATCCATCAATAACTACAATAGATAGTAAAACTAAATTCTTTCTGCAAATACCAACAAAGGATATTATAGATGGTGTTGATTTACAAAATTTTAACCCTAGTTCTCAAAGACCAAAAATGTTGCCTTCAGAAATAGATGCTTCTTTCACGAATTGTGATGCTGCATTTAACTCGCAATCTGTTATTAGAAAGACTAAAAGCATTGTTAACGGTCGCAGAATTTTAGAAGACAGTAATAATTCGGCTAATGATTTTGTAAAATTGCCTATGGCAAATCCTAGAGGTTTCGCAAACTAAATTATAAAGAAAGGAATAAAATAACAACGTGTTAGTTTTATTTTTTAAACAAGTTAGAATCTTAAAAATGATTTCAAAAAAAGCAATATTATTTTTTTTACTACTGTTAAGTTGTACTGTACAAGCACAACTTAAAGATAGTCTATTGGTCAATCAAAACTCATTCTATAATGATATTGGGGTTCAATTATTTGAAACTCCCCTCTTCTTCACCTCTCATAATTTAAGTGATTTTACACAAACTCAAATTGATTTTGAGCAAAAGCTAATGCCTTTTAAACGTGTACAAACTGCTGAAAAGGCAACAAAGTACTCATTTTCAACACATGGAATTTTCAATATAAAACCTAGATTACGACTTTTTGGAAATTTTATTTACAATCAAATACGTGAAGATGGTTTAGGATATAACCTTACAACAGAGCGTACGGAAAATCAGAACGTACTTTCTCCTAATTATTTTTTCGCACCAAAGAAAGGAAATTGGGAAATTCAAAATTACAACTTAAATGGAGGTGTATCTTATCAATTAGAAAATAATATATTGTTGGGAGCAACTGTTTTTTATATCAATAGTAAAAATTATCGAAAAATTGACCCTCGCCCACAAGTTGCGCTGAGTAAATATGGAGGAGAATTACATGGCGGTTATGTTTACAAAGATCATCGTGTGTTTGGTTCTGTAGGAATGTCAAAAAAAACAGAAACAGGTGATATCGATTACGTCGATGATACCCAAAATGCTCCTGCCTATCCAGAAACATTCACTACTTTTTCTTCTGGATATGGTCGTGTCGTTTTTAATTCGTCTTATAATAAGTATATCTATAATACAATTGATAAAAATTTTGGTTTGGGATACCAATTTCAGAATGATAGAAACAGTTTGGGTGTGACCTATAAATTCAACAAATCAATGGAGGATTTATACAGAAAAGATGCTAATGGTAATGTTTACATACAAAAAGATTTAAAACAGTACCGTTATCGCTTTTATTCGAATACTGCAAAATTGAATTATTATCACGACGGAGCGTCTAAAGATTATAAGCTACAATTAGAATATAGTGCTGGTCAGGGAGATAATTTTTCGGTGGCAGAAAACGGGCAAAACTACAGAATGAATTTAGATCGTTTGCAACTTAGTAGCGGGATTATTAAAAAAGAAAACGATCGTGTAATTTATAATTTTGAACTAATTGGTGCTTATGCTAAACATAAATACATTGATTTATTAGGCAACACAAATAAAAAATTAAACACTTTAGAAATTCAGGCAGTATTTAATAAAGATCTTTTTGTTAATGAAAAGAACAAATTAAACCTTGAATTTGGTGTGAATTATTATGTTGCATTAAACGAAGATCTGGTATATGTACCCACCTCATCAAATACCTCTTTTGCAGATAATGTGATTATTCCGGATCATGCTTATGATAGCACTTCAAAATTACAGTCGAATATTGTTGCTAATTATTATATCAAATTACCTAAGAAAAAAACACTTCAACTTTTTATAAATTATAAAACATTAACGGCATTAGACAATAAACATTTAGAGTACTATGCCAATTTAAATACAAAAGCAAGCACTTACTTCAATGGTGGGATTTCGATAAATTATTAAATTTTATGGTAATCAAAAAATAATAATTTATAATTTTGCAATTCCTTTGATTTGAAAGTCAATATTACCCAAAAATGAAAAAAAAATCAGTTCTAATAATCCTTTTATTACTTAGTATAACATTAGTTTCCGTAAGAAATTACAATCCTGATAATGACAACTATTATTCTATAGCGGAATTAAAAAAATTGTACAGCAGTGGCGATCACAGTAAATGGCCTAAGCCAACTATTGATAGTTCAGTTGTTGATTTTGAAGATCTAGGAGTACTTCCGAATGTTGTATTTCCAGAAGATAATCCTTATTCACTTGCAAAAAGAGAATTAGGTAAAATACTTTTCTTTGACCCAAGGTTGTCTGGTTCACAACAAATATCTTGTGCTTCGTGCCATGATCCTGAATTAGGTTGGGGAGATGGAAAACGCGTTTCTAATGGACATGACAGAACACCAGGTACACGAAATTCAAAGCCAATTATAAACGTTGCTTTTTCTAAGATTTTTTTCTGGGATGGACGTGCAGCAACTTTAGAAGAGCAGGCAAAATTTCCTATTGCCGATGTTAAAGAAATGAATAACCATATGGATATTGCTGTAAAGAATATTCAAAAGATAGAAGGATACAAAAAGTTTTTTTATAGCGCTTATGGGGAAGAAAAAGTAACAGAGGAAAAAATCCTAAAAGCTATTGCAACTTTTGAGCGTACGATTGTAAGTCGAAAAAGTCGTTTTGATAAATTCATTGAGGGAGATAGTACACAACTTTCAGATAAAGAAGTTAACGGATTACATTTATTTAGAACAAAAGCTAGATGCCTTAATTGCCATAATTCTTCTTATTTCTCAGACAATCAATTCCATAATGCTGGTTTGACATATTACAAACGAAAATACGAAGATTTAGGTAGATATTATGTTACACACAATCCTGAAGATGTTGGAAAATTTAAAACGCCTTCATTAAGAGAAATTACACATACGGGACCTTATATGCACAATGGATTATTTCCTCAATTAAGAGGGGTTTTGAATTTATATAATGCCGGAATGCCGAATATAAAACCTAAAGGTGATCAGGTTAATGACAAATTATTCCCTGTAACTTCACCTTTATTGAAAAAATTAAATTTGACTGAACAAGAACTACAAGATCTTGAAGCTTTCTTAAAAAGTATATCATCTGGAATTTATCGCGAACCTGCTCCTGAAGAATTCCCTAAAAAGAAAGAAAAGATTGCAAAAAGCAAAACGATTTAGAAATATTAGAGCTTTGTTTTATATACTTAAAGTTCGTACTACTTTATAAATTCAATTTCATAAATGCACTAAAATACAGGCAAGAAACAATATGATTAAGTTTCTACCCTATCAAAAAAAAAAAAAATCCTGAAATATTTTCAGGATTTTTTTATACTTACAAACCAATAGAAATTCCGATAAAGTTTCAAATACAAGATTTTATAAATTGATTTAAAGTTTAATAACAGAATCAGTGTACAATTAATTTTATTGCACTCCGCCTCCTAAAGCACGATATAAATTTATTGCCGCATTTAGTTTTTCTAATTTTATAGTAACAACATCTAAATCATTTTGCAAGGCACCATTTTGTGCCACAATAACATCCAGATAAGTTACCATACCACTTTTATATAATAATGTAGCATCAGAAGTTGCTTTGTCTAAAGAAACTGCTTTTTCAGTTGCAAGTTCCATGCGTTCATCGGCATATTTTAATTGTGACATTGCATCGCTCACTTCTCCAACAGCTGTTATATAAGATTGCTTAAACTGAATAACTGCTTTCTCTTGTTCTATAACTGCCACTTCATAAGCCGTTCTTAAGGCACGTTTTCTAAATATTGGCTGTGCTAAATTAGCGGCAATAGTTTTCGTAACTGAACCTGGAAAATTAAACCAATTATCGAATTCAAACGAATTAATTCCTATTGAAGGGCTCAAACTCAGTGTTGGGTACATTGTAGCTTTTGCTAATCCTGTTTTAGCATTAGCTGACATAACAGCATATTCAGCAGCTTTTACATCTGGTCTTCGGCTTAAAAGCGATGCGGGAATCCCAGAAGGTAAACCAACACTAAATTCTGCCACTTCAAGATTTCCTGATCGTGCTATTTTATCTGGATATTCTCCACATAAAATTTGCAATGCATTTTCCTGAACTGCTATATTCGTTTTCGCTAAAGGAACCAATAACTCAGCTGTTTTTTTCTGAGCTTCTGTCTGATGAAGCGCCAATGAACTAATTGCTCCTGAATTATATTGAAGTTTCATCATATTTAACGTACTGTCACTCAATTCAATATTTCTCTGTGCTATTTTAAGTTGCTCATCCAATCCTAAAAGATTATAGTACGATTGAGCAACCTGAACAATAATTCTGGTCTTTAAAGCCGAAAGATTCTCTTTTTGAGCAAAATAGTTAGCCTTAGCCTCTTTTTTCTGCATAGTTGCTTTACCCCATATATCAGCTTCCCAAGACAATCGAAGATTTGAATTATAGTCATCCATATAATCTTTACTGGTAAACTGCGCACTCAAAGAACCATTAAGTGAATTTTTAGACTGATAACTACGGCTCGCATTTGCATCAAAATCTAGCGTTGGCAATAGCGATAATTTAGCTTGTTTATAATTGAGGTCAAGCTGTTCCATACTTTTCATAGCGACAAGCACTTCGTTATTTTTAACGAGGGCTTTTTCTATCAAATCAACCAACAATGGATCTTTATAGTAATTTTTCCAGGGATGCAAAATCGTATCTCCTGTTAATACTACCTCTTCACGATATTTTTCGGGTACATTTAAATCTGCTCGAGAATATTTTTTCCCTACTACGCAGGATGTTAACAAAACACCTGTAAATAAAGAAATCCCAATTTTATATAGTACTCTCATTATTATTCTTTTATAGTTTTACTTACAATCTTCTTACTTGATACTTTTTCTTGTAGATATTGAAATAGTATAAAAAGTAACGGAATTACAAAAACTCCCAATACAACACCGCTAAACATCCCGATAGCAGCACTTACACTTATTGATCTATTTCCTACTGCTGTTCCTCCTGTGGCAAACATTAATGGTATCATACCCGCAATAAAAGCTAATGATGTCATGATAATAGGTCTTAATCTTGATCTGGCTCCCTCGATAGCAGCTTCTACAATAGATAAGCCTGCATAACGTCTTTGAAGGGCAAATTCTACAATAAGAATGGCATTTTTAGCCAAAAGCCCGACCAGCATAATTAAACCAACCTGAACATAAATATTATTATCAAGACCTACTGCTTTAACTCCCGCAAAAGCTCCCAATATACCTGTTGGGATAGAAAGCAATACTGCGAGAGGCAATAAATAACTTTCGTACTGTGCTGCCAATAAAAAGAAAACAAATAAAAGACATAAACTAAATATGGCGATGGTTTGATTACCTCCTTCTTTCTCTTCAAGACTTAGCCCCGTCCACTCATAACTATAATCCGACGGAAGTTTATCCAAAACTGTTTCTAGATTACCCATAATTTCTCCATTACTAAATCCTGGTAATGCTACTGCAGTAATATTAACCGAATTGTAAAGATTATAGCGGTTTACCGATTCTGGTCCATAAACCTTATGAAGCTTAACAAGAGATTTTACAGGAACCATTTCCATTTTTGCATTCCTTACAAATATTTCATTAAAAGCCTCCTGATCAGTTCTGAAAATCCCATCAGCTTTAACATTGACTCTGTAAAATTTTCCAAATCTTGTAAAATCTGCCGACTGATCTCCTGCAAAATAAGTTTGGATATTATTTAAAAGCTCACGTATGCTAACCCCCATTTGGCTGGCTTTCTCTTCATCTACTTCAAGTTCAAACTGCGGATAATCTGCTCTAAATGTCGTATAAGCATATTGAACTCCTGGTTGTTGCATAATTTGCCCAATCACTTTATCAGTCATCGCTTTTAATGTAGCTGGATCACGGGCTGTTCTATCCTGAAGTACAATTTCTGCACCACTTGTAACACCAAATCCTTCTACAGGAGGCATTCTGAGGACCATAATAGAACCTTCTTTTATAACTGATAATTTAGCACTAACCATATTAAGGATTTCATCAATATCTTGAACTGCTCCCCTTTCTTTTTTAGGTTTTAATTTTATAAATCCTAATCCGTACGCTGGACTCGCACTATTACTAAGGATATTAAAACCTGTGATGCTGGTATTATTATCTATTGCTTCTACTGTCGAAAGTTCTTTTTCAATCTTTTCAACTACTGCTGTAGTACGATCCAATGCTGTTCCTGGTGGCATCGATAAACTATAAAGCATGAACCCATCATCTTCCATTGGTACAAAACTTTTTGGAGTAGACATCATCATTACAACTGTAATAGCAGTTATTCCAACAACTAACCCTCCTGCAAGCCATTTTCTGCCAATAAGGAAACGAACTCCCTTAATGTATTTACCCGTCAAATTATTAAATCCTGTATTGAATCCAACGAAAAAACGCTCTTTGAATCCCGATTTATGAGAATCATTTGCATGATCTCCATTATGATTGTTCTTTAACAAAAGTGCACACAATGCAGGCGTTAGTGTTAGTGCATTTACTGCCGATATGATAATTGCAATCGCAAGTGTATAAGCAAACTGCTTATAAAAAATCCCTGATGATCCAGTCATGAAACCAATCGGAATAAATACTGCCGACATTACTAATGTTATCGATACAACTGCTCCTGTAATCTCTGCCATGGCACTATGAGTCGCTTCTTTAGCCGAAAGTTCTGAATCTCCTTCCATCTTACTATGCACGGCTTCGACCACTACAATGGCATCATCCACTACAATACCAATGGCTAGTACCAAGGCAAAAAGTGTTAGAATATTAATCGTAAATCCAAAGACCAGTAAGAAGAAAAATGTTCCTACAATAGCAACTGGAACTGCAATTGCTGGAATAATTGTCGAGCGAATGTCCTGAAGAAATATAAAAACTACTATAAAAACCAGAATAAAGGCTTCTAGCAATGTCGATTTTACTTGTCCTATTGCCTCATCGAGTCTTTCTTTAGTACTCATTACATTAACATATTTAATGCTTGGAGGAAAAGATTTGGATAAACGTTCTACTTCTTTATTAATCCCGATTTCGATGTCGTTTGCATTAGAACCTGATGTCTGTAATATTGCCATTGTAACGGCATTTTTCCCACTAGACTTATTGTCTCCACTATAAGAAATAGAACCAAATTCTACTCTAGCTACATCTCTAAGTCTTAAAATATTATTACCATCTGTTTTAACTACAATATTTTCATACTGCTCAGGCTTATTTTCTTCCCCTTGTATCTAATAACATACTCTAAAGCCGACTTTGATTCTTCTCCTAATTTTCCTGGAGCCGATTCTAAACTTTGATCTGCAATTGCCTGACTTACATCAGACGGTACTAATCCAGCATTCGCCATTTTTCGTGGATCAAGCCAAACGCGCATCGAGTAATCTTTTTGTCCAAAAATCTGTACCTGACCTACACCTGGAACACGCTTAATTTGAGGAACAAGGTTGATATTAGCATAATTTTGTAAAAACAACTCATCGTATTTGCTATTATCTTCTGTATAAAGATTGAAAATAACAATCATACTATTTTGCTGCTTAGAAGTCGTAAGCCCCATTCTGATAACTTCTTGAGGCAATTTTGGAGTGGCTTGCTGTACTCTATTTTGCACATTTACCGCAGCCTGATCGGGATCTACACCTTGTTTAAAAATTACACTGATAGAAAAAGTTCCATCATTACTGGCAGTAGATTTTATATACTGCATATTCTCAACTCCATTTATTTGCTCTTCAAGTGGAGTTACTACTGAACGAATAACTGTTTCACTATTTCCTCCTGGATAAACACCACTTACCATTACAGTTGGTGGCGCAATATCTGGAAACCTAGTTACAGATAATCTTGTAAGACCTATGATACCCAATATCACCAATACAATGGAGATAACCGTAGCCAATACAGGCTTATCTATTATTTTTTTTAACATAGAAAATGTTATTTATATTAAAGTCAAAATTATTTATTGCTCAACGCTTTTGTAGTTACTTTTGGAACTACTTCCATACCATCATAAAGTGCATCGATATTATTTAATGCAATCTTATCACCTGATTTTACTCCAGCTTTCACAAAATAGTTTGTTCCGGTATTAGCTGCAATTTCAATAGGAACCATTGCTACTTTATTGCCTTCTTTTAAAACATAAACAAAAAATTTATCTTGTATATCTTTTACACTAGCCATTGGAACGGTAATTACTGAAGACAAACTACTATTCAATATCACTCTTGCAGAACCTCCTGAACGTAATCGTTTTTTAGGATTTGGAAAAACAGCTTTTAATGCAATAGTTCCCGTAGTACGATCAATATTACCACTGGCAACTTCTAATTTACCCTGATGCTCATATACACTATCATCTGCCAAAATCAAACTTACAGATTGGTTTAATTCTGATTCTTTTGAAAAAGAGAGATAATCCGATTCACTCAATGAGAAATACACAAATACTGTATTAATCTCAGAAAGGACAGTGAGCGGAACAGCATCAGTTGGTGTTACCAAATTACCAACACGATTGGGGATACGGCTGATATAACCACTTACTGGTGCTTTAATCAAAGAAAAATCTGCATTAAGCTGCGAAGATCCTAAAGCTGCTTTTGCTTGAGCTGCCTGTGCAACGGCTGCTTCGTAATTAGCTTGTGCCGTTTTTAATTGCATATCCGAATATACTTTTGCATCAACAAGAGGCTTAATCTTCTCAATTTCTAATTTAGCATTTGCCAGATTTGCCAATGCACTCTTATATGCTGCACGAGTATTATTAACCTGCTCTACAAAAACATCTGATTTAATTTTAAAAAGTGATTGTCCCTTGGTTACGTAATCTCCTTCTTTTACATAAATTGCTTCAAGATATCCTGACACCTGAGGTCTTAGATCAACATTAACTGAACCTTCGATAATTCCTGGGTATTTTTTTTCAACTTCACCTGTCATAGATTTAGCCTGAAAAAAATCTACTTCTGGCTTTGGAGCTCCTAAAGCTTCTGCTCCAGCTTTTCCACATGAAGAAAAGCTAATGATAATCAATAAAACTACCATTTTGCTGAGTGTTTTATTATTTTGGAAAAACTGTTTTGTCATTTTATTTCATTTTAATGAATACATCGAATTTGATGCAAAATAACAATCCAAATCCCTCTTTAATTATTGGAAGATTACCCAACCGTAATTTTTCAATACTGAAACGAATACGGTAGATCACCAAAGGGAAAAATGATCTCTAGAATTGTGTGATGAAAATTTTTAATTGAACTTTTGGTTGTGTATGCTCGAACCAACTTATCTAGATAGGTATAATAGTTGCTCTTACTGCTATAAGAATCATCCAGATATAACGGTAGATCACACGAAGATCGATTGTGTGAATTTAGATTATCGGCTTTATAACCATTGTATAAACACCAAATAATTTTAGCAACAAAAAGAATTTGTAACTATAAAAGCGAGCAAAGGATGTCTTCTAAAATGATTTATTTTAGTCTATTAGCGATCCATCCACTGTTTAAAAAAAGGTGCTTTTTCTCGGCTTATAATCACCTCACGCTCAGAATCCCCGTAAAGTTGTATTTTAAGCTTAGCATTAAAGTAATTCGAAATAGATTTTATACTTTCAACTCGTATAAAAAATTGCCTGTTGGCTCTAAAAAAAATATCTGGATCAAGCTCTTCTTCAAGCTCTTCCATTGTTTGGGGAATTGCTATAATGGTACCATTTTTAAGAAAAAGATGTGACGTTTTAAATTCTGAGTATATAAAATCAATATCAGTAACATCTACACTTTTATATCCATCACGATAAGTGACTAAAAAGCGTAATCTAAAAGAAGGTTTATTGATAAATCTTTTTAGAATCCCTGTAATATCTTCATTGTTATTTTTAGCTCTAGCTAAAGACTTAAATTTAGTTAAAGCATCTTGAAGCTCCGTTTTTTCAATCGGTTTCATCAAATAATCAATACTATTAACCTTAAAAGCCCTCACTGCATATTCATCATAAGCAGTAGTAAATATAATGGGGCAAGTAATTTTCACCTCTTCAAAAATAGAGAAACTTATACCATCTGCCAGACGAATATCCATCGTAATTAAATCGGGCATAACATTAGTATTTAACCATGTTATTGTACCTTGAACTGTATCTATAATGTCTAGAATTTCACAGTCAGGTTCCAATTCCTCCAATAGCCTTTTAAGACGATTGGCATTGATAATTTCATCTTCTACAATTAAAATTTTCATACTATTATATTAAGGGCAAACGAACACAATAAAAGCCATTAGACTCCGAAAAAACAGGCATACGATCAGATAATATTTTATATCTAAACTCAATATTTTTATTCCCAACTCCTGTAGAAACAAAGCTTTTACCAGATGTAGGCTGCAAATTATTTCTTACAACAACATCACCAACATCTGAATAAATAGAAATTATAAGCGGATTAGATAAAGTCGCAACATTATGTTTCACAGCGTTTTCAACTAGTAATTGCAATGTTAAAGGTGGCAAATGAAGGTCTAGAGTCGTCGCATTTACTTGTAGCTTTAACTCCACCTTCTCGCCTAGACGTTTCTTTAAAAGATAAAAATAAGCATTTAAAAATTCAATCTCTTCTCTTACCGTAATAGTATCCTTATTTAGATTAGAGATCATATAACGATAAACCTTTGTGATATTTTCTAAAAACGATGCTGCTGATAATGGATCCTCATGAATTAATTCGGTAAGAGTACTAAAATTATTAAAAGTAAAATGAGGGTCAAGCTGTAATTTTAAAGATTCTAATTCAGATCGGGTTACAGCTTCCTGAAGCTGAGAAGCTCTAATTTTAAGCTCTGCAGCTTCCTCAGAAGTTACTCGCCATCGATTCAGTAAAAAAATACTGGTATGGATAAAACTTATAAAAAGTGACAATATAGCTGCCATCAAATAAGATTGCCATATAATAAGAAGTTCACTTTCTTTTAGCGGTATCTCAGGATAAAAAAATTGCCACAAAAAAGAGAACAAATAATTTAAAAAAATGTTACCTATAATAAGAAACAAAAATTGTGCGAAGGCTCTAAAAATAGGGTTTTGTTCCCAACTAATCCAGTGATTTAGAGTACGTCCTACAAAAAGACTTATTTCGGTCAGAATAGCACAATACACTAAAATTAAGAACACATCATGAGTCCAATCTAAATCCAAAAAAGAACCTTCATCAAAATTTCTAAAAGGATTTAAAACAAAATAAGACGATAAATACACAAGAAAAACGACTGGTATTACAATAATCCTATAGTATTTATAGAAAAAATTCTTTCCCTTCTTTTTGTTTTGTGCATTTTGATTCATAAGCTAATATAAGAACAGTTGTTGAATTAAGAAAATTATTATAGTAGTTGATTTTCTCTATTAATGCACTAAGGCATATTCTGATTTTGAATCATTTTTTGAAGATTTTTCAGGTACACGTTTTCGCATAACTCCCCATTTTATACAGGTTGCACCCCACGAAAAACCAGCTCCAAAAGTGGTAATTAGTATGTTTTGACCTACTGAAAAATCAGCCGCAAAATCCCAAAGACATAACGGAATTGTTGCTGATGTTGTATTACCATATCGTTCAATATTTACTTTAACTTTTTCTATTTCAATATTTAAACTTTCGCTTACTGCGTTGATGATTCTTAAATTAGCCTGATGTGGCACAACCCAGTCAATGTCTTCTACACTTAAATCATTACTCGCAAGAACATCTTGCGAAACACTGCTCATAGATTCAACAGCTTTTTTAAATACAAATGCACCTTCTTGCTTAATATAATGATCTCGATTCACTATAGTATTCATCGTAGCAGGAAACTTAGATCCGCCAGCAGGTACTAATAATGATGATGTACCGCTACCATCAGTACGCAAAATACTTTTCATCATTCCGTATCCTAATTCTGTTTTTTCTAGTAGCACTGCTCCTGCTCCGTCACCAAAAAGAATACAGGTATTGCGATCTTCATAATCTACAATTGAGCTCATTTTATCAGCTCCAACTACAATAATTTTTTCATATCGACCACTTTCAATCATAGTCGTAGCCATTTCAAGGGCATACAGAAAACCACTACAGGCTGCATTAAGATCAAGCCCAAACGCATTGGTTAATCTGCTTATTTCACATACTTTACTTGCTGTTGGAGTCAAAAGATGGTCTGGAGTTGTTGTTGCCAACAATACACAGTCTATTTCTTTTCGATCAACATCATAGTTTTGTAATAAATTTTCAATTGCAGCACAAGCAAGGTCTGAGGTTGCTTGGTCTTTGCTAGTAGCTAATCTACGTTCTTTTATTCCGGTTCTTTTTTCAATCCATTCTACAGTTGTGTCAACTGTTTCAGATATTGTTTCATTACTAAGTATAGAAGTCGGTACAAAGCCACCTATAGCCGTAATTGTTGCATTCATTTGTAATAGATTATATTATTTTATTCTTTTGTTTTTTATATAAGAAATCTGCTAACCAAGCTTTACCTCATTATATAAAATAAAAACAGTATCAGAGATTTGGAAAAGACAATAATGGTATATCTAAACCTGCAGCCATAATTCTGGTTTTACTTTTATGTACCAAAGAATCCCAAAAACCATACCTTTGTGGTACCATTACTAAAACATCTGCATTATAATTCTTGATTTCTTTCTTAATCTCATCAATTACAGCATTAGACTTAACTGTTTTATAAATGTATTTAACTTCTTTAAACGCTTCTTCAAGTGACGAATTCAATAATTGTTCTCCCTGCTGTTGCTTAAGACTATCTATTTTTTCATCTACACTAAAAAACTCTAGCTCGGCACCAAGGTTACCTACAATATCTTTTAACCAACTAAATCTTTCTATCGAAGAGAAACTTAAAGTATCACAAGCATAGAGTATTTTCTGTATCTTCTGAAAATGAGCATTTCTAGGAACTGCTAATACAGGTATATTTAAATTTTTTATTACTGCTGTTGTCGAATTACCTAATAATTCCTGTTCAAAAGAGCGTTCTGCCATCCCCATAACTACTAGCTCAGCTTTAGTATCTTCAATTATCGATGAAAGCTGATCTTCTAAAAAAGAATACTTACAGAAACAACTTACTTCAATAGCATAAAGCTTTGAAATTTCTTTTCCAAAATTTTCTAGTTTTTCAGTAGCTTTCTCTATTTGCTTTTGCATTGCTTCGGCTGTAATATGAGCATTAGAGCTGTGTAACCCCAAAGAAAAAGAATTAAACAAAACAAGCTTGGCATTTGTAGCTTTTGCAAGTCCCGCGGCATAAGCAACAGCGTTATTTGCTATATCAGAAAAATTTGTAGCTGCAATAATAGTAAATGGTGAGATCATAAGTATATCAATTAAAACAATTATAAAAGTAAAGTTCCTTAATTAACGGCTTAAATTCTTTCTAAAATGACTGAATAATCATTTTTTCAACCTCAACCGTGATATTTAGTTTCCGAAACCAAACAACCACCTAAAAACAAAGCAAATTCTGAACAAAAAAGCATCATATCCATTCTATACACGAATAAAAAGTTTAAACTTATCAAGAAACAACTTGAAATACAGTTACTAAAATACCACAAAAAAAGCCCTGAATTAGTTCAGGACTTTTTTTGGTGAGTTAATTCGATAATTAAACTCTATAATTCGTTTTATATATTAAAACATTTACTTCTTAAAGAAAGAAACCACAATGTCTTCCTTTACCTTTTTTTGTTCTTTTTTAACTACTAAAAATATTAAATAAGTACAAAAAGCAGTAACAAATGCAAGTGAATAATTAAATACCCAGTTTGTATTATAATCGAAATTTTGAACAATCGTTAGTCCTGTTTTAGAACTAAATACATGAGCAAAACCATAACTCATTTGAAAAGTCGACATAAATATTCCTTCTAAATTTTTATGGCTTCTGTTCATAACAAAACTACTTGCAAAAGCAAAAGTTAGCATGTTACCAAAAGACATTAAAAGCATAAAAATCCAAAATACCCATGGTTGATGAACTAAAAACAATAAAAGATATGAAGCTCCAATTAATACCAATCCTATCATGATAGCAACCAAGTCAGTAATTTTATTCTTTTGAACAAAGTTGACCAAAGCCAGTTCAAATAAGATAAATACAACTCCACTAAAACCTAAAAACATTCCGCTATCAAATTCAGACAAATGATATGCTTCTTTATGATAAATAGGTACAATTGAAAAAACCTGAAAATACAGGTATCCTGTTATTAAAGCAATAATCCAATTCATTACAAATGGAAAATCTTTTAGAGGTGCAAATTTATCCTGACCTACTGCATTCATTTCAAGCTTATATAGTAATTTTTTCTCTTTAACAAAAACTACAAAAAGACATACAGAAATAATAGATGTCAAACCATCTACAATAAATAAGGTATTATATTCCGAATTTATAATTAACAATCCTCCCAAAACTGGCCCCACAACAAGACCAACATTCGTTGCCATCCTCAATAATGATAAAGCTCGAACTCTTGAATCACTACTCACATAATCATTAAGACTAACCATCATTGCTGGTCTATACATATCAGCAACTGCAGTTAGAAGGAAAATAGAAAAGCATAACAGCTCAAAAGTTTTCACAAATTGCAATGAAATAAGAATAACACCACTGGAGAACAAGCTAAAAACCATAATCTTGTAAGCTCCAAAAATATCAGATAATTTCCCGCTAAAAAAAGTCCCAAATAAAGATCCAATACCAAAACAAACCATAACCCAACCTATTTGTGAATAGCTCAGATTTAATTCGTCTTTAAAGTATTTAGACAAAAAAGGAACAACTACGGCTCCTATTCTATTTACTAAAGTAATCAGGGCGAGAATCCATATTTCTCTTGGGAAATTTTTAAAATTCCCTAAATAACGGTTAAGCATTTTCGAAAATATTTAATTAGGAGACATTCTTTTGAGTACTGAAAAAAGTATTAGTTACCAAAAAACCTACTGAAAAAACTTTTTTTAGTTTCTTCTATTTCTTCAGTAGAAGATTCTGTCTCAACTTGTTCATTCAAATCATCCATCATTAATTTTGTAATCAATTCTACATAATCAAGATTATGATCTTCAAGATAACCAATTAAGTATTTTTCACTTCCATCTACTCCGCTTACTTGCTCAATTTTGGATAATTTTTTATATAAGTCTTCCACTTTTTCTATTACTCCAGGAGAAATAGCTTTACGACGAGCGATATACTTTAAAATTTTTGCATCATCACTTACTATATAATCAAAATCTGTAATTACCCAGTAATACTTTCCTGATTTGGCTAAGTTTTTAACGATACCATGAAATTTTTTCCCTTTTGATATATTATCCCATAAGACTTTAAAAATCACTTTTGGCATATCAGGGTGGCGGATAATATTATGTGCCTGACCAACCAATTCAGATTCATCATATCCTGAAACTTCCGAAAAAGTCTCATTTACATATTCTATATTTCCATATAAATCGGCTTTACTCACAATAGTTTGAGTAGTATCCCATTCAACGGCTTGATCAATTGGGGTTGGACATTTTTTATCCATAAAATTTAAATTTATTATTTTGTGTAATTAGGTTTTGACGAATAATACGTTGCTAAATAAAATTAGTCGAATATAATATAGTTGTGTGCAGGGTTGTTTTTAATAAATTTTCTTTACTTTTTTAGAACGATCTGTAATGTATGATACCAACCATGCAATTTGTCCTTCTTTTGCAAAATATAGCTTTTTCTTGTCAACCTCAGGTACCGCTTCTAAACAAACCAATAAGATGTTACTACCAGAAATCAAATATTTTTGCGAATATGTTTTTAATACTTTTGCGATTTCTTCATCTGTTTTTGCCAGATCTTCAAATTTTTTGAAATTATTTTTCAAGATCGCATCGTAGTTAATAACATCTTCTAACTTAAACTGATTAAACGCCTCTTTAGTCACCCCTTTATATAACGTATAAAAAGCCCAAACAGCCCCACCAGACATATAAATTTTTTCTTTATTTAAAGCCTGAGGTTTTGATTTGTACATCGCATTTACTTGTTCTCTTAGTACAGGTAAAAAAGTAAATGAGCGTGAATTATATTCTCCTAAATCATCACTATTCGTTTTTTTCATTATGGTTTCCGTAAGAGTTACACTTCCATAGTTTAAGCTTAACGGAAAGAAAACAAAAGTATCATTGTTAACTACATCTACATAACCTCCTTTAGTATTTCCTCCACCAATATCTAAGATTATTGAGTTTTTATAATCAACTGGAGGAATACACCCTTTTAAAAGCATTTTCCCTTCCATATGAGCTTCTATGAACTCAACTTCTTTTCCTGTAGCTGCTTTTACTTTATCAATAAGAAGTTGTGTATTTTGCGCCATAGCAACACCAGAAGAACCTACTATAAAAATATTATCATCAGAGACTTTCATCTCATTCTTGAATTTATTATAATTATTACTAATGATTGTAACAGCTTTATCTATATTTTCTTCAGTCATATTTCCATCAATGGAAATACCTTTTGCTATAGCAACATTTTCTGTCCAATATGATTTGACGTCAATATTTCCTTTTTTGATATTATGAACATCAATAACGGACATTTTTATTCCTTTACTTCCAATTTCAATTCCAGCAAAAATATTTACTTGTGAAAAAAGTATTGGAGTAATAAAAATTAAAAGAAATAGTGTAAAATATAATTTTAGATTTTTCATAGGTTAAGTTTTATTTGTATGAGGACATTTATTAAATCTTGTGTTTTTATTATACGCTCTAACGATACAAAAACATCTTACATTTTTAGTGTAAAATTTAAGGAGATAATTAGTAATACTAAAGCTAATCTCAAATGCAATTTTCTACCGCAATTACTGGTGTTTTTGGGCTGCAAAAGTACGAAAAAAATACTCGGTTTGATTTTTTTAAACGGTAAATTGTAAGACATTAACAAATCGAATTCTTTAATTATTTAATATATAATCCGTTAGTACATTTTTTTTTCAATTCTAATATCAGATAAATACAACTTAATATATTAATACAATTTTTATTTTCGTATAAATTATACGTATTTAGCACACCATAAAAATGTTTTTAGCTCATTTTGAGATAAAAATCAGCATCAAGAGCTATCTCCTTTTTTATCTTTTTTTTGACTATTATTTTTTTAGACATTAATTAATAATTACTTAGAAGAATTAAAAGAAGTTCTTGTAGTATTTGATTCAGAAAAAAATTAAATTTGCCCCTTAAATTTTTATGATGTCAGATTTTTTAAAATTATTTGGAGAGAACATTTCTAAGGAAATGCCAGGATTTGTAGCTTTAAGTGTTATTGATATCAAAAGTGGAAATATTTATTATTCAAAAAAAAACAATAAGAACTTTAACATCGAAAGTGCTTCCAAATTTGCATTAGAGATGATCAGAGCGCAGCTGAATGCTAATGATTTTCTAAAATCGGATCAAAGTATAGATGATATCACTATAACATTGACAAATCAGTATCAGTTTTTAAAAATCTCACAGAATAATAGTTATTTTATTTATCTAGTTGCTGATTCCTCAAAGGCAAATTTAGCTTTTACAAAAGCTATCCTAAACAAACAAATTTCAGAAATTTCAAATAAATTTCAATCTTAATAAAAAAGGCATAACGGCTGAAGAAAATTATTTTACCCTTTTAAACACCAGTCTTGATGTAAAATAATCATTTACAAGTAACAGTTAATGATTTTTTCCTTCTCTAAAACTTTGATAAAATATACTTTAAACAACAAGAATGTTTTACGATTCTAAGCTTCTATACTTAAAAAAGAATAATAGTCTGCCCAGAAAATAACAAAGCAGTAACTAGAGAAGTAATTAAAGCTAAAATCAGTTACAAACGATTTTGAAAATCAAAACTAGAATTAAAAAATTCGTAAGCTCTTTTCTCTGCATAAGAATACTCTGAATTACGAAGAGGAAATGCACAATGTCCTCCATATTTTGGAGTTTCAAGATAAACATAACTACTATCTCGTACAATAGTTTTAGGATAACATCTTTCGCCCAAAAAAGGATCATCTAAAGCATTAATAATCAAAATTGGTGTCGTAATGTTTTGTAACGAAAATTCGGGAGAAACACGTTGATAATACTCCTCACGACTTGCAAAACCATGCAAGGGAGCCGTAAAGTAATGATCAACTTCGTCAAAAGAAGTAATTTTGTCGATCTGATCTTTATTTATCAAATCAGGAAACTGCACTGCTTTGTATTTAAGTTTTTTTACAATATCAATAGTAAAATTCTTTAAATACAATTTATTAAAACCTTGCTTAAGAACCGCGGCACTTGTTGCAATATGTGTTGGTACAGAAATAGAAACTCCTGCCTTAATACGCTTATCTATATTTGACCATCCAAAATAATTTAAGAGCTGAACGCCCCCCATTGAAAATCCAATTAAATAAACTTCGCTAAACCCTCTTTGTAAAACATATTGAACCACAGCATCTAAATCATCTATAGCACCATGATGATAAAGTCTGGGCAAGCGATTCATTTCTCCTCCACAACTTCGGTTATTCCAAGCAAATACTGAAAATCCTTTCTTCTGAAAATAATCAGCACAACTATTATTATAAGTCCTGCGTGAATCACCCTCAAGCCCATGACATAAAATAATAGCTTTATCGGGACTATTTATAATAAAATCGATATTAATAAAATCTCCATCGACTAATTCATGTTTTTCTCTCTTGTAATCTGGTATAGGAAATCGCTTAAACATAGCTGCATAAATAGTAGAAAAATGCCTATTTCTATGCATAATAGAAGGGAAATCATAATGAGATTGTTCAATTAATGGCATGATATAAATAATTTATCCGACAAAACAAATTTAAGCATATCTAATAATTAATTCATTATATCTATAAAATGTTTTGTTACCTAATCTACATTACAATATTGTCGATCTAATTAATTTTGAATTTCTCTAAGCTTTTACAAAACAAAAAACGGAATATACTAACTAGACTTGATGAAATTATTTATTACAATTACATATCCAATGTTTGCTCACCGCCACCATTGATAAAAATAACCTGCCCACTTGTCCAACTTGATATTGGTGATGCAAAATAGAGTACCGCTCCTGCAATATCAATCGCTTCTCCTAATCTACCAATTGGAGTATGTTTAAGCATTGCCTTTTCTATTTCTGGTGTTAAAACTGTACTCAATGCGTGTGTTCTTGTCGCTCCCGGCCCAATAGCATTAAGCCTAATATTATCAGGACCAAAATCATAAGCTAGATTTCTAGTCATATGATTAATTGCCGCTTTTGAAGAAGCATAAGCGCTAATAGCTGGACTAGTATTTATAGAAGCCATTGATGACATATTAATAATGCTACCGTAACCTGCCTTTTTCATTTCTGGCGCTACTAATTGGCATAATCTCCACATACTAAATACATTCATATCATACACCTTTTTAAATTGATCTACAGTAATATCATATGGACTTTCTTTTCCTGCACCACCACCCCCAACATTATTAACCAAAATTTCTATACTTCCAAATTCTTTTACTGTTTGACTAACAAGATCTACCAAAGCTTCATCTTTTGTAACATCACAATATATTGCAATAGATTTTCCGCCATTATCATTTATTCCTTTTGAAGTGTTTTTTGCATCTTCGAGATTGTAATCCGAAACGACCACATTTGCTCCATAAGCCGCAAGTATCTCACAACATGCTTTTCCAATTCCGTTTGCTCCACCAGTAATTATAGCGGTCTTTCCTTTTAAGTCAAAAAATTTCGAAGTATCCATTTTCTTAAATTATTATGATTAACCCGTTGGGCGCAATTATTTCAAGTAAAATATAAATCAGATATTATTCAAAAAACTAAAATTTAGCATCCTGTAAAAAATAAATAATACCTAACTCAAATATAATGAAAAATCTTGCAATAATTCAGAAATAATATATGTGCTTTTTGAAAGGTTACTAAAACAAAAAAAGCCTTTAAACATTACTGTTTAAAGGCTTTTGATTTTTAAAATTTCTTTTGAAACTTTTACTGGCGGAGAAAGAGGCTCCGTCACCTGTATCGTAAGCACCAGTAAACACTGAGTGTTATGTTATGTCAGAAAAAAGAAGGGTCACTAATAGGTAACTCTTAAAATTATTATGTATAAATACATAATAATTTTAAGAGTTACCTAAATAAAAATGCTGAAATTTACATTTCAAATTTGAAATTAACTCATTATTAGATCTTCCCATATCTCAACTGTAAGTAGTAGAATCTAAATGGTGTGCGCAGGAAGTTAAGGAGGAATTAAGAAGGAGTTGTAGACGTATTAAATATTTTGAGATACCTATTGAAAAAACTTATATTTGCGTAATGTGCTTTTATCTTAATTAATTGAATTGTTTGTTATTTTAAATAAAAAAAAATGGATTTTGAAAAAATTGAAATAGATTTAAATAATCAAGATATTCATTTAATTGAAGAAATACAAAAACTCCAAAAGGAAATGGATGAAATTGAATTTGTTAAAATGAATGGAGATCTTTTGGATTCAATTAAAAATACAACTATCGAATCAATTGCAACATCTCTTGGTTTGTCTGATATTTTAGAAAATAGAGCTCACAATACGGGGTTAGATTTTGAGAAAGAAGCCAAAAGAGAAGAGGAATGGAAAAGAAAGCCAATTACTGAGAGATCTGCTACATACAAAACAAAATTTGTTCCAAATAGCGAGTATAAAACTATGAAGGATAATGCTGAACAAATTAAATATAACAGGAACGTACATACAGATAAAGAATTCAATGAGGCACTAAAAAAAATATTCGACAGAAATCCTGATGGTATTGCTTCACTCTATACTGATAGAAATTTAGGTTATAGTGAGAAGTGGGACATGGAACATATAGTATCAGTTAATGAAGTTGCTACCGATGCTGTTCTAAATAAATTTTTTACAATTGAAGAAAAAAAGAAATTTCTGCATAGTGAAGAAAATTTTGGAGCAGCTGAAAGAGATATAAATATATCCAAAAACAATACAAAAATTAAAGATACTCCTGAATGGCGTTCCAAGCCTTCAAAAAAAGATCCCACAAAGTCCAATGAAGAATATTTGCAAATAAATGGAGAGAAAATGGACAAAGCTTTTGAAAAAGCTACGAAAAAAAAAGAGAAACTGTTAGAATCCAAAACTACTCATTACAATATTAAAACAACTGGTAAAATTGCATTAAAAAACGCAGGAAAAAGTGCAGCGAAAGCTGCGTTGGGCAAATTACTATCGATAACTATTGTTGAAATCGTCAATGAATTCAAAATTGAAGAGAAAAGAGAGTTAACAGAAAAAATTAAAAATATTTCAAAAAGGATTATTAAAAAGGTAACTATATATTAGTTTACACCGCGAAAGATTTTTCTGTTTAATTCTTTTCTCCGCGGATTTTAGAAAAGATGTTGTAATAAAAAATCCTACTATAACTAGTAGGATTGTATGTTTAGCTCCATATAAGAGTGATTATTTTATTTGGATAATCTAAGATAACTTTAAAATCTTTTAAAAAATCATTTGTTCCTAAAAGAGGTGGTGCATTATCATGATCAAAGCAATCTATCAATAATTTAGAACTCCATTTTATTACGCCTTTTCCAGATGGATGGACTAACCCAATTAAAAAACTATGTTTCCAAGTAGTAACTGGTACACCTCCAATTCCAGTTGAAACAGAATTAATAACATCGACAGCTTTTAAATTATGTCCTGTGCTATCCACAACATATTTGGGAAATGCACATGCATCAGCACCGCTATCTAATAAAGCATTAAAAATATGCTGCTTCCCATTAAATGGGTTAAGTATCATTATAGGTATAAAAGGTCTAATTTTTCCAGCAATTTCAGTAAATGGGTAGTCTATTGAATTCAAAAAATAAAAGTTTGATTTTTATCAGGTATATATGAAAATATAAATTCAATACCAGACATTTCAGCTTTTTTTATTACCTCATTAGCGTTGTTACCACTTGCAATAATATTGTCAGGATTAGTAGCCTCAACAGCTATAAATCTTACATCATCTTTTTCTAATATTTCTTCTAAAACTTCCATACTATAAATATAATGTATTCAATTGTTAATAACATTGTTAATATCATCGTATTTTCTTATAGTATATACGTGCACTATAATCAAATGTTATTTCTTTCTAGGATTAAAATTGAGTGCTTGTTTTATCTTTCCATCAAAGTCTGTGTAAGGTTCTATATCCTCAACTTTAATGTATCTAGTATTAGATAATGTTTTAATATTTGCAACATTAATCTTCACTTCTTTATATCTTGTTTTTACGTCTTCTACTGCGAAATAAGTTTCACCATCAATTACTTGATTTGCAACTCCCTCTCTAAGTAGTTTTGTTTTTGTGAATTTATCCATTTATTAAATCTTTATATTTTGTTCTTATTCCCGAATTCAATATTAACCAATTGAATTTATCACTGTCTTGTAACTTTCTCATGTTATATCTGTAAACATGTTCATCAACATATAACTGTAAATGTTTTCTAGATACAAAGTTATACATATCTCGTAAAGAATTCTTCATTATTTTCCAAGAAGATTCTATTGTGTTAGAATGTAATGTAGAATCGTTTAGATTTACATATTCTTTTTTGGCGTGATTTACTATGTTATGTTCATACATGTTATTTAATCCTCTATATCCGTGCCATTCATCTGATATAAGTCTTGTTCCCGAATTTACATATTTTCTAACTAGTGGTTGAATAGATTTCTTTGTAGTATCTCTAACAACAAAACAGTTTAGTTTTCCACCTCGCTGTAACATACCCAATATTGGTGTTTTGTCTTTAAAGCTTCTTCCTTGGCACTTTTCTACTTTTTTATCTTTGTGCCTGTTAATATTTTTTCCACCATAGAAACTCTCATCACATTCGACTGTTCCTTCTAATTCATTATAGTTTTCAATTCCAAAACAGGCTCTAATTCTTTGCAACATAAACCAAGCCGACTTTTGAGTAATATCTATATCTCTTGCTAATTGTGTTGATGCAATTCCTTTCTTATGAGCAGTTACTAACCAAATAGCTAAGAACCATTTTTGTAATTCCATCTTCGTATTATCAAACATTGTATTTGTGCGAACATTAAAATATTTACCTGTGTTTTTGCACTTGTATTTATTGTCTTTACATTTATACACTTTCGAATTTTCATCAAAAGGACTTACTGGTTTCCCATCCCATCTTATTTGTTCAAGGTACTCAATGCAAGTTTGTTCATTGGGGAAAGTCTTGATAAGTTCTAAAACGGATTTGATATTAGTATTGAACATAACTAGTGGTTTAGGTTAGTTTAAAGGTAGTGAAAATTATTCATTTAGTGTAAAAATCGTCTAACTTTTATTCAAATTTACGGCTTTTATTTTCTAACATCAAATGTTTGAAATCTATTGTAATTTATTACTTTTACAGCTATTAAAATATTAGCGTTAGCTATTATCATGGTATCGAAATCTGGACAATTTCAAAAAGCACCACACGATAATAAGACTATGCTCATGCTATGGCGTGGGCGTAACTTTATCATGGTGCAAGGTTTGTCCAGAACCCCGATTCTTGGTACGGTTACAAACCCACGCTCTTTTTTGTAACAACTTCACTTAGGGTTTTAGTGATATAAACTAAACTCTATGAAAAAAGTTACTTTTCTTTTACTGTCAGTTTTCTTTATTTATTCAAATTCTTTTGCCCAAGATGTCTGGGTAAATGGTTACACACGCACAAACGGTACTATTGTTCAAGACCATTATCGAACTAATCGTGACCAAACTGTAAATAACAATTTTACAACTATAGGTAATACTAATCCATACACGGGAGCGGTTGGCACACTGCCTAGGGACAATGGTTATACAATTCAAATACCTCAATCCTCTGTAAACATACCACTGATTCAAAGTACACTTTCTGCTAAACAAAAAAATTATACAATTGAGGTTACTACTCCTTTGGATGGTGGCTATGTTGTTCCTATGATTTTAGAACAAATACGTGAAGGTGAAGAATGGAGAACAATTAAGAAGGAAGAGTATAATGGTTATTTATTTTTCGACAAGAACACACTTTACTTTAAGCGTGGACAAAGTAATTGGTTAATTAGAAATCACGATTTTGTAGAGTACAAGTCAGATAAGAACCTATATGTCTATAACTCTGAATACGGTTTAACCCTCTTGGACGATAAACTTAGATTTATACTGTTTTACGATACAAGCAACAACACTAAGAGATATTTATATGCAATAGGCGATTCTGTTTCATCTATTGTGCCAACTAATTAATAACTCCACAAACTATGGAAAAATTTATAAAACAAAATCGTGATTTCTCAATCTTTTATTCAATTTGGTTTTTTGTTAATTTTGCTATTCTTTTAATTTCTGATAAAGTTGGCGATTATTATTTTTATCCAATTGGAAAATCAAGTGTTATATCCTATGATGGAGAAAAAATGCATAGCTTACTACATGCTTACGATATTACAGAATTTATATTCTATATTTCTTTACCTTTATTTCTATTGTTCACTTATAAGCTAATCATAAAAAACAAATAAATCATGAATGAATCTAACATTAATGAAAACTCTACCATAACAGGAAAAAATCATACGCACAAACCATTTGATATTGTATATAGAACTGATAGAAATTACATCTTTAAAGATTGTATAGCTGTATTTTGGTACATCAAACCAATTGAAGAAAGAGTTTACTTTAAAGTAGAATTCTATGATGAATTTACAGAAAAAGAGTTTAATGATGTAGATTGCGCAAATCAAACCGTTTACTTAGTTAAAGCTGTAAAAGAAGATTCCGAAATAATAATTAAAGATATAGAAAGTAGTCTATATTTTGAAAATTAAACTTTAGGTTCTTTTCCTTTTTCCCATAATTGGGAAATAATAATAGAATCTTTAGCCCCCATTCTTTTTATATGTTCAGTAAGTAATTCTAATTGACTATAGGACAATTTACAAAAATGAGGGTAGATTTTTACAAAAATTTCATCAAAATGCTTTTTGGTATTTATATCAAGCCTTTTTAGTTTATTTAAATATTCTTGCTCTGTCATGATATTAAGTATTAAAAAAGCCACTTCATTTAAGGAGTGGCTTTGTTGTTAATAATTGTTTTTTATTAAGTTGTTGCACTTATTAATAAATATATGTTAATAACTTGGTAAATTAGGTAATATTGAAGCCTTGCCTACAACAGAAGGATAAAGTATCTTTACCATAAATAATAAAAGCCTAGCTCACAATAAGTAAGTAGGCGTAAGTTTAATTAAATCTAATCCAATTATTATGAAAACAACCTTGAATCTTAGACAGACCAGTAGAGGTTACTTCTGCAAACTGAATTATCAACTTTTAATACCTAAACAAAAATGGATAAAAAATCTATTGTTGCTTGGCTAGAGAATTTCTTAATCAACTTGTCGGTGGCTGCCGTATTTGAATTGATTAAGTGGATTTTCTCTGTTTAACAATGTTTAATTTAAAGAGCCTAGCCATTGCGCTAGGGTTTCTTTTTATTAAATTATTATTAGTAATATTAATAATATTTGTATAGTGCAAATGTAATTAAAATATGTATTTAAAATACACCCGCGCGTAAAAAATTTTTACACATTTTTAAAAGTGTAAGTATTTTTGATATATTTGAAATGTGCTGTTCCACATGCGAATTTAAAATATGAATCATATTAAATCCGATAAACATGAGTAAGAACAAACACAAAAACAAAGCTTTAAGAATTAACTTGAATATCAGTCTACGATTTTTCTGGTTCTTCTTTTAGATTAAGTTATAGAGCAAGTAGTAATTATTTGCTCTTTTTTATTTAACTCTTAAAACTCTATACCATGAATGAAGATCAAGCACAAACTATGATTGAACTACTAGTCGAGATTAGTAATAAACTAACAGATATTTCAAAAAAGATATCTTCTGAATATGAAGTTTATGATATTAGTGAAAAAATAGATAAAGTGGTTTCAAGTGTAGATGATGTTGTAAGAAATACATCTAATTTATCTTAGTTGACTCATATACCTCTGTTTCTACTTTTCTAATAACCTCTTTAAATTCTTTTAAACTTAATCCTTTTAAAAGAATACTGATTTCCTGTGCTATTTTGTTAATTTTATTTTCCATAATGTTTTTAAATTAAAAAATCCGCTAAGAGTAGCGGATTAAAGTTTGTAATTATTTGTTAGTGTATTATTGTATATAGTTACCATTAAAAAAAGTAAAGATATTTTAAGCACATTTAAGGACCATTCAATTAACGCTTTTATTTCTACTCTATTGGATGCAATATTAACCAGCCTTTTTAAAATTGCAAAAAATATTTTAAAGTTTGTGAAAACTGCTTTTCATTCCATCTTAAAGGCAGTGAAAATAATATGTTCTAGTGAATTTTCCTGGGAAGTTAGATTAAAAGAAGCTCTAAAAATACTAGGAGCTGCTGTGGTTATTTTAATAGGTGTAGCACTAGACGAAATTATTGAAAAAGCATTAATAAGTGCATTTCCTCCACTTGCTTCTGTAGCCAGCTATATTTCTCCAATTTTATCCGGATTAATTGTTGGATTAGCTTCGGTTTTAATTATTCAAGCTTGGGACAAATATAAAGATAGATTTATCTTAAAAACAGATGACAATATTTTTAGATTAGAAAATCAAAAAGTACTTTCTAATACTCTTTTAACAAATAACAATATCATAAGGTCAAATATTTCGTCATTAAAAGCAGAAGAAAGTATATTTGCTACAAAAAAAATATTTGGTAACAGCCTTCCTATTTTTGAATCGCTAAAAGCTGAAATTGAAGAAGCAAAAAAAAATATAAATCAATTAAAAAACGAGATTAAGACAGAGTCTGAAAAAATTGAAACATCTTTAGATAAAAGTCAAGATTTGCTTTACCAACTAAACTTAGCATAAATGACTGGAAATATATTTACTGATCATATTGATAATCTTGATCTTATAGAAAAGAATAATGAGAAGTCAAAAAAACAAATAACTCATTTAAAAGAGACTCTGGATTTAATGTCAAGACAACTAAAAGTTCTTTCCGATCAATCACAAAAAGAACGTTTATTTGGACTATATAAAACTATAGATACAGAAACATTGTTAGAAATGATTAACTCTCAAACTCGACATACATCGACATTGATTAATTCAATTTCACAAATATCCTCAATTTCAAATGAGAACATCGTAGACATAAACAAAATGATGAGGATATTATTAAGCATTTCCCAATCAATTTACTCTGATATCGTTACAAACAATAAAACATCGGAAGAGATTTATAATGAATTAAAATACAGTAAATCCATATTTCTAAAACATAATGACCAATTTAATCTATTTATAGAAAGCACTATAAATAGAGCAGTTAATGATAAAAAGAGATATCAAAAACTCGATAGCCGATTAAATAAATTGGAAAAAACCGGATTAGTAGAAAAAAATACTAAACTAATTTTAGGAGGGTTTATATTTCTTTCTATGATTATTTTAGGTTTAGCAACTTTTATAATTATTAAACTGTAAAAAAAACATCTATAACTATTTTGCACAAAGTCAAGAATCTAGCACACATTTTATTTAATTTTTGATGCTAGCTTTTTCTAAGCCATTATTCTTAGTAAATAGTTTTTTTTAATAGGCTAAGAAAAGTTCCAAGATCAATAATGGATGGTCTTCACAAACACCTTAAAAAAAGGTCTCAATAATGAACTCAATCAATTGATATTTATATAGCTAGCAATATTAAATGTAAAATGTTTTTTTTTGGTAGTGGTGCATTTATTTTATTGAAAGATATTCCGATAATTTTATTCCTTTATTTAGTTCTGCAAAATATGATTCATGAATTTCAGATATTTTAATAATTTCGTTAATAGAATAATTCTTCATTTTAATTAGTTTTCCATGTTTAATTCCAAATAAGAAAATGGAAGCAACAGTTTCTCCTGTTTTTGCATTTTCATAATTATCTTTTAGGGTTTTTCCTAAAGCATTTAATTCTATTTCATCACTCTCAAAAATTACTTCATCTCTTAGTTTAATTCCCTTATTTAGTTCAGCAATGTAGGAATCATTTAATCCTGACTCACTAATAATATCTTTAGAAGAATAGTTGTTTTCTCTAATTATTTTTCCGTATTTAACTCCAAATAGGTGAATTTGAACAACTTTTTCTCCATTATAAGCATTTGCATAATTAAGTTTTAAGATTTCAGATAATTGTTTAATTTCCATAATTGATTTATGATTTTTTTAGTTTATTAATGCAAGGGCTATTTTGTTTTATTACATTTGTAACTAAGCCTATTATTTGGGTTTACTACTTGATCCCTAATATAAAATCAAACTTTCCATTATGTTAATTACCCAAATAGGTTGTATTAGTTACTATAGCCATTATTTATTCAATGTCTTCAAAATTTAATTGAAACTTATATTCGTTTTTTACGGCTTGTTTTAATTTAGTATCTGGATAATATTGGCGCATAATTTTCATCAAAGTCTTCTTGTCATTTTCGGAAATATTACATCCAAAAATCATTTCTTTAAGACAAATTTTGTTGAATTTATAATTGTCTTTTTTACTTTTAAGAACTCTAATTTCACCTTCATACTTCCACTCGTCAGATTTTGTGAAAAACATTTGATTCACAAAATCATTTTTATCTTGCAAGTAATTGTATTGTGGATATTCATTGGCATAAATAACTCTCTTTGCTGGAGTAAAAAATTCGACGTCCTCCAATATGTCAAATTTTAAACATATTCCTTTATGAGAATCTGCATAATGTGCCCACATCAATAAATTGTCGCAGTTGGACATAAAGCAAGCAATACCTTTTTGATGAGCTACTCTTTTAGCAACTTTGTTAAGTAAGATTCCAAAATCAAGATTAGAAATCTTAGCCGTTTCTATTCCTTCTAATTCTTTTTGTGAAAATTTCTTTTTGAGGTAAGTATCATAATAATGTTGAATGGAAGAGTGTTGTGAATCATTGAAAGTCATATTTATATCACAATCAAAAGGATCATTAAAATCCATAGGATTTGGAAACCACATTTCTCCATTTATTAATGTATCGAATAAATATCGATTTACAGACCTCATTCTATATACAAACTGAGGCAATTGGTCATCAATAACCATTTTACGAACAAGTTTTTGGTATCTACTTTCCATTAAATTTGATTTTATGATTGGTTAGAACTTCTCTAATACTAATCCCCTAACTACAGACCTATGCTCATTAACAAGGAATTTTAATATTTACAATACTAAGCAAAAAAAGTATAATGGAAATATGGTTTTCCGTAAAATGGAATGTATTTTTTTTACTTTATCAATATTTGGTATATGTGATCTCTGAATAAAATAATATAGAGACTATTTTAAAGTATTTACAAATGGTCACAGGAGAGTTGACAAAATATTAATATTTTTTTTACTTATTTATATTGTTAACAGATATTCTGAATTAAGTACTTATTTAATTCCGATTATCTAGATATAATTATTTTTAAGCAAAAGTATCTAACTTTTCTTTTCTTTTTTCCCAGTCCGGCATCATTGTAGTCAATAAATTAAAAAAATCTGGATTATGATGTTTGTAAACTATATGACATAATTCATGCATAACCACATATTCAACGCAACGTTTCGGCGTATGTATTAATTTGGGATTGAAAATAAGCTTGTTTTTAATAGTACAACTGCCCCAACGAGTAGGCATTTCCTGAAAGTAGATATCAATTGGTGCTTCATATTTTAAAGAGAACTTTTTAATTATAGGTTTTGCAATTTCGGTAATTTTAAAAATAGCTCTTTGGTGTAACCAATTTTCAAACAGTTTTTGTGCATTTTCTTTTTTTTTGACTGAAATATGAAATAAATTTCCTTTATATCTTACATCATCTTTTAGATCTTGTTCAACTACTAATTTATATTGCCTACCTAAATAAATTACCGAGTATCCTGACTTAATTGTTAAATCAATATTAATAGTATCCATACTAAGAAAGTAGGATTTCTTTTTTAAAATCCACATTGCTTTTTTAGATACAAATGTCTTAATTTTATCTATAGGTGTGTCTGTAGGAGCTGTAATTATAACCGTGGTATCTGGTTGTACCTTAATCCCTAAAGATTTTCGATTAGCATACTTTAATTCGAAATCGATATGATGTCTCCCGAAAACAATTTGCTCATTCATTTTACTCTTTATTTGCAATAGCGATTTCAATTGCTTTTTTTGTTAATTCATCCGCTTTTTCTAAAGATAAATCTATTACATCCATTAAATAATCCCCAAATTCTAATTCAATTTTATTGATGATATCTACACGTTTATGCCAATCAACTATTTCACAATTAGATAGTATTTCATCAAACATCAACGTTATTTCTGTCTCTCTATCTTTCAATTCTATCTCTTCTTTTAGCAAGTGAAAAATAGCTACTTTTCTACGTTTGTCTTTAATTATTTCAGGCAGATCATTTGTTGCTCCTTTTAATGCTTGATCTTTCAAATTTTTTAGCTTTTTTAAGGCATCCAATTCAGAAAGACGATTAGCTCTCATATCAATAATAGTTTGTTTAATTAATTCTGATAGTTTTTTGAATAAAATGGGATCAGAATCAATATTTATGGAAAGATATTTGGAGGTAGCTGCTGCAATTTTTTCGGCTTTGGCTCTAGGGCCAATTAATTTTTCGACTTCTTCTTCAAAAGATTTTGAATCTAAAATATCAATTGGATCAACAAGTCTTATAACTTCTTCCGTAATTACATGTTGATCTAGTAATTTTTGAAGTTGTTTTTCATATTGAGAAAAACTTACTGTATCTAAATAAGTACTATTAGCTGCAACTCTAATATCTGCAAATTTTTTAAGCTCATTTTTATATTGTTGTATTTCAGCAATAGAAGTATTATCGTGAAATTCAACTGTTGCTAACGCTATTTTTAGAATACGTGCAAAAACACTGAATTTATTATAGAACTCTTCTCGTAAAGCATCATCCGCTAAAAATGAAACATATTCATCAATATTATGTTTGTTTTTTATAGGTTTGAAGATTTCAATGACATCAGCATAAGCACGAGGCAGCTTATCAATTTCTTCTCCGATATTTTTCATTGTACCCTGTAAATCTTTAGGATCAAAACCATCGCTATCATTGGAATACGTTTCAATAGCTTCTTGCAATTCTTCCATTACTCCAGCATAATCTATGATATATCCAAACTCTTTTCCGGGATAAACTCTATTTACCCTTGCAATGGCCTGTAGTAAGGTGTGCTCGCGTAGTTTACGACATAAATACATTACAATAGTTTGTGGGACATCAAATCCGGTAAGTAACTTATCTATAACAATTAGTAATTCTATATTTTCCCCATATTCATATTGCTGAATAATCATTTTATCTATATCCTGACCATACTTTGTTTTAAGCAATTCGTAATATTGATTTACTTCAGGTGCTTCGGAACTGTGAACATCTTCATTGTTTTCTCTTGTATCGGGAGCAGACATGATGACTTCAGTGGTTACTTTAGCAATTAAATCAAACGCTTTTTTGTATTTCACAGCAGTTAATTTATCAGGACAAACCACCATGCCTCTAAAACCAGAATGCTCCCCAGTATTATCTTTTCCCCAATTGCTTTGAAAATGTATACTAATGTCCAATGCAGTTTGAAAAATATTTTGGTCTGTTTTAGAAATTAAACCAGCTTGACTCATTTTCTTTTTGAGGTCCACTTTATGATAGTCTTCTAAATTTTCCATGACCCTTTCAACACCTTTATCTAATGCTGTTTTATTTACATCTTGTATTGCTAACCTCCCTTCATACAAAATAGGTACAATGGCACCATCCTCAACAGCTTCTTTTATAGAATATTCGTCAATAATTCCTCCAAATTTATTAGCAGTATTTTTTTGTCTTTTCATTAAAGGTGTCCCAGTAAATACTATGAAACAAGCGTTAGGTAAAACTCTTTCCATGTTCACATTGAAAACCCCATGTTGTGTTCTATGTCCTTCATCAATAAGGACAAAAATATTTGGGCTCTCTAATTGATTTTCTGATAAACTTTTAACAGCAGCATCAAACTTATTTATAATGGTTGTAATTACGAAATCGCCATTACCTCTTAAAAGACTTACTAATTGTTTTCCCGATGTAGCATTAATGACATCAACTTCTACTTTTCGTAAGGTCGCTGTAATTTGTCTGTCTAAGTCAATTCTATCGGTTACTAAAATAATCTGTGGATTTCTAATTGTATCTTTAATTTTTCGAGCAAGCATAGCCATGGTTAATGACTTACCACTTCCTTGTGTATGCCAAATTACGCCACCCTTTCTTTTTCCATTTCGAATGGGCTTTATACGATCAATAATTTTATTTATAGAAAAGAATTGCTGAAAACGAGCTACTTTTTTAATTATACCAGCTTCAAATAAAACAAAATCTTTAATAAACGGCAGTAAGCGTTGCTGGCTTAGAATACCATAAATTAATATGTCCTGTTGTGAAGGTGCTACATAAAGATCATATTTTTCTTTATAAGCTTTATAATCATATTTGCTTCTATTATCTGAGGTCTCAAATAATTTATATTCAGTTTCCTTATCTAATGGTTGATTTACAAGATTCTCAATGTTTTCGCTAAATGAAATATCCTTTTCTTTCCAAACAGCCCAAAATTCTTCTTTTGTATTGGTAGTGGCATATCTTGCCTGTATTAATGAAGTTGCCATTAGAATCTGACTGTAACAGTACAGATTTTGAATGCCGTTTTCTTGTTGATTTCTAATATGTTGCGAGATAGCTTGTTTAATAGGCTCTTTAATTGTTGAGCTTTTACATTCTATAATTACCAAAGGTATACCATTTACAAATAATACAATATCAGGCCTATAGCTGTCTTTTCGCCCCGTTCGCATTACTGAAAACTCTTCGGCTACATGAAAATAATTATTGTCCAGTTTCTCCCAATCGATGTATTGAATAGTATGACTCTTTTTATCCCCATCAATTGATTGTTCTAGAGCTTGTCCATATAGTAACAAGTTATAAATATAATTACTTGCATGAACCAAGCCTTCCATTAGAGGAATATCTTGTAACTTTTGTATTGCCCTTTCAATATTAGAAGGTTCGAACTTAACTTTTTTATTTCCTAGCTTAATTTCATTTATATAAATTAAACGTTCCCTAAGTATATCTGTTAAAATGACATTACTTAATCTACCGTCACGAAATGCTAATGCTTCCTCTGAGGAAAGATATTTGTATCCTAAATTAATTAGTAATTTAAGTGCTGGTATTTGTGATATATTGTTCTCTGTAAATGCCATTATATGTTACTTTGGAAATTTAGTGCTATTTGTCCATTTTTTAAATGACAGGTTTCATTAATATAGATTGTTTTTCCCATAGTTTTAAAAACCTTTTAATTATTATTAAACCAATCTTACTTTACCTGTTAACAATTGTTGCATCAAGCCTTTTTTCTGTTTTTGTAAATCAGCTAATTTTTGTTTTTCTATTTGGATCTCTTTTTGTGCTATATCAATGATCTTTGTTATCTTTTCTTGTTCAAGAAGTGATGGCAAAGTAATTTTCATTTTTAAGAATGATTTAAAATCAAAAGTCATCTTTTCGATATGTACACCGTAACTTGCAATGTATGTTTGGTGGTAAAATGATTTTTGTTTTGACACATAATCCAAATAAAACGGAGTTAAAACTTTTTCGTCTTTAATATTTAATATCACATAAGAACCAGACACATAATAATCTTCAAACTCTTTCCTTACGATTGATGATGCCCCATGAACAATTTGCATTTTCGATATTAAAAAATCATTTTCTTTTACTTTAACCAATTGTTTAACCTCGATTTGATGTCCAAATAATCTTTGTCTAGCGAAAACACCACCTGATCTTCTTTTAATACTTATAAGTTTGTAAATCTTTGAATCATCCCATTGTTCTTTTCTTGTAACTTGCTTGATAAGTTGAGAATACTTAAACTCTTTCCAATCTTCATTAAACCCAGGCAATCTTTTTTTACCTGTAAGCAACTCTTTCATTATTGCCTTTTTAAGAATTTCTTTTGCTTTAATTAACGTTATTTGATTTTCTATCGCTTTATCCCAAGTAGAAAGACAGTTAGCTATTTCTTTTTGTTCAGGAAGGGGAGGGAAAATAATAGGTAATATTTTAACTAATTTTGCATTATAACTTTGTTGTTTAGTTCCTTGACAGTATCTGAAGGCTAACTTATCACCATTAAAGGCATAGAAGTAAAATAAATACATTTTGTCAAGTAAATGCTTATTTGGATAAAGTGCCATACATGACTGATTAGAAACAGATTTTTGTCCAACGATTCCACATGCACCTCTCACCTTTTCGGCCTCTAAGCCAGTAATAGCTATTAAAAATGTTCCCGAATCTAAAATCTTTAAATTACTATTTTTAATTGCCTGTGAAGTAACTCTTTCCTTTGTTATATTTATCACATTATAGTTCAATTCACCACTTGTTATCCAATTTATGTTTCCATTAAAATACTGAGGAATTAAGCGACTAGGTGTACTTCCTGAGCTAAATCCTGAAATGCAATCCTGAAATGTTAAAGAATTCCAATCCAATGGAATAGCACCATAAAAGCTACTTTTTATAATTTGTTTTTCTGCCATTGTTAAAAGAAATTAAGGTATTTTTTCATTTCTTCTTTTACAGCTGCTAGTTCTTTTTCTAGTTCTGTAATAAGAATTTGGGTCGCTGTTAAATCAATTTCTGGCTCCTCTTCGTATGTGTCTACATAGCGAGGAATATTTAGGTTAAAATCATTTTCTGTTATTTCAGCCAACTCTGCTATGTAGGCAAATTTATCTTCAATCACACCTTTGTCCATCAGTTGATCGTGAAACAATGTATAAACCTCTACAATATGTTGGATATGATTTTCGCCTAAAATATTTTGGTTTTTGCCTGAATTAAAATTCTTACTGGCATCTATAAACAGAACTTTTTGTTTATTTAGTTTCTGCTTATTAAAAATTATGATCGCTGCAGGAATACCTGTACCAAAGAATAAATTAGAAGGCAAGCCTATTACGGCTTCAATTAAGTCTTCTTCTAAGGTTTTCGTACGAATTTTTCCTTCGGCAGCACCTCTAAACAATACTCCATGTGGTACCACTACACCGGCTTTACCAGAAGTATTCAGAGACTCTAACATGTGAGTGATAAAAGCCCAGTCTCCTTTGGATTTAGGAGGCAACCCTCTCCAAAAACGGTTGTATTTATCGGTTGCTAAATCTTCTGCTCCCCATTTGTCTAAAGAAAAAGGAGGATTGGCTACTACGGTATCAAATAACATAAGTGCATCTCCCTCTTTATGTTTCGGGTTTCTAAGAGTATCGCCCCAACGAATAATAGCACTGTCGTAACCATGTAAATACATGTTCATTACAGCTAATGCCCAAGTGCTACCATTTGCTTCTTGTCCATAGAGTGAAAAATTATTATCACCTACTTGACGCCCTGCTTTAATTAAAAGTGATCCAGACCCGCATGTAGGATCGTATATACGAGAACCTGGTTGTGATTTTGTTAATTTGGCTAATAATGTTGATACCTCAGCTGGGGTAAAAAACTCTCCTGCTTTTTTACCTGAATCGGAAGCAAAATTGGAAATTAAAAATTCGTATGCACCACCAATAACATCGTTATTTTCAAGATGAGAAGACGAAAGGTTTAGAGGTTTAAAATCATTTAGCAAATTACGTAATCTAGCTACTTTTCCTTTTTCATCGCCCAAATTTGAGCTATTGAAATCGATATTTCTAAAAATATTAGATCCATCATGTCCGCCAAGTTTTTCCCTATTAGCTTCTTCTAACTCTGCCAAAGCATGGTTGATCTTTTCGCCGATCTTAGGATTGCTACGGTTTTCGTATAAATAATCAAAACTCGATTCATCTGGAACTACAAAACGTTCACGCTCTAATGCTCTTTTCACACGCTCTTCATTGCCATCATATTTTATAGTATATTCTTCTTTTTTCTCATTGTACACATCTGTAACATATTTTAAAAACAACATAGTTAAAATATAATCTTTGTATTGGGACGGATCTATGGCTCCACGGAAAGTATCACAGGCCTTCCAAACGATATTGTTGATGTCTTTTTGACTAACTTTATTACTCATTTTTAAGTTTTTTATATGTTATTGCGTTGATGTAATTTTCTTCTAAGGTGATTAATTCTTTTTGAAGTTTTATATGTTGTTTTTTAAGGAGGTCTAATGCTACAATTTGTTTTTGCGTTTCAAAAGTAGGAATAATAATTTCCAAGTCTCCTAATTCTTGTTTAGTAATCGAAGGCATTACCTGAGTCACCATTTTAGAATCAAACACTTTTAAGGTTTCTGTATGATTCAGGTACCATACTAGGAATTCAGGTAAAACAGCTTCACTATTTAAAGTTAAAACTAGAAAAGTAGCACTTGCAATGGTGTGATCATATTCGTTTTTGAATAAACTAGCAAAAAACCGTCTGCCCTTAGCATTAAATACTACCTCTCCGTACTGCAAGAAGTTTTTTTCTATAGACGTTTTGAACAAAACATTGGGTTCAAGATCATGTCTTAAAAAACCATCATCATCAAAATCCGAAGTACCAATCATTCTCACGTATGCATCTGACAGGAGCGTTTCGTCGTTATTAGCTGTTTTAGAGACTACCATTCCTGACCGGATATTCACAATTTCTGTTAATTTACAAGATGTTTTCATTTCATTATTTATTATAAAAAAGCTCTTTGCTCTACGCAAAGAGCTTTCAAATTTAATTCAAATTATGAGGATGTTCTGGTCCTATCCAAACTTTATGCTCAAGATATTTATCATAATAATATACCCATTCTGAAATCCATGGGATTACATCTATTAATTCCATATATGGTTTGCCATTTAAATCTTTAATTGGATGATATAAGCAAAGTGTACCATCAGCATTAAAATGCGTATCAAAACTTTTTTTAAGATTTTTAGTTTCAACTCTTATACGTTCAAAGCGACCTGGTAAAAAAGGAGAACAAAATATTGTAAAATCATATTTTCTGTTATTCAATTCTAAACTTCCCTTACCTTCAATACTTTTCCCTTTTAGTTCAAATCTTAACCATTTGAATTCTCTTTCACATTCAATTAAGGTTTTGTACAAAAAACCAGCCCAAAATTTTTGGGCTCGTTCTTTAGGACTGAGCATAAAATCTATGTGTAGCATTTTTAACTCCTGTAGAACCGTTAATATGGCCATTCGAATCTGTATAAGCTGCACCTGCTAGCAAATTCGTTAACATAGGTTTTCCTTTTAATCTTTCTTCTAACTCAACTAACCTTTGTACATTTTCTTTGTAATAGCCATTACCAAACAAGTCCTTGTAATTATTTTCATTAGTATCAGCGCCAATAAAAGCATTTAGTTTTTTATCAAAATCTTCAACAAAACCTACAAAACTTTCATAATGTTTATCCTCCCAAGAATCGGTAAAATTTTCTCTTTTGTCCGCATCTTCATGATTATCTACCGGATTATAAACTGCAAATTTTATTTTTCTAAATTTATAATCATTCGCTAATTTTTTCAACTTAAGCACTGCATTTTTTAAAGCCTCCTGAATTGAAAAATTACCTTCATGACATTGTGCCAATAAAGTGGTCAAAACAATACTTGATACTGCAGGTTCTTTTGAAGTATCTCTGTTTTGATAATATAAATCACGGTATCGCTTTACAATTTGAACAGTACGCTGTAGAGGAGTTTTCAAATAGATATCCAAAGGTAAATCCTCTGTTTCTATTTTCGCTTCCAACATTAAATTATATCGTTCCTGAAGTAAGAAACTAGATTTGTTTCTTTCCGCAATTTCTTTAAACCATTCACCATATCCTTTAGGATGGGTACGTGACCAAGAAATTCTACGGTTATCCTCAGGAATCATTAATCTATTGTTGTTTAAAGAAATCATGCATCCTGGCAAAATATCCATATGAAAATCGCTATTGTAATCAATGCGTACACAACGATTTTTTTTCTTTAAGAGTGTTTTATATGTATCATGATTACTTAATACACGATATAATTCATCATAAATCTCTGCAGGTGTGTGGTTTAAATATGAGCTCTCAATGTGAAGAACAATATCTAAATCAAATTCTTTGCCCGGAAGGGGTTTAATCGTGGTACCTATTAATAAAGAGCCTTGTGCATATACATTAATTGTGAGGTCTTTAAAAAAATCTTCATCCTTTGACAGTACAGTATTTACAGCCCTGTATGCAGATTCCATTTGTTGTTTTCGAGTTGCATCTAACTCAAGGTTTGCTGCTATGATAGCTAAAAGCTCATCTTTTTTATATTCTTGTTCAGTATATTTTTTCATATTATTTTTCATTGATTAGGTATTTAACATGTGCTCCAATTTTAGCAATTTGCTCTTCATTTTCCATTACTAACTGTTTTTCGATTTCGCTGATGTCAACTATCATAAAGTCATCATTCAATTTGCGAGGATTTTCTAGTAGTTTTTTTAACTCTACTTCTTGCTCTGAATTTGGAAGAAACTCTACAATGTCATAAATCAATACTTCATAACACTGATGATGGGGACTATAACCAAATACCTTCATCACTTTTTGTACTTCTCTAAAAGATTTAGTGTAAAAGATGTTTGGATCAAATCCAAGGTCATTAATAAGTTCTTCATTAAACTCGCGTTCATAGGTGGTTTCACGGTTTTTTCTTGATTCAAACCATTTGATAACATCCAAAGTATATTTACCTTTGACTCTAAAGCGTAGGTCATTCTGGCTCACATCATCAGATTTTATTCCTTTCGAAGAACAGTCTTCTTTATATCCCCATTTCTCAAATTCTGAAAAGCTGTTCATTTTTTTGTAAACACCTCCAACAGGTTGAAGTTGGTCTTTGATACGATGACCACGAACTAATAAAAATTTTGAAGTACCGGGAATCTTAATCCTGATTAAATAACTTATTGAAAACCTAACATCTTCATGTTTGATTTTTGTAAAATTGGATTGTAAATAGGTATATAAATAATTTTTGTTATCTAGCAACGACTCTGTTGCTTTTTTTACAATAACCTTACCTGCAGCCATACCTAAAACTGCTAAAATTGTGTTTGCCATTAGCTTAAATTTTATAATTTAATATTATCTAAATCGCTTAATGGAATATTATAATCAATGAAAACTTGCATAAAATCATTAGATTGCATAGTTTTGCAAAACGTAAAAAGACTATAATATTCAAAATCATGGAGGTGACCAGTCTCTATTTGTACTTTAAGCATAGTACGGATTTTTGTTAGTCAACAATTAAAATTTATCAAAACCAGAAACTATTGGAGTAGTATCTGGTTTTTTTTATTCCCAGTAATTAGATTACAAAGGTAGGATGTTTTTTTAGATAAACAACTCGTATTGCAAATAATATTTAAAGTACAATGATTACAAAAGTAATTATTTAAATATAATGTACTATTTTTCAATGTTTTATATATATATTATTAGGTAGTTTTTTATTCGTGTTATTTTTAAATAAATACCATTTGTAAGAAAATAATTCGAAAAATAATTTTACGTTTAATTACGTATATTTGTATTTTGAAATCATATCTACATTCCAAAACTCTTAATCAGGGTCTCTTGGTTTTATTATTTAAAAATAAGATCAAGAGATCTCTGTTTTATTTAAAGTTTTATACTGAATTCTTTTATCTTACATTTACTTAAGAATCTGTAAAAATGAATAAAACAACATTTAAAAGTATAAGAGAATATTTTGCCTCAGGAAATCAAAATTTTGTAGTTCCTAATTATCAACGAGGATATAAATGGTCTGTAAAAAATAACGACGATTTATCTGCTGTTGAAAAACTATGCGATGATCTAATTAATGCTATGAAAGAGCAAAATTATTTTTTGCAAGGCGTTACAGTCAGTGAAGAGGATGATCAAATTATTCTGATTGATGGACAACAGCGAACCACAACATTATACTTAATACTTTGGTTTTTGGAAGTTGATTTTTTTAATAAAATCACTCTAAAATATGATGTAAGAGAAAAGCCTAAAGAGTTTATATCAAAACTAAAAGAAACTGAATTTGATTATAAAAATTTTGATTCAAAAAATTCAAACCAAGATATTTTTTATTTCAAGAAAGCAATTGAACAAATTGAAAATAAGTTAGGTAATATTGAAAAAGATTTATTCACTCAATTTTTGCTCGAAAAAGTTAACGTTCTGTATATAACTATCAGTAAAGAAAAAGCAACAAAAACTTTTACAATGATGAATGGAGCAAAAGCAACTATGCTTCAGGAAGAACTAATTAAATCTGAAATTCTCAGGCAAATTTCTATTCCATTAATTAATCAAAAATCGATTTCCACATCTATTGATGAAAATTTAAGTGAGTTAAAAAATATTATTTCTATCGATTGGGAAACAAATGCAAAAAGAAGCAGATATGCGCGAGAATGGGATAAATGGTTGTATTGGTGGAATCAAAAAGAAGTTCAAGTTTTCTTTAATACTGAAAAACCTTTAGGTTTTTTACTGCAATTTTATTTTTACAAAGGCCAATCTATACATGCTGATACCACCTTCATTCAATTTAAAGAATTATTGAATAGTATGTCAGCTATTCAAATTTTTAAGAAATTACGCGATTTACAAAAATCCTTTGAAGATATCTTTAAAGAACCTAAAAGTCATAATTATTTAAAGTTGTCTTTACTATGTTCTTCTGGATTATCTGATGTTTTTGATATTATTAATTTCTTCTTTTTGAATAAAGCAGAAAATGATAAGCTAAAAAGCTACGCTCAATGGCGACTAGTTGGTGCTACTCACAAAGAAATAACAAAAGAAAAAGAATTGGGAGAAGATGAGGAAAGAAAAGAACAAAAAGCCCTTATAGTGATGAATAATTTGTCTGATAGATTTCTCTATAATAATTTCTATGATATTGCCCTTAAGCAATTATTAAGATTAAATGTAGAAGAAGACAACAAACTGTTTAGTGGAAAAGGAAGGAAATTTGATTTTAGTATCTATGGAAATAAATCATTAGAACATATACATCCTAAGTCTAAAGTTTTTCATTCAAAGAAGGTTAATGAAAATGATTTAGAGAAAATCTTATATTATGATGGGAACAATAATCTTTTAAATGATAAACCGTATGAAAAGCAATGGTTAGATAGAAGTCTTTTGAAAGATTGTACTGAACATAGCATTGGAAATCTTGTTCTTTTAGATAAAAATGAAAATTCAAAATTCAATGATAAACCATTTGACAAAAAAAAAGATATATATTTTAATGTAAATGAGGGATTTAAAAGTCGAAATTTACTTCATTCAATAGCTGTTTTTGCTAAATCGAGTTGGATAAAAGATGATATAGAAGATAATCAAAATAAATTTCTAACACGTTTTAAAAAAGATTATGGCATTTCAGAATAATACATTACAAAGTGGTAAAGAATATACATTGTCACAAATCTTTTCAAGCAATCACAAAATCATCATTCCAGATTTACAAAGAGATTACTGTTGGGGAGATAGGGCTTGGAATAAGGATGTCGATAAATACACCGAATTAGTTTCTGGATTTTTAGAAAGCCTTATAGAATCCTATAAAGAAAACGCAGCAAAAGATTTGACCTTGGGGCTGATTTATGGTTATGAAAGTCCAAAATATCACATCCAACTTTGTGACGGGCAGCAACGGATTACGACTTTGTTTCTGATTTTGGGAATTGTCAATCGTAAAACGGAGAATCACTTTCAAAATAACCTTATTTCAGCTGAGGAGCTAAATAGCGATAGAAGCCCTTATCTTCAATATGCGGTCAGAGAAAGCACTCTTTATTTTTTGAGTGATTTGGTTTGTGAATATTTTTTGAAATCAGAAAATCAGATCTCGTTTTCTATGATAGAAAATTCACCTTGGTTTTTCTCAGATTATAACCTGGATTCAAGTATTAAAAGTATGTTATCGGCTATAGCAACTATAGAAGATGTATTTGATAAATCCATAGAAATTAATTTTAAACAATTTGGATACTTCATTTTGAATAAACTCCAACTGTTATACTATGATATGGGGAACAGAATGCAGGGAGAAGAAACTTTTGTTATTATAAATACAACAGGTGAGCCATTATCTGCAAGTGAAAACCTGAAGCCAATTATTATAGGGAATATTGTTGATGAACAAAAACGAAAAATAACTTCAGATGAATGGGAGGAACGAGAAGAATGGTTTTGGCAGAACAAAACGAAAGAGGAAGCAACTTCTGACGATAGTATAAATCAGTTTTTTATTTGGTATTGGCAAGTTCGTCTTTTGCAAGAAAAAAGTTGGAAAAACAAAACTGGATATCCTTTAAATCCTCGTGAATTATTTACAAAAAAGCCAAAAACGGACGAAGAAAACGAAGAAAACCCGGAAACAGAAAGATGGGAAGAAAGCATTCAGACAATTACCATTCATAAGTATTTTAAAGCTTTTCAGAAACTAATTAATTTAAGTAAAGATGAAAAATTTGTAAGTGTTTTGAAAACAATAAAAAATGAATCAATATCTGTTTCTTGGTTTCGAAATGCTGATTTGCATGTCGTTTTACCGTTGATTGCGTATTTGGAGAAATTCCCAGAAGCTAATTTGTTTTATGAGTTTACCAGAAGAATCAGAAAAAACCATTTTGATGAAAAACGCAGAAGAGGAAATAATGTGGACTGGAGGCATATCATACAAATTATAGAATTTTCCAAAGCTGAAGAAGAGGTTTTGGTTTTTAAAACAAAATCAAATGGAACAATTGAATTTAAGAGTATTTCAAATGTTGAACTAAAAGAATGGTTTACGGAGGATGAACAATTTAAAAATTCATTGAAAAAGCAATATAAGTCTGAAATTGAAAAATGGGAGGACCATATTGATCTAATGGGAAATCTTTCACCTCTTTGGGAAGCGAATACAAGTAGAGAAAATAGTTATGGAAATTTAAAAGCTATTTATGATAATTTTGAATTGTTGTATAATAGTTATAATGAGAAGGAAGCAATGGGGAATCCAATACTTTCCAATTATATTAGATTTTATCGAGTATTAGTGGAAGAAGATGTTAGGATCGGACATATTGATAGGACTTCAGGTATGCTTGGAACTTGGTTTTCTTGGAAAAGCAACAATGATACTGCTTATCTAAAATATTTAAAAATTTCAGACTTTATTACTCTTTTTAGTATTGAAAAGGAAAATTTATTAAATGAAATTAAGCACAGGCTGAGAAAGAATTTTGTAAAAGATAATTTTGTCATATCATCAGCTAACTACTCAGCTAATCTACATTTAAAATGCTGGCTATTTTTAAAAACATTACAAGCGGAAAAGTATAATGTTTTACTCTCGCATTATGATGGTAATGGCATTGCTTCTTATTTTGATAATAAAAGAAACAAATTAAATAGTGAACTTGATTTTTCATTAGCAAATTCTATTTGTGGATATGGTATAAAAAGTGGTTTTGGTGCAGGGAATGAAATAAGGTATGCTAGTGATTATTGGGGAAGTCAACACTGTTTTGATACTCCGATAAGCAATTTTATTACAAAAGAAGAATTTGTAAGTCGAGAAAATAAGCCAATTCAATATGAAAAAGTTGAAATGATAAATAATGAAATTCAGGAATTACTAAATAATTTTTATTCTGAAGATAATTTAATTATTTAAAACAATTTGAGTAAGTACAAAAGACGAACATTTCAATTGATTTACTTAAAGATATCGCTGTCAAAAAAATCTTTAAGTGTTATTCCAAAAGCGGTACAGATTCTGCCAATAGAGTAAATAGATATTCCTCTTGTAATATCTAATTTTTCCCAAGCGTGAAAATTTTGTCTATCTATCTCAATATCATTTGCTAGACCAGATTTATTTTGACTTACTTTTCCCCTAAGCTCTTTAAGTTTTTTTTATCTAATCTCTTAAAATTATATCTTCTGCTCTAAGTTTACCCATATAGCAATCTGAATTGGAAAACAGCATATTCATCAATGCATTGTCATTTCTCAATGGAACATATCTTACTACAAAAGTAGTATTATCTTACAATCTGCTTCTAGGGCTTCAGGCTGGGGCCAGCATACGATATAACGATAACAGGCTTTCCAAAAACGTAACCAGCCTACTAAGTATTTACAGTCCATATAACACAAACGAACATTAATCGACTCTATTTGTGTCTAACGGCGCGGTCAGATCATATATTCATGAACCACTACACTTATCGATATATTTATTTTTTATCAAACATTTTTTCTAATCTCAACATCATATCCTCTTTTTCTTTAAGCATACGCTCATATAGGGCAATTTTTTCGTCATGAAGCTTTAAAATAGTTTCAACAGGATGAAAAACAGGATAAGTATTTACTACGGAACCATTATCATTATTTGTAATTGTATTACCAATGATATTAATTACTTGTTCTTCGTCAAAATTCTCAATAGCTTCAACAGGTATTTTAAGAATTTGAGCTACTTGTCTCAATATCTTGGTTTCTATAGCTTCCTTTTGTTCTAGTAGAGATATTTTCTTTTGGTTCCAGTCGTCACCAAGTTCATACGCAAGTACCTCTTGCTTTATGCCTAGCATTTCTCTGAAACGTTTTATATTTCTGCCTTGGTGTATTTTCTGGTTGCTATTTGTGTGTGCCATAGTTTCAAAATTAAAATAATCTATAAGAGTTAAAGGTAACAAAATACTCCTAAAAAACAGAATCTGATCTGTAAAATACATTTTGTATGTTTTATATACCCTTGTAAATATCTTGCTTTATGCTTAAATGTAAAAGATAATAGATATTGAAAATGCGAATAAAAAAAAGTAAAAATAACTCGTAAGTAATTTTTTTAAAGTTAGGAAAGTACCTAAATGTAAAAAGCACCTCAATGAGGTGCTTTCCGCGGAGAAAGAGGGATTCGAACCCCCGGACCTGTTACAGTCAACAGTTTTCAAGACTGCCGCATTCGACCGCTCTGCCATTTCTCCAGTATGTCGCTTTCGTTATCTGATTGCGAGTGCAAATATAAGATGCTTTTTTGAATTATAAAAACTTTTTTCAACCAATTTGAAAATAAAATAATGCTATAAAAAAAGAAACCCGAAACTTACGTTTCGGGTTTAAATACTGGCGGAGAAAGAGGGATTCGAACCCCCGGACCTGTGACAGTCAACAGTTTTCAAGACTGCCGCATTCGACCGCTCTGCCATTTCTCCAGTATGTCGCTTTCGTTATCTGATTGCGAGTGCAAATATAGGACGCTTTTTCGATTATAAAAACTTTTTTAAGGCTTTTTTTTCATTATTATTTACTCGTTTTTCAAGTATCTAATTATCAGTATTTACGAGAACAAAAAAAATCGTTTTTATTATTCTGGATTATCCAAAATCGCCACTGGTTTTTTATTTTCATCAACTGCAACAAACGAAAAAGTCCCTGAAACTACCGTTTCACGAAGTTCTGAATACATTTGTTCCATAAAAATATCGACATGAATTTTACAACTTGTTCTTCCTACACTAATAACTTTAGCCACTAATTCGATTAAAGTTCCTGCTGGAATTGCTTTTTTAAAATCAATTTGCCCTGTAGATATCGTTACTACTTTCTTTCGGCTAAATCTGGTAGCGCATATAAATGCAACTTCGTCCATAAGATGAAGTGCTGTTCCTCCAAATAAAGTATCATAATGATTCGTTGTACTCGGAAAAACTGCTTTAAAAATACGCGTTTCAGACTTTATAACTCTTTCTTCAAATATTCCCATATTACTTAGTAGCTAACGTATTCTGTTATTTCAAGTCCGTAACCTATCATACCAACACGTTTTGTTTGTTCTGTATTAGACACTAATCGGATTTTAGAAATATCAATATCATGTAAAATTTGTGCTCCGATACCATAATCTTTACTATCGATAATCACTTTTGGCGCTTTCATCACTCCTTGAGCTTGCAACATTTTAAGCTCTGTGATACGGCTCAATAAATTTACAGCTTGCATATCTTGATTAATAAACAACACTGCTCCTTTTCCGTTCTCATTAATCACCTTGAACATATCGTCTAATTGTTGCTCAGGATTATTAGTCAATGTACCTAATAAATCATTATTTACCTGTGAAGAATTAATTCTTGTAAGGATTGATTCTCCTAAACTCCAATTCCCTTTTGTTAATGCAATATGAATTTGTTTATTGGTAGTTTGCTCATACGCTCTTAAACGGAAAGTCCCGAAACGAGTCTCTATGTCAAAATCTTCTTTCTTAACAATTAAGCTATCATGTTGCATTCTATAAGCAACTAAATCTTCAATAGAAACCAACTTCAAGTTAAATCTCTTTGCAACTTCTACAAGTTGTGGCAAACGAGACATTGTTCCGTCTTCATTTAAAATCTCACAAATTACACCTGCTGGTTTAAATCCAGCTAATCTTGCAAAATCTATAGCCGCTTCTGTATGCCCTGTTCTTCTTAATACTCCACCTTGTTTTGCTACCAATGGGAAAATATGACCTGGCCTTGCTAGCTCATGAGGTTTTGTATTTGGATCTGTCAACGCCAATACAGTTTGCGATCTATCAGAAGCAGAAATCCCAGTAGTAACTCCATTTCCTTTTAAATCAATAGAAACTGTAAAAGCAGTTTCCATATGATCGGTATTATTAGTAACCATCGGTTTTAAATCCAACTCCTTACAACGACTTTCTGTTAATGGCGCACAAATTAATCCACGTCCATGTGTTGCCATGAAATTAATCATTTCAGGAGTTACTTTTTCTGCTGCAGCAAGAAAATCACCTTCATTTTCACGATCTTCATCATCTACTACAATAATTACTTCACCTTGACGAATAGCTTCAATAGCCTCTTCAATAGTATTAAGTTGTATTTTATTTGTTGACATAGTTAGGTTTTGTTTTGAGAAGGAATAAACTTCTCAGAGAATTTTTTAAATAACTTATTTAATGGCGTCAAAATAGCATCCATACTTATTAACCCAATATCGTTTGTAGCGCGATATGTTAATAAAACAGCTAATGGCGTAAGTATAAAAGTAGACATCCATGCCCCCATAAAAGGAGTCATCCCGTCTTCTTGTGAAATTCTTTTTCCGAAGGTATTGATAAAGTGGAATGTAATAAATATCAAAACTGCAAAAACTATTGGCAATCCTAGTCCACCTTTTCTAATAATTGCGCCAAGTGGTGCACCAATAAAAAACATTAAAAAACAAGCAAAAGCAATTACGTATTTCTCGTAAAGCGCCATCAGGTGTCGATTAATATTTCGTTGTTTTTCTTTTAATTCATTTTTTGTAGCATCAATAGAATACATTGTACTTGTAAGATTACTATTTGCTACTTTAAGTATTTCTACCTTTTTTTCATTATTATAAAGCGATAAAAGATCATTTGGCAATGGCTTTTTCTTTTTATCAAGCTTAACAGCTGGTAGTCCTTTTGCAATTCCTACTTTTTGATTTATGTTTTCTGAAAAAGAAAGAATTTCAGTATTTAGATTTTTAGTCAATGAATCCAAAGTATAACGTAATTCGCTAGCATTTAGCATTCCGTTTGTATTACCAACATCTTGATTATCCTCTACTTTATTTAGTTCAGATAAATCTATGTTAATAATTTGTTTTTTAAATGCTCCTTTTATGAAAGGCATCTTGCTTCTATCTTCGTATTTCTTTGGTGTTACATCTTGGTAATAATACCCATCATTAAGTACCAACTGAAGAATACTAGACTTATCATTACTTATTAATTCACCAGTTTTAGATTTAATAACCGTTTTATTTTCACCGCTATTATTTGCCTTTTCGTGAATAGTAACCCCTGTAAGATGATTTCCGTTTGTACCTGATTTTTTATTTACCTTAATATTATAAAAGCCCACATCACTAAATTGCCCTTCAGCAATTGCCATTGCAGGCTTAGCTTGTGCAATACTTTTCCTGAAGTTTATAAACTTATATTCAGCGTAAGGAATAACATTGTTTGCAAAAAGAAACGCTACTATACTCAAAAAACATATGAATACAAACAAACCTCTCATGGCTCGCTGTAGCGAAATCCCTGATGCTTTCATTGCTGCAAATTCATAGTTTTCGGCTAAATTCCCAAAAGTCATAATCGAAGCCAATAAAACAGATAATGGCAATACCAACGGAATAATTCGAGGCATCGAGAACAATAAGAATTTAATAACTAAAATTAAATCCAAATCTTTACCCGCCAATTCGGCTATAAAGAGCCAAACGGTTTGAAGAATGAATATAAAAAATAGAATTACAAATACCGTAGCAAATGTAAGAAGGAAAGTCTTTAATAAGTATTTGTCTAATATTTTCAACCCGTAATTAATCTAGTTTATTGATATAGTAATTTGGATATTTACTTTGCACAAAGGTAAACTGATTTTTTGATAATGGCTGATTGGTTTTAAAAGAATTAACGGTTAATGTAGTTTTTGTTCCGTTCTTTCCCATTTCGATTAAATTATAAATATGCTTTGTTTGCACATCAATCCCTAAAAGGATTTCTTTGCGCTGATCCTTAGCACTTGTTGGAATTAATTTAATGTACTGGATTTTTCTTCCTTTTACATTCTGAACAATATCCATTGTATATTTATAACCCGAGTTAAAGAAAGTCAACATTTTTGAAGGCGTAATCGCATTATCATCTTTCTCATTGACTTTAGAAATAGTAATTTCTTCATCTTCTGGAACGATTGTGTATGTTTTTTGACCATCAAAAATCTTCGTAACTCCCATAAAATTTAATACAAACTGATTTCCTTTTATGGTAACATTTCCTTTACTATCCTGATTAATATTCTCTTTACTATTATTCAGACTGTATTTAAAATCAATTACAATATTATCATAGCTTTTTACCTTTGCTGTAACTTGATCCAATAATTCTTTGGCTTTTTTATCTTGAGCCTGAGCAGAAAAAGTAACAAGGAATAAAAAAACAATTTGAAAAACCTTTTTAGTCAGGTTATTTACATTGCTTTTTTTGAAGTTTAGAATTGTTGATTTCATGATTTAATTAATTTTGTTCATTGTTAAAAAATTGATCAAGAGAACTTAAATCTAAAATATTTACACTTCTAGCCTTACTACCTTCAAAAGGACCAACAATCCCCGCTGCTTCTAATTGATCTATCAATCGACCAGCACGGTTGTAGCCTAGTTTTAATTTTCTTTGTAATAACGAAGCCGAACCTTGTTGCGCATTAACAATTATCTCCGCAGCTTCTCTAAATAAAGTATCTCTTTCAGAAATATCCACATCAAGATTAATGCCACTTTCTTCACCAACAACCTCTGGAAGCAAATAAGCTGTTGCATATGCTTTTTGCGAACCTATAAAATCAGTAATTTTTTCTACTTCTGGTGTATCAACAAATGCACATTGTACACGAATAACATCATTACCGTTTGAATACAATAAATCTCCACGTCCAATTAATTGATCCGCTCCTTGAGTGTCCAAAATAGTACGCGAATCTATTTTTGAAGTAACCCTAAAGGCGATTCTCGCAGGGAAATTCGCTTTTATTAAACCCGTAATTACGTTTACCGAAGGTCTTTGAGTTGCAATAATTAAATGTATACCAATTGCACGCGCTAGTTGCGCCAAACGAGCAATAGGAACTTCAACTTCTTTTCCTGCAGTCATAATTAAATCGGCAAACTCATCGACCACCAAAATAATATAAGGTAAAAATCGGTGACCTGCTTCTGGATTTAATTTTCTTCCTTTAAATTTATCATTGTATTCTTTGATATTTCGAACCATCGCATCTTTTAATAAAGAATAACGGTTATCCATTTCAACACAAAGCGAATTTAATGTATTTACAACTTTTGCATTATCAGTAATAATAGCATCGTCAATATCTGGAAGTTTAGCCAGATAATGTCTTTCTATTTTATTAAATAATGTTAACTCTACTTTTTTAGGATCCACCAAAACGAATTTCACTTCGGCTGGATGTTTCTTGTACAATAAAGAAGTTAAAACAGCATTTAATCCTACCGACTTTCCTTGTCCCGTAGCTCCTGCCATTAATAAGTGAGGCATTTTTGCTAAATCAACAACAAATGTTTCATTCGAAATTGTTTTACCCAAAGCAATTGGCAATTCCATTTCAGCTTCTTGAAATTTAGCCGAACCAATAACACTTTTCATCGAAACCATCGTTGGGTTCTTATTTGGAACCTCAATACCAATAGTTCCTTTTCCTGGAATTGGTGCAATAATACGAATTCCTAATGCTGATAATGACAAAGCAATATCATCTTCAAGACTTTTAATTTTCGAAATACGAATACCTGCTTCTGGCACAATCTCATACAGTGTAACCGATGGACCTACCGTAGCTTTAATTTGTGCAATTTCGATTTTATAATTTCGAAGTGTATCTACAATTTTATTTTTATTCTCTTCTAATTCCTCCTGATTAATTGTAATTCCACCAGTAGAATATTCTTTTAATAAGTCGATTGTAGGAAACTTATAATTAGACAAATCCAAGGTAGGATCAAACAATCCAAAATCGGCAACAAGTCGCGAAGCCAAATTTTCTTCGATTATATCTTCTTCTGGAGCTTGCTCTATTACAAAAGACTCTGTGTGTGACACAATTTCTTTTGATGCAGGAGCAATATCCATTTTTATTGGCTTTAAAGCCGGATCCAAATTAATTTCGGATGAATGAGTAATAGTTGGCTTAAGTGCCTCTTTATTAATTTCGAATTGTGAATCTGGTGTTTTTAAATGAATATCATCTAATTCTTCATTTTCTTTAATCGCAAACTCTTCTAAATTATAAGCGCCTTTCTCTTTATTTAAAGAAGATGTTGCATTCAAATCAGAGCGAATTTCTCTTTTTGTATTATCAAAGAACGACTGAATCTTGTCTGGAGATATTTTCATTTTAAAAATCAAATAAATAATCAATCCAAAAAGCAAGCTCAATAAAGTTCCTGTTTTACCAATATAATCTTGTAAAAACAAATTTAACTCATACCCTATCGTCCCTCCCAATTCAGGAGCCGATGTGGCAAAAAAGCCAAACAATACCGATATTATTATTATCACAAATAGATCCCAAAACCAGATATTCTTTAGCTTTTTTGTAGAAAGCTCCAATATCAAAAACATTCCTGTTAAGAAAAACAGACGAACAAATATAAACGCCGCTAAACCAAATCCTTGATAAACCAATAAATCTGCTAGATAAGCTCCGAATTTACCGAGCCAATTTTGCACAGGTTCGCTTCGATCTGTAAGCGCCGATAAAGCACTCTGATCTGTTTGTCCATAGATATAAAAGGAAATAAAAGCAACTAATAATGCAACTGAAAATAATACCAAAAGGCATCCCAAAACAATATTATGTTGCTTGGTCATTTTCCAAGACGTAATTGCCCCTGATTTTGATTTATTTTTATTGTCTACCGTTTCTTTTTTTGTTGTTTTTGCCATTCTTATTTTGGGTGCTAATCGCTTATATATTTTTAATATATGGTATATATATTGTTAATCCGATTGCTATTGCGGTCATTGCAGCAAAAAATACTGCGCCCGCAGCAATATCTTTGATAAAACCAATTCTTTCATGATAATTTGGATGAATGAAATCGGCTACTTTTTCTACAGCCGTATTTAATCCTTCCACACTTAATACTAATCCTATTGCTAAAATTTGAAAAAGCCATTCGGTACTTGTTATTTGGAAATAAAAACCTGCAATAGTCATTATAACTCCTAACGAAAATTGTACCATAACGCTATGCTCCGTGCTTATTAACTTTATAGCACCTTTGTAAGCATAAGTAACGCTTTTTAATCTTCCTTTTAAAAAAGTATTATCTTTTTTAAACTCCATCTCTAGAATTTATAGTGCAGCTAGTGCCGCTTCGTAATTAGGTTCGTTTGCAATTTCTGCAACCTGTTCTGTATGGGTAACTTTACCATTTTCATCAACAACAATAATTACTCTTGAGTGCAATCCTGTTAATGGTCCGTCAACAATTTCTAATCCGTTAGCTTTCCCAAAAGCTCCTGCTTGGAAATCTGATAAATTAACTACATTTTCTAATCCTTCAGCACCACAAAAACGTTTTTGAGCAAAAGGTAAATCTCTAGAAATACATAATACTGTAGTATTATCAAGATTACTTGCATTTTCGTTAAATTTTCTAACTGAAGTTGCGCAAGTTCCAGTATCGATACTTGGGAATATATTTAAAACCAATTTTTTTCCTGCAAAATTGCTCAATGTAGCAACCGAAAGGTCGTTTTGTACTAACTTAAAATCAGCTAGTTGCGAACCAACTTTTGGTAATTCGCCTGAAGTATGAATTGGATTTCCTCCTAATGTTATTGATGCCATGATGTTTGTTTTTTTATGAGGTTCAAAAGTAATGATTAAAATTTGAATCTAAAAGAATTTGTTATCGGTTTAGAGATTGTTTCCTATCGTGAGTTTGTCTATACAAAGGGACATTTTTTACAAAGTTTTTTCTCTTTGCATGAAGACACCTTCCTCAAAGTTTTGAACTTTGACAAAGGTTGCACCGAAGCTTTGTAGATTATGATTGTGGAGACGCACTGCGGTGCGTCTCTACAGTTACGATATCATTACTAATTTTATTTAACCGTATATCCTCAATTCTAGATGTAACCTATTCTCTTTATTCTTTACTCTATTCTCTCTCCTCTATTCTCTTTCTTCTATTCTCTTTCTTCTATTCTCTTTCTCCCCCGCGAGAGGGATGGCCGCTGGCTACCGAAGTAGCGCAAACAGCCCGACAGCATTAGGAAAAGGGGCGCATGTAGACTTGCATGATTTGCCCCTTTTTTTAATGGTGGCTCGCCCAAAGCTTAGTTATATCCATAAAAAAAACGCACCCCGTAAAGAATGCGTTTTTAGATAACCATTGTTTTTCTAACTATTTAAGCTAAATCAACTATTTATCGATTGACCCCAAAACACGTTTCATAAACGTATTTAAAGCTTCTTTTTTATCAGTTCCCTGAACTACCATTTTATGCACTTCTAATGCACCGTACATATTAGAAATTAATTCACCAATTACATCTAATTCTTCATCTTTTAAAGATGGAATTTCGGTCATTGCTTCCAAAACCTCAATAGTTTCAATGATGTAATCCTGATCATTTTCTTCTATAAACTGCGTTAATTGTTTTATTACTGGTAATTTCATATTTTAGACTTCTTAGATTTTTAGACATTCTTAGACCTTTTAGACTTTCTTGAAAATTTTAGACAACTTTATCAGAGGTCTAAAAGTATAAGCCAGTCTAACCCATCTTATTTAAGCAATTTCGTTTACTAACTCGATTAAAACTTCTTGTTTATTAGTTTGTGTCTCATTAACCAGTTTACCATTTACGAAAGTGGCAAATGTTGGTAAATTAGTAACATTTGCTAATTTTCTTGATTCTGGTGAATTTTCGGCATCAACTAAAACAAAAGTCAAATCTTCTTTTTCTGTCGCAAGTTTTTTGAATTTCGGCTTCATTATACGACAATTTCCACACCATGAAGCTGAATATTGCACGACAACTTTCTCATTTTTAGCAACTAAATCTGCTAAAGTATCTTCATTTAATTCGATTAACATATCTTTTGTTTTTTAAAGGTTCTAAGTCGCAAAGGTTCTAAGGTACTAAGTTTTAGACCTTAGAACCTTGTGACTTTTTATTTAGAGATTGTAATTTATTAAGATTCTATTGTGTTCGAGTTTAAATCTTAGAGACTTTGCAACTCTGAACCTTAGAACCTTAAAAAAAATTAGTTTGCGCTTAAGTACTCAGCTGTACTTAATCTGTCTGCGCTCATTGCTTCTTTTCCAGCTTCCCAGTTTGCAGGACAAACTTCTCCTTTTTCTTGGATATGTGTGTAAGCATCAACCATACGTAAGTATTCGTTTACGTTACGACCTAATGGCATATCGTTTACACTTTCGTGGAAAATTTTTCCAGTTTCATCAATTAGGTAAGTAGCTCTGAAAGTTACATTAGAACCTTCGATGATAACTGAATCTGTTTCTTCGCTGTACTCTGTAGAATCAATATCTAAAATTCCTAAAATGTTAGATAAGTTACGGTTTGTATCAGCCAAGATTGGGTAAGTTACACCTTCGATTCCACCATTGTTTTTTGGAGTGTTTAACCAAGCAAAGTGTACTTCGTTTGTATCACATGAAGCTCCTATTACAATTGTATTTCTTTTTTCAAATTCTGGTAATGCAGCTTGAAAAGCATGTAATTCTGTTGGACATACAAAAGTAAAATCTTTTGGATACCAAAACAAAAGTACTTTTTTGTTATTGTTTACTGCTTCTTCAAAAATATTGATTTTCAAATTATCTCCCATTTCTGAGATAGCATCTACTGCAATACTTGGGAATTTTTTTCCTACTAAAGACATATCTTTCGCTTTTTAAGTTAATTATTTATTTGGTGCAAAAATAGTGCATAAATCAACCTAGAAGCAATAGGATGTGATTATAAAAATTTATCGATCAATAACCTTTACCTATACGAAACTTTTTAAAACCCGTAACTTATTGTAAGTCAATATTTACAGGTAATTCTCCGACACAGTTTTTATTTTCAATAATTTGAATTGCTGCATTTTTTTGAAATTCTACAAAATCCTGATACACCTCTACAAGCCCTAAAGCGTGTTTCGCATTTGGAATAATTGGTAAAACATATGGATTACCAAAAACATACAGGATACATTTTTTTGACTTTAATAATTTACCTAATAGTTCTAAAACCGACTCTTCGATATCGAAATTATTAAGTGGCTTTGCTTTTGGCACAAACAAAGAAATGATGATTATATCAAAGACATCCAAATCTTTTTCGACAGTAGTAATAACAGTAGTATCTCCTGCTTTAATTGCAAACTCTGGACTTGCTAATTGTGTATTTAGTGCTTTGAAGAAATCATTATCTTCTGTTTTATACAAACTTAATTTTGCAAGTGTATTATTTTTATGTGCCTCAAAAACAATTTCAGAATTGGAGTTATCAATTAGTTTGGTGATACTCTTTTGAGCAATTTTATCATTTAATAGTGCAGTTCTTTCAAAGTCTAAAACTCCTGAACTTATTGCTGCTTGATTAAGAATTCCTGCTTTTTCTTTACATTTCCATATTCTATTAAAGCTCTCTTCTATACGTGCTGGCGATGCCTTTTCTATAATCGTCTGAATTCCTTCTGGTACATTTTCTGCAAAACACAATACATCATTTCCTGCATTAAAAGCTTCCCATTCTAATTGCCCTTTTACATCATACAGTTTAGATACGCTATGCATATTTAAGGCATCCGAAATAACTAAACCATCATAACCTAATTGCTCACGCAACAAAGTTTGAATAATTGATTTTGATAAGGTAGCTGAAGTATCTTTTCCTGAATTTAAAGCTGGAACTGCTAGGTGACCAATCATAATCGAATCGACATTATCTTCGATACCTTTTATAAATGGGTATAATTCGTTTTCTAGTAATTCTTCCAGAGTTTCTTTTAAAACAGGTAATCCTAAATGCGAATCGACATTGGTATTTCCGTGTCCCGGAAAATGTTTCAAACAACCTAAAACACCTACATCCGACATTCCTCTTAAATATTCTAATGCAAAATGCGCTACCTTTTCTTTATTCTCTCCAAAAGAACGGTAACCAATAACTGGATTGTTAGGATTATTATTAATATCCGCCAATGGCGAAAGATTATATTGAATTCCAGCCGATTTTAAATCCAAACCTATTTGTTTCCCTACTTCGTAAACCAAATCTGATTCACTTTCTGGTAAAGCACCTAGTGTAATTGCATAAGGATATTGTGGCGTTTTTTCAACACGCATTGCTAATCCCCATTCCGCATCGATACTAATTAAAAGCGGAGTTGTTGCACATTTCTGGAATCGTTCGATACGCTCTTTTAACTGTTTGTAACTATCATCATTGAAGACAATTTTTTTATTGCCTTCGTAATTTGTGGCTGCACTTGCACGACTATGAAAAAAAGTAAGTCCGCCAATATTATATTCTCGAATTAAACGTTCGGTTTCCTGAATATTTTCTTCGGTATCGTTTATAAAAACTGCAGGAAAAAAAAACTGTCCTACTTTTTGTTCTACTGTTTGTGGTATTTTATTCATTTGGTTATAGCTTTTTTTTCATGCATACACTATTATCCATCACATCATAAGGTGGATAATTTGAAATTATAACATATTCTTGTTTTTGATATAAAGCAATTGCTTCTGGCTGGTTAACTCCTGTTTCTAAAATGGTATATTTATATTTTACTTCAGCTGCCCATAATTCTAACTCCTTTAAAACAGCTGATGCGATTCCTCTTTTACGATAATCAGGATGCACAAACATACGTTTGATTTCGGCAACATCATTTTCCTTTTCTCTAAAAGCGCCACAGCCAATTGCTACTTCGCCTTCATAAAGTACTATTGCATGCTTTATTGTGTCTATACCATTAAACTGATTATAAAAATCATGATCGGCTCCATCTCTAATTTTTAAATCCTGATTTAATAAAACCACCAAGTTTATAAAGTCGATATCTTCTGAATTTGTTCTTTTTAATGTAATCATAATACCAGATACTATAAAAAATTATTTTTACTTAAGTTTAGCCTTCTTTTGCTTGGCTAGCTGACTTTTAGTATGCAAGGCTTTTTCAAGTCTGTTTTTAAATCGAAAGAGTTTAGGCATTCCTTCTATTCTATCTTCAAGTGTAATTACTTCGTAAATTAAAATTGCTTTTTCTAATATTCGAATTTCATTATCGACATCATTTTGATTTTTATAAATAGTAGCCAGTCGGTCATAAGAGTGATTTCCTTTAAAACCTTCATTACTATTTTCTTCGTATAACGCAATTGCTTTCTCAATCTCTCCTGCTTTTTCAAATTCAATTGCTTTCAGGTTTCGTTCAACCTGGATGTTTTCATTGATTTCCATGGGCGTTATATTCTAATTAAATCTTATTCTATCTTCTTACCGAAATCTTGTGGGAAAATTAAAAATCTGGAAAGAATTACTCCTGGAATTGTGGCTAAAAATACCCAAATAAAGAAATTTCCATATCCTAAATATTCCTGAATATATCCACTTACCATTCCAGGCAACATCATTCCCAAAGCCATAAATCCTGTAGCAATGGCATAATGTGAAGTTTTTGATTCCCCTTCGGCAACATAAATTAAATACATCATAAAGGCTGCAAAACCAAAACCATAACCAAACTGCTCTACAATTACCACTGCATAAATATAAAATACTGATGAAGGGTGAAAGTAAGACAACAAGATAAATCCAATAATTGGCAAGTGCATGGTTAGAATCATCGGAAGCATCCATTTAGTAAGACCATGTCTCGATATTGCAATTCCTCCTAAAACTCCTCCAAGCATTAAAGCAATTAATCCGAAGGTTCCATAAATTAGACCAATATCTTCTGTATCAAGTCCCATTCCTCCTTTTAAAACCTCTTTTTGAGTTCCTTTAGTTGAAACCAATTGATTTACAAAGTTTATTCTAGCTTTGTTTAGATTCTTATATTCTTTTGGATCTTTATTTTCAACTTCTAGTAAAGGTTTTTTAGCATTTGCCATTTCTGCCGATATTGGCAATTTTGAATACAGTAATTGTAACTCTGAATCAGATAATTTATCTCCTTTGGCAACTTTTGAATTATAAACCGCTAATGCTTTCGCCTGACTTTCATCAGAACCTGATTCGACTAATTCATATTTTATCGGATCTACTAAAAACGGAGTTAGCATTTTCATTAGTTGTGATTCTCCTAATCGAAATAACAAGATAAAAGTAAGTACTAAAACAATTTGTTTCTTTCTAAAGAAACTTGCAAAAACGGAAGCAAAACTTTGATTTGCAATTTCTTTGGCTGTTCCTGGAGTAGTATTTTCTGTTTTAGGTGTAGAAAAATAATTATATGCTGTAATAAGAGCCATTAGCAATCCCACAAAAATCATGGTATATGACCATGCTTTTCGATTATCTCCAAATTTATGCTCCAGATATCCTGCCAAAAGCACGATTAATCCATTTCCGGCAAGCATTGAGATTCTGTAAAACGTACTTCTAATTCCTAAGAAAAAAGATTGTTGCTCTTTTGGTAAAACTAACAAATAGAATCCATCGCTGGCAATATCATTAGAAGCCGAAGCAAATGCGGCAACCCAAAATATAGCTAAAGTTAGTATGAAGAAATTATTCAGGGGAATAGTAAGTCCTACAATTAAAAAAGCAATTGAGATAACGAATTGCATTGCCAAAAACCATTTTCGCTTTGTACCGTGCAAATCGATAAAAGGACTCCACAAAGGTTTAATAACCCAAGGCAGATATAACAAACTAGTATAAAGACCAATGTCTTCATTGGTAATTCCTAGATTTTTGTACATCAGTACCGAAACTGAAATAATTACTATATAAGGAAAGCCTGATGCAAAATTCAATAATGGAATCCACAACCAAGGTTTATTATTTTCTGTTTTCATCTGTTATTTCAGCTACGTTTACTTTAAATCCTTTTTTTAAATCGATACTAGTTGGAGTACTTTCGTTTGCATAGTAATCAATAAAAGTGATTGCACACGCTTTGTATTTTTTCATTGTTTTTTCTGAAAGAACAAAGTAAATAGAACCATCTATTTCGTGAACTGTCAATTTATCAATAATTTGAGATGGATCATTAATATCAATTTTTGCCTCACTTTCTGCACCATAAACAACAACGTAACGCACCTTAGTATTCAACGGATATTTAACATTAAATGAATAATTTATACTGTCTTTTGCAAATTCATTTACCACAGGAACATCAACAACAATCTTTTTAAGATTAGGAACTGCAGATGGAAGTGCTGGATATTTATATTGGTTTTCGGCTAAAAGACGTACGACATCTTGATTTTTATTAATCAATAATTTGGCACTAAAATAAGCACTTCCTGTTACATTCTTAAAACTTCTGGCATAATCAACCTGATTTGGTATTTCGGTTGCAAGATTCCAGCTTTTATCACTATCAGCTCTAATCTTATATGGACTGTGCCCAATATAGATAGCTGTGTTATTAGAATTCTCGGACCACCATTTTACCAGTTTCGAATAATTAGCTCTCGGATTATTCATACTCCAATACAATTGAGGTATAATGTAATCAATCCATTTCTGATCCATCCATAGAATAGGATCTGCATATAAATCATCATAATTAGACGTTGATTGAGTATCTGAACCTTTAGGGTCTTTTGATTTATTACGCCAAACGCCAAAAGGGCTAATGCCAAATTGTACCCAAGGTTTACAGCTCTTTATTGTAGTCGAAATAGTTTGAACAAAATTACTTACGTTTGCTCTACGCCAATCGGCTAAACTAAGTCCACTACCATATTTTTTATAAGAGGCTGTATCGTTAAATTGTTTTCCGGGAATAGTATAAGGATAAAAATAATCATCAAAATGTATCGCATCGATATCGTAATTCTCAACAACTTCTTCTACAATAGTTGTTAAATGCTCCTGTACTTCTGGCAAAGCAGGATCGTAATATAATTTACCTCCGTATTCAATCATCCATTCTGGATGTTTAATAACGTCATGGTTAGAGTATAAACTATCTTTTTTTAAGTCAAATGTTGCTCTGTATGGATTCATCCAAGCATGAAACTCAAATCCTCTGTTATGCGCTTGCTCGATCATCCAAGCTAAAACATCATAATATGGTTTTGGTTCCTGTCCTTCTTTTCCGGTCAAATAACGCGACCAAGGAGCTAACTTTGTAGGGTAAATAGCATCACCCACACTTCGGATCTGTACAATTACTGCATTAAAATTCAATTTTTTATAAGTCTCTAAAATTTCAAGATAATCTGCTTTTTGCTTTTCAACATTATCAACTTTACTTTTCGGCCAGTCAATATTAACAACGGTAGCAATCCAAACTCCTCTAAATTCGTTTTTAGGATATCGCGATTTTTCTTGAGCACTTCCACTCCATCCTAAAAAAATAAAAAATAAAAAAAATAGTATTATGTGCTGATTTTTATGCATTTCAATCTTAATTTATACAGAATCCAAAAATAGTTTTTTTAGTGAAGTATAAATGATAATTTATTAATAAAAATTTATAACTCACAGAAATTTAAGCTTTAATATACACAAATAGCATTCAAAAATCATTAAACAACTATATATGAACCAGATATACTATTCTTGATTTTAGAATCTAATTTTAAAAACGCAGCTCCATTATTGTAAACTCTTGCCCCGATTTAAAAAAAGTATTCTCTGTATCTACTAATCCAAATTTCTCATAAAAAGATTTTTTGTTTACTCTAGCATTGCACCAAATACGCTTTACTCCCTTATCCTTAGCTTGTTGAAAAACATAATTTAGCAGTATTGTTGCAAAACCTTTTCCTTGCTCTTCTGTCAAAGTAGCTAATTTTCTAAATTGCATTTCGTTATTATCTTCAAAACAAGAAACAATCGCAACTAGTTTGGATTCATTATATACTCCAAAATGAATACCTAAATCATCTTCTTTTAATTGTACAAATTCTAAAGACATTGCTGGCCACATTACTTTATGCCGAATTGCCCATGTTTCAGAGGCAGGAATTTCTTTGATTGTCATAATTACTTTTTTAATTGGCTAAGGATTCAAATTTAGAATTAATTATTTTAACCCTCTCATAACAATACACCCCCTCAAGTAAACCTATTCTTTTGCTTATTTTTTTTTACAGAATTAACCTATACTAAAATCCGATTCCATAATATATTTCTCTTTTTAAAATCCACCTAAAGAAATCTTATTCTATTAAAATTCAAAGAAATAATGGCAACACCAATAAAATCAATAAAAAAATAAAGAAGATATGTCTTTCGATTCTGACATATAATAATTAATTTTAATTGCTAAATAGTATACCCCCTAAATAACCCTCCCTATGAAAAAGCTTTTTTTAATCACACTATTATGTATCAGTGCAAATTCATTTGCCCAATTACTACAATTCGGTCCTATCGTTTCTTCTAACATAACTTCAATCTCAACAAATGATTACAATTCTGATAGTTCAGGTAATTCAATAGGTTTTGGTGGTTTTGCAAGAGTAAATTTATTAATGCTTTATGGACAAGCTGAATTTGGATATGCACAATCTAAATTTACTGTATCTGAATCTGGTATCGCTAATACAGATTATAAATTATCTGGAACTGAAGCGACATTAATTGTAGGTTACAAAATTGTTCCTTTAGGTAAACTCGGAAATGTTAGAATATTTGGCGGTTACAACTGGAAAAACTACTCAAATATAGACAGAAACAACAATTTAAACTATATCGACGTTGTAAAAAACAACAACAGTCTCCTTGGTGGAGTTGGTGTTGATTTATGGAAATTCACACTAGACTATAGATATTTAGCAGGTGTTACAGATATTGATGCTTCTAATTTAAAAGTAAAAACTGCTGTTTCAAATATTAGCTTAGGATTTAAATTCTAGAAAACAATTTTATCATATAAAAAACGAGAACCTAATTAAAAATTAAGTTCTCGTTTTTTTTTAAAATTATTTATTTAAACATTTTACTGTTTCCCACTATCTTCTAATATTTTTCTTTTGTATTTTTATGAAATAAAACAACTATTAAAAACTATTTTTAACCTTAACCAATATTTAGAATGGGAAAATTTGTTATCACAAAAAGAACAAACGGAGAGTTTCAATTTAATTTAAAAGCTAACAACGGACAAACAATTCTTGCAAGCGAAGGATATTCAGCAAAAGCAGGCTGTTTAAACGGAATCGAATCAGTAAGAACCAATTCGCAAGATGATTCAAAATTTGACAGAAAAACATCAACTAACGGAAAGCCTTATTTTAATCTAAAAGCTACCAATGGTCAGATTATTGGAACTAGCGAAATGTATGAAAGCGTCTCAGCAAGAGATAACGGAATCGAATCGGTAAAAAACAATGCACCTGCCGCAACAATAGATGACCAAACTGTTTAATAAAATATTTCTTAGAAGATCAAAACCACTCATTTCGGGTGGTTTTATTTTTTGGAGCATTTTCCAGCTCTCCGCTTTATCTTTTTATCTCCAAAAAAAGGAAGATAAAAAGGATGCCACTACGATCTCGGCTAGATCTCTCTCTTATATTATCGCATAACTAACCAAATTGGACACTAACTTTATCAATCCTTAACGAAACGTTAAAATATATAGAATTATTTTTTAAAATAAAAACTAATAATCAATAAGTTAAATTTATTTTTCGACTACATTTACTAATAAATTTAATATAAATTATGAAAACAGGAGTAGTAAAATTTTACAATGAAGCAAAAGGATTTGGATTCATTACAGAAGAAGGTACAGGACAAGACGTATTTGTTCATGCATCAGGCTTAAAAGAGCAAATTAGTGAAAATGACTCTGTTCAATTTGAAATAGTTGACGGAAAGAAAGGCAAAAATGCAGTTGAAGTTACAGTAGTTTAATACTAACAACATCAAAAATTGCATTAATTACGATTGCCTATTGGTTTAAATATGAAGATAAAGAATACTATTCGATACACTCCTCAATAATAAAACCCTACAAATCACTCACGACATTAGCAAAACAAAAAAATCCTGTAAACATTGTTTACAGGATTTTTTGTTAATAATAAAAACTTCCTCAGATATTACCTACCCAAAACCAACTGTTTGCTTATAAATATTATATCCTTTTTTAGTTTTCCAACAAATAAATAATGTACAAACAACTACTACTCACAAAGCAAATCTTACAGATTGGTGTATACTATTTTATAACTATCTTTTTCTCTTGAATAAATTTTCAAATAAAATTGCTGTTATTTGCACCGCAAAGTTTATTAAAAATTGAATAAGCTAACCTTAATGGTCAAATTTAGAACTCAATATTTTTTTGAAAATTGAACTAAAATCAGTCATCATATTTACGTTATGGACAATAAAAAGTTTATATTAAGTTTAAAAAAAGGTAATGAAGCTTCTTTTAAGGAAGCTTATCTAAATTACTACGATAAACTAATAAACATTGCCAAGCGATTTAATTTTACTGTTCTTAGCCCACAGGATTTCGTTCAGGAGACTTTTTTACGATTATATAATAAAAGAGAATTACTCAATGAAGATGTTTTATTTGATAAACAATTGTTTACAATATGCAAAAACATCATTATAAATCATCTTAATAGAGAAAACAAACTAATTCAGCTTGATCCTCTAGAATTTCAAATGGAGCAAGAAGATACTGAAACAGATATTTTTGAAGAAAGAAGAGAAAAATTATACAACTTCATAAATCTACTTCCCGAACAACAACAAAAAATATTCACTTTACACAAACTGGAAAACCTTAGTTATAAAGAGATTGCATCAATTACAGATCTTTCTGAAAAAACGATTGCCAATCATATTTATCTTGCCAGTAAATTTATTCGAAAAAAAATAGAAGAGCATTAGGAACTTTTATGTTCTCGTTTGTTATAGATATAAACGGAAACATAAAATGCGTACTGAATCTTATAAAACAGATGTTACAACCAAAGAAGATGCAAGCTTCATTGTAGTACTTCTGCAGTTTATCATTTCTGATTGTATAATGAATTTTGATTTGGATAATAGTGACCATATTCTAAGAATCGAAACTAATAGAGATATTAAAGAAATGGTTTATGGTGTTTTTAACAAACAAGGATTTTATTGCCAAAAACTTTAACGCACAAAAGATATGGACGAAAAGAAATTAGAAGAAGAATTAAAAAAATTATGGAATGAAACTCCTATTCCTCATTCTGACTCTGAAAAAGAGGCTTCTTGGGAACAATTCCAATCGAAGACATTCCCATCCAAAAAACAAAAATTTGGTTCATGGCGCCATTATGCAGCCGCAGCCGCTATTTTAATTTTTACTCTTATCGGGGTAGGTCTGTACTTTACTAATGACCCAATAAGTAACAATATTGAAATTGTGGAAAATACGATAGAAAACACCACTTCTATAATTAAAATTGTAGCCCTACCAGATAGTACAAAAGTAGAGTTGAGTCCAAATTCCAAAATTATGTATGCTACTAATTTTGCTGTTAATAGAAAAGTAGAAATTAGTGGAGAAGCTTATTTTAAAGTAAAAAAAGATAAAAAACATCCTTTTCAGGTGTTTTGTAACGAAACCACAACTACAGTATTAGGTACCGCTTTTACAGTTAAAGGCTATCCTAAAAAAGAAGTGGCGGTAGAACTTTATGAAGGAAGCGTTGAGATGAGTGTGAAAAACCAAGATAAAAAATGGATACTTAAACCTGGTGAAAAATTCATCTACGGAAACGAAATCGCTTCTGTAACTGAATTTAATAGATTTTTAGATTTTGATAATGAAAAACTGAGCACAATCAGTACCTATATCGAGTCAAATTATGGTTATAAAGTAACTATCCCACAGGAATACTATAATCAAAGAATTACAGTTCGAATCAATAAAAAAGAAGATTTAAAAACAATTGTCCAATTAATATCAGAAATGTATAACCTAAACTTTGAAGTAAATGAAAAATTAAAACAGATTACTTTTCAGTAGAAAAGAAAAGGATGTCCTAGCCGCGAAACTAAACATCCTTCCCATAGTTAAGATAGCATAAAACTATCCATTTAATAATATTCAAAAATACAAAAATTCATGAAGCATATAATTTCAACATGCTTTTTTTTATTCAGTTGGTGTGTGTTCTCCCAAAACATAAACGTGACTGTAGACCAAACTGTGACCTTAAAAGATTTTTTTAAGCAAATTGAGAATCAAACCGATTTTAAATTCGCCTATACTGATCAAATTAATATCAGTCAAAAATATTTTACACATAAAAAGACTTATAAAAATATTGAGATAAAACAACTCATAAATGAACTTAATAAGACTGGTACAATTCAGTTTTCAGTAGTGGGTAATAATATTTTTGTAAAACAAAAAGTTACAAAAGGAGCCCAAAAAAATAAGCTAACAGGGCAACTTATTGATGAGAACAGGGAACCTGTTATTGGCGCAAATGTTTATATCTCAGAAATCGAAACAGGCGCTACAACTGATAAAAATGGAAAGTACACTATCGATTTAGACAACGGAACTTATACTGTTTTAGTTAGTTATGTAGGCTACAAGAATAAAAAAAAGCAAGTCACAGTTTCTGATGATACTAAAATTGATTTCAGCATGGAATCAGACAGTCACGAATTAGAACAGATAGTCATAACTACAAGTAAGGCAGTTGATGTGAAAAACACTCAGATGAGCGTTAATAAGCTTTCGATGGCCGAGATTAAAAGATTGCCTACGGCAATGGGTGAACCAGATCCTTTAAAATCATTATTGACTTTACCTGGTGTTACAAATGCTGGTGAAGCTTCGTCTGGTTTTAATGTTCGCGGTGGTGCCGCTGATCAGAATTTGATTCTTTTAGATGGTGCTCCAGTATACGGAGATTCTCATATGTTTGGTTTCTTTTCTATTTTTAATGCAGACGTTGTTAGCGGATTAGATTTATACAAAGGTGGAATTCCGTCTAAATTTGGAGGACGCGTTTCCTCTGTTCTGGATGTAACACAGCAAACGGGAGATCTTAATGAGTATAAAATAAACGGAGGTATTGGTCTTATATCAAGTAGGCTTTTAGTACAAGGCCCTTTAAAAAAAGATGTTGGTTCGTTTATTGTTGCTGGGCGTGCTTCTTATGCGCATTTATTCCTGAAACTTACTGATATTAAGAGTTCTGTAATGTTTTATGATATTAATGCCAAACTTAATTATCGTTTAGGAACCAATAATACAATTGCTTTTTCTGGTTACCTTGGGAATGATATATTTGATATTAATAACTTTTTTGCCAGTACCTACGGTAATACTATGGGAACGTTTAGCTGGAAACATAAATTTTCTGAAAAGTTAAATACAAACCTTTCTGTTTTTTACAGTGATTATAAATTTAATCTGCAAATACCATTTCAAAAATTTGAATGGGACAGTAAGATTACCAACTACGGGCTTAAATACAATTGGAATCACACCATATCAGACAATTTTAAACTTAACTATGGTATTGATGGTTTATATTATGATTTTAATCCAGGAACTGTACGCCCGTATGGTGTTAATTCGCAGTATAATTACAATCAATTAGATAAAAAATATGCTTTAGAAACGTCTGCATATTTAGATGTCGAGAATCAGATTACAGAAAAGCTGAATCTTCGTTATGGACTTCGTTACAGTACCTTTTATCGTTTAGGAGGCGAAAGTATCAGTACGTACGAAAATGGAGAAGCAGTAGTATACAATCCGTTATATCATATTTATGAAGAAGCAACTCCAACTGGAAGTACATACTACGGAAAAGGAAAAACCATTAGTAAGTTTAATAACCTTGAACCAAGATTGGCATTATCATATGCTTTTAATGACGAAACCTCAGTAAAGGCAAGCTACAACAGAATGGCGCAATATATCCATATGTTGTCTAATACCCGAGCTCCGTTGCCTATGACTATCTGGACACCAAGCGGTCCTTTTACAAAACCACAAATGCTGGATCAATATGCAGTAGGATTTTTCAAAAATTTTAAGGAACGTGAGTACTCTTTTGAGGGGGAATTATTTTATAAAAAAATTAAAAACCGTATCGATTATATCGATGGTGCAAATTTATTGGGTAACAATAATATAGAGCAGGATATCCTGAATGGAGAAGCAAGATCGTATGGTATGGAACTATTATACAGAAAAAATACGGGCCGCTTTACAGGATGGGTTGCTTATACTTTGTCTAAGGCAGAACAAAGAACGCCTGGCAGAACTCCTCAAGAACCAGGTATTGCTAATGGTGATTGGTATTTATCAGGATATGATAAATTACATAATCTGAATATTACTGCAAATTATGAATTCAACGCTAAATGGTCCTTTAATGCTAATTTTACTTTACAATCAGGTCAGCCAGTAACATATCCTAACGGATATTATGAATTTGGGGAAAGATATGTACCTAATTATACGTTGAGAAATTCAAGCAGACTCCCTGCATATCATCATTTGGATATTGGCGCAACCTACACCCCTAAACCAGATAAAAAGAAAGGATGGCAAAGCTATTGGGTATTTAGTATTTATAATCTTTATAACAGACAAAATGCCGCATCGATGATGTTTTCACAAAATAATAATACAGGAGTTAATGAGTCCAAACAACTCTCTATTTACGGATTAGTACCTGGTGTTTCTTATAATTTTAAATTTTAATAGCATGCTAAGATTAAAAAAATACAATTTTAAAAGTAAAGGATTTACTTTATTTAGTTTTCTTTTTGTTTTACTTTTTCTGTCTTGTGACAAGGTTGTTGAGCTTGAATTAGAAACTGGAGAACCTAAAATAGTAATCGATGCTGAGATAATTTGGGAAAAAGGAACTAGCGGCAATAAACAGACAATAAAAATAAGCAGAATGGCTCCTTATTACAGTGCCACTACACCAAAGGTTTCAGGAGCACAAGTAAGGGTCGAAAATAGTGATGGAGTTGTTTTTACATTTAATGAATCTGAGCCAGGAATATATATCTGTACTAATTTTGTTCCTGTAATTAATATGGAATATAAATTATTTGCACAAGTCGATGGACAAAGTTTAACTGCTATTGAAAAATTAGTTTCTGTGCCGCAAATTGACAGAATAGAACAGGAATTTATGCCAGATATAACAGGACCTGATCTTATTGTAGTAGCATTTTATTATAAAGACCCAGCTGATCAGACTAATTACTATCTGACAGATTATAAAAGTGTTTTATCTCCTTTTCCAGAATACACATCTACAAGTGATGAATTTACTAATGGAAATGAATTAGCTGAAAAATTTTCAGATTCAGATTTAAAACCGGGAATAACACTTAATATAACACATCGTGGTATTACTAAGAACTTTTATAATTATATGAATCTAATTTTAGAGGTTACAAATTCAAACCCTTTTGCTGCAATACCTGGTAATATTAGAGGAAATATAATCAATACAACTGATTCTAATAATTTTGCTTTAGGCTATTTCAGGCTTTGTGAAGCAAACCGTATGACGTATACAGTAAAATAAAAATTTAATTGAAGGTTGATTTGTAACGGCATCTGGCATATATAAATCTATGTCAGATGCATATTTTAATTAAAAACAGGACAAAAAATTAAATTTTTGAATCCCTATGAAAAACAAAAAAGCCTGTAAACATTAAGTTTACAGGCTTTTTTTGTGGAGTCGCCGAGAATCGAACTCGGGTCCAAACAAGCAACTAAAGAGCTTTCTACACGCTTATTTCCTGATTAGATTTTCGATATTGTGCTCGGCCAGGAACAGCCACACAATACTTATCTTCTTAATTTCGAAATCCACCCGAAGCTCATGGAAATCTAGGTTTATTTTTACGGTTCCCCTGTATTGACCGCCACAAACCAAGGCTTTCAAGGAGAATCCAGCTTTCCTATCTGATAGGAACGTGGCTTAATCGTACTATAATTCGGATTATGCAGCTAAAGCGTAGTTATTTTCGCCGTGTAAAAGTGTTGAGATCTTATATTTACGAGCAAGGTCTCAATGCTCGACGTGCTTACTGTTCAATTCGACTTGCTGTCAAAACCAGTCGACCCCATTTCTTTTCAATAAAAAATTGAGATTGCAAAATTACGCTTTTTGAGCCACCAATCGAAATTAATTTCAAAAAAATATTCGATTTAATTTTAGCTCCTCAATTTATACCCCATATATTAGTCGAGATCTTTAAAAACAAAAGGATAATCTCCAAAGATGGGTGCCAATTTACGAACCGCATATGTTTTACGGGTAAATTTATTAGACAACGCAATGATAGTAACATTTTCTTTTTGAAGCGTTATATAAGATGACGTATTTCCATGCCACCATCCGTTATGGAAATAAAAATGTTGTCCCGAATACCAATTAATCATTCGAATACCAAGTCCATAATTTTTTTCTCCCTTGCGCTCATTACTATATCCTTCATAAACTTGTTTTAGCAATTCAGGTTTTAAAAAATTAGGAGCATTTCTTGCTCTATCAAATTTTAATAAATCACGAGGAGTTGAATAAACATTTTTATCCCCATAAACAGCATCCAGATAATCTATTCCAATTTCAACATTATTTCCTTTATATGATGGAACAGCTGTTTTTCTGTCTTTATCGATATCAAAAACATAAGTATGCGTCATTCCCAAAGGCTTAAAAATCATTTGAGTCATTGCCTCTTTATAACTAAGTCCTGTTATTTTCTCTATAATTAATGCTAACATCGCATAATTAGTATTACAATAGGTAAAACGAGTATTGGGTTTATACTCTAAACCAATATCTTTTGTAGCCATGATATTTAAAATATCCTGATTGGTTAATTGATTGTGCCTGTCCCAAATTGTTTTGTCCTTATCTGTAAAATAAGCATAATTACGCATTCCACTTCTGTGATTTAATAACATCCTTACTGTAATATCTTCATAAGGAAATGTTTTCAAAATGGTATTTACTTTTTGATCTAAATCAAATTTCCCTGCATTTACCAACTTTAAAACAGCTGTTGCAGTAAGTACTTTACTAACCGATGCTATATGCAACGGTGTATTCCTATCTATTTCCGTTTTTTGATTTTTATTCGCATAGCCTTCATATTTTTCATAGATAATCTCGCCGTTTCTTGCTACTAAAAATCCTCCATTCATGGAATTATTAGGCCAGTTCTTATTATAAAAAGAATCAACTTTGTTTTTTATTGTAGCTACATAGCTGGCAGGTAACTTTTTTTCATGAAGCAAAGGCTTCATCTTAGGGAGTGTATCTTCTACAGTTTCAGCAAGAGCTGCATTTGAACTTTTATCTTTTCCACAAGAGCTTAAAACTAAAATAAGGAAAAGGATTTGTGCTATATTTGCTTTTTTAATGAAATTCATGAGTTGGATTCTAGGGAAACAAATATATAGAATTGAATACTTTTGTTTATTTGCCTTTTTGAGATGAATTCTCATAATTTAACACAGTTTTAAGCTTGATTTTTATCAGTCCATTGAACATCAGCACATAATAAAATGGGCTTGGATATTTTTCAAAAAAAACAACAAAACTTTAACTATATTTGTTATATTTAAAACAAATTTAACCAATAAAGTTATATTTATACAAACCTAAACACCAATAAATGAAATTTGGAATTATAAAAGAGAGAAAAAACCCACCAGACAGAAGAGTTGTATTTGCTCCTAACGAACTGGCTCGATTGAAACAACTTTATCATGAAGCTACTGTAGCTGTAGAAAGTTCTGATATTCGAATTTTTACCGATATTCAATACAAAAGCTTAGGTATAACTGTTACCGATGATGTTTCGGATTGTGATGTATTATTTGGAGTAAAAGAAGTTCCTATTGAGAATTTAATTCCTGATAAGGCTTATTTCTTTTTTTCTCATACCATCAAGAAACAACCTTATAATCGAAAATTGTTACAAGCAATCTTAGAAAAAAACATCGAATTATACGATCATGAAACTATCGTAAACTCTCACAACCAAAGGCTTATTGGCTTTGGAAGATACGCAGGTATTGTTGGTGTATATAATGGTATTCGTGCATTCGGAATTAAATTTGAATTGTTTAAATTGCCTAAAGCAGAAACTTTATCTGGCAAAGAGGCTTTAATTGCTCATTTAAAACGCATTACACTTCCTCCTTTAAAATTTGTTATTACTGGAACTGGAAAAGTAGGTAGCGGTGCTAAAGAAATCCTTGACGCCATTAAAATAAAAGAGGTAACTATTGACAATTACCTAACTAAAAATTATACTCAAGCAGTTTATGTTCAACTTGATGTTTTGGATTATAACAAACGTAAAGATGGTCAGCTTTTAGATTATACCGATTTTTACGAACACCCACAGGAGTACGTTTCTGATTTTGAAAGATTCACTCGAGTAACTGATGTTTATTTTGCTGGGCACTTTCATGCAAATGCGGCACCAATGATTTTGTCTAGAGAAATGCTTCAGTCTAAAGATTGTAAAATAAAAGTCGTTGCCGATATTTCATGTGATATAAATGGCCCTATTGCCTGCACACTTCGCTCATCGACTATCGAAGAGCCTTTATATGGTTATTTCCCTGGTGAAGACAAAGAGGTTGATGTTTTTCATCCTGCTGCAATTGTGGTAATGGCTGTAGATAATTTGCCTTGCGAAATTCCAAAAGATGCTAGTGAAGGTTTTGGGGAACTTTTTATGGAACACGTAATTCCTGCCTTTTTTAACGGTGATAAAGATGGAATCTTACACAGAGCCAAAATAACAGAAAACGGTAAGCTAACGCCACGTTTTAGCTATTTACAAGATTATGTAGATGGAAAGTAATTTAATTATTAATTGTTGATAATTAAAGCTCTTCGACTACGCTCAGGGTGACAGTAATTATTGATTAATAAATTATTAATTACTACCTGCTAAGATTACAATAATGATCATTAAAGCTCTTCGACTCCTCTCAGGATGACAATAGATGACATAAAAAACAAAACCCTGCAATGTTACTACATTGCAGGGTTTTTCATTTATTACGCATCATTAACAATTAACAATCCATAATTAACAATTAATTGTTGATGATTAAAGCTCTTCGACTCCGCTCAGGATGACAATAGATGACATAAAAAACAAAACCCTGCAATGTTACTACATTGCAGGGTTTTTCATTTATTACGCATCATTAACAATTAACAATCCATAATTAACAATTAATTATTTAAGGCTTCCAACCATATCTTCTGGTTTTACCCAAGCATCAAAATCTTCTGCTGATACGTATCCTAAACGAACAGCTTCTTCTTTAAGTGTCGTTCCGTTTTTGTGTGCTGTTTGAGCTATTTCTGCCGATTTGTAATATCCAATTTTAGTATTTAAAGCTGTTACTAACATTAATGAATTATCTACTAATTCTTTAATACGTTTATAGTTTGGCTCGATACCTTGTGCACAATGCTCATCAAACGAAACACAAGCATCTCCTAATAAGCGTGCTGATTGCAAGAAGTTAGCTGCCATTACTGGTTTAAAAACATTCAATTCGTAATGACCTTGCATTCCTCCTACTGAAATAGCCACATCGTTACCCATAACCTGTGCACAAACCATTGTTAATGCTTCGCATTGTGTTGGGTTTACTTTTCCTGGCATAATAGATGAACCTGGCTCATTTTCTGGAATAATAATTTCTCCAATTCCTGAACGTGGTCCTGAAGCTAACATACGAACATCATTAGCAATTTTATTTAAAGAAACTGCCAATTGTTTTAATGCTCCATGAGATTCAACAATTGCATCGTGAGCTGCAAGCGCTTCAAATTTATTTTCTGCTGTTACAAACGGATGTCCTGTAAACTCAGCAATATACTCAGCTACTTTTACATCGTATCCAGCTGGTGTGTTTAAACCTGTTCCTACTGCCGTTCCTCCTAAAGCAACTTCAGATAAGTGCGCTAAGGTATTTTTAACTGCTTTTAGTCCATAAGTTAATTGAGCTGCATATCCTGAAAGTTCTTGTCCTAAAGTAAGCGGTGTTGCATCCATAAGGTGCGTACGTCCGATCTTTACAACATTTTTATATTCAACTGCTTTTGCATGAAGTGTATCTCTTAATTTTTCAACTCCTGGAATAGTAATCTCCACAACTGCTTTGTAAGCTGCAATGTGCATTCCTGTTGGAAAAGTATCGTTTGATGATTGTGATTTATTTACATCATCATTTGCTTTTATGAATTGCTCTCCTTCTCCAATTTCAAATCCTTTAAGAACTTGTGCGCGGTTTGCAATTACTTCGTTTACGTTCATGTTACTTTGAGTACCTGAACCTGTTTGCCAAATTACCAACGGAAATTGATCATCTAATTTACCTGCTAATATTTCGTCACATACTGCAGCAATTGCATCTCTTTTTTCTACTGGCAAAACACCTAAATCATGATTTGCAAAAGCAGCTGCTTTTTTTAAGTAAGCAAATCCTTCAACAATTTCTTTTGGCATTGATGCTGCTGCTCCAATTTTAAAATTATTACGAGAACGTTCTGTTTGTGCACCCCAATATTTTTCTGCTGGAACTTGCACCTCTCCCATGGTGTCTTTTTCTATTCTAAATTTCATTTTAGTGTATTTATGTGTGTTATTATATAAAAATCTGATGTTTGATAATAATATTCTATAGCCCAGATGGAAGTGGCATCCTTTTTTAGGGCATTTTAGCCTAAAAAAGATATAACGAACAGCTGGTAATTGCTCCAGAAGTAAATTCTAGGCATATTCATTTTAAATTGACCTCAAAAATACGGATAATTACTATTTTATAAAAATTGATTTAGTTTTTTATTGGTAAGAAAAAATATTAGGCCTACATTTGTGCCTACATTCAAAAATTCCGGAAAACATGTTTGAATTTTCACAGTATTTAGGCTTTTTACTTTTCTTAACCATTCTAACTATAGGGTTTTGGTTAATGTTTTTTCTTGTAGGTTTCGTTCAATATTGGATTGGTGGAGCTTTATGGGAAATGTACAAAGAAAGAAAAGCAAAGAAAGAGCAATCAATTTAAAATTAATTTGATTACTACATAAAAAAAGGGCCCGTTTTTACGAGTCCTTTTTTTTATTTATGATACTTCCTTATCCAAGAAATTCTCATACGCCATCATTATTCTCCCCCTTAGGTTCTTTTTAACTACCAATTGATTTTCTGTGGTACAATCAACTTTGAATTGATTCTTGCACAACACATTATTTACATCAGTATACGTATCTAAAATTAATTTGATTACTTCATAAAAAAAAGGACCCGTTTTCACGAGTCCTTTTTTATCTACTGTATTTGCCTATCCAGGAAATTCTCCTCCGCCATCATTATTCTCTCCTTTAGGTCCTTTTTCTCTTTCATTTTTAGGCTTATTGAATCTATAAGTAAATGAAAGATTAAATTGTCGCTTGCGAAATTGCATTTCTCCATATGAAGTTTGATTCTCTAAATAAGTATATGACTTCATTATTCTAGAATTAAAAATATCACTTATGTTAAATGCTACTGTTGCTTTATCTTTAAGAATGTCTTTACTAAAAGCAGTATTCATACCAAACATAGCCAAGTTTTTTCCTTGAGCCGTTTTTTGTTCTCCGTTATACATTCCTGTTAACTGCCAATCAATTTTATATGGTAAAGTTAATTTTGAATTGATTCTTGCATACCAAGAATTTGCTTTGTTATCCAGATTTTGTGTAACAACAACATTGTTTGCATCTGTATAACTGTGCTCACCCGTAGTTTCTACGTTATAAAGATTAAAGTTACTGTTTATTCTCCACCATTTAAACGGCGTGTAATTAAGCGTAAATTCGAAACCAAATTTTTGCTCTTTTCCTAAGTTAATCGGTTTACTTAAAATAACTGGTATTCCATTTTCAAATCTACCTGTTGGAGATCGCACAAACGCAAATACGTCTTTTGTATCTTCAAAATAAGCTGAAGTATTAAATGTTACTTTATCCCAACGTTTGATATATCCGATATCATATTTATCTGTTAGTGATGGATCTAAATCTGGATTCCCTTGAAAAATATTAATATTACTTGAGAAATTTGAAGCTGGGTTCATAAAACGCCCTCTTGGTCTTGATAAACGTTTGCTGTAACTAGCTGTAAAGTTACTTTGATCTGATATTTCATAACTAAGAAATGCGCTTGGAAAAAAGTTATTGTATTTCTTTGTATTGAACTCTTTAGTATCTAACAAATTAACCTGAATATCAGTATCTTCCCAACGCAATCCTAAAAGGTATGAAAATTTTGTGTCTTTAATTTTCGATCCAAATTGTGTGTATATTGCATTTATATTTTCTTTATATTCTAAAGTGTTTGATAAACTATTTATTCTGTCACCTAACTCATCTAAAACAAAATATTTATTATTTAGATCACCAAAGCTTCCTTTATATCCAGCCTCAAATCTACTTCCTTCACTTATCGGAAGTACATAATCTGCTTGTAATTGTACTTGTTTTTGAACCTGATCATTTAAGGTGTTGTTAAACCCACGATTTCCCGTGATTATACTATTATTATCATCCGTATTTCTTGAAATCGATGCATCTACAGTAAGTTTATGTCCTTTATCATTGAAGTTCTTTATCAAATTTGATGTATACTCTACGTTTTCACTAGCCGAAACACCATCATTTAAACGGTATGTTGCTTTTGTAAAATTACGATTAGCATCAAATTCATTATAATTAATTAAATCTGTATCGTCTCCTGAATTTTTCTGGTAATTTATAGCATTTGTCCAAAAAGTGGTTGGATTAATTATCCACTCTACTCCTGCTCTTCCGTTGAAATTTTTCCTAATTCTTTCGGTATCTCTAGTTTCATCTAGAAAACTTTTAGTTGTCCCATCAGGGTTAAAATACTCTGAATTAGTTAAACCTCCCCCTTCATTGGTTCTGTAGTTATAACCAGCTGTAGTGAAATAATTTACTTTTTCGGTTTTATAATTTGCATTTGCACTTACTCCGTAGGTTTCTGGAATTCCTGTTGAAGCAATAAAAGTTCCGTTAAATCCTTGATTTTTTCCTTTTTAAGAACAATATTTATTAATCCTGAGCCTCCTTCAGCATCGTAACGCGCTGATGGATTTGTAATCACCTCAACTTTGTCGATTGCATCGGCTGGAATTTGTCGTAATGCTTCGGCTACATTTATCGCATTTGATGGTCTTCCATCAATTAAAATTCGAATGTTATCACTTCCTCTTAAACTTACATTTCCTTCTGTATCAACAGAAACTGACGGTACATTATCAAGAACATCACTTACTGTTCCGCCCTTTACAATCATATCCTGACCTACGTTATATACTTTTTTGTCTAGCTTAATTTCAACTGTAGATTTCTCAGCACGAATTACAACTTCGTTTAGCTGATTTGCATCTTCTGATAATGCTAGCTGTCCTAGGTTGGTATTCTCTGTAATTTTCTTTTGTTTAATTTCGATTACCTTAAATGAAATAAACTCAATTTTAATATCATAAACGCCTGGGGTGGCATCTACACTAAATTCTCCTTTATTATTGGTAATTCCTCCTGCAAGTGCTTTGGGATTTTTGGTATTCACCAAAGTAATTGTAGCATATTCAAGTGGTTGGTTAGTTGTTTTTTCGACAACTTTACCGGTAACTTTAACTTTCAGCCTTTCTGCTCCAGGTTGTTGGGCAAAACTGAAAATACTTGTAAAAAATAATACAAGCATGATTAATTGATTCTTTTTCATTTTGGGTAGTTTCTATTTGGCTTTTAGACTGCAAATGTAACTGGTGGTTTAAAATGAAAAATCATAATAATATGTTAATAAGCTTCTTTATAACGTTTCTAAAAAAGGCTTTACCAATTCTAAATCTCTTCCTATGATAGCTTTACCGTCTTTAACTACAATTGGTCTTTCGATTAAAATAGGATTATCGACCATTGCCTGAATAATTTCGGCATCAGTCATTGTTTTATTTTTGAAATTATCTATCCAGATTTTTTCTTTGGTTCGAACTAATTCTATTGGCTTTAAACTTAATTTTTGAAGCAATTCTTTTAACGCATCAAATGAAGGCGTATCGATAAGGTAAGGAATTATCTCAAAGTCTTGTTTTGTGTTTTCAATAAAAGCCAGACAATTTCTTGATTTCCCGCAACGTGGGTTGTGATATATTTTTATCATTTTTATTTTTTTAAAGAAGTAAAGATATTTGGAATAAAAAAAGGTAAATTAGTGCAAGCAAAAATAAGGTTTATGCAATAAATCGAAGTACTATTTTAAATTTAAATACATGTTTCTAGAGCAAGGAGTTAAAAACGAAAATAAATTTTGGAAATATTTACTAGGTTCTGTTTTTATAATAACAGCATCCTTTGTTGGTCAAATTCCGCTTACGCTTGCTATAGCATACGAAACTCTTGTTAATAAAATCCCGTATCCGACTAGCGAAGCTGGAATAATGACAATTTTTGAATCTAATGTAACCTTATTTCTTATCTTGATTTCATTTGTATTTGCTTTGGCAGGAGTTTACTTTGCAGTACGCTATATACATCATCAAACTTTTTTATCGGTAACCACCTCCAGGCAAAAAGTCGATTGGAATCGTATCTTGTTTTCATTTGGACTTTGGGGCATTTTTACTGCTATACTTACCGTTTTGTTCTATTATCTGAATCCTGAAGATTTTATAATTAATTTCAAACCTATTCCATTTGCTATTTTATTTGTAATCGCAACTATTTTAATTCCTATTCAGACGAGTACTGAAGAATATGTTTTTCGTGGTTATTTAATGCAAGGATTTGCAAATTTGGCTAGAAACAAATGGTTTCCACTCCTAATGACTTCTGTTATATTTGGAGTGATGCATATTTTTAATCCCGAAGTTTCTAAAATGGGATATATTATTATGATCTATTACATTGGCACGGGCCTATTTTTAGGAATCATCACTTTAATGGACGAAGGCATAGAACTTGCCCTTGGTTTTCATGCTGCCAATAATTTAGTAGGGGCGCTATTGGTCACCTCGGATTGGTCGGTATTCCAAACACATTCTGTTTTTAAAGATATTTCCGAACCTTCTGCTGGTGTCGATGTTATTTTACCTGTAATTGTTATTTATCCTATCATGCTATTTATTTTTAGCAAAAAATACAACTGGACAAATTGGAAAGAAAAACTAACTGGTGAGATCACAATTAAAAATTAAGTCTAAAACAATTAAACTATAACCAAACTCAAATGTCAAAAATAACATATAAAAACGTCCACAATTTCTTCAAATTAAATGGAGACCATTTTAATGGAGAAGACTTGTCACAAATAGCCTATAGCTTCGTCAAAGAAGGTCAAGCCTATGAAAGAGCTATAGGAGAATTTATTTTAGATTGGTTTGATAATAAGTCTTATATCGAGATAACGACTTCGGGAACAACTGGAGCTCCAAAAGTAATTCAGCTACAAAAGCAAGCCATGATTGAGTCGGCTCTTGCTACGGGAGATTTCTTTGATTTACATCCTGGAAACAAAGCATTACATTGCTTACCTACTCAGTATATTGCTGGAAAAATGATGATCGTAAGAAGTTTAATTCTAGGATTAGATGTTGATTTTGTTGCGCCTAGCCTCCATCCGCTTACAAACAACAATACTAAATACGATTTTGTAGCAATGGTTCCTTTGCAGGTTCAAAACTCTTTAACTGCACTTAAAAATGTAAAAAAACTTATTATAGGTGGCGCAGCAATGGATGCAACGCTCATAGAAAGTGTATCAAAACTAAAAACTAAAGTGTATGAAACTTACGGCATGACCGAAACTATTACACATATCGCAGCTAAACAAGTTGGTGAAAAAGCTTTTACAGTTTTACCTCATGTAAAAATAACTCAAGACGACAGAAATTGTCTTGTTATTAATGCTCCAACAATTTCTAATGAAACGATCGTAACCAATGATATCGTTGAACTTGTAAACGATCACCAGTTTGTCTTTTTAGGAAGAATTGACAACGTTATTAACAGTGGTGGTATAAAATTGATTCCAGAGCAAATTGAAGGAAAACTTTCTGGAAAAATTAATGCTCGCTATTTTGTTACTGGCGTTCCTGATACTGCTCTTGGAGAAAAATTAGTTTTGGTTATCGAAGGTGAAAAACATCCTATCGACGATTCCATTTTTAATAGTCTAGATAAATATCAAAAACCTAAAGAAATTGTTTTTGTTCCTCAATTTAAAGAGACTGAAAACGGAAAAATTATTCGCAAGAAAAGTTACCTGTATAATTTATAGTATTTACAGCTACTAAAGTAAAAAACGACATTTAGAAAACTTAATTTCTGAATGTCGTTTTTATTTAAATTCTAAACAAACTAATCACTTCTTATATTTTACATTTCACAAGAATCAATAATTAAGCGTTAAACCAAATCCCCAACCCATATCGCTATCGTAATGCATAGAAATTCCTGAGTTTTTGGTTAGAATATATTTTAAGCCTCCCATATATTCTTTATCCGTATTTACCATAAAAGCCATTCGTATTCTTGGCGAAATTGGAATATCTTCTCTAGATAGCTGGAATCTGACATTACCATCTGTAAAAACCTCAGCTTGAGCGATTACTAACCAAGGCAGTGTATAATCGGCACCTATACTTAATACGGAACGATTGTCTTTGGTGTTTTTTTGCCCAAAAACGTTTTTTTCGATCTCATCATGTCCAAATTTTCTATAACGCCAATCAAATCCTATAAACGGCATGAACCATTGGTTTTTTCCTATATAGCGCCCAATGTGTGTTTCGGTTTCATAACCGTGTTTATCATTATACCCTAATCTCCACTCGGTACCAAAACTCCAACGTGCATTTTGTACCATTGCTCTACCATCATTCCCATTGGTAGCAAAATCATTCTCGGCCATAAGATGGCTCATATTACTTTCTTTCTGCAATTGTCGATATGCCCATTCTTTGTTGGGTAATAACGGATTTGGTGCTGAATTTTCGTAACTAAAAACACGATTCATTCCCGCCATCATATGATATAAAATATGACAATGAAAAAACCAATCTCCATCAGCATTAGCGCTAAACTCAATTGTATCTGTTTCCATTGGCATAATATCCAATACATTTTTTAATGGAGCATATTCACCTTGTCCGTTTAATACTCTAAAGTCATGCCCGTGTAAATGCATCGGGTGACGCATCATCGAATTATTGTACAATACGATTCGTAATGTTTCTCCTTTTTTTATTAAAATCTTATCCGATTCCGATAATACTTTATTATCCATACTCCACAAATAGCGATTCATGTTTCCCGTTAACTCAAAACGTAGTTCTCTAACTGGAGCATCTTTGGGTAATGTAGTTACCGTTGGCGATTTAAGCATGCTGTAATTTAATGTTACAATAGCTTCAGAACCTGTTCCCATATTATGGTTTGAATGATCCATTTTTTCTCCATCATTCATTTTCATTGATTCTTTGGGTGTATGTTTCATTTCTTTAGATCCACTTCCTGTAATTTCAGGATACATTACAGCATTCATATCCATCTTTTGCAAGCTCATCCCCATTCCCATTTCGTTCATGGTTCCGTCCATGTTCATCATGCCGTTCATCATTTTCATTCCCTCAAAATAATCGAGTTTTGGCAAAGGGCTTGTTAATTGTTTTATTCCCTTTCCTAGATAAATTGAAGTCGATTTTGTTCGGTCTTCTGGCGTAGTCAAAAACTCAAATGCTGTATCATCAGCTGGGATTGTTACCACAACATCATACGTTTCAGATACTCCAATAATCAGTCTGTCTACCTCTACAGGAACTACGTCATTTCCATCATTGGCAACAACCGTAATTTTTCCTCCAGCATATGTTAGCCAAAAATAAGACGAAGCTCCTCCATTAGAAATTCGCAATCGTACTTTATCTCCCGCTTTAAATGGTCCCGGAAATTCATTTTCTTTTTTTCCGTTAATTAAAAATGCATCATAATAGACATCACTTACATCCATTGCCATCATACGTTTCCATTCGTTATTGACTTTGGTTTTAAAATGACCTGCCTTTATAGCTTCGGTATAACTTTGAGTTGTTCCTTTTTTAATCGCAAACCAATCTGAAGCATTGTGCAACATTCTATGCACATTATCTGGATTATAATCTGTCCATTCACTTAGCATAACAGGAATTGTAGGCAAATCATCAATCCCTTTTCTAAAATCAGGATCATCCGTTTTTTTCTTCATTATCAATGAACCATACATTCCAATTTGCTCTTGCATTCCGCTATGGCTATGGTACCAATGTGTTCCATTTTGGATAACTGGAAATTTATACACATACGTCTCTCCAGGTTTTATTGGCATTTGTGTCAGGAAAGGAACACCATCTTCCTGATTTGGCAAAAATATACCGTGCCAATGCAAAGATGTACTTTCTTTTAACTGATTATGCACATGTATTTCGGCAATATCTCCTTCGGTAAAAGTGAGCGTTGGCATCGGAATTTGTCCATTAACAGCAATTGCTCTTTTGGATTTTCCTGTAAAATTTACCAGCGTATCTTTTACATATAAATTATACCTTACGATTTTTTGTGCGGTTGTACTTATCGCGAATAGCAATAATATAAGTGTTGAATAAATTTTCATCTTTTAGCTTTTAAAGTTTTAAACTTCTTAATCGCAATGCATTCACAATAACTGATACCGAACTAAAACTCATTGCCAAAGCTGCAATCATAGGAGAAAGCAATATTCCGAAGAACGGATATAAAACTCCCGCAGCGACAGGTACACCTAACACATTGTAAATAAAAGCAAAGAATAGGTTTTGTTTGATATTGCTCATTACTGCGTGGCTCAGGTTTTTTGCTTTTACAATTCCTTGCAAATCTCCTTTTACCAAAGTTATCTTGGCACTCTCTATCGCTACATCTGTTCCTGTTCCCATCGCAATCCCAATATCCGATTGTGCCAAAGCTGGCGCATCATTTATACCATCACCTGCCATAGCTACAATTTTTCCTTCAGCTTGTAATTTCTCGATAACTTTTAATTTGTCTTCTGGCAAACAACCTGCTTGAAAAGAAGTTAAATGCAACTCGTCGGCTACTGCTTTAGCTGTATTTACATTATCTCCTGTAAGCATGATTACTTCAACTCCTTGGCGCATTAATTCTTTTATAGCTGCTGCACTCGTCGTTTTTATCGCGTCAGTTATCGTTACAAATCCCACTACATTTTTATCTACTGCGATGTACGAAACTGTTTTTCCTAATTTTTGTTCGGTAATAATTCTCTCTTCGATAGCGCCAGAAACAATTGCTCCTACCTGTTCCATTAATTTTTTATTCCCTAACGCAACCTTTTTACCAATAGCAGTTCCAATAACTCCTTTTCCTGCGACGTTTTCAAAATCATCGACTTTCGTCAAAGAAACATTTTTAGTCTTAGCAAATTTTACTACGGCTTCTGCCAAAGGATGCTCGCTATATTGATTTAAAGATGCAATGTATTGTAGTAGTTCATCCTCTGAATATTGTAGCGCAACAATCTTTTCTACTGAAGGTTTTCCCTCCGTGATTGTTCCCGTTTTATCAGTAATTAGAACATTTACTTTATTCATGTTCTCTAAAGCTTCAGCATTTTTTATCAAAATTCCTGATTGAGCCCCTTTTCCAACTCCAACCATAACAGACATTGGTGTAGCTAAACCTAATGCACAAGGGCAAGCAATTATCAATACAGCAATCGCATTAATAAATCCGTAAACCATAGCTGGTTCTGGACCAAATTTTGCCCAAATGAAAAAGGTAAGTATAGAAATAACAACTACAATTGGTACAAAATATTTAGCAATACTATCCGCTAGTTTTTGAATTGGTGCTCTGGAGCGACTTGCATTATTAACCATTTGTATAATTTGAGAAAGCAAAGTTTCTGAACCTACTTTCTCAGCAATCATAACAAATGATTTATTTCCATTAATAGTTCCTGAAGATACCGCATCTCCTATCTTTTTATCTACAGGAATAGGCTCTCCAGTAATCATCGATTCGTCTATTGTGCTTTCACCATCTGTGATTTTTCCATCTACAGGAATTTTATCTCCTGGTTTTACTCGTAATAAATCTCCTTTTTTAATATCATGAATCGCAATTACTTTATCAACTCCATCTATTACAAGAGTTGCTTCTGTTGGTGCCAATTTCAATAATTCTTTTATCGCTACACTAGTCTGACTATGCGCTCTTGCTTCTAACAATTGCCCTAATAAAACTAGTGTAATAATTACCGTTGCTGCTTCAAAATAAAGATGAATTGTTCCGTGCCCTGATTTAAATTCTTCTGGAAAAACCTCTGGAAAAAACATTCCTACAATACTAAATAAAAATGCCATTCCCGTACCAATCGCGATAAGGGTAAACATATTTAAATTCCAAGTTACGATTGATTTCCATCCGCGAACAAAAAACATCCAACCTGCGTAAAATATCACTGGAAGCGAGAAAATTAACTGTACCCAATTCCATTTTCCAACATCCATTATTTTTAACAACGGATTGTCGTGCATCATCTCAATCATAGCAATAAAAAAGATAGGAACAGTAAAGAGTATTGCAATTTTCATTTTTTGCAATAACTCTTTATATACCTTATTCTCTTCGGTGTCGGTTGGCTCCATTGGTACTAAATCCATTCCGCAGATTGGACACGCACCAGGTCCATTTGTTACGACTTCCGGATGCATTGGGCATGTATATTGCTGAATCTGAACAGCTGCAGGTTCTTGTACTAAATCCATCCCACATACTGGGCAATTTCCTGCCTTATCATACATTTTATCGCCTTCACAATGCATTGGACAATAATACTTACCTCCAGCATGATTATGCGGTATAGCTACTTTTTTATGATCATGCTTGTGATCATGTCCGTCAGCACTACAACATGATTTCGTTGCAGGTTTTTCATGTCCATGATTCATATTCATTTCAATGGTGTACTTTCCAACCGCAGTTAATGCTTCTTGCAGTTCTTCCGTCGGAATATGCTTTTCCATCGTAATCGTTGCTAATGGAGGATTCAAAGTAACATTTGCCTCGATTCCTTCGATTGCATTTAATGTTTTTTCTACTTTAGTCCGGCATCCATCGCAAGTCATTCCTGTAATTGTATAAGTATGAGTCATTGCTTTATTTTTTTATGAATTTTATTTTAACAAATTTCTAAAATATTGCTTTTATAAGCTTGTACAATTTTGGTAATGATTTATAAGATTTACAAATCCTCTATTTGTTTGCGTTTTTTATTCTTTAACTGTTTATAATAACTTGGAGAAAATCCAGTTACTTTTTTGAATTGATTACTCAAATGTGCCACACTACTATATTGAAGCTGAAAAGCAATTTCGCTTAAGCTTTGCTCATTGTATATAAGCAACTCTTTTACCTTTTCTATTTTTTGAGAAATAAAATATTTTTCAATAGTTGTCCCTTCTACTTCTGTAAAAAGATTGCTTAACGAGTTATAATCGTGTTGCAATTCATTTGATAAATAATGAGATAAATTGGTAGTAAGATCATTATTCCTATGATGTACCAAATCGATAATCAAGACTTTAGTTTTCTCGATAATTTTATTTTTTTTATCACCAATAAGTTCAAATCCTAAAGAATGCAAGACTTCTACCAAATTCTCTTTTAAAGAATCTATTTCTGTTTCTTGTATTTCTACTTCTCCTAATTCTACTGTAACTGGATGAAGCCCGAGTTTTTCCAACTCCGACTTCACAACCATTTTACAGCGACTACAAACCATGTTTTTAATGTATAACTTCATTATTTGATAGTTTCTACAGTACTTCCACAGCTCAGCATTTTCGAACCATAATATGGATTCTTAATAGCACTTTCTTTACTCAACCAGTTGGCTCCTTTACCATTATTTGCCATTGGGCAAAACTGATAATAGGTTGGTGTTTCTTCTTTTGAAACTTTTAATAAAGCATATACGTTTTTAGATAATGTTCCAAAATGATCTCTTTGATGCGTTGTGTCTTTAGTATCAGCAATATGTTCGGCATCTTCTTTTAAACTTTTTAAAACTTTCATCCAAACCATATGTACTTCCATTGGTAAACTTTCCATTTTTACTCCATTTATAGCTGCAACTAATGTTTTAGCTTTCGCCGAAGCTGTAGCTCCATCTGTTTTTACCAATGCATCTTTGATTCCAAAATAAGCCTCAAAAACTGGGTTTAAAGCTTTCTCTTTTAAATCAACATCTGAAGAAGTCATATTGTGGTTTGAATGCATATCATGATTCATTTTCTTTGCAGGAGGAACCATTGCCATTTTTTTAGTATTTCGCTCATATTGACAGCATTCAGGAAGTTTTGCATAAACATCATTTGGTGCTAAAAATTCATTGCTGTCATACCCTGCTAACGCAACACGCTTTAAAATCTCCTCTTTATTTGTTTTGGTTGTATCGTAGGTAAGCGTTGCCATTTTAGTATTTTCATTCCAATCTACTTCGGCAATATTTTTTAAGTTCCCTGCCTTTTCAATTACTTTTTTACACATCTCGCAGTTACCAAATATTTTTACTGTTTCAGTTTTTGCATTTTTTATTTTTGCATCACATACAGTGAATGATAGCAATGCAACGACTGCTACCAATAAAGTTTTTATTGATTTCATTTTTCTATGATTTATATAACAAGAGTTCGCAAACTCTTGTACGTTATTTAATATTGTTTTTTTTTGAATACCTAAAGTTAACGTTTTCTAGTAGACGCACTTATGGCTGTCACGGAAAACTTTTAGCTTATTTTTGGCGGAGACCAAATCGTATAAAAACCTGAAGATAAAGCATCTTCATGAGCATTGAAAAATTGTTTCTTATTAGAAAAATTAAAACAATTCAATGTAATTTCCTCTTGTTTTTCAGAACTAAGTACCGAAATAACCGTAACACAACGGCAATTAGAATGGCTGCATTTATCACCACAACCTTCTTTTCCTTTTTTATTGGATTGAGAACCACAACATCCATCAGTTGACTTTGTCTGCGATTTTTCGGTTGTATGTTTCTTTTTTTCAGATTTCATACCACACGCTTCTGCTTGTATTGGCATCAAAAAGAGACCAAACAAGAAAATAAAAAAGAATATGTGAGTTTTTGAAATCATCTAAAATTTTGAAAACCAAAGATACAATATATTTTTTTTAATGATCAAATTATGTAGTTCTGTGAAAATGGAGCGCGGATAACACGGATTTACCAAAGTAAAGACTCGGATAAAAACGGTTTTTTTCTCACAAACTTGTCTTTCTGAGGAACGAAGACACGAGCGATAGCGAACTGGCGAAGCAATCTTCGCAAGAAACTAAAACAAAGTAGCTCTAGATTGTCGAGCTGTTCCTCAGAAAGACAATATTATGGTTATATTTTGATTGACTCATTTAAGGAAATCCGTATTTATCAGCGTTTTCGCGATAGCGAATCTGCGTCATCCACGTTCCCTTTTTCTATACAATCAAAGATAAACCCAATTTATACTAACAAAAATCACACTTCAATTGTGATAACGTCTTTGAGTTTTGTTGAAAATTTTGGAGATAATCTATCCTGTTTCATTTTCCATTGTCGCCCTAATGATTGTACTCCAAATTTAACTTTGTTATCTCCAAAACTCAAATTCATTTTATCAATAACACTCATCAATGGCTGATGTTTTGGATTGGATGTATTAAATAAATTAAGTTGGGTTTCATCATTTGGCGTTAAGCCCATAACAACAACTCCTGCTCTTTTATATGAATATCCTGTTTTATAAATCTCCTTTAATCCCTTTTGAGCTGCTTGATTCAACTCGATTGTTGAATTCGTTGGGAAATCTGTATTTATAGTAATACTACGGGAATATTGCGATTGATCATTTGCTAAATAATTCGTTTGGATAAAAACGGTTACCATATTGCAATGACAGTTCTGGCGTCTCAATTTCTCAGCACACGAAGCTGTAAAAGTGCTTACTCGTTCTGAAATTTCGTCGTAAGTGGCATATTTAGTTTCGAACGAACGCGTGGTTGCAATCATTTTTTTGTTTCGAGGCCCTTCTAAATCAAGTGTTGGTTTCCCCTCTAAATCATGTTTTAGGCGAAGCCCTACCACTGCCATTTCTTTACGTACCCAAGCATCAGATAATTGTGTGAATTGATATGCTGTTAAGATGTTTTTTTGTTTCAAGCGTTTTGCGTGCTTTCTACCTATTCCCCAAACATCTTCTATTTTTGTCCACTTTAATGCTTTGATTCTTTTTTCTTCAGTATCGATTATGTAAACATTCTGAGTTCTTTCGGCAAATTTTCTTGCAATTTTATTAGCTACTTTAGCCAAAGCTTTTGTTGGTGCAAAACCTATACTTACAGGGATCCCAGTGCCTTTTGTAACTTTTTTTCGAATACTGATTCCCATCTCATTAAAATCGAACAATTCAAAACCAGTAAATTTTAAAAAAGCTTCATCGATGCTATATAATTCGATATCGGGAGTATAAGTTCTAAGCAAATTCATTACCCGATTACTCATGTCTCCATACAATGCATAATTAGATGAATACACAAAAATATTCTTCTCTTTGAAAAGTGCTTCAAATTTAAATGCGGGCGCTCCCATCGGAACTCCTGCTAATTTAGCTTCATCAGAACGCGCAATAACACAACCATCATTATTAGAAAGGATAACTACTGGTTTTCCTATCAAATGTGGTTCAAATACCCTTTGGCAAGAGGCATAAAAATTATTACAATCGACTAAAGCGAACATTTTATATTATATGAGATTATTTTTTTTTTTGCAGAACCTCTGTTTGTGTCTAGACATACTGCAGAGCGTCTCTACAATTCCTAGATTATGTATTTTTCTTAACTACGAATTTTCACTAATATATCTTTGTCAAAGTTTTTAACTTTGACAAAGATTGTAATCCATAAACTTGTCATTCTAAGAAAAATTAAAACGATTTTATCGAATGAATTACGATTCCCCAAATTAAAAGTTCATTTTCTGAGGTTACCTTTATCGGTTCATAATCTTCATTTTCGGCAATAAGCCAAACCGTATCTTTTTCAATTTTAATACGTTTTACAGTAAATTTTCCATCAACTTGACAAACTGCAATTTTATTATTTTGAGGTTCTAGACTTTTATCTATAATCAATAAATCACCATCATTGATTCCGACATCTTTCATAGAATGCCCTTTTACTTTGGCAAAAAAGTAGTGTCTTTGTTTTTAATAAATTCTTTATTGAGATCTATTGTTAACTCAATAAAATCATCTGCTGGAGATGGAAATCCAGCACTAATTCCCACATCAAAAAAAGGAATTTCTAATTTTGATGAATAATCAGGAATGTAAAATTCTAAGGTTGTATCGTCGTTATCTAAGCTTCGTAATTTCATAGCTTCACAAAATTACGGAAGTTATATTTTGCTGTTACTATTTAGTACTAAATAGTTATCAACGTCCATCTATTTTTTAATTATTTGGAGATATTTTCTTGCTTAATCTTTTTCTGAATTTATGATACGTATTATGGTATTTATTGTGGCTTGGATATTTACGATAGGAAGTAAGGTTATTAAAGATTAGGGCCACAACAAGTAATATTATAACTCCTGTTAATACTGGTGAGAAAACATACCAATATCCCATGTCTTTCATCTGGCTAGAGCCAGTCACTGCTATAAGTGCGGTTGCCCCTCCTGGTGGATGTAATGTTTTGGTTATTTGCATACAAACAATAGAAAGCGATACGGCCAAAGGCGCAGTAATCCAGATAATATCTGGTGCTAATTGCTGTACTGTTACTCCTATAAATGCTGAAATAACATGACCGCCAACAAGGTTACGTGGTTGCGAAAACGGGCTTCTAACTTCTCCATAAACCAAAACACTCGAAGCTCCAAATGATCCGATTAAATACACTAAATCTGAACCTGTAAAATGTTGTGTTTGCACAAAAGCAATTAATCCGATACCAACAAATGAGCCTACAAATGACCAGAATATCTCCTTAGAATTAATTAAAGTTTCTTTGTAAAGTATGTATCTTGTTTTGCGGTAGCTTCTTTTTATTTTGTCAACACCCATAAATTATTTATTTTGATATGCTTGGTAAAAATGTATAAACAGTATGCGGATAAATCATTTTTGCTGTGTACTTAGAGATCAAGCAAACAACTAAGATTGGTAAAAATAATGTGTAATCATTCGTTAGTCCGCAAACTAAGAAGATTGCAGTAAATGGTGCATGAATACTAGCACTTAAAACAGCAGCCATACCAATTACCATAAAATTTAAAGGAATAACCTGTGCATTAAAAAATGTATTTAAAACAGATGCTAAAAGCAATCCTAAAAAGGCTCCTATAAAAAGGCTCGGTGCAAAAACACCACCATCGCCACCAGAAGCTAAAGTTATAGAAGTAACAATCGGTTTTAAGATCAGAATACTAATAAACGTTAATGTCAATGTAAGTGTTAACGGAATTGCCGAATTTCTAAAAATTCCATTTATGGCGTGATAGCCTTCTCCATAAAGCTGTGGAAATACAAATAAGGAAACACTCAATACAATTGAGCCTAAAATGATTTTATAATAATGTGTTTCTATTTTAGAGAACTGTCCTTTAAAAAATAAGACACAACGGGTCAAATAAACCGAATTGATTCCTGCCAAAATACCTAAAAGGATAAAATATGGAATCGCTTTTAAATGCCAAGTTGTGATTGTTACAGCAAATAATGGTCCTTCATTTAAAACTGTTATTAACCCAAAAGCTATCGAAACTGCAATTAAATTGGAGATTAAAAAAGCTCTCGTTACTTTTCTTGAAATTACTTCGATTGCAAATAAAATCCCTGCAATCGGGCTACTAAATAATGCTGTAACTCCTGCTGCAACTCCCGCACAAATTAATTCGGTTTTGTACTGACGAAAAACATTTTCTTTTTGTTGCGCTACCGAACCAATAGCTGCAGTTGCCACGACTGTAGAAACTTCAATCCCTGTTGATCCTCCAAAAATAACTGTCAATAAACCATTAATAAAGTGCGATGGAATTTTATAAATCGGTAAGTTTTTAGACTTAGATTGCGTGCTTTCAAAAACTTCTTTAATCCCTTTGTTTTCTTTTTTCTTGAATAAATATTGACGAAGAAAATAAATTATCGAAAGTCCAAAAACTGGAAAAACAACATAAAAAATTGGATTTACAGTAGCTTGATGAAAAAATATTTCTTCGTAATACTCCGTTATTTTCTTGAGAGAAATTCCTAAAAATGCAGAGAGAAAACCAATTAAAATAGAAACAATAACTAATTTTCGAAATTTAATAAATTGATGATTCTTTTTGATTTTCGCCGTTTTGTTCATCAGAAGTTTGAAGTTTAAACTCACTTTTAATAAGTGGTTTGCAAATTTAAAGAAATAGAACCATAATCGTTTTAAATTATAGCAATATTGCTTTTTTTAACAGTAACGTAAGAAAATTACCTTTCGTAAAACTCTATTGGTAAATCATCTGGATCTGCTATAAAAGTAAACCGTTTATCTGTAAATTCATCCACTCGAATTGCTTCACAATCAATATTTTTTGATATTAAAAATGATACAGTCTCATCTAAATTCGAAACTTCAAAAGCCAAATGCCGTAAGCCAGTTGCTTCTGGTCTCGAAGTCCGTGCTGGTGGATTTGGAAACGAAAATAGTTCAATAACATAATTTCCGTTTAAAGCTAAATCAAGCTTATACGACTGACGTTCTTCACGATAAACTTCTCTGATTATAGTTAAACCTAGAATCTCTGTATAAAACAATTTGGACTTGTCATAATCACTACAAATGATGGCAATATGATGGACTTTATTTAGTAAAAGCATTAGTTATTATTTTCTGATTCTTGATTTAATTTTCGGATAACTTTTGCCGGATTTCCAACTGCAAGTGAATTATCAGGAATGTCTTTTGTAACAACCGAGCCAGCACCAATAACACATCCATTTCCAATGGTTACTCCAGGGCAAATTACCGAGTTTCCTCCAATCCAGCAATCATCCCCAATTGTAACTCCTTCTGCAAAGTGCAGTGTTTTTCTTGTTTCAGCATCAAGCGGATGGGTGGCTGTATAAATTTGAACATTTGGAGCCAACATCACATTTGAACCAATATTTATAGGAGCACAATCTAAAATAACACAATTTACATTAAAATAAACGTTATCTCCACAATTAATATTATAGCCATAGTCACAAAAAAAGGCGGTTCTATGTAAAAATTTTCGCCAGTATTAGGAATTAATTCAGCAATTATTTTTCTTGCTTTTTTGGTAACACGATACTCAGTAATATTTAAGCGATGTAATAGTTTTTTTGCATTTGTTCTGTCTTTTCTCAGGTCAGGATGGCCTGCAATGTAGTATTCTCCTGCGATCATTTTTTCTCTTTCAGTTTTCATAATAAGGCAATATAATTGTATATAGTATTGATAATTAATTGATTTTCTATTCTTCAGATTTAAGATTTAATTTTCTAATCACTTTAGCTGGATTTCCAACTGCCAGAGAATTATCTGGAATATCTTTTGTCACAACAGATCCTGCTCCTATTACACAACCTTTTCCAATAGTCACTCCTGGACATATTACTGAGTTTCCTCCAATCCAGCAATCATCTCCTATAGAAATTGGTAACGCATTTTCGAGTGTTTTTCTTAATTCGGCGTTAAGCGGATGCGTAGCAGTATAAATTTGAACATTAGGTGCGAAAAACACATTTGATCCAATATGAACTGGAGCGCAATCTAGAACAACGCAGTTTACATTAAAATACACATTGTCACCACAAGAAATATTATATCCATAATCACAATGAAAGGGTGGCTCTATATAAAACCCCTCACCTACATTTGGAATTAATTCTTCTAAAATCAGCTTAGCTTTTTTAGTCAAACAGTATTCGGTTACATTCAAACGATGTAATAAATTTTTAGCTTTTCTGCGTTCTTTTACTAAAATCGGATCTCCCGCTAAATAGTAATCTCCTGCAATCATTTTTTCCTTTTCAGTTTTCATTAATAGTACTATATTTTTTTCTTATTATTTTTTTATATAAAATATTTCTTAAATCTTAAAGTAACTTTTTAAGAATAACTATTTGCCCCAAATGATACACATCGTGTTGGATAATTCCATGAATGTGCTCATAATAGGTATGTCCGTTACTTGGATATATTTTATCTAAATCAGAGTCATCAAAATCTTCTAAAAATGAATTCCATAATTCTTGTGATTTTTCCAGACTTTGAAGTGATTGCTCCCAAGCCGCCTCAGAAGAATCCAAAATTGTCACAAAATAATTATGATCAGGAGTAATGACAGTTTCTCCCTGAACACGTCTTAAAATGTTTCTCCTCCATTGTATAAGATGATTGACAATTTCCCAAATCGTATTTAAATTAGGATTTATTTTCCTGTAAGCCTGCTCTGCACGCACATTTTTTAAAGTATCTACCAAAGTGACTTCTAGCCACGGATTGCCATTATAAATGGACTGATATAGATTCGAAATTCTTCTGTTTTCTGACATAATAAATCATTTTAAAACACATAAGCGAATATACAAATAAGTAATTTACAACTCATCCTTGAATTTCCACAATTGGGTTATTTAAAATTTTTTAACTAAAACTGGTAAAATACATTTGCTTTATCAAAATCAAAAAAAATGAAAACCAAGTTTCAAAAATTAAATAAAAATGAACTATTATCAAAAAACCAATCGCTTTTTACAATAGCATTTTTACTAATAAGCTCGATACTATTTGCTCAAAATACTCTTTCTGGAAAAGTAGTAGATGCAAAAGGAAAACCAATTACAGGTGCTAACATCTATATAGATGGCACTTATGATGGAGCTACGAGTGCAGAAAACGGAGAATTCTCTTTTACTACTGAAACTAAAGGAAATCAAATATTAATAGTAAGTTTTTTAATTTACGAAACTTCAACCACATCAATAGATGTTGCCAATTATAAAAATCAAACCATAAAGCTAAAAGAAAACGTAAATTCATTAGACGCTGTTATTATCACTGCAGGAACAATGGAATCTGGAGATAAAGCTAGAGTTTCTGTTTTAAAACCTCTGGATATTGTTACCACTGCTGGATCTGCTGGAAATATTATTGCTGCTTTACAAACCTTGCCAGGAACTCAAAGTGTAGGCGAAGATGGTCGCTTATTTGTTCGTGGTGGAGAAGCAAGTGAAACACAAACATTTGTTGATGGCGTTAGAGTTTCTCAACCTTATGGAGCATCAGTACAAAATTTACCAACCCGTGGTCGTTTCTCTCCATTCCTATTTAGCGGGATTGCTTTTTCTACAGGAGGTTATTCCGCAGAATATGGAGAAGCGCTATCTAGTGTATTGTTATTGAATACTCAGGACGAACCTGATCAAAATAAAACAGACATCGCCATGATGACTGTAGGATTAGGAGTTGGAAATACCCAGAAATGGAAAAAAAGTTCTTTGAGCGTAAATGTAAATTACATTAATCTAGCACCTTATCAAGCTGCAGTAAAGCAAGATGTAGATTGGAATAGACCGTATCAATCGCTATCTGGAGAGAGTGTCTATCGCTATCATTTTAAAAACGGAATTTTTAAATTATATACCGCTTTTGATACTTCTAAAATTGACCTTAACCAGAAAAACATAAATTTTGAAAATCCTATTCGAGTGAATTTAGTTAATAATAATTTTTACTTAAACACGGTTTATAATGGAACATTTGGCAGTAACTGGCAAATTACTTCAGGATTAAGTTATGGCTATAGCAACAATAAAAAAGACATTGATCTAGCTCACATCAATGATGATGAAAACGCAGCTCACCTTAAATTAAAACTAAGAAAGAGTCTTTCAAACCGAGTAAAACTATCATTTGGTGCCGATTATTTTATTACTAAATACAGCGAAGATTTTCAGGATAATTTACCACCTACAATTACTAATGAATACGACTCGAATATTGCTGCTATTTATGCAGAAACCGAAGTTTCTTTTTCTAGTAAACTAGCTGCAAAAGTTGGACTTAGAGCCTCTAATAACAGTTTACTCGATGAAACAGCATTAGCACCAAGAATTTCATTGGGATACAAAGTAGCAAAAAACAGCCAGTTCTCACTTGCTTATGGAGACTTTACACAAACTCCTGTTGTAGATTATATCAAGTACTCTAAATACCATCAGTTTGAAAGTGAAAAAGCAGCTCACTATATTTTAAACTTTCAGTACAATAAAACAGGGCGTACTTTTAGAGCCGAAGCTTATTACAAGGATTACAGCAATCTTGTAAAATACGACACACAAACCATTCAATACAACTCTGTTTTTAGTAATGATGGTACTGGTTATGCTAAAGGATTGGATATCTTTTGGAGAGATAGCAAATTATATAAAAATCTAGAATACTGGATTTCCTACTCTTACATTGACACCAAAAGAGATTATAAAAATTTTCCAACAAGTGCAACTCCAGATTTTGTTGCTGACCAAACGTTATCTGTTGTGACCAAATATTTTGTTACAGATTGGAAATCTCAAATTAGTTTAACAAATAGTTTTAGTACTGGAAGACCATACAATAATCCAAATGAAACAAAATTTATGAACGGAAAAACAAAATCATATAATAGTTTGAGTCTTAGCTGGGCTTATTTATTGACTACTCAAAAGATTTTATACTTCTCTGTTTCGAATGTTTTAGGCACTCAAAATGTATTTGGTTATGATTATGCAAAAAATCCAGATGCGACTGGAACATACAACAGACAAGCCATTACACCTACTGCAGATCGTTTTTTCTTTATTGGCTTCTTTTGGACTATTAGCCAAAATAAAAATGAAAATCAGTTGAAGAATTTATAGAAAGAGGTCCAAAGGTTTTCCTAGTATTGTGCTGAGAAGGTTCAAAGGGACAAAGGTTTCACCAATATTGTGAGGAAAAGATTCTGAGAAACTAAGTATCTCAGAACCTAAAAAACTTAGAAACTTAAAAAAAACCTTTGCCCCTTTGAACCTCCTATTTAAACCTTTGAACCTTCCTTAAACAACTCATCCCTAAAATTCAACAACTCAGTAACATTAAATTTAAAGAAAATAAAATCTACAATACTTTTGAAGTATAAACTAACAAGTGTTTCAATCATCAAAAATAACTAATCTTTAAAACCAGAAATCATGACAAAATTAATCATAGCGATTACATTATTCATTTGCAACATTTTAACTGCTCAAACACAATTTGAACAAGGAATGGGTAAAGCATTTGGGCTTTGGAAAGAAGGAAAAAACACAGAGGCATCTGATTTATTCGAAAGAATTGCTGCCGCCGAGAAAGCAAGCTGGTTACCCAATTATTATGTAGCATTAGTAAATACAACATCAGCATTTAAAACGCAAGACAAAACACAAATAGACTTATTACTTACTAAAGCACAAAATGCATTAAATGTTGAACTAACAAAAGACTCTAATAATGCTGAACTCTATGTTTTGCAAGCTTTAATTTATACTGCTTGGGTTGTAGCTGATCCTATGACCAACGGAATGAAATATTCTGCTAAGACTATGGAAATGTATGATAAAGCAGAAGCATTGGCTCCTGAGAATCCTAGAGTTGTTTTTGGGAAAGCCGATTTTCAATTGGGTGGCGCAAAATGGACAGGAATTGACACCAAACCTTTGTGCGCACAAGTTGACAAAGCTATTAGTCTTTTTGCTACTTTTAAACCTGAAACTCCTTTTTCTCCAAAATGGGGTTTAGACAGAGCACTTGAAGTTCAAAAGACTTGCAAATAAATAATTAAAAACAAATAATCTCTAAAAAACAAATAATGCATTTAAAACCGCACATAATTAAAGCTTTATTTATTGGTGTAACAATTTTTATAGTATCCTTCTTAATCAAATTCATCTCATTTGGAACCGAAGTCTTTACTCCTTATTTATTTACTGCTTTTTTATATTGCATGCTATATAGCACTGTATTATACATCGTTAACGCATCATTATTTGCTTTTTTAGACAAGGTATTCAAAGCCAATCCTTATTCTTTAAAACGTATAATTATTGGCTTTATCAGTTCTTTTTTCTGTTCATTATTAGCCATATTTGTTCTCCGCATTTTTTTGAAAGTTATCATAGATAAACATTCAATAACTGAGTTTTTAGTTAATGAAGATTTAGCAAATTATATAGAGTCTTCTATTATTACTTTTATTGTATTAGTCGTTTTTCATGCCTTACACTTTTACAAAATATATAATGAGAACCGAGTTAAGGAACAAAAAATAATTGCCGGTACTGCTTCTGCAAAATTTGAAACTTTAAAAAACCAGATTGATCCACATTTTCTCTTTAATAGTTTAAATGTATTAAGCTCATTGATAGAAGAAAATCCAGAGAATGCTCAACGTTTTACAACCTCACTGTCGAAAATTTATCGTTACGTTTTAGAACAAAAAGACAAAGAACTTGTATCGGTAGAAGATGAATTAGCCTTTGCTAAAACATACATGAATTTATTAAAAATGCGCTTCGAGAATAGCTTGTTCTACGAATTACCTACTGAAGGTATTAATCCAGATGCAAAAGTAGTTCCCCTATCATTACAACTTTTACTAGAAAATACCGTAAAACATAATGTAGTAAGCGAACAAAAACCATTACATATTCGAATATTTATCGAAAAGGATTATTTAGTCATTCAAAATGATTTTCAGAAAAAGGAAGTTTTGCAAGACCGCCAAGGTGTAGGATTGCAAAATATAGTAAATCGTTATGGTATTATTACCAATAGAAAAGTGTTGATTGAACAAAATACAACAACATTTACTGTCAAAATACCTATTTTAACTAAACAAATTAGTTTCATGGAAACAACAACTGATTATAATGAAAACAATGCTTATTATAGAGCAAAAAAACGAGTTGAAGAACTTAAAGGTTTTTATGGAAATTTAATTTCTTATTGTTGTGTAATACCGTTTTTAGTTTTTATCAATTTAAAATTCTCTCCAGGATTTCAATGGTTTTGGTTCTCTGCTTTAGGATGGGGATTTGGATTAGCAATGCATGCTCTTAAAGTATTTGGATATAGCTCAAATTGGGAAGAAAGAAAAATTCAGGAAATCCTAAGAAAAGAAGAGAACAAACAAAATTGGAAATAATCATGGAGACAAATCGAAATGAACTTGACAAAAATGAGTTACGAGAACTGGCACGTAAAAAAGTAAAAAAAATTAAAGGGTTTTATCTGCATTTATTCTTTTACGCTCTCGGTCTTATAATTTACCTATTGAAAGTATATGCCGGAATACGATTTGATTTTTTCCCTTTAAAATACTTCAATAGTTTTGTAATGACAGTATGGACAATAGTATTTCTATCATTGACAGTTGATTTATTTCTTACTTATAGAATGTTTGGAAGAAATTGGGAAGAACAAAAATTGAATGCTATTCTAGAAAAAAAGCAGTCGATAAAAAATATAAAGACAGCAGATACATATCATAATAAATATGATGACTGTTATCTTGAAGCTAAAAAGACTGTAGAAAATATCAAAGGATTTTACGGCAACCTCATCTCTTATATTGTAGTAAACATTTTTTTACTCATCATTAACTTGGTTTATTCTCCTGAGCATTTATGGTTTTACTGGCCTTTAATGTGGTGGGGATTAGGAGTCGTAATTCATGGATTAAAAGTCTTTAGTGTCTTTCCTGTTTTTGCAAAAGACTGGCAGGAAAAAAAGATAAAAGAATTAATGGATAAGGAGAAATCTAGAAATGAGAAATGGCAATAATTTTTTAAATTAAATAAAATAAAATGGGACGATTTAGAAGACAGCTATTTGACAATTATAGCAATTATAATGAGAGCACAACAAATAACGAACGTTACAACATAGTTTACAGAAGAGTAAAAAGAATAAAAGGTTTCTACACACACTTAACCGTATATATTCTGGTAAACATATTTATTCTGATTCCTGACACAAACCAAGGAATCTTTGGGAATGAAGAATTCTGGAGATGGGAAAACTTCTCAACAACTCTATTTTGGGGAATTGGTCTTGCTATACATGCATTATCGGTATTTGGAAAAGATCTTTTTTTTAGTGTAAACTGGGAAGACAGAAAAATAAAAGAATACATGGAAAAAGAAGCCAACAAAAAATGGGAATAATTTATCACATTTGTAACTAAACAAAAAGATTAAAATTCATTTCCAATTAAATTTTTACTACTACTTTTAACCAACCAAAACTATTGCCAAACCAAAATGAAAACAATAATCATAGAAGACGAAAAACCAGCCGCTCGGTTATTACAACGCAAACTTGATAAAATAGAAGTTTCCGTAACTGTAATGCTTCACTCTGTTGTTGAAGCCATTGATTGGTTTTCTAAAAATGAACATCCTGATTTAATTTTTCTTGATATTCAATTATCTGACGGATTATCGTTTGAAATTTTTGAAAAAATAGATATTAAAAGTGCTGTGATTTTTACAACTGCTTATGATGAGTATGCCTTAAAAGCTTTTAAGCTCAACAGTATCGATTATCTCCTAAAACCAATAGACGAGGATGATTTAGATGTGGCAGTTACTAAATTTAAATCTCGTTTACCAAAAACAGAAAACATTACTCAAAACATTGAAATTGATTTTGCACAGATCAAAAAGATGCTTTCAAATCCACTTGAAAAAGTTTATAAAAAAAGATTCACCGTTAAAGTTGGACAACATTTAAAAGTTATTGGAACGGATGAGATAGAATGTTTTTTTAGCGAAAACAAAGGAACTTATTTACACACTTACGATAATCGAAATTACTTGATAGATACAACCTTAGAAATTTTAGAGCAAGAACTTGATCCAAAAGATTTTTATCGTGTGAGTCGAAAATTTATCGTTCCACTTCCTGCTATCAAAGAAATTGTATTGTACAGTAATTCTCGTTTAAAAATAATCTTACCTACTTATAAAGAGGATGAGGTAATTGTAAGTCGTGAGAAAGTTTCTGATTTTAAAAACTGGATTGGCTAATTATAATAGTTTTTTTTACCACTCCCGATAGCTATCGGGATAAAAGAATTAAATAGATTTTAAAACCTTGCGTATCCTTTTGTGAACTTTGCGGTTAATTTAAAGAAGGTACAGAGGTTCATAGCTACAAAGGTTCAAAGGGTAAAACTTTGCGAACATTGCGTAAAAATTTGCGCTCTTTGTGGTTAAATTACTATACTACAGGGTAAAAATACTTTCTAATTCCTATCATTACAAAGATCAAGACAGAGTAACCAATAAAAAAAGGAGCTATATACTCAATCCCATTCATTGCTAACATGAGTGCAATAAGCAATAACTGAAACCCTAAACCGTATAAAGAAACGAAAGTCATAAACCAGTTCGGAAATGTTTTAACCTTATATGCATCACTATCAAGTGTGTGGATTATTTTATCAAAAAGACCATACACAATTGTATAAACTTGATGCAAAAAAATAACTGATTTTTGGTTTTCTCCTGGTAAAGCTTTAGGAATTTTATCTTCAAAAATCTTACTGGTTCTATCTCCTCCTACTGATTTATTTCGCAGAATCACATAGTAATAATTGTATAATGTCCCTTGCAGTTGTATACACAAAAAAGCAAGAATTGTAATAGGCAGAGTCGTTTTAGAAACGTAACAGATACTTATTAAAAACCAGAAATTCAAAATAATATCAAATATGCTATCGAGATATCTTCCTGTATAAGATGGTGTGTTTTTTATACGTGCCAATTCTCCATCAGCAGCATCAATAATAGATTTTAATATTATAAAAAAACCTGCCCAATAAAAATACTTTTCCAGAATACAATAAATCGCAATCAACCCCGAAATTCCAAAAAGCAATGTTACATCAATAGGTGTAAATCGTGTGTTTTGTAACTTTTTTGCAAAAAACCTCCCTAAAGGTCTTCCATAATCTGATAAATCATAAAATTTATCTTGTGCTGCAAGTTTAGACATCTATGTTTTTATAAACAAAAGAGTTGCGACAATATAGTCAGTTGTAATTTACGAATAAAATTAATACTTATTTACTCAATCTGTGCAATGTATATGTCATTGCACTTAAAAGGAAAAACGCCATAATTTGGTGAATTAAACCTAATGCAAGTGGCACATGATATAAAAGTGTAAAAACACCTAAAATAAACTGCAAAAACACAAAAACAACTAATATTTTAATTCCTGTAGATTGCGTCTTATTAAGAGCAAATTGTGTGCTTTTAAAGTATAAGAAAAGAATTATAGCCACAACAACATAAGCAAATGTTCTATGTACAAACTGTACACCACTTTTACCTTCTATCAAATTTTTGATAAGTGTAGGTTGCTCAATGAAAACAGAGTCATGAATAAATTCTCCATCGCTCATTAATGGCCAATGATTGTGAATTAATCCAGCATTCAACCCAGCTACAAATCCTCCATAAATTATTTGTATCAAAAGAAAAACTAAAGCTATCCTAGCAATATTACGAAGAGTGACATTAATGGTAATTTTATTTCTTTCAGGATAAATTAAATCCAGCGCCACCCATAATGTGTAGGCAAAAGTTACAAAAGCAAAAGTTAAATGCAGTGAAAGTCTAAAATGACTTACATCTGGATTATCAATTAAGCCGCTTCGTACCATAAACCATCCCAAGAAACCTTGGAAACCACCCATTGCCAGAAGAACAATACATTTTTTTATTGTAGAACTGTCTAATTTTTTCTTGATTAAAAAATAAATAAAAGGAATAAAGAAAACCAGTCCAATGATACGTCCGATAAAACGGTGAAACCATTCCCAGAAATAAATCATTTTATAATCTGAAAGCTGAAAATCATTATGAATATTTATCTTTTGATATTCTGGAAACTTTTTATATTGCTCAAAAGCCTCATTCCACTTTGCCTCACTCATAGGCGGAAAAGTATCTGTTACCAAGTGCCAATCGGTCATTGATAATCCTGAGTTTGTTAATCGGGTAATCCCCCCTACAACAACCATTAAAAACAATAAAAAACATCCTGACAAAAGCCAAATGATTACTGATTTATTTTCTCTTTTCATTTTTTTCTTTGAGATGCAAAATTGCAAAGCTGCAAAGTTACAGAGTCTCCTATTTTGGGTTAATAAATGAACTTTTTATATTTAAGTTCTCTAATATATTTTAATTAAAGTTCTAAGGTTTTAAAACACTAAATTCTTTGTTTTTTTTTTACAAAAACTTAATGCTGTGCGCCTTTGAATCTTTATTCCTTTGCAACTTTAACCAATCCAAGCTTTTCTCCTTTTTTCAGCATAAATTCATATGCTGCTTCGTATTCATTTGGAATTTCACCTTCTAGAATAGCTTCTTTTATGGCTTCTTTTAGCATTCCAATTTCTTTAGAGGGCTTTAAATTATAGATTTCCATAATCTCTTCTCCAGAAATTGGTGGTTGAAATTTGCGAACATGATCGCGTTCTTCAACCTCAACAATTTTCCTTCGTACAACTTCAAAGTTTTTATGGTATTTCTTGAATTTACCAGGATTTTTAGTTGTTATATCAGCTTCACATAAAGTCATTAAATTCTCTACATCTTCACCAGCATCAAAAACTAAACGACGCACTGCACTATCTGTCACAATATCTTGTGATAATACAATTGGTCGCGAACTCATGATAACCATTTTTTGCACAAATTTCATTTTGTTATTCAATGGCATATGCAAACGCTCAAATATCTTTTTGACCATTTTACCACCTAAAAACTCATGCCCATGAAACGTCCAGCCTTGTTTTTTGTTAAAACGTTTCGTTGGTGCTTTTCCAATATCATGTAATAAAGCTGACCAACGCAACCAAACATCATCAGTATTTGGACAAATATTATCGACAACCTCAAGTGAATGATAAAAGTTATTTTTATGTGTGTGCCCTTCTATTTCCTCTACCTGATTCAAAGCTGTTAATTCAGGTAAAATAATATCAAGAAGTCCTGTTTGGAATAATAGTAAAAATCCAATTGAAGGTTTATCTGTAGAAAGGATTTTATTTAATTCATCGACAATTCGCTCACCCGAAATGATCTTGATTCGCTCAGCATTTTTAGTAATTGATTTCAATGAATTTTCTTCAATTTCAAATCCAAGCTGATTTGCAAATCGAATAGCTCTCAACATACGTAAGGGATCATCAGAAAAAGTAATGTCTGGATCCAGAGGAGTTTTGATAATTTTATTTTCTAAATCGGTTAATCCATCAAAAGGATCTGATAAATCTCCGAAAGTATCTTTATTCAAAGATAATGCTAATGCATTTATAGTCAAATCACGACGGTTTTGGTCGTCCTGAAGCGTCCCATTCTCTACAACAGGATTACGGCTTTCAAAATGATAGGATTCTTTTCGTGCACCAACAAATTCAATTTCAGTATCTTCAAAACGTAACATTGCTGTTCCATATGTTTTAAAAACCTGTACTTTTGGCTGTTTAGGTAATAATTCTGAAACTTTTAATGCCAATTCTATTCCACTTCCTACAGCAACTATATCAATGTCTTTTTTGGAATCCCGATTTAAAAGCAAGTCTCTTACAAACCCTCCAATTACGTAACTTTCTACATTAAGTTCTTGAGAAGCTTGCGAAATAATTTCGAAGATTTTATTTTGAAGAGCCCCTTTATAATTTATTTTTTTAGCCACGAATTCTCTAATTTTTATAAAATAACAGTAAAATAATATATAGATAATTTTACCATGCGCAAATTTACAACATACTATACGCCTTTTATAATCTAAAGCACACTTTTTTTGTTTTTTAGCATTTCCAGCTATATAATTTCATTAAAAAGTAATTTTTATAAAAAAAACAGATATAAATAAAATTGTTTCTACCTGTTTTATATTCATTGATATAATAGATCTATATTAGTATCAAACAAATCAATCTATATCCGTTATTTTTTTGATTTCTATTTGTACTTTTGAGACTGTACAAAAAAGTAGAAAATGAAAATTGTTATATCGCCTGCAAAGTCTTTAAATTTCGAAAAAGAATTACCAACTTCTCAATATACTGAAGCTAGCTTACTAAAAGAAGCCAGACAAGTTCATAAAGTTTTAAAACAAAAAAATCCTTCCGAATTATCTGAATTAATGCATATTTCAGATAAATTGGCTCAACTAAACTGGGAACGTAATCAGGAATGGAAAACTCCTTTTACTCCCGAAAATGCCCGTCCGGCAATATTTACTTTTGATGGTGATGTATATACTGGCTTAGATGCTTATACAATTCCTGTAGAAAAACTAGATGTTCTACAAGATAAACTACGCATATTATCTGGCTTATATGGCATTTTAAAACCATTGGATTTAATTCAGGCTTACCGACTAGAAATGGGAACTAAATTACCCATTGGTGAAGCAAAAAACCTATATGAATATTGGAAAGAAACTGTTACAAAAACATTAAACAAAGAACTCAAAAAAGATGAGTTGTTTGTAAATCTTGCGAGTAATGAGTATTTCTCGGCTGTAGATGTTAAGGCATTAAAAGTTCCTGTAATCACTCCCGACTTTAAAGATTATAAAGATGGAAAGCTTAAAATAATTAGTTTCTTCGCCAAGAAAGCAAGAGGAATGATGGTGCGCTACATTATAGATACTGATGCCGAAACTATTGATGATTTAAAAGGTTTTAACTATGAAGGATATCATTTTGATGCAAATCTTTCAAAAGGCAATCATTTGGTTTTTACACGATAAAATAAAGCCTATTATAAAACAAAAACCGTCTCTTTCTTTATAGAATCAGACGGTTTTTATTTATATAAATCTAAAATTATTATTTAGCTATCCATGTATTATTACTTGGTGTTGCATCTACAAATATCCCTCCATCGACAGTAATCGATTTGATTTTTTTAGCGGCATTAAAAGTAACTTTAGCATTTTTTTGGTTAGTTTCCCATATTGCAGGTGTTTGGTGAAATGACTCTTTTGTATTGTCTGTATAAACAACATTTACATCAAAAGGAATTGCAAATCCGCCTTTATTATTAATCGTTACAATAGTTTTCTTGGCTTTAGTATCTACTTTATCTAAAACAATATCAATATAGTTATTCGTAAAAAACCAATTATTAAAAAACCAGTTCAGGTTTTTCCCAGACGCACTATTAAATGAATTAAAATAATCCCACGGAATTGGATGTTTACCGTTCCAATTATCCATATAAGCATGCAATGATTTTTTGAAAAGATCGTCACCAAGTAAATCTTTTAAAGCCAAATAAGACAATGATGATTTACTATAGGAATTATTGCTATATCCAGCACCTGAAACTTGTGTTGACATTGATATTATTGGCTGATCTTGTTCTGTAGATGGATCATTGATGTATTTATTTACTCTGAATTTTTTATAAAACTCATCTGCAGCTTCTTTGCCTCGTTGCGATATACCAATTAAATATTCGAATGTAGTAGCCCAGCCTTCATCCATAAATGCATAACGTGTTTCGTTTGTTCCCATATAAAAAGGGAAATAAGAATGTGCTACTTCATGATCCTGAACCAATTGTGCAAAAACGGGATCTCCCATTTGAGAATCGTTGCACATCATTGGGTATTCCATATCGGCAAAACCCTGAAAAGCAGTCATTTTAGAAAATGGATAAGGGATTCCTGGCCAATTATTAGAAAACCAATCTAATGCATATCTGTTATTTTTTACAGAAACAACAAAATCAGTTCCTTTTATATCATAAGCGGCCTGAACACTTGCACGGCGATTTGTTTTATTATCTACAACAACACTACTTGCATCCCATAAATAATGATCACTTAATCCAAAACAAACATCTGAAATGTTTTTAGCTTCAAATTTCCAAATATTCCAATCGTTCTGCTTAGTAACGATACCACTTGTCATTTCTTGCTCATTTGCTATATGCAAAATAGCATCAGTAATATATGATTGCTTTAATCGTGCTGAAAATTCTGGTTGTAAAACCTCATCTGGGTTCAATAAATCTCCTGTTCCATAAACCACATAATTTTTAGGTGCCTTTACAGAATATACATAATCATTGAAATCATTATAAAACTCTTGGCGGTCTGTATGTGGCAACATATCCCATCCGTTATAATCATCTAAAACTGTAACACGTGGATAACTATAAGCTACAAAGAATGTTGTGTTATCTATTTGTCCTTCTCTTCCACTTTCTTTAGATAATGGATAATACCAATCAATGTTAATTGTGATTTTAGAATGTGGAAGCATTGCTTTATTCATTTTTACACGCCCTATTGTTTCCCAACTTCTACCATCTTCTTTATAACTTTCTCCTTCAATTTTTAAAGATGTAATCGTTAATCCATCGCTCAAAAAATCATCACTAACATTTCCTCCTCTTGGTGAAGAGGGCTTATGAAGATTATTTACAAATCGAATTGGTAAATATCTTAACGTATCGTTACTATTGTTTTCATAAATAATAGTTTCTGTTCCGCTTACAATTTTAGTATCTGGATTAACAGTCAAATCTATCGTGTATTTACCATGATTCTGCCAATAGTTTTTCCCAGGTTTCCCATCCATAGACCGGGTTCCCTTTGCATAGGCTTCTTTTATATTTCTTGGCATATATAATTCTTGAGCAAAACTATATTGCGCTATGCATAGAGATGCAAATAATAACAATTGAGATATTTTTCTTTTCATAATTGGTAATTGGTTTTAATAATTATAAATCGCATTCTTAATATTAGTTCTGAATGTGATTACATTGTTACAACTATTCATCAAATTTATCCTCTTATTTTATATTTCTATCCAAATGAACAACTTGATCACACAAACAGAATCACTTACTAAATTAAACAAAAAAAACCGCCTTATTCCCAAAAGGGTCAAGACGGCTTTTAAACATTAAAAAATAGCTACTACAAGATATAATCGGTATTTATAAAATTCGATTCTTTACTATTTAATAATTCTTGCAAAATGGCATTATTGTAATCATTATCTTTTGATGCTACGAAGGTTCTAATAGAGAACGAACGCAGTGCATCGTGAATACTTAAGGTTCCTACAGCCGAATCTTTACGACCTGTAAACGGAAAAACATCTGGTCCTCTTTGGCAAGAACTATTCAGGTTTACTCTGCATACTAAATTTACCAATGTATCAATAAGTGGTGCAATCGTTTTGATGTCTTTACCAAACAAACTTACTTGTTGTCCATAATTAGACTCAGCCATATCGTTTAAAGGTTCTTGAATATCCTTAAAAGTTAAGATTGGTACAACTGGTCCAAATTGTTCTTCGTGATATACACGCATTTTTTTATTTATAGGAAATAAAACAGCAGGGAATATATAATTCTCTGTATGCAATCCTCCTTTTTCATTAATTATTTTTGCTCCCTTATGTGTTGCGTCATGAATTAATTCCTGTATATAATGTGGTTTTTCTGGCTCTGGAAGTGGCGTCAGTGAAACCGATTTATCCCACGGATTCCCAAAAACCAAAGCATCTACTTTTGCTGCAAAGCGTTTATTAAATTCTTCAGCTATAGATTCGTGTACATATAAAATCTTCAAGGCTGTACAACGTTGTCCGTTAAACGACAATGTTCCTGTTATACATTCCTGAATTGCCAAATCTAAATCGGCATCAGGTAAAATTATCGCAGGATTTTTGGCTTCTAGTCCTAATACTAAACGTAGTCTGTTTTTATTCGGATGTTGATCCTGCAATGCAATAGCCGATTTACTATTTCCGATTAAAGCCAGAATATCAACTTTACCAGATTTCATAATTGGTGATGCCACCTCTCTGCCCCTACCATATACAATATTGATTACTCCTTTTGGGAAACTGCTTCTAAAAGCTTCTAATAAAGGTGACAACAATAAAACACCATGCTTTGCTGGTTTAAAGATTACAGGATTCCCCATAATCAATGCCGGAATAAGTAATGAGAATGTTTCATTTAATGGGTAATTATAAGGTCCAAGACACAATACAACTCCTAATGGTCCTCTTCGCACCATGGCATTTATACCTTGTACTTTAGAGAAACTTGCTCCACGTGTATTTAACTCTTTATAACTTTCGATAGTATCGTAAATATACTCTACCGTTCTATCAAATTCTTTCTCAGAATCTCCTAATGATTTTCCGATTTCCCACATCAATAGTTTCACAACTTCGGCACGGGTAGTTTTCATTTGAGAAACAAAATTCTCCATGCATTTTATTCGATCCACAACTTTCATTGTAGGCCATAAACCTTGTCCTTTGTTGTAAGCTTCAGTTGCTGACTCAACAACTTCCATAGCTTCGTGTTCTCCCATAAAAGGAATAGATCCCAATAAGGTTGGTGTATATTTTTCTGTAGAAGAAATTGTAGAAAATACAGGTGTGGTTTGCCCTTTCCATTTTTTTAATTCTCCATTTACAAGATAGGTATCCTGTACCAATGGAGTATTTATTTGGTATTCCTCTGGTATAAAATTCATTATTTGGTTATTTTAGTTTTTGGTTATTAGTTTTTATAAAACAAAAAAGAGGCACGCGCCTCTTTTTTGTTTATGGTGTTACAGTATCTCCTTCCCAGGCCAGTATCCCTCCTAATAAATTGTAGGCGTTATCAAACCCCATTTCATTCATTATTTGACATGCTTTAGCACTTCTGGCTCCAGAACGGCAATACACATAATAGTTTTTATTTTTATCTAATTCTTCTAGCTCATATATAAAAGCCTGTCCTTTATTGATATCAATATTAAGAGCATTCTCTATATAGCCATCATTATATTCGTCTTCAGTTCTTACATCAAGTATAACTGCATTTTCGTCAGCTTCAAATTGAGCTACCCAATCTTCTTGTGATAAATTCATGATATCGTATTTTTAGGTAAAATTACAACGTTTTTAGCAAACAATAAACCCTGTATTTGCAAATTATATTATAATTCATAGAAAACGTTTTAGCAAACATATAATAATCAATGAATTCTAGCTTCTACAAATTATTTTCAAAAATATAGTCTACAAAACCCATAGAAAATAGGATATTATTATTTGCAAAAATTGGCTGTTAAACATAATCTTCATCTAATTAATACCATAATAATCGGCTATATTTGTAATAAATTATAGTTTTAAAAGTCAATTTCATAAAAAAATACAAATCAAGTTTCATAAATCAAAACAAATTAATTAGTGAAATTTGTGGCAAAAAAAATAAAATCTCAATATATAGAGTTTTTAAAATTTCACTATTAAGAGGTTAAGCTTTATTAAGCAGTAGTCTTAATTTTTCTTAATATCTTAATGGTAAAAACTCTTCTTAGTGTTTAAAAAATCAACTCATGCAAAACCCTTTAAAAAATATTTTTCCAAATTTCTCTAATGAATTAATTTCTGCTATCGAAAGCAATGCTACTATGCAGGATTCAGAAGCTGGAACAATTTTAATGCGAACTGGACAATACATAAAAAATACCGTTTTAATAACTAAAGGCAAAATCAAAATATATCGTGAAGGCGAAGATGGCGGTGAGTTTTTTATGTACTACTTACAACCAGGTCAAGCTTGTGCTATATCTATGATTTGTGCTACCAAAAGCGAAAAAAGTCAAATTATGGCTAAAGTAGTCGAAGATGTTTCAGTAGTCATGATTCCACTAAACTTAATGGATAAATGGATGATGGAACACAGAAGCTGGTACGAGTTTGTAATAGAAACATACAGAAACCGATTTGAAGAAGTTCTAGAAGTTGTAGATAGTATCGCTTTTCGATCTATGGATGAACGCTTAGAATTTTATCTCAAGCGCCATAAAGATTCTTGTGGCTGTAACGAATTAAAAGCATCTCATCAGGAAATTGCTACTGAACTAAATACATCAAGAGAAGTAATCTCACGCTTATTAAAAAAAATGGAACAACGCGGTTTGGTAAAACTGAACCGAAACCAAATTGAACTTTTGAAATAAGTTTATTTGCCACAGATTAAAAGATTTTTAATGATTATTTTTTTAGCAAAAATGGGCTCGCTAAATCTAAATTAACGCAATTGAAAGCTAGAGTAGATTCAAATAAAAAGAAGTTTTACGTCTTTGCTCCATCTCTTGCAAAATCAAACAACAAAAATCCTTTTAATCTGTGAAATCTGTGGCTAAATAATAAAACTTCTTATGTGATAAATGTTACTGTGCCTTACATTTTAAGAAACAACCTTTGTATCAAAACAAACATCAATGGAATATTTAGGTTATTTTGCTTCAATTATCATAGGAATATCATTAGGCTTAATTGGCGGTGGAGGATCTATACTTACTATTCCAATTTTAGTTTATTTGTTCAAGATAAATCCAGGGCAAGCAACTACCTATTCTTTATTTATTGTTGGTTTAACAGCTTTATTTGGGAGTTACAGCCATTATAAAATGGGAAATCTCAAACTAAAATCGGCACTTTATTTTGCTATCCCATCCGTTATTTCCATATTGATTATACGAGAAGTAATCTTCCCTCATATCGCAGCAACATTATTTTCTATTGCTTCCTATACTGTTTCTAAGGATTTTTTAATCATGTTGATTTTTTCCATATTAATGATAACAGCAGCCATCTCGATGATCCGAAAAAACAAACCCGAATTAAAAACGACTACAACAAATTATACCCAACTAAGTATAATCGGATTTATAGTTGGAATTGTAACTGGTTTTCTGGGTGCTGGTGGAGGCTTTTTAATCATTCCTGCCTTAATATTCTTTGCTAATCTACCGATGAAGCAAGCCGTAGGAACTTCACTTCTTATTATTTTCATAAATTCTTCTATTGGTTTTGGAGGAGATTTATATATCGGAACTCCCGTAGATTATACCTTCCTATTAGAAATTTCTGGTATTGCACTTTTAGGGATGCTCATAGGAACACAACTTTCCAAAAGAATTGATGGTGCTAAATTGAAACCAATCTTTGGTTGGTTTGTACTTGTAATGGGATTTTATATTATTACTAAAGAAGTCTTCTTTTAAGAATTAGCTCCAAGTCGATAGTTTTTTTTAGTTTTACTTGTTGAGTAGTCTTTGTCAAAGTTTTAAACTTTGACAAAGATGAAAAACGCCCTTTTTTAGGCCTATATTTAGAAATGCGTATTAAAAAAATCGTTGAATAAAAGTAAGGTTAAGGAAACTTTTTTCAGTACATTTAACTTGATACTGATATTACGAATCAACCTTATGGCTAAAACAATCACACAATTCGAAGAAAGTTTATTTACAGAAGATGATGGAAGTAAATTCTCTAAAATAAAAGACAAACTAATAAAAAGCTTCTCTTCTACAGATAGAGAGAAAGTTATCGAAATTTTCATCCAATATTCTAAAAATGGCAAAATGCTACATTGGAGGAATTTCTTACTGACTGATATTATTGACCTTATAAAAAAAGACGAAACAAATTATATTGACTTCTTTGAATTTACAATTACAAAACCCGAACTCACTTATTGGGGAATCGATGGACTTATAAAAACAAAAGGAGCAAAAGCATATGAACCGCTCATTGAATTAGCTCAAAACGAAAGCTTACCAACTGAAGTTCGCGCAAAAGCCATCAAAAGTATTGCAATTCATAGTAACCAGCCATTTGACCGTGATCTACCAAAAGACCCTGGTTATTGGAAAATTGAAGATTTTAGAATCAATGAATTATTAGATTGGCAAAATAGAGAATACAAACAAGGGGCTGGTTATAGCAAACCGAAGATTCATCCGACGTTAAAAAATCCGAAAACAGAGTTAGAAAAAGCAGTTTCTAAACTAGATGCCAAATTAGAAATAGAAAGAAGTAAGCAACAAGATTTATCAAATCCTTCAGATTGGCTTGCTATTGCTGACGAAAGCAGAATTGCTGCCATAGAACAAAAATGGAAACTACCCGAAAATTATCTGTTATTTCTTAAAAACTATTCTCCAATCAACGTGTTTATTGACGATGAAAAATTCTTTCAAGGATTGAATTTATATGGCGCAGATGATTTAATCAAATCTCAAAATGGCTATTCATTTAACTCAATGACATCTGAAATTCTTAGTGATTGGCCACCCAATTATATTGTAATTGCCGATGCTGGCGCTGACCCATATTGCATTGACATCGCAGCTATCACAAACAACGATGCGCCAATTTACACAAGTATGCATGGAAATGGAGAATGGGAATTCGAAAAATACACCGATTCATTTGTTGATTTTTTAAAAGACATCGTAGAATAATGTCTTCAATCTTTGTCAAAGTAAAAAGAATCAAGGGTGTGGAGCTTTGATAAAACTCACAGTTTTTTTCTTAAAATTGTCAAGCCACTCGTGGGGATTTCTCCTTCGTCGAAATGATAAGTTTGGGATTATTTTGCGTAAAACCAAAGTTCCTTACAGTCTTGGTAAAAAGAATTCTGACAAAGATGAAAACTAAAAAATCAAGTAGTATCTTATCAAAAACAACCTGTTTTTTACCAAAAACTATTTTGTGAAAGAATTTTTAAATACCTTTGAATTATGAGCATAGCAACAAAACCAAATCATATAGGGCGAAAAATTAGCCGTATTCGTGAACTAAAAGACATGAAACAAGAAGCTTTAGCACAAGCTTTAGGAACAAATCAGCAGGCTATATCGGCTATAGAGAATAGCGAAACCATAGACGAAGAAAAACTTAGAGAAGTTGCAAAAGCTCTTGGTGTAAGTGTAGAAGCTATCAAAAACTTTTCGGAAGAAAATGTCATTAATTATTTCAATAATTTTTATGACAATAGTAGTGGCGGAAATGGAATATTTAACCCTACTCAATGCACATTCAATCCTTTGGATAAACTGGTTGAATCTTACGATGAAAACAAAAAACTTTACGAACGTTTGTTACAAGCTGAAAAAGATAAAATTGAATATTTAGAAAAATTACTAAAAGAGAAATAATCTCAAAATAGATAAAATAAAAATCCGTTTATTCCTTAGAGTAAACGGATTTTTATATTCTGGACGTTCCCTTCGGTCGGGTTTCCCGATAGCTATAGAGATGCCATATCTTTTTATTAGAAAAAAAAATAAAAAGGATAACGCAACTATCCCTAACACAACCATTGAGATAATATTTTTTTGACCTTATAAAACTTTAAAAAATCAACTTTCAACACAAAAATAGTGCGGATTTTCAAGACTTTATTAATAAGTTTATTTCCATTTCTGATTTACTCTTAATTCAAATAACATTTGATACAACTTTTTCAAACTATAGGTTCCTATTAAACCATAATCATTAATAGTTTTCACTTTACCACTATCGTATGTAATCTTCAGTATTGAACTTTGATTATCATCCTGAGCTTCATAATATTCATCATTCAAACTCATAAAGTTCATGTATTCTAATAATTCTAAAATTTGATTATAATTTTCTTCCTTTATTATACCTCTGAAAGTACCTTCTCTATTGTAAGATAACATTTTTTCCATATTCTCTTCATCAGTTCCAAAGTTAAAGCGTTCAGCAAAAAAAGTCGAATTCCTTTGACTATCAATCTCTAATGCAAAAACTGGACAAGTTCCATAACAGCCTGAAGTAGAAAATTCAATCTTCTCTATAGAATGTTTTACTGGCATTTCATTATAATCAATAAAACCATCATATTTGTAAATTAATGTATGTTGTTCAACATTATCTCCTTTCACACTCAAAATCCCCTTTTTCCTGTTATAAACTTCTAATAAAATTTGATTATTTTTCTCAATAATTTTAGGAATAAGACATCCTGAACTTATATTAACATTATAAATTCTCACTGAATCTTTGGGAAAACTCATCATAACTAAAGAACTGAAATTACAAGATATAGCTCTAGATTCTTCACAATTATAATCGTCTCCTATCATTAGAATATCTATTAAACCATTATTATCAAAATCTACTTTATAATAGTCTTTATTGATTTTTAAAGAATCTCCAATTCTTCTGCAGATTGAATCTTCTGCAGAATTTTCAGGAGTAAAATCATGTATTTTTTTTAGCTCAAACTTTTTAAATCTTTCACTATTTGCATGAACAGATTTTTCAATTTCTAATTTTGTTCTTAAGAAATCACTTTGGGGCAATTCCAGTCCTTTATTTTGAGAATAACAATTAACGACAAAAAAGTATATTATTATGAAAAGTGCTTTTTTCATTTATTTAAGTTTTCAAATAAGAATTCGTTAATTCGTGGCTAAAAACCCTTAATGCTCCCCATACCCAATATCGTCCATTTTACCACTGAACACTTTATATTGAATTACGAAATATACAATTACCAATGCCAAAGCGATAAAAAACCAACTCATCCCTACAGATAAACCATATTCATGAGCTGCTGCATTGTAAATCGTTAAAGAAGGATTGACATTATTTGTTGATGGCAATACATTCGGGAAAATTGAAACAGCAGTTGAAGCAAATCCTCCTACAAGAAACAGTGTTGAGAATACAAATCCAGAACCATCTTTTTTATAGGTGCGTACTTTAAACAATCCAATAATTCCAATAAAAGTAATCAAAGGAAATACCCATAAAATCGGCGTTTCAATAAAATTATGAAATGGTTTTGGCTCAATAAAATGCCAGATTTGCAAGGATATAAAAACCAAAATCAGCAATACGATATTAAGTTTAAAAACTACATTTTTAAGTTTTTCATTTAATGAAGAATTGGTTTTAAAGATAATCCAATTGGCTCCATGAATTGTAAGCGCAACTACACTCACAATTCCAAGAAATAGAGTAAACCAATCAATAATTCCTAATTCATTGGCTTGCGGACTAAAGGTAGGATTCCACAACGGCAAAAAGAAGAAATGAGCTTCCTGAGTAGAAACTCCATTTACAACCATACCTAGATTTACACCGCGAACAATGTTACCTAAAGCGATTCCAAAGAATAAAGCTAGTAATAAGCTCGCAATTCCGAATGCTTTATCCCAAACTACTTCCCACATGGGGTGATGAATTTGTCCTCGCATTTCGAGTCCAATTGCTCTAAAAATAAGCAACCATAAAATCATAATCAATGGCAAATAAAATCCACTGAATGAAGAAGCATATAATATCGGAAAAGCAAAAAACAAAACTCCTCCTGCAGCAATAATCCATACTTCGTTAGCATCCCAAAAAGGGCCAATTGCATTGGTTATTGCTTTTTTATCTTTTTCTGTTTTAGCAAAAAATAAATGAATAATTCCTGCTCCAAAATCATAACCATCTAATACAATGTACACGGCTAGAATTCCCATTAAAACTACGTACCAAAAAAATTCCATAATTATATTTTTTCTGTGTGAGGTCCTTTATTGATGATTTTTCCAACCAAAAGCAAAAACAACATGCCCAATAAAAGATATAATCCTATAAATCCTAACAATGTAAACAATGTATTCCCTGAGGAAACTGTTGGAGAGCCACCTTCGGCAGTACGCAATAAATTATAAACCAACCAAGGCTGACGCCCCAATTCGGCAGTGTACCATCCAGCTGTATTAGCGATATATGGAAATGGAAGCATAAAAAGCAGCGACCATAAAATCCATTTGGTTTCGAATAATTTTTTCCTGCAAAGCTGAAAAACAGCAAAAGCCATCAATCCAATAAATATTGTTCCCAATCCTACCATAATATGATAGGCATAATACAATCCAGAGATATTAGTTGGGTGAACACTTTCATCAAACTGATCTAATCCTTTAATTTCTTCATGCCAACTTCCGTAGGTTAAGAAACTCAAAATATTAGGTACAGCTATTTTATTATCTAATTTTTTATCTTTCACATCAGGTTGCCCTATAAGAACAATTTCAGATCCTTTTTTCTCAGTATGAAAAATTCCTTCCATAGCAGCAAAAGTTACAGGCTGGTATTTTACAACATTTTTCGCTAATAAATCACCCGTTGGAACAGCTACAATTACACAAGAGATCAATCCGAAAACAACACCCGTCTTTAAGAATAGCTTCCCATAATCAAGATTCTTTTTACTTAAAACATAAAAAGCTCCAATTCCAGAAACAACAAATGAACTCGTTACCATAGACGCAGCTTGATTATGCAAATAAGAAGGCCACAACCAAGGATTAAGGAATAAGGCTTTAAAATTGGTTAATACAAACCTTCCGTTTTCAAGAATTTCATATCCTACTGGATTTTGCATCCAGGAATGTGTCGCAATAATTAAATAGCCACTTGCCCACGAACCAATACATATAAGTAATCCCGTGACAAAATGCCATTTATGTCCGAGAAGTTTTTCTCCAAATAAAAATATCCCAAGAAATGATGATTCTAAGAAAAAGGAAAACATCCCTTCCATGGCAAGAGTCTGTCCAATAATTCCGCCTGTTAATTCCGAAAACTTAGCCCAATTGGTTCCGAACTGAAATTCCATTGGTATTCCCGTAACCACACCCATTGCAAAATTCAATGCAAAGATTCTCATCCAAAAATGAGTTGCGTGATTGTATTGTTCGTTTTTTGTTCGAAGGTATTTCCATTTAAAATATACAATGATTAATGAAAGTCCCATTGTAAGTTGCGGAAAGAGGTAGTGAAAAGTTATTGTAAATGCAAACTGCATTCGGTCATAAAAAAGCATTTCTTCCATACTAGCGTATATTATTTTATTATGAGGTCTCGCAAATTTACCTATTAAAACTAACATTTAATGTCATAAAAAAAACTTTATCACCTTGCCATTGTTAAAATTTTTAGCTACTTCAAAAATAACTAAACAGCTAATTATCTTAAAACGATGTAAGTAAACATAAGCTCAACTAATCAACATGAAACATAAATGAACTTACATCGCTTATGTGTTGAATTTTTCTTTTTTTTAGCTCAAAAAAAAATCTGTAACATTAGTCACTTATTTTCCAAAAAAACAAAGTTACCTTTGCTAAACATTATTTAAGATTACACTACAATGAAAATTGAACAAATTTATACTGGATGTTTAGCACAAGGAGCATACTACATTACCTGTAATGGAGAAGCTGCTATTATAGATCCGCTCAGAGAAATACAGCCCTACTTAGATCGTTTAAATCGTGATCAGGTAAAACTAAAATACATTTTTGAAACTCATTTCCATGCCGATTTTGTTTCTGGACATGTTGATTTAAGCAAAGAAACTGGTGCACCAATTATATATGGCCCAAATGCTGAATGTGGATATGATTGTGTTTCTGCAACTGACGGTCAAGAATTTAAACTGGGAAACATAACTATAAAAGCATTACATACTCCAGGGCATACTATGGAGAGTACTTCCTATTTGTTAATCGATGAAAGCGGAAAAGATTATGCTCTTTTTTCTGGAGATACTTTATTTATAGGAGATGTTGGTCGCCCTGATTTAGCTCAAAAAGCTGCTGGAATGACACAAGATCAATTAGCTGCCATATTATTTAATTCGTTACGAACAAAAATAATGACTTTGGCAGATGATGTTATTGTATATCCGGCTCATGGTGCAGGAAGTGCTTGTGGTAAAAATATGAGCAAAGAAACAGTATCGACTATTGGAAACCAAAAAGCAACCAATTATGCTTTACGTGCTAATATGACTGAAGCAGAATTTATTACTGAAGTAACTGATGGATTATTGCCTCCTCCTGCTTATTTTAGCATGAATGTGGCTATGAACAAAAGTGGCTACGAAAGTTTTGAATCTGTTTTGCACAATGGAATGAAAGCTATTAAAGTAGATGAATTTGAAGCTGTAGTTGAAGAAACAGGCGCTTTAATTTTGGACACCAGAAACAACAGCGATTTTAGCAAAGGATTTATCCCACAATCAGTGAATATTGGTATTAATGGAGATTTTGCCCCTTGGGTAGGTACTTTAATTGCTGATGTAAAACAACCTATTATACTAGTAACCGAAATAGGATTAGAAGAAGAAACTGTGACTCGATTAAGCCGCGTAGGTTTCGATTCAATTATCGGTCATCTTGAAGGTGGATTTAATGCATGGAAAAATGCAGGTTACGAAATTGATACTGTAAACAGAATTACTCCTGATCAATTTGCAAACGAATTCAAACCTGAAGAAAATAAAGTAATCGATATTCGTAAAGAAACAGAATACAGTGCCGAACATATAGACGATGCTTATAACAAACCATTGGCTTATATTAATGACTGGGTAAAAGACATCGATCCAAAAGAACATTTTTATTTGCATTGCGCTGGTGGGTACAGAAGTATGATTGCTGCATCGATATTACAAGCACGCGGATTTAGAAACTTCACTGAAATTGAAGGTGGTTTTAATGCTATCGCAAAAACTACAATTCCAAAATCTGATTTTGTATGCCAAAGTAAGATTTTAAAATAATTTGAAAACATAAATTTCACCATTAAGAAATTAAGTTTATTAAGCAAGTTATTCTTAATTTTTCTTTATTAAGTTGCTGTATCTTAATTCTCTTAATATCTTAATGGTTAGAAAAATTTTAATTTTAAATAAAAAAACACAAAGCGACAAAGGTTTTAGCCTTTGAACCTCTGAACCTTTGCCACTTTGAACCTAAATAAAAAAACAAAAAATGAATTTAATCGAAATCATAAAAGAACCATGGCCTTGGTACGTTTCAGGTCCGTTAATAGGATTGACAGTTCCTATTTTACTAATTTTTGGCAACAAAGCATTTGGTATTAGTTCGTCTTTACGCCATATATGTGCCATGTGTATTCCTGCAAACATTTCATTCTTTAAATACGATTGGAAAAAAGAAAGTTGGAATTTATTTTTTGTATTCGGAATATTCTTAGGCGGAGTCATTGCGACTGCTTTCTTATCAAATCCTAATGCAATCGAAATAAACTCAAAACTTACTACAGAATTAGCTACTTATGGTATTACCGATAATTCAGGATTAATGCCTGCACAGCTTTTTTCATGGGAAAGTTTATTAACATTACGTGGATTTATAATGATTGTAGTTGGTGGTTTTCTTGTAGGTTTCGGAACGCGTTATGCTGGCGGATGTACAAGCGGACATTCAATCATGGGAATTTCTAATTTACAATGGCCATCATTAGTAGCGACAATTTGCTTCATGATTGGCGGATTTGTTATGGCAAACCTGATTCTTCCTTACATACTTTCACTTTAAATTCTTAAAAATGAAAATTTCAAACTTAAAATATATGCTTGTCGGAATTGTATTCGGCATAGTATTCGTAAAAGCCGAAATCATTAGCTGGTATCGTATTCAGGAAATGTTCCGTTTACAATCTTTCTTTATGTATGGCGTAATCGGAAGCGCAGTAGCAGTAGGAATGCTATCCGTTTTTTTGATAAAAAAATTCAAAGTAAAAACTATTCAAGGAGAAGAAATCAAAATTGAACCTAAAACATTTAGTAAAGGTCAGATCTATGGTGGATTATTATTTGGATTTGGTTGGGCTATTACAGGAGCTTGCCCTGGTCCCCTATTTGCACAAATAGGAACTGGAGTTACTGTAGTTGCAGTAACATTAGTAAGTGCGATATTCGGAACTTGGGTTTATGGTTATTTTAAAGATAACTTGCCTCATTAAAAGTAACAAATACTATTTCTCTACAATTACTATAAACCCGACAGATTTTAAAACCTGTCGGGTTTCTTTTTATATTCTTTCTTAAAATCTTTGACAAAGCTTAATCTATGAGTTAAAGAACTTTGATAAAACTCAGGTTTAAAGTTAGTCTGCCCATTTTGTCATTTCGAAGAATGAGAAATCTCCACGAGTAGCTCGACAATTTAAGAAAAAAAACTATGTGTCAGTTTCTTTCGGAGATTTCTCATTCTTCGAAATGACAATGATTTTAGTGATTTAATGTAATCCTTTGCGCTTTTTGCGGTAAATTCTTTTGCCAAACTCCAAAGATTCACACAACCTGAACCTACAATTAAACTTCAATTAATCAATAGCTTAAGCACAAATTATAAATTAAATTTTCTTAATTTTAACCTTAATTTCCAACCACAGAAAACTTCCTTAAATAATATTAACGAAAATTTAACGATACATTTGTATATACAAATATAAAACATGCCTACATTTGTATATACAAATTATACACTGACGACTATGACAATTGAAGATGTAATAAAAAGTACCGTTAAGATGGATAATCCAAAAAGAGTTATTCTGAATATCATGTACACACAAAATGTACTTCAAGACAAATTTAATGAGGTATTAAAACCTTATGATTTATCAGGAGAACAATATAATGTGTTGCGTATATTAAGAGGCCAAAAGGGGAATCCAGCTAATATGTGTGTCATACAAGATCGTATGCTTGCAAAAACAAGTAATACAACTCGATTGGTTGATAAATTATTGCTGAAGGATTTTGTTACCAGAAATGTATGTCCAAATAACAGAAGAAAAATAGAAGTATCAATTACAGAAAAAGGATTAGGCGTTTTAACTGAATTGGACCCAAAAGTAATTGAGCATGAAAATGTTTTTTCTGAAAATTTGACTACAGAAGAATTAGAATTATTAAATGACTTATTAGAAAAATTTAGAAATCAAAAAAATTAATACAAACAAATAAAATGAATACTTTCCTAGAAAATCAAAATTGGAGATACGCAACCAAAAAATTTGATGCGACCAAAAAAATATCTGCTGAAGATCTAAATACATTAAAAGAAGCAATACGCTTAAGTTCATCTTCATACGGATTACAACCTTATAAAGTGATTTTTGTTGAATCACCAGAATTAAGAGCAAAATTACAACCAGTAGCCTGGGGACAATCTCAAATTGTAGAAGCTTCTCATTTGGTAGTTTTTGCAAATGACACTAATATTGGTGATACAGCGATTGATGGCTTTATCAAAAATATTAGCGAAACAAGAGGAATTCCAGCTGAATCATTATCTGGATATAGCGATTTTATGAAATCTAAAATCACAACTCTTTCTCCAGATGCAAAAAACATTTGGACATCTAAACAAACTTATTTAGCATTAGGAAATTTACTAAACGCTGCTGCAGAATTAAAAATTGACGTTACGCCAATGGAAGGTTTTGATCCAGCTGCATTTAATGAAATCCTTGGTCTAGATGCCTTACATTTAAATGCTGCAGTAATTGCTACTGTAGGATACAGACATGATGACGATGCAACTCAACATCATAAAAAAGTAAGAAAATCTCAAGAAGAATTATTTATCACACTATAATTATTAATCCAAATTTATTAAAATCAAACAAAATGAAAAATTTAAAAACAATTGCTTTAGCCCTAGTGGTAGCTTTATCATCAGTTTCAATCAACGCTCAAACTAAAAAAGTTGACGTTAAATCAAGTACGGTTAAATGGGTAGGTAAAAAAGTAACTGGAGAACACTCTGGAACTGTAAACCTAAAAGATGGTGCATTAGTATTTAAAGGTAAAAAATTAGCTGGTGGAACTTTCACTGTAGATATGACATCTATCAACGCTACTGACCTTACTGGTGAATACCAAGGAAAATTAAACGGTCACTTAAAAGCTGATGATTTCTTCGGAACTGAAAAATTCCCAACTGCAAAATTAGTTTTCAAAACTATCGGAGCAAAAGCAACTGATGTATATACTGTAACTGCAGATTTAACTATCAAAGGAATTACTAAACCTGTAACTTTTGATATTACTGTAAAAGGTAACACTGCTACAACTGCATTTAAAGTTGATAGAACTAAATATGATATCAAATATAACTCAGGAAACTTCTTTGAAAACTTAGGAGACAAAACTATCAATGATGATTTTGAATTAACTGTATCTTTAAAGTTCTAATATCACAGACTTACTAATTCAGAAAATCCCATCTGTCATATGACAGATGGGATTTTTTTATGCTTTTAATTTAACCCCAAAAAAAAACGTTCCATATACAAATAAGATAACGTTCATAAAGTTAAAATAACACTTTCATAATATCTTATCATTCTTTGATTAACAAACCTCATCTAATTTTGGCTCAATAAAAAAAGTTTTTGTTTTTAAATAGAAAGCTTTTATCCAAAAAAATCAAATTTTGCTAAAGACAGTACTATGAAAAAAAAATTACACCTTGTAATTATTTGTTTAATAAGTAGCATAATAGTCAATGCACAGCAACAAAAAGGTATTGTTGGTGCATCAAACTGGATGAATAAATGGACCAATTTTAAACCTGCTTCAACAGAATACGATGAAGCGACAAACATTCTCGCTGGAACTATTGATAAGGATACTAAATTATACAAACGAAATACCTACCAATTAGTTGGTGTCGTTTATGTAACAAACAATGCCGTTTTAACAATAGAACCAGGAACTGTAATTAGAGGAGATGATAAAACTTGCGGTACTCTAGTAATAACAAATGGCTCTAAGATAATAGCCGAAGGTTTAGAAACAGATCCAATCATCTTTACATCTAATAAGAATGTTGCTGAAAGAAAGCCGGGTGATTGGGGCGGAATAATCCTTCTTGGAAAAGCTCCCATAAATAAAATGGGTGGAGTAAGTTTTCTGGACTTTAATCTAGACCCTATTGTCAATCATTACGGAGGACAAGATGCAGAGGATAACTCAGGTATTTTAAAATACGTTAGAATAGAATATTCTGGTAGAAAATTAAATGCTCTGAAAGAAATTAACGGATTATCATTGGCGGGAGTTGGTCGTAAAACCAAACTTGAACACATACAAATAAGCTATTCAAACGATGATTCATTTGAAGCCTACGGTGGCGATGTCATTATGAACAACTTAATTTCATATCGAGCCACCGATGATGATTTTGACTTTACACAAGGAGTACAATGCACAATCAATAATAGTATAGCTATTCGTCACCCTTACTCTTCTGATATTTCAGGCTCAAGATGCTTTGAAATTGATTCTTACGACAAAATTGAGAATAGCGACCCAAGCAAAAAACTAACAAAAATAACCGCTAGTAACATTACATTAATAAATCTTGAAGAAAGCAATCAAGGACTAGTTCGAGAAGCGGCACATATAGGAGAAAATAGTTATTTTGCATTAAATAATAGTGTAATTTCAGACTTTACACCATTTATGATTCTTCAAAATAAAATTGGAGATGGGCTGGTAAATCTTGAAAAAATTAAACTTAACGGATTAATAATTAATAACTGTCAAGGTGCCATTTTAAGTGAAAATTCAAACTTTGATTTAGGTATTAAAAATTGGTATCAGAACCCTGATTTTGGTTTAGAATATACATCTATAAGAAATGTCGCATTATTTACAGAACCAAATATTAAAGCAAATCCAGATTTTAGAATGAACGTAAATAATACTTTAGCTAGTGGTAATTAAGCCTTTAAAACCCTTCATTTAAATTTAATTTAACAAAAAACTCAAAAAAGCAGTTATTTTTTTTAAAATAATATATACGAATACTCAAATTACATTTATATATTTGTACCAACAAAAAAAGTTTATGAAAACAATTACAAATAATACTTGGTGGTGGAACAATTTACGTCAGACGTCGTGAACGAAGCTTCCTATAGTATTATTCGAACTATAAATATAAAAGGCTTGTCATCACGACAAGCCTTTTTTTTTGGACTAAACTTTTTTAAAAAACAATATTCTAAAACTTAAAAAACAACACATTGAAACCTTTTATACTCAACACACACTACAAACAAATCCTTGCTGACACAGTAACACCTGTGAGCATTTATTTCAAAATTAGAGACAAATTCCCTAATAGCTTGCTTTTAGAAAGTAGCGATTATCACGGAAATGATAATAGTTTCTCATATATCTGCTGTAATCCTATTGCAAGCATTAAAATCGAGAACGAAACTATTTCTAAAATGTATCCTGATGGAACTTCAGAAAAAACAGTTGTTGATAGCTCTACAAACATCCCAGAGATTATTCAGGAATTTTCAGGGCAATTCAAATCAGAGAAAAACGATTTTAAATTCATCAACAACGGATTATTCGGATACATTTCATACGATGCAGTTCGTTATTTTGAAAAAGTAGCAATTGCCAAGAAAGATAATAGTATTTCTATTCCAGATGTGTATTATGCAGTTTATCAAAACATCATTGCTATAAATCACTTCAAAAATGAAGCATACATTTTTTGCCATAGCGTGGATGGAAGAAACAATATTTCGGAAATAGAGCAATTACTACAATCAAGAAATATAGCTTCATATCAATTCACTAAAGAAGGCGAAGGATTCTCTAATTTAACTGATGAAGAATTTAAACATAATGTTGCTTTAGCAAAAAAACATTGTTTCCGTGGCGATGTATTCCAATTGGTTTTATCACGCCGATTTACACAAGGATTTAAAGGAGATGAATTTAATGTGTACAGAGCATTAAGAAGCATCAACCCTTCACCCTATTTATTCTTTTTTGATTATGGAGACTTCAAGATATTCGGTTCTTCTCCTGAAGCTCAAATCATTGTAAAAGATCGTAAAGCTGAAATTCATCCTATTGCTGGAACTTTTAAAAGAACAGGAAACGATGAACAAGATGCAATTCTAGCGAAACAATTATCGGAAGATAAAAAAGAAAATAGCGAACACGTTATGTTAGTCGATTTAGCAAGAAATGACTTAAGCCGTAACGGACATGATGTAAACGTAGAGAAATATCGTGAAGTTCAGTTTTTCTCCCATGTGATTCACTTAGTATCAAAAGTTACTGGTCATTTACACGAAAAAGCAACTACAATGCAAGTTGTTGCCGATACATTCCCTGCTGGAACTCTAAGCGGAGCTCCAAAACACAGAGCTATGCAGCTTATAGAAGAATACGAAAAAACCAATCGTAATTTTTATGGTGGTGCAATTGGTGTTATGGATTTTGAAGGCAACTTTAACCACGCCATTATGATTCGAACTTTCCTGAGCAAAAACCACCAATTACATTGCCAGGCTGGAGCCGGAATTGTAGCAAGTTCAGACGAAGAAAGCGAAATGCAAGAAGTGTACAATAAATTAAGAGCATTAAATACTGCCTTAGAAATGGCAGAGAAAATTTAATATTCAGTCACTATTTACAAACTTGAAAGGAAACAAAATATTTAATAAACCTAAAAACTAAACTCAAAAAACCTAAAAACTATGAAAAACACTATCGCATTATTATTGGTTATGACATTTTTAAGCTCTTGTAATGATAAAAATAAGCAAGAATCTACAACTGCTAAAAAGGATATCGAAGGAACCTGGCGACTTATATCAGCTGAGACAACCGAAAAAGATTCTACTTTTTCAACATTCGATCCAAAAACCAAAATGATCAAAATTATAAATGACTCCCACTTTGCATTCTTCAACCATGATTTAAATAATGGTAAAAAAGAGGGCGCTCTTTTCTTCGGAGGTGGAGGAAAATATACTTTAAAAGATAGTACATACACAGAGAATTTAGAATATTTCAACAATAGAGATTGGGAAAACAGCAAATTTGAGTTTACTGTAAAAATTAAAAATGATACCTTAATTCAAAAAGGAATTGAGAAACTTGAAAAACTTGGAATAGACAGAATAATTGTCGAAAAATACGTTCGAGAAAAATAAACAAAAAATTAGTTTCAAGTTTTCTTTGTTTCAGGTTTCAAGTTGTTGGAACATGAAACTTGAAACCTGAAACTTGAAACAAAAAAAGACAAAATGAAAAAATATTAGTAATAGATAACTACGATAGCTTCACTTATAACCTTGTACATTATCTAGAAGATTTAGATTGTGAAGTAACCGTATACAGAAATGATGAGTTTGATATTGATGAAATTGCAAGTTTCGACAAAATATTACTTTCACCAGGGCCAGGAATTCCAGACGAAGCTGGTTTGCTAAAAGCTGTTATTCAAAAATATGCTCCTACCAAAAGTATTCTTGGAGTTTGTTTAGGACAACAAGCTATAGGAGAAGTTTTTGGAGGAACATTATCAAATCTTGATAAAGTATATCATGGTGTAGCTACCAATGTAAAAACAGTGGTCGATGATGAAATTTTGTTCGAAGGATTAGGTAAAGAATTTGAAGTAGGTCGTTATCATTCATGGGTTGTAGATGCAAGTTTACCCGATGTTCTTGAAGCTACATCTTACGACGAAAACGGACAAGTAATGTCATTAAGACACAGAACCTATGATGTACGCGGAGTTCAATTTCATCCTGAAAGTGTATTAACTCCAAACGGAAAAAAAATGTTAGAGAATTGGGTTAAAAAATAGTTTTCAATTTTCAGTAGCAGTTAACAATAACAGTTGAAACTTGAAACAAAAAAACATTTCAAACCTTAGCAACTTAAAAAAAATGAGTATTAGAATTTTAGAAACCAAAGAAATTAAAATTGAAGATATAATTATATTGTACAAAGCAAATGAATGGAGTTCAGCTGAAAAACCAGATTTATTATATAAAGGTCTTTTAAATTCTGAAACTTTAATTACTGCTTGGGATGATACAAAACTGGTTGGGCTGGGAAATGCAATTTCCGATGGTTATTTAACTGTTTATTATCCCCATTTGTTAATACTTCCAGAATATCAGGGAAAAGGAATCGGTAAAATGATTTGTGAAAAAATGCAAGAAAGATATCGAGATTTTCATATGCAAATGTTAACCGCTGATGGAAAATCAATAGATTTTTATAAAAAAAATGGATTTGAAAGAGCAGGAAAAACAGAACCAATGTGGATTTATCAAGGAGATGAACATTAAAAAATAGTTTCACGTTTTCTTTATTTCAAGTTGTTGGAACCTAAAAAATCCTTCGACTTCACTCAAAATGATAATTATTTTCACTGACAAGCTGAGCGAAGTTGAAGCCACACAAAGAGAAAACTTTTAACCTGAGATAAAAAACAAAAAACTTAGAACCTTAAAAAGAATGAAAAATATATTAAACAAATTAATCAATCATGAAATCCTTACTAAAGAGGAGGCAAAAAATGTATTGATTAATATATCAAATGGGGATTATAACCCAAGTCAGATATCGGCATTCCTTACCATATTTATGATGCGAAGTATCAGCATCGATGAGTTAGCAGGTTTCCGTGAAGCCTTACTAGATTTATGCATCCGCATCGATTTATCAGCTTATAATACTATCGATTTATGCGGAACTGGCGGTGACGGAAAAGATACTTTCAATATTTCGACTCTAGCATCATTCATTGCTGCTGGAGCTGGAATAAAAGTTGCTAAACACGGTAATTACGGCGTTTCGTCTATTTCAGGTTCTAGCAACGTAATGGAAAAAATGGGAATCAAATTTACTAATGATGCCGATTTCATAGAAAAATGTATCGATAAAGCTGGAATTTGTGTACTACACGCGCCATTATTTCACCCTGCGATGAAAAACGTAGGAACAATAAGAAAAGAATTGGCGGTAAAAACGTTCTTTAATATGTTGGGCCCAATGGTAAACCCATCATTTCCTAAGAACCAATTAGTGGGAGTCTTCAATCTGGAACTGGCAAGAATGTATGCCTATTTATATCAAAATACAGATGTAAATTTTACAATCCTACATTCGCTTGACGGTTATGACGAGGTTTCTTTAACTGGTCCAACAAAAATTATTACCAGTACAATGGAAGGTATATTGAATCCAAGTGATTTCGGCGTTCGCCTTTTAGCACAAAGCGAAATCGAAGGTGGAAAAACAATCGAAGAATCTGCTGATATGTTTATCAATATCCTTTCAGGAAAAGGAACCGAAGCTCAGAACAATGTAGTTTGCGCCAATGCGGCAATGGCAATTGCAACGGTTACAAAGTGTACTCCGCAAGAAGGTTTCGAACTGGCAAAAGAAAGCTTGTCTTCTGGAAAAGGATTAGTAGCTTTGAATAAATTAAAAAATTTAAAGATTTAAAGATTTAAAGATTGTAAGACGGGATAAAATCATTGAAATTTAAAACTATTAAAAGAATCAAACCCTACAGAATTTTACAGTTTTAAAATAAAAATAAAATCATGACAAAATCTTTCGAAGAATTCGAAGTTTATAAAAAGGGAATTCAATTAGCAAAATTAATTTTTCAATTATTAAACAATAAACCGTTTGAAAAAGAATTTGGTTTCAAAGACCAAATAAAGCGAGCCGTAATTTCTATTACAAACAACATTGCTGAAGGTTCTGAGTATAACAATAACAAACAATTAATTCGGTATTTAAAAATTTCAAAAGGAAGTTGTGCTGAAGTTAGAAGTATGTTAATATTATCTCGAGAGCTTGGATTTTGTAATCAAGTAGAAATCCAAGAAAGCTATCAAATAAGTATAGAAATATCTCAAAACTTATCAAATTTCATAAAGTATCTAAGTACTAAAATTAAAGATTAATTCGAAAACACACAGAATTTTTCAATCATTAAATCTTTCAATTTTTAAATATAAAATAAAATGAACATCCTCGATAAAATAATAGTTGACAAAAAAAGAGAGGTCATTCTCAAGAAATCAATAATTCCAGTTTCACAACTAGAAGCCTCTGTTTTCTTCGATAGAAAAACTATTTCTTTAAGTCAAAAACTAAAAGCAAGTTCTACAGGAATCATTGCTGAACACAAACGTCGTTCTCCATCAAAATCGATTATAAACCAAAGCTTTACTGTTGAAGAAGTGGTAAAAGGGTATGAAAACGCAGGTGCTTGCGGAATTTCTGTTTTAACAGATGGAAAATATTTTGGAGGTTCACTTGATGATTTACTATTAGCAAGAGCATCTGTAAATATTCCGTTATTGCGAAAAGAATTTATTGTTGATGAATACCAGATATTAGAAGCTAAAGCTTTTGGAGCTGATTTAATTTTGCTTATTGCTGCTGTTCTAACAAGAGAAGAAATCAAGTCATTATCTGAATTTGCAAAAAGTTTAGGATTAGAAGTTTTACTAGAAGTTCATAATCAGGAAGAATTAGAAAAATCGATAATGCCAACACTAGATATGATAGGAGTTAATAATCGAAACCTAAAAACATTCGAAGTTAGCTTGGATTTCAGCAAACAACTGGCAGCACAAATTCCTGATAATTTTGTAAAAGTTTCCGAAAGCGGAATCTCATCTATCGAAGCTATTAACGAATTAAAACCATACGGTTACAAAGGATTCCTAATTGGTGAAAATTTCATGAAAACAGATAACGCAGGACAAGCAGCAACTGAATTTATTAAGAAGCTATAGGTAGTAAGCAATAGACATAAAAACGCATACAAATTTAGCCCAAAACTTTGCGAACTTAGCGTTTTAATGACATAGAATATAAAAACTCTTTGCGCCCTTTGCGGTAAAAAACACAACAAAATGAAACTCAAAATCTGCGGTATGAAATATCCCGAAAATATAACTGAAGTAGGTTCGCTCCTACCTGATTATATGGGATTTATATTCTGGGAAAAATCGGCTCGGTATTTTGACGGAATCATTCCCGATTTACCAAAGTCAATCAAGAAAGTTGGGGTTTTTGTAAATCAAAGTCAGGAAGAGATTCTAAGCAAAATTTCAAAATACGATTTGCAAGCCATACAATTACACGGTCATGAATCGGTTGAGTTTTGTCAGGAACTAAAAAATAAAATTGATCTTAAAATCGAACTTATCAAAGTATTTTCTGCCGATGAAAATTTTGATTTCGAAGTAGTAAAATCATACGAATCAGTTTGTGATTATTTTCTTTTTGATACCAAAGGAAAATTACCTGGCGGCAACGGAACCACTTTCGATTGGAGAATATTAAACCAATACAATTCTACAAAACCATTCTTCCTTAGTGGCGGAATCGGGCTTGAAGAAATAGAAACAATAAAAGAAATTTCGAAAACCAATTTACCTATTTATGCCATTGATGTAAACAGTAAATTTGAAATCGAAGCAGGATTAAAAGATAAAAACATATTATATAGTTTCAAGCAAAACCTTGCAACTTTAAACATTTAAACTTTAAACAAATGAGTTTTCACGTCAACGAAAAAGGCTATTATGGAGAATTTGGAGGAGCCTACATTCCAGAAATGTTATATCCAAACGTAGAAGAACTACGCCAAAACTATCTAAAAATTACTGCTGACCCAAGCTTCCAAGCTGAGTTCGATGCACTATTAAGAGATTATGTAGGCCGCCCTACTCCATTATATTTTGCCGAAAGACTTTCGAAAAAATACAATACTAAAATTTATTTAAAGAGAGAAGATTTATGCCATACTGGTGCGCATAAAGTAAACAATACAATCGGGCAAATTTTACTTGCAAAACGCCTTGGTAAAAACCGAATTATTGCCGAAACTGGTGCAGGTCAACACGGTGTTGCTACTGCTACTGTTTGTGCTTTAATGGGATTGCAATGCATCGTGTATATGGGTGAAATCGATATTAAGCGTCAAGCACCAAATGTGGCTCGTATGAAAATGTTAGGTGCAGAAGTTCGTCCGGCACTTTCGGGTTCTAAAACCTTAAAAGATGCTACAAACGAAGCCATCCGTGATTGGATTAATAATCCTGTCGATACCTATTATATCATCGGTTCTGTGGTTGGTCCACATCCTTATCCTGATATGGTAGCCCGTTTTCAGAGTGTAATTTCTGCCGAAATAAAAACACAATTATTAGAAAAAGAAGGCCGTGAAAACCCAGATCACGTTATCGCTTGTGTAGGTGGAGGAAGTAATGCTGCTGGAGCTTTTTACCATTTCTTAGACGAAAAAGACGTAAATATTATTGCTGTCGAAGCTGCTGGTTTAGGAGTTGACTCTGGCGAAAGCGCTGCAACCTCGGCTTTAGGAAAAATCGGAATCATTCACGGAAGTAAAACATTATTAATGCAAACTCCCGACGGACAAATTACCGAACCTTATTCTATCTCGGCAGGTTTAGATTACCCAGGAGTTGGACCAATGCATGCCCACTTATTCGCAACTGGCAGAGCTGAATTTATTTCGATTACCGATGATGAAGCCATGCAATTTGGTTTGCAATTATCCAAAACCGAAGGTATTATTCCAGCAATCGAAAGTGCACATGCCTTTGCCGTTCTGGAACAAAAGAAATTTGGTCCCGACGAAATTGTAGTTATCAATTTATCAGGTCGTGGTGATAAAGATTTAAATACATATATCGATTATTTTAAATTATAGTTAGGGCGTTACTGTCAAAAAAACGGTCGGGCTTCCCGATAACTATCGGAACGCTATATCTTTTTAAAGCTAAAAAAAGCATAAAAAAGGATGTCGCTTTTATACCCTAACGCAAACTCACATAATCAATAAGAAATCGCCCAGAAAAACAACAAAAAATTATTAAAATGATATTAGCTGCAGCTCAGACTAAACCAAAACGAGGAAATATCGATTCTAATTTATTAGATCATTATCGCCTTATAGAATTGGCAGTGACAAAAAATGCCGATTTAATCGTATTTCCAGAACTATCGATTACAGGTTATGAAAGAGAAAATGCAATTGAACTTACTTTCTCAGAAAATGATTCACGTCTAAATCATTTAAAAAAATTAGCTGTCGAAAATAAAATTGTAATTGTTGCTGGAGCACCTATAAAAATTAAAGACCAGTTATTTATTGGAGAATTTATTATTTCGCCCGATGATTCGGTTTCTATTTATACCAAACAATTTCTTCATGAAGGCGAAGATGTATACTATCAATCGTCATTTGATTATAATCCAACAATCGAATTAGAGAATAAAAAAATCTCTTTTGCTATTTGTGCCGATATTGATAATCCGTTACATCCAAAAAAGGCAAGCGAAAATAAAACTGCAATTTATATTGCTAGCATTTTCTTTAGTCCAAACGGAATCCCTGGAGCTTACAAAGCGTTGCAAAATTATGCTAGCACCTATGATATGAATGTGCTTATGTCTAATTTTAGTGGAGAATCATGGGGAAGTCCATCTGGTGGAAAAAGTGCTTTTTGGAATAACAAAGGAGAATTAATTGCTCAAATGAACGATTCAGATTCAGGATTGTTATTGGTTCAAAATCATAATGACATTTGGACTAGTGAAATTGTAATAGATTAAAAAAAATAATGCCACAGATTAAAATGATTTTCACAGATTAAAGAAAAGTGAAATAAATTTACTGCAGAAATCAAAGATGAAGCTTTTATCCCGATAGCTATCGAGAGTGGCAGAGAAAATTAATAATATACCTAATCGGTTTTTGAAACCTGTTAGGATAAAAAATAAAAAGATGAACAGAATAAATCAAAAACTACAAGAAGATAAAAAGATACTATCTATCTATTTTTCTGCAGGATATCCTAATCTTAATGACACTGTACAAATCATTCAGGATTTAGAAAAAAGCGGAATCGATATGATCGAAATCGGATTACCGTTTAGCGATCCTTTGGCTGATGGGCCAACAATTCAGGCAAGTTCTACTCAGGCATTACATAACGGTATGACAACTCAGGTTTTATTTGACCAACTGGAAAATATTCGCGAAAGCGTAAAAATTCCATTGATAATAATGGGCTATTTTAATCCTATATTACAATACGGAGTTGAAGAGTTTTGCAAAAAATGTGCTGCAATTGGTATCGACGGATTAATCATCCCTGACCTTCCTGTAGATGTTTATGCAGAACAATACAAAACTACCTTCGAAAAATACGGAATTATAAATGTATTCCTGATCACACCACAAACTTCTGATGAGCGCATTAAGTTTATTGATAGTGTTTCAAACGGTTTTATATACATGGTAAGTTCAGCTAGCGTTACTGGTTCTCAATCTGGTTTTGGTAATACCGAAGAAAGTTATTTTGAAAGAATTGCAAACATGAATCTTAAAAGCCCACAGGTAATTGGATTTGGAATTTCGAATAAAGAAACGTTCAATCAGGCTACTAAATTTGCAAAAGGAGCAATCATTGGAAGCGCTTTTATAAAGCACTTATCTGAAAAGGGAACACAACATATTGACGATTTTGTGAAAGCAATTAAATAATCCCATTTTTTAACCTAATGTAAAATGGATTTAGCCTCACATTATACTAATTTGTTCACAGAATCCTGTGAGAAGATATCAAATGACAATTATGTTATAGATACACAAATAGATAATTTGAACGATAACCGTTTAGGAATTACATTATTAATTCGACCTACAGAAGAGATTAAAAATAGCATTCAACTTTTTTTAAATGAATTAAAAAAAGTTGATGCTTCTCAATATTATTACCCCAATTCGGATATTCACATTACAGTAATGTCTATTATATCTTGTTATGAAGGATTTGATATAACCAACATCACGTTACAAGATTATATTGCTGTAATAAATAAATGCATTACTGGTTTAAACAAATCAGTAATTAAGTTACAAGGAATTACTGCCTCACCTTCGGCAATTATGATTCAAGGATTTCCAAGCGATACAAGTATAAACGACTTACGTGACAATCTTCGCACTGCGTTTAAACAAACTACACTCGAACAAAGTATCGATCAACGCTATTCGTTATTCACAACCCATTTAACCGTTTTACGGTTCAAAAACCCTATAAATAACAAGGATTTATTTCTAAAATTATTACACAAATACCGTGATTATAACTTCGGAAAATTTGAAATAAAAAAATTAGAATTAGTCCACAATGATTGGTACCAAAGAGTCAATCTCGTTAAACATTTATTTGACTTCAATATCAAATAATTCCTTAAACCCAAAATTAACTACATCGTTATAATCGATTCAAATCATTAAAAATCAGAATATTATAACAAAACGAACATTCACTTACAAAGCATTATTTTAGTTAATATTATGTTAAATAAAAACTAAACAGCTGTTTAAATTAAACACTTGTTTAATTTTGTACCCGATTAGAAACTCACTCATGTCACACATCGAATTAAACGAGAAAAAGATTCAAATTCTCCAGGTTGCAGAAAAGCTTTTTTCTGACAAAGGATTTGAAGGAACTTCGATACGAAATATTGCCAAAGAAGCAAAAATCAACATTGCTATGGTATCGTATTATTTTGGTTCCAAAGAACGATTACTCGAATCGTTAATTATATACAGAACATCGGATCTTAAATTGCAATTAGAAAATTTACTGCAAGAAAATTTAGAACCTATCGATAAAGTAAATAAGTTAATCGAACTTTATATCAATAAGATTAACTGCAACGGAGGAATTTTCAGAATTATGCATTTTGAATTGACATCTAAAAAAAGAGAAAAAACTTTAAATCACTTTACAGAATTAAAGAAAGGAAATCTCAAATCATTAGAAAGTATTATCAATGAAGGTCAGGAGAAAGGTGTTTTCCGAAAAGACGTCATTATCCCTTTAATAACCCCTACTATTCTCGGAACTTTTTTTCATTTCCACATGAACAAAATCTTCTTTCAGAAAGTATTGAATTTAAGTACTGAAGCTTTATATACAGATTACATAAAAACACATTTAACAAAACACATTCAACAAACTATAAAAGCCTTACTTGTTTATGAAAATTAATCCAATTATGCTCTTTGGGGTTTTCCTAATCGGAATATCCTCATTAGAAGCTCAAGAAAAAACGAGTCTTACCCTAGATGATGCCGTAAAAATGGCATGGGAGAAGAGTGACGAAGTCACGTTGGCTAACACAAAAGTCAACACTAAAAAGTACGAACTTAGATCTACTAAAAACAATCAATATCCAGATTTAAAAGCTTCTGGACAATTTCAGAGATTGGCTGGTGCAGATGTAAATCTAAAAATGAATCAAGAAAGTGGTTCTGGGTCAGCTCCAAATGTTGATCAGTTAATGTTGGGACAACTTAGTGCAAGCTTACCAATATTTGCAGGTTTTAAAATTCAAAATAGCATTAAGCTATCTGAAAATTTATACCAAGCCGAACTTGCAACTTCACTAAAAACTAAAGAAGACATTGCATTAAGAGTTGTAAATAATTATTCTAATTTATACAAAACTCAAAAAACAATTGAACTTTTAAATGAAAATCAAAAACAAGCGAAACAGCGTGTAACAGATTTTATTGAATTAGAGAAAAACGGAATAATCCCGAGAAATGATTTATTAAAATCTCAATTATTAGTTTCAAAAATACAACTCTCAATAGACGAAGCTAATAAGAATTTAAACATTCTGAATTATCATTTAATAACATTACTTAAATTAGATTCTTCAACTAAAATAACTGTCGGGGAAAATGATTTTATTAATTATAAAACAGATAATATCCCTTCAAATGAGCAGCCTGCTTTAGAAAACCGTAAAGATTTAGAAGCATTGCGTTATCAGGAAAAAGCTAGTGAATCTAGTATAAAAATGGCAAAAAGTGCTTACTACCCTACTGTTTCTTTATTAGGTGGCTATGCCGCTGTTGATGTTAGAAATATTCTTACGGTGCAAAATGCAATGAATTTTGGAGTTGGCGTTTCATACGATCTTAGCGGAATATTAAAAAAAGGAGCTGACATAAAACATGCTCAAAGCAAAGCAGATGAAGTAAAAAGCTCAGAAGAAATTTTAACTAATTACATTAAAGTCGAAGTACAACAAGCAATAGAGAACTATAACTTAGCTTTAAAACAAAGTTCGGTTTACGACTTAGCGTTAGAACAAGCATCAGAAAATTATAGAATCTTAAAAGATAAATTCGACAACGGCCTTGCTGATACCAATGATTTACTTGAGGCAGATGTAGAACAACTTAGTGCTAAAGTAAACACAGCTACGTCTAAAGCCGATATAATTCAAAGATATTACGAAATGCTTTCAGCAACAGGACAATTATCACAATCATTCAATCTTACAAAAATATAATCGATAGCCCACATGGAAAAGAAAAAAACAAATACCAAATTTACAATTATACTAGTTATTTTGGTTCTGGTTGGAGGATCTTACGGAATCTACAAATACATGCACTCTCTTGCTCACGAACAAACAGATGATGCACAAATAGAGAAAAAAATGAACCCAATTATTCCAAGAGTATCAGGATATGTAAGTAAGGTTTATGTAAAAGATAATGACTTTGTAAAAAAAGGAGATACTTTATTTACAATAGATAAAAGAGATTATCAATTAAAAATTGACGAAGCAAATGCAGCCTTATTAGGTGCAGAAGGTTCGTATGAAGCCGCAAAAGCAGACATCGGAAGTGCTCTTGCAAATATCTCAGTTTCGGATGCAAATGTAAGATCTGCAAGTGGAAACATCGAAAGTGCAAAAATTAGATTAGTACAGATAACAAATGATTACAATCGTTACAACAACTTGTACAAAAGCCATACAATTACAAAACAACAATACGAGAAAGCATTAACAGCAAAAGAAGAAGCTGAAAGCCAAGTACGTGTTTTGCAACAACAAGAAAAAGCAAGTTCATATCAAAAATCGGTTATTCAGGCAAAATCTAAAGCTACAGACAAACAAACAGAAGTAGCTGCTGCAAATATCAAAAAAGCAAAAACATTACTAGATGTTGCTAATTTAAATTTATCTTATACTGTAATCACTGCAGCAATTGATGGTCAGGTTTCTAAAGTTGACATTCAACCAGGACAATTGGTACAACCAGGGCAATCTTTATTTTATATCATCAATAACTCAGAAGCTTGGGTGGTTGCTAACTTTAAAGAAACGCAACTTGACAAAATGGTTATTGGTCAAAAGGTAACTCTTAAAGTAGATGCATATCCTAATTATGATTTTCAAGGAACTATTACTTCTTTTTCACCAGCAACAGGAGCACGTTTTTCATTACTTCCTCCTGATAATGCAACTGGAAACTTTGTAAAAACAATTCAACGATTACCTGTAAAAATCAACTTGGACGCAAGTAATGATGTTGAAAAAATAAAATTATTGAGACCAGGAATGAACGTGGATGTAGATGTACATTTAAAATAGAAATTACACTTATTAGGAAATTATTTTCCTGTAACAAGAATTATACATTCATTCATTTTTGAAAAGCATTCTAATAGAACAAAATGGTACAAGCACAAGATGATTTAGTAGAATATGGCTACAGACGAGTTTTAATTACGATAACAGCAGTGCTTTGCGCACTGTTGGAAATTGTAGATACAACCATCGTAAACGTAGCATTGACAGACATGAGAGGAAGCCTTGGTGCCACATTAACAGATGTTGCATGGGTAATTACTGCTTATGCTATTGCAAATGTCATAGTAATACCGATGACAAGTTGGTTGTCACAACAATTTGGAAGACGAAATTATTTTGTAACATCGATTATAATTTTCACCATTTCTTCTTTTTTGTGTGGTAATGCTACAAATATATGGGAACTTATTGCATTTCGATTTATTCAAGGACTTGGTGGAGGAGCCTTATTAGTTACGGCACAAACCATTATAACCGAGAGTTATCCTATTGCAAAACGAGGAATGGCACAGGCAATTTACGGAATGGGAGTTATTGTAGGTCCAACTTTAGGTCCGCCTTTAGGAGGGTATCTAGTAGATAATTATTCTTGGCCTTACATTTTTTATATCAATATTCCACTTGGTATTATTGCAACAATTTTGGCTATTTCTTTCGTAAGAAGCCCAAAATATGGCGAGAAACTAAAAGCCAATCAAGTCGATTGGTGGGGAATATTTTTCCTAGCCTCGTTTATTGGTTCTTTACAATTTGTATTAGAACATGGACAACAAGACGATTGGTTTAATGATTCATTGATTGTAACATTAAGTGTTGTAACAGTTCTTGGTCTAATATTATTTATATGGCGAGAACTCACCTATAAACATCCAATTGTAAATTTAAGTGTTCTTAAAGATGGAAACTTACGAATTGGTACTATAATGTGTTTCATCCTTGGTTTCGGACTTTATGGATCAACATTAATTATTCCAATTTACACACAATCTATCCTAGGATGGACAGCAACTGATGCTGGATTATTACTTATTCCGGGATCTATAACCACTGCTTTTATGATGCCAATTATTGGTAAATTAATTCAGCGAGGAGTTCCTCAAGGATATATGGTAGGCGTTGGATTCTTAATTTTCTTTTTCTTCACCTTTATGATGTATAATAATATGACACCTGATACTGGTGTAGAACATTTATACTGGCCATTAATTTTAAGAGGTATTGGTTTAGGATTGCTTTTTGTACCTATAACAACATTATCGCTTTCTACCTTACAAGGAAAAAATATTGGTGAAGGAGCTGCTTTTACAGGAATGATGCGACAATTAGGAGGTTCGTTTGGTATTGCAATTATCACCACCTTTATCACGAGATTCAGTCAGAAACATCGTGTTGATTTGGTAGCACACCTGGATACAACTAAATTCGAAGTACAACAAAGAATAGAATTACTTCAAAAAGGATTCATGTCAAAAGGTTTTAGTAGTAACGAAGCGTTGAATAAAGCCTACCAAGTAATCGATTATTCGGTAATGAAACAAAGTACCGTTTTGGCATATATGGATATATTTTTATATCTAGGTATCATGTTCTTACTGTGTATTCCAATTATATTTTTAATTAAAAAAGGGAAAAACAAAATTAATCCTGCAGATGCGATGCATTAGTATATAAATCATCGAATAAAATAGGATAAGTCTATATATTTAACCATTGTGAAAGTTTTTTTTACAATGGTTTTTTTATTTTCACATACATAATTTAAGGCAAAAATCACCTTTATTATTGAAAACGAATCATATAATATTTACCCCCTATAATGAAAAATTATGGAGCATTCAGAAACACAATAAAGATTTATTTCATTGCGAAATAATATTTATAGAGTATATTTGCACTTGCATTTCAACAGCAATAAAAAACAAAAAAATAGTTAAGTTATGGTTTATAAATTTAGAGTAATTCTAGATGCAGAAGAAGATATTTTTAGAGATATAGCAATTCTTGAAGAAGATACTTTAGAAGATTTACACAATGCCATTTTCAATTCTTTTGGTTTTGACGGAATGGAAGTAGCTTCGTTTTATACCTGCGATGAAACTTGGAATCAAGAAGATGAAATTCCCCTTTTTGATACTGGAGATGTTCCTGGTGAACAAAAAACAATGAGTGACTACACTTTATCTGATATATTAGACAAAGAGAATACTAAAATCATTTACGTCTACGATTTTATACATATGTGGACATTTTTGGTTGAATTAGCTGCAATAGAAGATCAAGCTATTGGAAATACTTACCCAGAAACTCTTTTCTCTCACGGAGAAATGCCAGATGATTCAGGCGAGAAAAATTTCGAAGCAGATATGCATGACGACATCTATGGTGAATTTGAAGATGATCTAGACGAAGACGATTTAGATATGTTTGAAGGAGACGATAGTTTCGAAGATTATGGATTTGAAGAGAATTGGAATTAGTTTCTTAAAAAGATTTATAGGTTCAAAGTTACAAAGGTTCATAGGCTCTGAGGTTTTATTTTAAATCTTATGATTTAAAAAAGAAAGAATTTACTTATGTTTATATTTTTAAATATAAAACATATGAATACTTTTAGAGACCTTTTGATTTGGCAAAAATCAATGACTTTAGTTACCGAAATCTATCAACTAACAAATTCATTTCCCAAAGAAGAAATATATAGCCTAACTTCACAAATTCGTAGAAGTTCAATATCAATACCAAGCAACATCGCTGAGGGATACGATAGAGATGGAAATAATGATTATTTACGTTTTTTAAACATTTCTATTTCATCATTATTCGAAATGCAGACTCAGCTTGAAATTTCTTTCAATCTAAAATACATAAACGAAGTTCAGTTTAATAAAATAAATGAAGAGAGCAGAGAAATAGAGCGAATGTTAAGTGCTTTTATCCGAAAAATAAAACAACGAAGCTAAAACCTTTGTTCCTTTGAACCTTTGCAACTCTGAACCTCAAAAATAAGCACCTTAAAAACATATGATAAACCTTTTCAACACCCACATCGACACGCTTGCGATTCACCGCGTAGGAAACAAGAGCAGAAACGAAGCAATTTTTTTATCAGATCAGCCATTTAATTTAAATGACGAAATCGTTCCTTTGATAAAAGAATACTTTTTCAAGCCTTTTAGAGAGAAAGAAGAAAACTATTACCAGTTTGCACACGAAGTCGATTTGGATTATAACGACATGTTTAAATATGCTACTGAGATTTTTGACAATCCAGGGAATTTACAGGAAGTTTCAAAAAGAATTACGACACATTTATATGAGCAGTCAAACCACCCACATATTAAAAACGGAGAGGTTTATGTAACATATTTAACCAATTTAAGTATCGATAATAATGTTGTTGATGCAATTGGTATTTTTAAAAGCGAATTACAAGCTGACTTTTTACAATTTGAAGAAAAAGACAGCAACCTTGAAATGATTTTACAACAAGGAATCAACCTTAACAAACTAGATAAGGGATGTTTGATTTTTAATTATAAAAAAGAAGAAGGGTATAAAATTCTAACTGTTGATAGCAACCGTTACGATGCTCGTTACTGGTTAGAGCATTTCTTATCAGTTGATGCATTTGAAGATGAAAACTTCATTACAAAAAAATACTTAAAATTCTGTCAGAGCTTCGCTAAAGATGTAGTATTACCAGCAGAAGACAAAAAAGAAGAGGTAATGTTTATGAACCGTTCTGTGAATTATTTTGCAAAGAACGACCAGTTTGAAGAAACGAACTTCCTTAATGAAGTATTAGATAATCCTGATTTAATTCCTGAATTTAAAAACTACAAAGTTGATAAAGGTGAAAAATACAGTATCGAAGATGTTACTACTTTCCCTATTGCCAACGCTGCAGTTTCTGATGCAAGAAAATCAATCAAAAACGTTATCAACCTAGATACTCATATACAAATAAAGATGGATTTTATTAATCCAGAAAGTGCTGAAAAATTTGTAGAAAAAGGTTGGGATGAAGAAAAACAAATGTATTACTATTTAGTTTATTTCAATAAAGAAGAGAAAAGCTAGTATTTATTCTTTTCAATTTCAATTTTACTTAAAATCAGGGCCTCAACTACATCAGTTGAGGCTTTTTTTATAAAATAAACCCTGAAAAGCAAGGCTTAAATTGCGTATATTAGTAATTTTGTATACTAATAAATAATAGTGCCATGAAATATCATTTATTCGACGAAAGCCCTTTTAAAACTCTAATATCATTTCATAAACTTATTGAAGCTTTAGAGAAAATTGCACAATCAGATATTGATTATCGCTCTAATTATGCCAAAGCACTTTTGAAGGAAGTAGAGAGCATTCCTGAATTACAAACAGGGATTGAAGATTTTTCTGTGATAAAAAAACATGAAACTATTATCAATCATTTATTAGCCGATTTATTCCCTACAGCATTAACAAATAACGAAATTAAAGCTGTTACTATACCGTTTCAAAACTTCACATTTAATTACACCGAGAGATTTAAAAAAATACTCAAAGATGCAGGTACAAACTTTGATGTATCCATTCGTGATTTCGACGAACAACAATTCTATATTGCTAATTGTTGTTTAATTCTTGGTACTTACTACAAACAAAACATAGATTTCAATAAACCTTTTTTTTATGATATTCCAGATTCTAATGGAATCATAAATCACTACCGTATTTTATATAATGCTGATTTCATGGAAATAATTCCTTCTGAAAATGCACCAAAGTTGACACAAGAAGATATCGATTTATTGATTGACAATTATGATGATATTGCTTTATGGAAAGAAAAATTCCCTATTGAAAGTTGGATTCTAAAAGGATTTGGTATTATTATTTTATTTGATGCCACTACAGAAAATGCTATTTCTAATCTAAAAACTAATTTATTAAAATCAGATACAAAAAAAGCAACTGAGAGTAAAAATATTGAAAGTATATTTAGATCTATTTTTAAAATTCCAAATCTTAAAGTTGGTTTTTTAATTTACAACCCAGAGCAGGAAAAATTTATAAAACCTCCACAGCTAGAAAAAGATAGTGAATTATCCAGCTTCTTACTCCCATTTAACCATGAAATGGATTGTAAAAATGCCGTATTCGGTTGCTCCTTTGAAAACTTACTAGAACACAAAGAACCACTGATAATTTCGAATGTTGAAAAATTCATAGAACAAAATGAGAATATAAAACTTGGAGAACTTTTACGTGGTCAAAATATAAACAGTTGTGTTTTTGCTCCAGTTATAAAAGACAATAAATTATTAGGCGTTGTCGAATTGGTTTCTGCAACTCCAAGGGCACTTAACACAATAAATGCAAAAAAATTAGATCTAGTTCTACCGTATCTAGTAGACACAATCGAGAGATACAATAATGACATGCAACATCAGATAGAAGCAGTAATTCAGAGAGAATATACTACAATCCATCCGAGTGTTTATTGGAAATTTAGAGAAGAATCCGAAAAATATTTTCAGAATAGCAATCACACGAAAGATTATATTTTTAAAGAAATTGTCTTTAAAGAAGTATTTCCATTATACGGACAAATTGATATTAAAGGCTCATCGGAACATCGAAATGAAACTGTAAAAACCGATCTAAAAAATCAGCTAAAGATGTTATTGCAAATTTTTGCAAGTCAAAAAGAAAATACAAATTTAATTCTTTTAGAGCAACGTAAGTTTGAATTACAATCACTTCTTGAAGAACTTGATTCGCCTTTAAAAGCAGATTCAGAACAACATATACAACGTTACATCGAAGAGGAAATTCATCCTATTTTAAAAAATACTAAAAGTAATTCTGAAGCAGAAAAACTAGAACAAAAATACTTTAAAGGTTTAGACGAAAAAACAGGTTTATTTTATCAGGAAAGAAAAAAATTTGATAATGCAATGTCTATTATCAATAAAAAACTAGCTGTTATACTTGACAAAAATCAAATCGAAGCGCAACAAATATATCCTCATTATTACGAACGTTTTAAAACAGATGGTGTAGAACATAATTTATACATAGGAGCCTCTATTGCGCCTACAAAACCATTTGATGTAATGTATCTCCACAATTTAAGATTATGGCAATTACAAACATTATGCGAAATGGAATTAGCACACCATCAGCTTAAAGCTTCGTTGCCGTATGAGCTTGATGTAACATCTTTAATTTTAGTATTTAGCTCCCCTATTTCTATCCGTTTTAGAATGGATGAAAAACGTTTTGATGTAGATGGAACCTACAATGCACGATATGAAGTTGTAAAAAAACGTATCGATAAGGCTCATATCAAAAATTCTATAGAGCGCATCACAGAAAAAGAAAAAATCACAATCGTATATTCACATGCTAGTGAAGAAGCCGAATATTTAAAATATATAAAATATTTACAATTTAAGAAAATACTAGATCCTCAAATAGAACAATTTGAAGTAGAAGATTTACAAGGTGTATCCGGATTAAAAGCCATTCGAGTAAAAGTCGTAAACAACACGCTAACAGCTAAAAAAATAACATATCAGGATTTATTAGATGAATTAAACTAGTTTTAAAGACTTCTAAATGCTATTATAAATGCCAGTACTGTTATGATGATACCAATCATAAAAAGATTGTAAGCAACCCTTAACAAGCGATATTTTCTTTCGAGTACAATCCCTAAAAAATATAAATCTTTAATCATAGTACCATATAAGTAATCTTTGTCTTTCATCATTTCATTCATTGCCCACTCATACTCGTGTAAAGGCATTTTATAAAAATTTCCAAAGAACAATAAATTTATTTTTTTGCTTCAATATCTTCGCGTGTAAACACTCCAGTGGTAACTTTTGGTCTAGTCGAAAGTATAGCAAAAACAATAGTAATAACACTAGAAATCAACATTATAAAAGTAGGAATAATTAAATGCGCGTTCTTAGGACTATCTAATTTTGGGATAATTGTGGAAAGTGCTATAGAAATAATTATCGCATTTACAGACAACAAGATATTAGCTTTACTATCAGCAATTCCACTTAATCGCGTATGATTTCCTAATGTTACTCTAAAAAGAGTATCAATCCCTCGATCTGGTTTTTCTATCTTATCTTTCTTTTTCTTGGTAACTTCACCAAATTCGTTGGTGTTTTTTGATTCTTGCTTCTCCATTTTTTTATGAATCCGTTTTAAGTTTTTTTCTTTTAAAGGCTGCCATTTTTCTTTAGCATAATCGGTATAAAATCGATGTATGTTTTCTAAAAAATTTAAATTTACTGTCGCCCACTCTTCATTCGAAAATATTTTATGCTCCGTATTCTCCCATTCCGTTCTTAAAAGTTCACAACTGGTAGCATATTCTCTAGTTGTAAGATGAATATAATCAGCATCTTTTATTATTTTTTCTAAATGCGTCAGAGGCTCATGAAATTTTGCTGTAGCTGCAATTAATTTAGAAATATTTTCTATATAATCAGGAGACTTATTCTTATCACTTAAAAATTCGGTAACAATTCGCACACTTTCTATCTCATGATTTTCATAACCTTTTATATACCCTGTATCATGAAACCATGCAGCAATCAAAAGTTTTTCTTCGTCGTCACTCTCAATATTTTCATTAGCACACAACTCTTTAACGGCATTTACAACACTCGTGGTGTGGCAAAAATTATGGTACGAATATAGAATAGAAAGTTTATCTTTGAGTAAGTTATAAACAAAATCTTCGGACTGCTCTAATAGGTTCATAAACATATTTTTATACGACTAAATTATGAAATTGTTTTCGGATAATCATTTTACAAATAAGATTAACACATATTTAATTGGAATTTTAAGCTTCTTTTTGACTCAATCTTGTGCAACACATCATGCTCAGTTTGGGAAAGACGTAGAAAATCCTATTTCACAAAACGCATTAGATACTACAAAAATTGCCCATACTTTATATTTAGTTGGAGACGCAGGAAATGCCGACGAAGAACAAGCACAACAAACTCTTGAACTTTTGCACAAAAGGTTACAAAGTTCAGATAAAAACTCGACACTTTTATTTTTAGGAGATAACATTTACCCTTACGGATTTCCTAATCCAAAAGACATAGATGCTACTGCTCTTGCAGAAAAAAAACTAACAAATCAGTTAGAATTAACTAAAGGTTTCAACGGTAAAACAATTTTTATCCCGGGTAATCATGACTGGTATAGCGGAATTGAAGGAATCGAACGTCAATCAAAATTTGTAACGACATACTTAAATAATAAAAAAGCATTCTTACCACAAAAAAGCTGTGCCATCGAACAGTTAAAAATAAACAAACAAACTACTTTAATAGTTATAGACAGTCAGTGGTTTCTAGAAGACTGGGACGACAATCCTACAATGAATGATAATTGCGATATTAAAACCCGTGAAGCATTCTTTGAAGAATTAGAAAGTATTTTAAATAAGAATAGAGAAAAAACTGTTCTTATAGCTGTCCACCATCCTTTAATGAGTAATGGTACACATGGAGGTCAATTTTCCTTAGAAAAGCAATTATTCCCTTTAGAGCAAAAAATTCCACTACCTGTTATTGGTTCAGTAATAAATTTACTTCGTAAAACTTCTGGAGTAAGCCCACAAGACATACAAAACAAAGTCTACACACAGTTTGTAAAAAGAGTAAAAACCCTTTTACAAAGCCAAGATAATGTTATTGTTATTTCTGGTCATGATCATAATTTACAATACATCAACAAGGATAATATAAAACAAATTATAAGTGGTGCTGGTTCAAAATCTGAAGCAGCAAAGGCAGTATATCCAAATGATTTTTCATATGGTGGCAATGGATATGCTTCATTAACTCTTTATAAAAACGGAGATGCCAGACTTGCTTTTTACAGTAATGAAAACAAAAAAGAAAAACTGTTATTTGATCAAAATATTATCACAGTAAAAGACACTGTATATCATGAAAACTTACCAGCCAAGTTTAATGCAATAACAAAGGCATCTATCTACTCAAGTGAAATGACTAAGAAAAGCATTTTCCATAATTTTTTATTCGGTAAACATTACAGAAAATATTACAGCATGCCTATTGAAGCCAAAACAGTTTCTTTAGACACTCTTTTTGGCGGTATTACACCAAAAAGAGAAGGCGGAGGACATCAATCAAAATCATTACGAATTGTAGATAAAGACGGTAAAGAATATGTGATGCGTGCTTTGAAAAAAAGTGCTTCACGATTTCTTCAATCTGTAGCTTTTAAGGATCAATTTGTACAAGATCAATTTGATAATACCTATGCCGAGAACTTTTTACTAGACTTCTATACAACTTCTCACCCTTACACACCATTTGCTGTCGGCAATTTAGCAGACAAAATCGGACTATCTCACACTAACCCTGTCTTATATTATATTCCTAAACAAGAAATCCTTAAAGGATATAATTATAATTTCGGAGATGAATTATATATGGTAGAAGAACGTCCATCTAGCAGTCAAATAAGTTTAAAAACTTTTGGAAAACCGCTGAATATAATCAGTACTGATGATGTGATGAAAAATCTCCATAAAGATGAAAAATATACCATTGACGAAAAAGAATACATAAAAGCCCGATTATTTGACATGCTTATTGGTGATTGGGACAGACACAGTGACCAATGGCGTTGGGGTGAATACAACGAAGGAAATAAAATTATTTACAAACCAATTCCTAGAGATAGAGATCAAGCTTTTACAAAATACGATGGCGCATTACTTTCTCTTTTAATGCAAATGCCAGCTCTTCGTCATATGCAATCCTTTAAAGATGATATTAGAAACGTAAAATGGTTTAATCGTGAACCTTATCCTCAAGATATTGCTTTCTTAAAAACTGCTCATGAAAATGATTGGATAGAACAAGCCAAATTTATACAAGAAAATCTAACCGATGCTGATATAGATGCTTCTTTTAATAATTTACCAAAAGAAGTGCAAGATGAAACTATCAAGGATATTAAACGTAAACTAAAACTAAGAAAAAAGGAGTTGCAAAAATATGCTACCGAATATTATAGAGTACTACAAAAAACAGTTTTAATAGTTGGAACTGATAAAAAAGATAAATTTATAATTACACATAAAGCAAAAAACAAACTTGATGTAGAAGTATATCGCATTAAGAAAAATGGTGAAGAATTAATTTACACGAAAAATTTCACAGCTGGCAAAACCAAAAATCTTTGGGTTTATGGATTAGATGACGATGATGTTTTTGAAGTAAAAGGAGACTTTAATTCTCGAATAAGTATTCGCTTGATAGGTGGTCAAAACAATGACACCTATATGGTTTCCAACGGAAAAAGAGTGAAAATTTATGATTTCAAATCAAAAAATAACACTTACGATATAGATTCTAAAACCAAAACAGCACTTACTGATGATTACCAAACGAATCTATACGACTATGAAAAACCAAAATATAACGCTTTCTCAGGCCTCCCAAATGGTGGTTATAATCCTGACGATGGTGCAAAATTAGGTATCGTTGCTAATTATACAGTAAACAAATTCAATCAAAATCCGTATACACAAAAACACATTTTAAAAGCCAATTACTTTTTTGCAACCAATGGATATGAACTTATTTACGACGGACATTTCCCTAAAGTGTTAGGTAAATGGGATTTTGATGTGCAATCAATTTTAACCAGCCCAAATTTTACGATAAATTATTTTGGTTATGGTAATGAGACTGTAAACAATGATGAAGATTTAGGCATGAATTATAACCGTGTGCGTATGCGTGCTATAAGAGTAACTCCATCTATTAAGAAAGTAGGTAAATATGGAAGTGAGCTTAATTTTGCCACATCTTTTGAAAAAATTAGAATCGAAGAAACCTCAGGCAGATTCATAAATACGCCAGGAGTAGCTAATCCTGATGTATTTAAAAGTCAGCAATACGCTGGAGCAACAGTAAAATACAGTTATGAGAACTACGATTTACCATCATTCCCATCTATGGGATTTGGATTTTCAGTAGCTGGAAACTGGAAAATCAATCTGGATGACAACAAGCAAAATTTCCCATCATTAGAAAGCAAAATTAATTTCAATCACAAAATTGATTCAAATGGTAAGTTTGTTTTTGCAACTATAATCAAATCAAAAATACTCTTTAATAATAATTTCGATTTTTTCCAAGGAGCAACTTTGGGTGGTGATTATGATTTAAGGGGGTATAGAAATCAACGTTTCTTAGGAAACCAATCTTTTTATCAAAGTAGCGATGTTCGATGGAGTTTAGGAAAAATAAGAAAAAGTATCTTACCAATGTCTTACGGGATTCTTGGAGGATTTGATTATGGCCGCGTTTGGGCAACAGGAGAAAACTCAAACAAATGGCACCAATCCGTAGGCGGAGGTTTATGGCTCAACGGATTGGATGTAATCACTGCTAGACTAACTTATTTCAAAAGCGTTGACGAAGAAGCGAGAATTGCGTTTGGTATAGGATTTGGTTTTTAATTATTTTTTAAAAGTAAATTCATATACCTTACCTCCAACTTTTTTTGTCTTTTCATCGGCTATTAACAATGTCTTATTATCTTTAAAAGCAACAGCTTCTTTTTGAGAAAAATGGTCTAAATCAATCTCCGTTTGTGTTCCTTTATGGAAATTATCTCCTTTAAATCCTTGAAAAAGGACTAATTTATCGTGACATAAAACAACCACTTTTTTCATATCTGGGCTAATTGTAGCACTAGTAATTGCACAATGATTGTAATTACTACATGTTTTAAAAGTTCCTATTAAAGTAGCTTTTTGTGTTCCTGCAGCATTTGGTATTTTATAAATAGATGCCGTACCATCAAAATTCTTGCTTCTGTTTTTTGTAAATAAATAGAAATTATTTTTAAACTCAAAGAATCCCTCAACATCATAAAACATTTGTGTTTTCTTAGGAGGGAAATCTTTTTGTTCAGGATATGCAAATGAAATTTTATAGCTTGAAACTGCATTTTCTTTCCCTAAAGCCGATTTATCAATTCTATAAATACATAAATCTTTACGGATATTATCATTGTTTCCGAAATCGCCAATGTATAAATTACCTGCTTTATCCTTAGTAATATCTTCCCAATCGATATTCGTAGCATTTGCAATTGTAATTGTTTTAGCAATTTCGCCTTGAGCATTTAACCCATAGATTTTATTAGCATTACCACTATCTTCTAATGCCCAAAGCATACCCGTTTCGGGGAAATAAGTAATTCCAGAAACTTCTTTAAGTTTTTTAGGTAATGGGTATAACGTTTTCAATACACTGGAATCTTGCTGACAAGCCAACAAAATAAATGCAACAATAAGAGCGATATAATTTTTCATATTATAAATTTAAGATTCTATATTAGATTTGTGTTTTTTAAATTTCTAGTAATAAAACCAAATGCCGCTGACATAACATGCCCCATTGATTTTGCGTTTTTAAAATTCAAATCATTAGTATAACGATATAATTCCATTTTTAGTTGATTTAAATTTGCTTCTGGCGAAATAGAGTCCTCACTCATAATGTGCAATAACTTTTTAATTCTGTTATCAGCAGAATGAATACGTTTTGCTAAAATTGCACGTTCCTCATCTTTGTACTGCACAATGGATCGATCTTCTAGTTTATCCTTAACCAATTCAATCATTGGGTAATTTTCTTTAAAAAACTGCGGTCGGTACACTTTAAAATTCCCCTCATAACATTGCTGATCAAAATCGATTGGGCGAATTTTATATACTACCTGATCAAAATCGTGAATCGGAACAATTACATAATTATACGCTCGCATATCACCCAAAAGCCTAATCATACAGCGTTCATTAAACTTTACAAATTCTTTAGCAATTTGAGATTTCTCCGTTTCAGTACAATTTTTAAGTAACGTACTCATAAAAATATCCCCTGGAATACCAATTATGTGCTCTTCGATTAAAGTATCCTTATATACCAAAAAGTTAATTTTATCAGGAGATAATATTTCCTCTAATTCAAGACCATAAATTCGAGAAGCATCAGCCTTTTTAATATAAAAATGAACATAATTGTCATTTAAAATATTTCGAACTTTTATTCTAAAAGGCTTAGAATTTCCAAACGTACAATAATCAATTGCATCAACATTCAAGAATTGAATAATATCAGTGTTACCATCCGAATGCAAAAGTGAATAGATTTTTTTCAGATTCAAATCAATTTCATTTCTTTCAAATTCACTATAATAAACTCGAATCCATAAGGTGTCTTTATCATTTTTATCATATACATTTATAGCACCTGAAAAACGCAATAAATCATCATAAAAAACCGAAACTTTTGAGATTCGTTCATAACGCTCCAAGTAATCTAACAATGGATTTGTTAATGGATACGATGGCTTTTTAAAAAACATCAAAGGTTCACTCATTTTAAATATATTTGATACAAATTTATATTAAATATAAACCATTCAGTAACAAAAACCAAACTGAAACGTCTTACTAAAAACTAAAACTACTAATAAATTTGGAAACAATACTCACAATACAGAACCTACACAAAAGATATGGGCGGGTTCAGGCTCTGAAAGATATTTCATTCGAAATAGAAAAAGGTCGCGTTTATGGAATTCTAGGCCCAAACGGAAGCGGAAAATCTACAACATTAGGAATCGTTTTAAATGTAGTAAACAAAACTTCTGGGCAATACAGCTGGTTTGGTGGTAAAATACAAACACATGACGCATTAAAAAAAGTAGGTGCAATTATCGAAAGACCTAACTTTTATCCCTACATGACTGCTGAAGAAAATCTAAAATTGGTTTGTAAAATCAAAAACATCGATTATTCTAAAATAAATGAAAAGTTAGAATTAGTAGGTTTAAACGAGAGAAAAAACAGCAAGTTTAGTACTTTTTCATTGGGGATGAAACAGCGTTTAGCCATTGCATCAGCTTTATTAAACGACCCCGAAATATTAATTCTTGATGAACCAACAAATGGCTTAGACCCACAAGGAATTCATCAGATTCGTGATATCATAAAAAAAATTGCCTCTCAAGGAACAACGATATTACTTGCCTCACATTTATTAGATGAAGTTGAAAAAGTATGTACTGATGTCGTGGTTTTAAGAAAAGGCGAAATTTTATATTCTGGTCCAGTTGGCGGCATGTCTGCAAATGAAGGCTTCTTTGAAATACAAGCTGATGATACTGAAAAATTAATTGCAGTGACAGAGACTCATCCTGCTGTTGACCGTATAATAAAAGAAAAAGAAATGATTCTGGTTTATTTAAAAAACGATTTAAATGCCGCAGATTTAAACCGCTTTTTATTTTCACAAAACATCACCTTAAACCATTTAGTAAAACGTAAAAACAGTTTAGAAGAACAATTTCTTGAACTAACCAATAACGCTTCTATAAAAAATAAATAAGCCATGAACAGACTTCTCTCTATAGAACTACAAAAAATTTGGAAAAATAAAGCCAGCCGTATATTAACATTAGCCTATTTTATTCTTCTTACTTTTATTGCATTAATTGCATCTATAAAATTCGACTTAGGTGCCTTTAAATTTCATTTGGCTGAAATGGGAATTTTTAATTTTCCTTTCATTTGGCATTTCAACACTTATATCGCTGCTTGGTTAAAATTTTTCTTAGCAATTGTAATTGTCTCTATGATGGCTAATGAATATAGTTATGGGACTTTAAAGCAAAACCTTATTGATGGTTTAAGTAAAAAAGAGTTTGTTTTATCAAAGTTCTACACCGTAATCTTATTTTCTTTTTGCTCTACTGTTTTCGTATTCATAATGAGCTTACTATTAGGATTATGTTTTTCTTCTTATACCGAAATTGGAATTATTTTTTCTGGCATGGAATACCTTTTTGCTTTTTTCATAAAACTAACAGGATTCTTTTCATTTTGTTTATTTTTAGGAATATTAGTAAAACGTTCTGCATTCGCATTGGGATTCCTACTTGTATGGAGTATTCTTGAAGGCATTATAAAAACTGTTCTAACTTTTATAATTTTCCCTGAAAGCAAAATTGCAGATTATTTCATTCGATTACTTCCTCTTGAAGCCATGTCTAACTTAATTGTCGAACCATTTACTAGATTATCGGTAATAAAGAATATTGGGATACAAATGGGAGTTGAAAACACAAAAAACTATAATGTTGATTACATTTCAGTTGTGATTGTTTTGATTTGGACATTCCTTTTCATTTTCTTCTCTTATAAATTACTAAAAAGCCGAGATCTATAGTATATTTGTTTTTACTTTTTTTAGTTACTAATGAAGGCAGTAAAAATAATTATATCAATAATTTTCATCTTTTGGCTTGGGATAAAAGCCAATGCACAATCTATTATCATTGATGAGACAAAAAGCACTCAAGAATTAATAGAAAAAGTATTAGTCAATAGTTCCTGTGCCACAGTAACAAACCCAGAAGCAACTGGAGATGAATATACTCCTGGGAGTAAAAGTTTTGCTTATTTTAATGCTGGAACGAGTAATTTCCCATTTAAAGAAGGGGTAGTACTTACTACTGGGAGCAGTCGTAATTCGATTGGCCCAGTAATAAAAGATGATGGTGGTGGTGGAAGCGACTTCTGGTTAGGCGATTCTGATTTAGATCAAATATTAGGTATAAATTCTATAAACGCTACCGTTTTAGAATTTGATTTTTCACCATTAACAAATTTCATAAGTTTCAATTATATTTTTGCTTCTAATGAATACCAAAATGTATATCCATGTTATTATTCTGATGGTTTTGCTTTCCTCATAAAAGAAAAAAACAGTACTGAACCCTATAAAAATTTAGCAGTATTACCAAACACGAACACGCCTGTTTCATCTAGGACCGTTCGTCCAAAAATCGAATCCGTTCTTGACAATAAAGGCAATTTAATTCCTGGATGTGAAGCCGTAAATGAAATTTACTTTAACGGATTAAACACTGTAGGAACGGGCGCAACAAATTACACTGGACAAACTATTGTAATGAAATCTGAAACTAATGTAATTGCTGGCAAAACATACCATATAAAATTAGTAATAGCCGACGATAGAAATGCATATTATGATTCGGCTATTTTTCTTGAAGCAGGGAGCTTTACTTCTGAAATAGATTTAGGAGAAGACCGAGAATCAAGCAGCAATAATCCATTATGTTATGGAGATGAATTAGTCCTAGACACAAAACTAAATTCTCCTGCAGGCTCTAATTACATTTATGAATGGTATAAAGATGGCATAAAAGACAATACAGAAAAAGGCCCCACATTTACAGTTAAGGAAGCTGGCACATACAAAGTAAATGTTCTAATGGCTCCTTCGTCATGTTCTGCTACTGATGAAATAAAAATTGAATACGCCTCAGAAATTACAACAACAAATACGACCTTAATTCAATGCGACATAGACTCAGATAACAGTACTACATTTGATCTGACCAAAGTTGATGCAATAATAAAGAACAATGACCCAAATTTAAGCATTGTATATTACAAATCATTAGCAGATGCTCAAGCAAAATTGAATCCAATTACTGATCCTAAAAACTACACTAATAGTTTACCTACAGAAATTATTAATGCAAGAGTTGAAAATAAATATGGCTGTGCAAAATATGCAACCCTCCAATTAAAAATATCAAACAACATCATACTCCCACAAAATCCTATTGCAGTTTGTGATGAAGACACGGATGGATTGTATGAATTTAATCTAAACACTCAAGTTACTCCACAGCTTATAAATGGGCTACCTCCAGGATTGTTAGCAAATTATTATCTAACTGAAAACAATGCCATCACAGAGACAAATCCTTTGCCTAATAACTTCAAAAATACAATTGCATTTAATCAAACCTTATATGCCCGTATTATTAATGGCCCAGACTGTTACGCTGTGACTCCAATTAAGCTAATAATCAATGTATTTAACCCTCCTAATTTTGATACTGAAACCTTCTTTTTATGTAAAGATGCAATAATTGATCTAACTGTTGCCACAGGGTTTGAAAGTTACAACTGGAACACAGGGTCAACCTCAAATACTATTTCTGTAAATAACGCTGGAAATTATTCTGTTACAGTATCCGATATAAATGGTTGCGAAAAAACGAAGAAATTCAATGTTGTTGCCTCTGATGTCGCTATAATTACAGGAACTAAAATTAAAGATTTTTCTGCAAATGAAAATTCAGTTTTAATAGAATATAATGGGATTGGTAATTATGAATTTTCGTTAGACGGAATAGATTATCAAGATAGCCCATTATTTAAAGGCATATTAGCTGGAATTTACAAAGCATATGCAAGAGATAAGAATAAATGTGGAACGACTATATCGTCAGTATTCTACGTTCTTGATTATCCAAGATTCTTTACCCCTAACGGAGATGGCTATAATGATACCTGGCGAATTAAAAATTTAGATCAGATGCCAGATTACACTATCTCAATTTTTGATCGTTATGGAAAATTAATAAAACAAATGAATTCTACAAACGCAGGATGGGATGGAAATTATACAGGTCGCGAACTCCCCTCTGATGATTATTGGTTTACTTTGATGTTTGAAAACGGAAAAGAAATCAAAGGACATTTTAGTTTAAAAAGATAACCATCTATAAAATCATTATTTTTTGAAGCTTGTCGTTATTCAAAATATCATAGAATAATATTTATCTAAAAATTACGAGCATAAAAAAAGCCATTCACATGTGAATGGCTTTTTTAGTATTATATATATCTGATTAGATTTTAAATCTTTTTCTATCAGTTTCAGTCAAATAGATTTTTCTCAAACGAATAGATTTTGGAGTTACCTCTACATATTCATCTTTTTGAATGTACTCTAAAGCTTCCTCTAATGAGAAAATAATTGGAGGGATGATTCTTGCTTTTTCATCATTTCCAGAAGAACGAACGTTAGATTGTTTTTTCTCCTTAGTTACGTTTACACACATATCATCAGCACGAGAGTTTTCTCCAATTACCTGACCTTCGTAAATTTCAGCATTTGGTTCAACGAAGAACTTACCACGATCTTGTAATTTATCGATAGAATAAGGAATAGCTTTTCCTTTTTCCATAGAAATCAATGAACCTTTGTTACGTCCAGAAATTTCACCTTTGTAAGGCTCGTATCCAATAAAACGGTGTGACATAATAGCCTCACCAGCTGTAGCAGTAAGCAATTGATTTCTTAAACCAATAATTCCACGTGAAGGAATATTAAATTTAATAATCATACGCTCACCCTTAGTTTCCATACTTAACATTTCGCCTTTACGAACTGTTACGAACTCAACTGCTCTACCTGAAAGATTTTCTGGTAAATCGATTGTTAATTCCTCAATTGGCTCACATTTTTTACCATCAATTTCTTTGATGATAACTTGTGGTTGACCGATTTGTAATTCGTAACCTTCTCTTCTCATTGTTTCAATAAGAACAGATAAGTGAAGTACACCACGACCAAAAACCATGAATTTATCAGCAGAATCAGTTTCACCTAACTTCATAGCTAAGTTTTTCTCTAATTCTTTTGTCAATCTTTCTCTAATATGACGAGAAGTTACAAATTTACCCTCTTTACCAAAGAAAGGAGAATCATTAATTGTAAACAACATACTCATTGTAGGCTCATCAATAGCAATTGTTTGTAAAGCTTCTGGATTTTCGTTATCAGCAATAGTATCACCAATTTCAAAACCCTCTACTCCAATAATCGCACAGATATCACCTGCAATTACTTGCTCAACTTTTTTACGACCAAGTCCTTCAAAAGTGTGTAATTCTTTGATTCTTGATTTTATAACTTTACCATCTCTTTTTACCAAAGAAATAGCCATACCTTCTTTTAAAATTCCTCTTTCAAGACGACCAATAGCGATACGACCTGTAAATGCAGAGAAATCTAAAGATGTAATTAACATTTGTGGAGTTCCTTCAGAAACTTTAGGAGCTGGAACATTAGCAATTACCATATCTAGTAAAGGCTCAATGTTTTCTGTTTGATTTTTGTAATCATCAGACATCCAGTTATTTTTAGCTGATCCATAAACAGTTGGAAAATCCAATTGTTCTTCTGAAGCACCTAATTCAAACATTAAGTCAAAAACTTTTTCATGTACTTCTTCTGGAGTACAGTTTTCTTTATCAACTTTATTGATAACCACACATGGCTTCAATCCTAAGTCAATTGCCTTTTGTAATACAAAACGAGTTTGTGGCATTGGTCCTTCAAAAGCATCTACTAGTAAACATACACCATCGGCCATGTTTAGTACACGTTCTACTTCACCACCAAAATCGGCGTGACCAGGAGTATCGATAATATTGATTTTAGTTCCTTTGTATTGAACCGAAACGTTCTTAGAAGTAATAGTAATACCTCTCTCACGCTCTAAATCATTATTATCAAGAATTAAATCACCTGTGTTTTCGTTGTCACGAAATAACTGACAGTGATACATAATTTTATCAACCAAAGTGGTTTTACCGTGATCGACGTGGGCAATAATTGCAATATTTCTAATAGATTCCATCTGAGATTTTTAATGGGTGCAAAGGTACACTTTTTTTTAATATAAAAACTATTTCGGGAATAGTTTACATATTCTTAACTGATTACGTACAAAAATTAGTTTTATTTCAAGGCTTTTAAATATCTTATAATCGATGTTTAATAATTTGGTAATTATTAATTATATTTGAGTAATGAAAAACAAAACCAATCAAATTACATTAATTTACTTTGTCATTTCTCTATTTCTGGCAATCATTTGCCACAAATACCTGCTTAACAATATCTCAAATACTCAATACTACTATTTCAGTTTCATAAAAGATCTTATTTTCATTATTTTAACAGGCCTACTCTACAGGTATATACTATCGAAAAACGACGCCAGAAACATTACAGTATTCGAAAAACTAAAAAAATCGAATGACGAAATTAAAGAATCAAACGAAAAATATAACATAGTTGCTAAAGCGACCAGTGACACAATTTGGGACTGGAAAATTCAAGAAGACAACATTACCTGGAACAAAGGAATTGAAAATGTTTTCGGATACAAACCAGAAGAAGTTGGCGATAGCTCGAGATGGTGGTTTGACAAAATCCACCCTGAGGACAGCATCAGAATGTCAGTAAAACTATATTCATTTATAGAACAAAAAACAGAAAAATGGCAAGATCAATATCGATTTAGATGCGCTGATGCTACTTATAAATATATCCTTCATCGCAGTTTCCTTTTAAAAGACGAAAATGGAAGAGCGATCAGAATGATTGGTGCCATACAAGATATCACAAAACAAAAAGAAGAAGAACAACGATTAAAACTACTTGAAACTGTAATTACTCAATCTCGAGATTCCATCCTGATTACCGAAGCCGACTCACATGATGGCAAAATACCTAAAATCGTATACGTAAATCCATCTTTTTCAAAAATGTCAGGATACCAATCTGAAGAGATAGTAGGAAAATCACCTAATATTTTTAAAGGTCCAAAATCTGATTCCAGCGAGCTCCGAAAACTAATAAAAGCAATAAAAAACAAAGAAGAGTGCTCAATAGAAACTATTAGCTACACCAAGAACAAAGAAGAGTACTGGGTTCGCTACTCAATGATTCCTATTTTCAATGCCGAAAACGAAGTTTCTCACTGGATATCAATACAAAGAGACACTACTGAAGAAAAAAAATTAGAAAAAGAAAAAGAGCACCTTATCAGAGAATTAACCCAAAACAACAAAGACTTAAAACAATTCTCCTATATAACTTCTCACAATCTCAGATCACCCTTATCAAACCTAACTGGACTATTAAACCTTATAGAAGACATTCCAATAGAAAATGAAGAACTAAAAGAAATATTAAACGGTTTCAACAAATCAACTCATTTACTAAACGAAACCATCAATGATTTAGTGAAAGTTATCATAATTAAAGACAACCCATCAATCCAAAAAGAAGAAGTTTTACTAAACGAAGTTTTTGAAAATGTATTCAATCAGCTAAGTTTTCAAATTGAATTACACAAACCAATAATAAAACTAAATTTTGAAAAAGTAACAGTATTAAATATCAACAAAGCCTATTTGGAAAGTATATTATTAAACCTATTAACCAATTCAATTAAATACAGATCAAAAGACCGTAAATTAAAAATCACCATTTCAGCCAATCAAACTGAAGACAACATAATAATACTAACCTTTAAAGACAACGGAATCGGAATCGACCTTGAAAGAAACAGAGATAAAGTTTTTGGGCTTTATCAAAGATTTCACAATTACCCCGATAGCAAAGGACTTGGATTATACCTGGTAAAATCTCAAGTAGAAACAATGGGAGGAACAATCAGTATAGACAGCGAGGTTAACAAAGGAACCTCATTTACTCTAATATTTAAAAACAAATAAAATGTTTGATCAAATTTTATGCATAGACGACGACCCATAGCGCTAATGTTATGTAAAAAAGTAATCACAAAAGCTGAATTTTCTAAAGAAATAATAACCGCACAAAACGGAGAAGAAGCCTTATCATACTTCAACTCTCTTAAATACAATACTAAGCCTACCGATCTTAACACTAAAAAACCACGACTTATTTTCCTAGACTTAAACATGCCTGTAATGGGAGGCTGGGAATTTTTAGACCACTTCTCTACACCTAACTACTCCGACTTCAACACCACCAACATAATCATACTATCCTCTACAATTGATCCAGAAGACCTAGAAAAAGCAAAAAACTACCCAATGATACTTGACTTTCTCTCAAAACCAATCACACTGCAAATGCTTGAATACATAAAAAACAAAATGAGCATTTAACAGAAAACTCCTTAAATAATTAAAACAATTACTTAAGGAGTTTTTTTAAAGCATAAAAAAAGCCCTCTAAAAGAGAACTTTTTTATATATTTTAAGCAAATTGTATGATTACAATTTAGCTACATGTTTCGTTAATTTAGATTTTAAATTAGACGCTTTGTTATCATGAATGATATTCTTTTTCGCTAATTTATCAATCATAGAAATTACAGTTGATAATTTTGAAGTAGCATCTTGTTTATCAGTAGCTATTCTTAACGCTTTAATAGCATTACGAGTAGTTTTGTGTTGATATCTGTTAAGAACTCTTCTTTTTTCGTTACTTCTGATTCTTTTTAATGCTGACTTATGATTTGCCATTTTTCTTTTAATTTTAGATGTAATAATTATAAATACTAGTTAAAAAAGAAAAGCCTCCCACAATTGTAAAACAATCACTTTAGCTTTAACTAATAAAACAAAAACCGAGACACCAGCTCTTATTTTACAAAACTTATTCACAACTAATTTTAGTAGTCCGTAAGGGAATCGAACCCCTGTTACCAGGACGAAATCCTGAAGTCCTAACCCCTAGACGAACGGACCAGTATTCTTCTAAGTTTTTCAATTTAATAAAAATTGAATTTGTAGCCCGTAGCGGAATCGAACCGCTCTTACATGGATGAAAACCATGCGTCCTAACCGATAGACGAACGGGCCATTTTATTATTCAATCTTCAAATAACTTTTAACACGCAAAAAAAGTAGTAGCCCGTAGCGGAATCGAACCGCTCTTACATGGATGAAAACCATGCGTCCTAACCGATAGACGAACGGGCCTGCTTCCCTAATGCGGATGCAAAGATACACCTATTTTTGAGTTCTACAATAGCTAATGCAAAAAAAATATTTTTTTTTAATATGCCTTAGCAAAAAGCACTCTTCTAGAAGAAGGACTACCAGTAAACACACAGCTTCCAGCCTCTTCTACACCATCCAAAGGAACACATCTAATAGTTGCCTTTGTCAAGTCTTTAATTTTCTCTTCTGTAGCTATAGTTCCGTCCCAATGTGCTGATACAAAACCACCTTTATTCTCCAAGACATCTTTAAATTCATCAAAATTACTTACTTCAGTAATATGTGAATTACGGTAATCTAATGCTTTATTAAATAAATCAACTTGAATCTGAGCTAATAAATCATTCACATAAGTAACAATTCCATCTTTCGAAACTATTTCTTTTGTCAAAGTATCTCTTCTTGCAACCTCAAAAGTTCCATTTTCTAAATCCTTAGGACCTACCGCAATTCTAATTGGCACTCCTTTTAATTCATATTCATTAAACTTAAACCCTGGCTTCTGTGTTGTTCTATCATCATATTTCACAGCAACGTTAAGCTTTCTCAATTGAGAAACCAACTCATTAACCACAACCGAAATTTCATCCAACTGCTCATCTGTTTTATGAATAGGAACAATCACCACTTGTATAGGAGCTAAATTTGGAGGCAGAACTAATCCTTTATCATCAGAATGTGTCATTACCAAAGCACCCATTAATCGAGTAGATACTCCCCAAGAAGTTCCCCAAACATATTCCTGCTTTCCTTCTGCATTAGCAAACTTCACATCAAATGCTTTAGCAAAGTTCTGACCTAAGAAATGTGACGTTCCTGCTTGTAACGCTTTCCCATCCTGCATTAGCGCTTCAATACAATAAGTTTCTTCTGCTCCTGCAAATCGCTCTGATTCTGTTTTAAGACCTTTCACAACCGGAATTGCCATAAAACCCTCAGCAAACTCTGCGTATACATTCATCATTTTCTCAGACTCCTCAATAGCTTCACTTCTTGTAGCATGAGCAGTATGCCCTTCTTGCCATAAAAATTCAGCCGTTCTCAAAAATAGTCGAGTTCTCATTTCCCAACGAACAACATTTGCCCATTGATTGATCAACAAAGGTAAATCACGGTATGATTGCACCCATCCTTTATAAGTAGACCATATAATAGCTTCACTAGTTGGACGAACAATTAATTCTTCCTCTAACTTAGCATTAGGATCAACCATTAATTTTCCGGGTTTATCCGGATCATTTTTTAATCTATAATGTGTAACAATAGCACACTCTTTTGCAAATCCTTCGGCATTTTTCTCTTCCGCTTCAAACATGCTCTTAGGAACAAATAAAGGGAAATAGGCATTTTGATGTCCTGTTTCTTTAAATTTTCGATCTAATTCAGCTTGCATTTTTTCCCAAATAGCATATCCGTACGGCTTAATAACCATACATCCTCTAACTCCTGAATTCTCGGCTAAATCCGCTTTTACAACCAGCTCGTTATACCATTTCGAATAATCTTCTGATCTTGTAGTAAGGTTCTTACTCATAATGAATAGTTTGGCACAAATTTTGTTTAACTTATTTTAACTAAATAGTTCCACAAAACTAACTATTTTTGTAATGTCCAACAATAAAAAAACCCACAGATATGAAAACTAATATTTTTCTCAAAAAAAACACAGCCCTTTTTTCAACTATAGGCGTACTGTGTTTACTAGTAACTTCGTGTGGTTCTTATCAAAATAGCTCTTATTACGACAATGACGGAATATACGGAGCATCTTCTAATAATTACACTGAAAGAGTTACTACAACAGGCACTAATAATCAATACAAAGAATATTTTAGTTCCCTACAAAACAATGATGAACCTACAGAAATCTTCACAAATGTTGACAATTATGGTTCATACAATGAAGCCGACGACAGCATAACAAGTTCAAGCATAAGTTATCCTGCTTGGGGAAGCAATGTTCAAGATGTTTCTGTAAACATATACCCTAACACTTGGGGATTATCATTTGGTCTAGGATTTGGATACCCATACTACGGAGGTTTCGGATACGGATATGGCGGATGGGGCTATCCTTATTATGGTGGAGGATTTGGATGGGGCTACCCTTCATACTATCCTTACTACGGATACAGACCTTATTACGGATACCGCAACAACTACAACTACTCATACAACGCTGGCCGAAGAGGTGCTATTTATAACAATAGCATAAATAGAAATAATTATTACTCAAACAGAAGTTACTCTAACAGAAACTCTGATTACTCTGTAAACAGAAGAGGCAGTAGCAACAGCAACTACACTGACAGAAGAGGCAATTCTCAAAACTCAAACTTCACTAACAGAAGAGGAAGTAGCAGTACTAATTATACAGATTACAGAAGAAACGACTCTTACAATACAACTAGTAGAAACAATGGTAATTCTAATTATACTAGAAGAGATCAATCTTCAAACAGCACTTACGCACCAACTCGTAGAAATCCAGCTTCAGGCTCACAAAACAACAGCTACGCACCAACCCGCAGAGACAACAGTAGTAGTGCACCTAGTAGAACATATAGCCCGAGCTCTAACAATACTCCATCGAGATCTTATACTCCAAGTTCATCAGGTCGTTCATACGATGGCGGTGGCGGAGGAAGAACTTCTGGCGGTGGCGGAAGATCTTCTGGCGGAGGAAGAAGATAATTTACTTCTCCTTTAAATGAACTAAAATTTACCTGAATTATGAAAAAGTATATATTCCTAGTCCTTACTGGACTATCTATAAGCGCAGTACATTCACAAGATATATCTGATGCAATGCGCTATTCACAAGACAACTTAAACGGAACTGCTCGTTTCCGCGCTATGGGAGGTGCATTTGGAGCACTTGGTGGTGACTTATCTTCTTTGAACATTAACCCTGCTGGTTCTGCAATATTTGCAAACAATCAATTTGGAGTAACATTAAGTAATTACAACACTAAAAATAACTCTAATTATTTTGGAACAAAAACTAAGGATAGCGAAAATTCATTCATACTGAATCAGGCTGGTGGAGTTATGGTATTTAAAGATCCTCGCCCAAGTAGCAATTGGAAAAAACTATCTATAGCTGTTAATTACGAAAACACCAACAACTACAATAATAACATTTTTTCTTCAGGTGTAAACCCAACAAACTCTATAGATAAATATTTTCTAAGCTATGCCAATGAAGGCAATAACGGTGCACCAGTACCACAAGAATATGTTATTACAAAAAATGGAGAATCTATAAGTCGCTTATACCGCTTCCTTGGCAGTAATTTCCCAAACCTTCAATACCCTGGATTAACAGGTTATTCTGCTCAACAAGCAATGTTAGGATACCAAGGCTTTATAGTCGAACCAACAAATGAAAATAATCCAAATAGTCCATACTACTCGCTTGTTCCTGCCGGAGGAAATTATTATCAGGAAAATGAAATTCATACCAACGGTTACAATGGTAAATTATCATTTAATGCAGCAACTTCATATAAAGACAAATTATTTATTGGAATAAACTTGAATTCTCATTTCGCTGACTACACAAGAAACACAAGCTTTTATGAGGACAACACCAATAATAACAGTACAGTTGACCAAATAAACAGATTGCGTTTTGACAACCAACTGTACACTTACGGGAATGGCTTTTCTTTTCAAGTAGGTGCTATTGCAAAAGTAACTAACCAAGTAAGACTAGGACTTGCATACGAATCAAATACTTGGTATAAATTGTACGACGAAACCACACAAAAATTAGTCAGCGTAAGAAGCAACAACACTGGAGAATTAGGCCCTACTATAGTTGATCCACAAATCATTAATGTATATGAGGCATACAAACTGCAGACTCCTGGAAAATGGACTGCCAGTTTTGCATACGTTTTTGGAAAAACTGGATTATTAAGCGTAGATTATGCTATAAAAGATTACGGCAACACTAAATTCAAACCTACTAACGATATCCATTTTAGAGGCGTAAATAACACAATGAGCAATGAATTAACCAACAGTAGCGAAGTACGAGTTGGTGCTGAATACAAAATCAAACTACTTAGCTTAAGAGCTGGTTATAGATACGAACAAAGCCCATACAAAAATAGCACTACAATTGGTGATTTAAACAGCTATTCTGGAGGTTTAGGATATAATTTTGGCGCAACTAAAGTAGATTTAGCTTATTCTTACGCAAAAAGAAATTCTCAACAAGCATTCTTTAATCAAGGATTTACAGATACCGCTAATATCAATTCAAAATTCAACAATGTTTCATTAACAATGTTATTTGAACTATAACAAACCATTGACACACGTATAAAATCCGTCTGATCTTTATCAGACGGATTTTTTTTAGCTCTGATAAAAACAAAACCTTTTTTCTGTTCATCAAGGAAATAGAAAAGATAAAGCAAACACTTAATCCCAATAACTATCGGAAAGCACCTAAAACCAACAATACCAACTTCAGAAAAAACAAGGAATCATGGTGTTTCTAGGAATAAAAAATGTAATTTTGCACTCCAATTTATAAAAGTATGAGAACCAAGTCTTTAAAAAAGAATAAAATCAACGTAATCACTCTTGGGTGTTCGAAAAATGTATATGATAGTGAAGTACTTATGGGTCAACTTCGCGCTAACGGAAAAGAAGTAACACATGAAGCTCCTGCTGCCGAAGAAGGCAATATTATTGTTATAAATACTTGCGGTTTTATTGATAACGCTAAAGCGGAGTCAGTAAACATGATTTTAGAGTATGCAGACAAAAAAGAAAAAGGACTAGTCGATAAAGTTTTTGTAACAGGATGCTTATCTGAACGTTACAGACCTGATTTAGAAAAAGAAATCCCAAATGTAGATCAATTTTTCGGAACTACTGAGTTACCTCAATTATTAAAAGCATTGGGTGCCGATTATAAACATGAATTATTAGGTGAGCGTTTAACAACTACTCCAAAAAATTACGCTTATTTAAAAATTGCAGAAGGTTGCGATAGACCTTGTAGTTTTTGTGCGATTCCTCTTATGCGTGGGAAACACGTATCTCAAACCATTGAAAAATTAGTTAAAGAAACTGAAGGATTAGCTAAAAATGGTGTAAAAGAATTGATTTTGATTGCCCAAGATTTAACTTATTACGGTCTTGATATATATAAGAAAAGAAATTTAGCTGAGTTACTTGAAGCGTTAGTAAAAGTAGAAGGCATTGAATGGATTCGTTTACATTACGCCTTCCCTACTGGTTTCCCAATGGATGTACTAGAGGTTATGAAACGCGAGCCTAAGATTTGTAACTATATTGACATTCCGTTACAACACATTTCGGATTCAGTTTTAAAATCAATGCGACGTGGCACAACTCAAGAAAAAACAACCCAATTATTAAAAGATTTCCGCAAAGCTGTTCCTGGAATGGCTATCAGAACTACGCTAATTGTAGGATACCCGGGAGAAACTCAAGAAGATTTCAATATTCTTAAGGACTTTGTTCAGGAAATGAAATTTGACAGAATGGGATGTTTCGCCTATTCGCATGAAGAAAACACACATGCTTATTTACTAGAAGACGATGTCCCAGATCAAGTAAAACAAGATCGTGCTAACGAAATCATGGAATTACAATCTCAGATTTCATGGGATTTAAACCAAGAAAAAGTTGGACAAACCTTCAAATGTATTATTGACAGAAAAGAAGGCGCTCATTTTGTTGGAAGAACTGAATTTGACAGCCCTGATGTTGACAACGAAGTATTAATCGATGCCTCTAAACATTATGTAAAAACAGGAGAATTTGTTAATATTAAAATAATAGAAGCTACAGAATTTGATTTATACGGCGAACCTGTTTAAATTTACAATACATTTTTTTGATTTTTTGATTTTAAAGATATAAAACATGAAAACAATTCAAGCTGCAATAGTTTTTGCATTTATTTTATTTTTTGCTAATTCAGTTTCTGCACAATACGGAAATGGATATGGAAATGGCTACGGTAATGGATATGGTGGCCGAGGTGGCTACGGAGGAGGAATGAACGGCGGAATGAGTCAAGGCATGGGTGGCATGGGACCATCTGCAAACACTTCTAAGCCAAAAGAAATTCCTGTTGAAGTAACTGTTGCTAAAATAATGGAAAACATGAAGCCTGAACTAAATCTTGATGCTCTTCAAGAAATTGCAGTATCGAATGTTCTTATCGAAAGCATTAAAGAACAGGGCATACTTTTGAAAAATGAAAGCAGTAGTCAAGACGAAAAAATAAAACAAATTCAAGCGCTTTCTGATGCTACAGATAAAAGAGTATCCGATTTTTTAAGCAAAGATCAAAAGGAAAAATACACTCTTTATATGGAACAACTAAAAGATCAAAGTAGTTCTAAAAAATCAAAAAAGAAGAAGAAAAAAGAAAAAGAACAGTAATTGTTAGTAAAAACATAAAACAATTTTTAAGACATGAAAAAGTATTTTTACTGTTTGACCATAGCAATTGCAATTACTTCTTGCTCTACGAATCCATATAAAACAAGTGAAAAAGTATACGATCAGCAACTTAAGTCTCTTGAAGATAAAATTACAAACAAAGAAGCGCATCCTATACCTCCTCCTGTTGCAACTATAAGCATAGACACGTCATATGCAAATCAGTTACACATTTATAAGGACTCGCTTTCGCAAACTGGATCTACTTCGCTACAAAATGGCATTAATACACAATGGATAGGTACTGTAAACTTTAATTTACGTAAACCTAACTTTATCATTATCCATCATACAGCTCAGGATTCTTTACAACAAACCATAAATACATTTACTAAAACAAAAACACAAGTAAGTGCTCATTACATTATCTCGAGAGACGGTAAAGTGGTCCAAATGTTAAATGATTATTTACGTGCGTGGCATGCTGGTAATGCTACATGGGGAAAAAACACCGATCTTAACTCCTCTTCACTAGGTATTGAACTTGATAACAACGGAGTTGAACCTTTTTCGGAAACACAGATGAATAGCTTAATTGCCCTTTTGACAAGGCTAAAAAAGGAATACAACGTACCAACACAAAATATTTTAGGCCATGCCGATATTGCTCCAGGCAGAAAACAAGACCCAAGTAAATTGTTTCCCTGGAAAACACTAGCTGGACTAGGATTTGGAATCTGGCAAGATGAGATACTAGAAGAAGCTCCTTTCGATTTTAGAATTGAACCTGCCTTGCGAATTATTGGCTACAATACTAAAAACCTTACAGCTGCAATAACAGCTTTTAAACTACATTATATCCAAACCGAAGTTGATAATGTATTAGACAGAAAAACAATAAATACAATTTATTCTATTTATAAAAAACAATAAAAAGACATAAATTCATATTACATAAAAACACGCTTTAGACAACTCTAAAGCGTGTTTTATTTTTTATAGCAATAACTGTAAATAAAAAAAACTGCCAAAACATTATTATGTTTTGACAGTTCAAAAAAATAAAAAAAAAAAAAAAATATCAATCTTAATATTTTAAAAAGAATAGGTAGCTGCAACTAATGCAAAGGCCATCTTTCCTGTTGGAGCAGAATTACTGTTAAGAAAAACATCCTCAGAAGCATTATCTAGTCTTATCTCTGGAATTATCGTCATATTTCCAACTTTATAATTAAGTGATACGGTATTTGCAAAAACATTTGAACCTGCAACTGTTCCTAAACTTGCTACAGCATCTTTTGCATTAAAATATTCCATTCTATAGGCTAATCCAAGATTCTCTTTAAACTTATAATAAGCATATCCAACTAATGAAAACCATTCTCCATCAAGATCACTATCATAATCATTAGTAGTTTTAGCATACGTTGCATTGAGTCCTAAAGAAAAAGCATCACTAAGAGCCTTTGTCCCCACAAAATCAAATTGTGTTTTATTTTCTCCTGTTGGCACAACCGCAGTACCAGGAGTAGAATTCGTACTTCCTGAAGTGAAATTCAAATAAGCACTACCTGTATCGGCAATGTAAGCCAATTGTCCTAGGTATGTTTTTTGACTAGAACCAGCTTCCATCACTGATTTAAAATCAGTAGGATTAGTAACACCTAACATAAAACTAAACTCACCAGTTACGTATTGCACCTTCACTCCTGTATTAAAAAAAGGCCCATAGGAAAATGCATATGACATACTATAATTCTTATTATCAACAGCATCCAATAATTCATACCCAATATGAGTACCAAAACTACCTGCAGTTACAGAAAAACTATCGGATAAATCATACTTAAGAAATAATTGTTTTATCAAAAAAGAAGCCTTATTATTATTGTACTCATTATAAGAGAACTCTGTTGCTCTTGTACCAAATCCTAAATCTACAAAAGCAGAAGCTTTTCCAAATTTATGTGAAGCTTCTATAGAAGCCATTCCTAATTCGAATGAGTCCTGTGAATTTGTAAAACTAGTTAAACCGTTTTGTTGTTTAGAAAAATCATATTTGTAATAAACATCTGCCGACCCTCCAAATACTGTCACTGGAGCAACCGTTTCTTTATCTTCCTGGGCAAGAGCAAAAGAACTCGTTAACATTAAAGCTAAAATATGTATTACTCTTTTCATGTTTTAAATGGTTTTGGTTAATAATTGGTTTGGTTATTTTTTTATGAATGCCATTTATATTCTATATAATATCAAAGAACTGCAGTACTGATTTATACTAATAAATAGCCTTGGTAAAACATGTTTCTGAGGCGAATTTATTAACTTTTAGATTAGATAATCTTAAAAAATTTATTTTTTTGATCTGTTTCAGAAAGATTTACGGATTACAAAAATTACGACACCTAATTATCACTATTATACATTTTAGAGGTATGTTTTTAAAAAAATCAATAACCTATAAAATAGAAAAACTGAACTAAAAACACAAAACAAAACCACATACCCCATCAAAAAATAATAAAATAAACTTAAAAATGCTAAAAAGAACACATAACCCCACTAAAAAATAGGGTAGATTAATTTTACATACAAAATAACAAAAAACAAACAACATCATAAAACGCAATCAGAACAGAAAAGAAACTAACAATTACAGTCCTACAAAACAAACAGCCAAAACAAGTTCGTACACATCGTAAAAAGTCCGAAAGTCATAGACATCAAAAAAGGCTAAAATCACTAATAAAACAACTGCAAAACCAAACAACCAAACAAAGACTCAAAATCAATTAACCTAAGAGGAAGCACTAAAACCATTAAAAAAGGACAACTACTAAGACAAGAAGAAAGTTTCCTTAAATTATAGACAAAAAAAATCCCAATCCGTTATTTCGGATTGGGACTTAGTATATTACTTAAAGCAGACTATTTCTTAGCCAAAGCCGCACTCATTTCCATAGAAATTGCAGAACGCTCCATTTTTAATTTTCCAGACATTGTTTCGATAACTACAGTTGTTTCTGCAAGCTCTGAAACTTTTCCATGAAGACCACTTTTTGTTATAATTTTATCACCTACTTTTAGGCTATTTTCAAATTCTTTTTCATTTTTCGCACGTTTTTGTTGCGGTCTAATCATAAAGAAATAGATCACTACAAACATTAATAGAAACGGTGCAAATTGAGTTAATTGTTCCATAATTTAAATTCTGTTTTTATTTAATAATTATTACATTAAACCACGACCAGCTTTAATTAATTTCTTGCTAGCCTCCAGTTCTTTTACAAGATTATCTAAAATCCCGTTGATAAAAATACTACTTTTTGGCGTAGAATACTCTTTTGCAATTTCTAAATATTCGTTAAGAGTTACTTTTACTGGAATTGATGGGAATTTTAAAAATTCACAAATTGCCATTTTTAAGATAATAGTATCTATTTCTGCAATACGATCACTATCCCAGTTTGGAGTTTTATCTACATATTCTTTCGCAAATTCAGATTCATTTAAAACTGTTTTTCTAAACAAGTCTTTTACAAAATCTCGATCCTCATTATCTTTATACAATTTAGGAACTCTAAAATTATCGTCCTCTCCAGCAGTAATACCTTTTAATTGTTTGATGATATGTGTATTTACCACAGGAATATCATCTACCCATGTAAGCTTATCATCTTCTAAGTACTCGTATAATTTTTCATTAGGAACGATTACTTCTGTGAATAAATCAACAATAAACTGTTTGTCTTCTTCAAACGTGTTTACTGAATTACTCATGTATTTTGCATACTGCTTACTTGCCTTAATATCATTAAGAAGTAATATAATATAATCATCATTTAATGACCAATTAGTGATTTTACGATTCTCCAAAGCTATACTAAGAGAATTATTCTCAGCTAGGATTTGAAAAATAGCATTCTTAATAAATTTTTCGTTTGGATTACGCTCTTCAGGAGTCGCAAGATGTTTTTTACTTGATAAGTGTAAAAAAATTGTCTCTTTTTTACAAATTTCGATTAACGAAGAAACCATTACAAGATATAAATCCTGAATATTATCAATACTATAAAAAAGAAACTTCTCTTCTTTTTCAAGATTATCAGAACCGTTTTGATGCATTGCATAAATGGACTGCATTACTTTAACGCGTATGTGTCTTCTATTTACCACCTTGTAAGAACATTTAAAAATTAATTTGCAAAAATAAGTATTTCATACCTTATAATGAAATTTATACTTAGTTTATTTAAGAATAATTTCAAGCTTATAATCATTGCTTTTTATGCATAAAAAAATCTCAGTTCTCAATCTCAACAAACACTTAAGAGCTGAGATAGAAAACTGAGACAAAATCAAGCTCGTTTTTTACTTTTTACTATTCTCGATTCTTCTTAAATCGATACGATTTTGAGCAATCGTTAAAGCTGCATGATGTGTAGTCATACCGTTTTTAACAGCAAAATCAAAAATCTCAAGCGTAGTATTGTAGATATTTTCAGTCTTACGCATGATTTCCGCTTTACCATAATGCTCTAATTCTGCATAAACATTAATGATTCCACCTGCATTAATCAAGAAATCCGGAGCATATAAAATCCCTCTTTCTTGCAATATAGCACCATGAACATTTTCGTTTGCCAATTGATTATTAGCTGCACCAGCAATAACCTTAGCTTTTATCTTACTTACAGTCGCATCATTTAACACTGCTCCCATTGCGCAAGGCGCATAAACATCAACATCTGCACTGTACAAATCATCACCTGCAAAAATAGTAGCACCATATTTTTTAGCTACTTCATATAATCTTTCTTCGTTGATATCTGTAATAGTAACTATTGCACCTTCTTTAGTTAAATACTCAACCAAAGCTTCACCTACGTGACCAATTCCTTGTACTAATACTTTTTTACCATCTAAATTATCTGATCCAAATTGTTGTTTTACAGCCGCTTTCATTCCTAAAAACACACCGTAAGCAGTAACTGGAGATGGATTACCAGACCCCCCTCTTTCTTCAGAAATCCCTGTAACATAAGGAGTAACATCTCTTACAATGTCCATATCCTTAGTTTCCATTCCAACATCTTCAGCAGTAATATATCTTCCGCTTAAAGAATGTACAAATTCTCCAAACTTACGCATCAATTCAGGTGTTTTTTGAGTTTTGGCATCTCCAATAATAACGGCTTTACCTCCACCAATATTCAATCCTGTGATAGCAGATTTATATGTCATACCTCTAGAAAGACGTAAAACATCGTTTAATGCTTCCCATTCGTTTGCATAATTAAACATCCTTGTCCCTCCCAAAGCAGGCCCCATAACTGAATTATGAATACCAATAATTGCTTTTAAACCTGTATCTTTGTCATTACAAAATACAATTTGTTCGTGATCATCAAACGATAGTTGACCAAAAACGGGATCCATTTTTTGAAGTTCCTTTCCAGTTGCAAAAGCTGCATTCATAGCAAATAATTTTTGTTAGTTAAAATTATGAATTTGTCAAAAAGACATTTCAAATTTATACAAAAAATATACATACATCATTTTTTTAATTAAAAAATAGCAATCCAACAATTGAACAGTCTTTAATAAGCACATTGAAAATTATCCAAAACAGATGTTTTCCAATAAAACAAAATCATTTCAACACAGAATATCTTAAAAAAATGAAAGAATTACGTTATTTAAACAAATATTTTATTAAATATAAATATAGTTTTTCCTTAGGGATTTTTATCACAATAATCGCACAAATATTCTCGCTATTTACTCCTAAACTAATAAGTAAGTCATTAAGTGCTATTGAAACGTTTGACAAACTCCCTGAATCCCAGAAAGCATCAGAGGCAGTTTTATCTTTTTACAGAGAAGGACTAATACACAATGTTTTATTAATTATCGCCACAACAATCGTTGCCGGGTTCCTTACTTTTTTAATGCGCCAAACCTTAATTGTAATGTCTCGTCACATTGAATTTGACTTAAAAAATGAGGTTTTTCAGCAATACGAAAGACTCTCTCAAAACTTTTACAAACAAAATCGTACAGGTGATTTAATGAATCGTATTAGCGAAGACGTTTCTAAGGTTCGAATGTATGTAGGCCCAGCAGTAATGTACACCATCAATACTTTTATCCGCTTTGCAATCGTAATCATATACATGTATAGCGTTTCGCCGCTTTTAACTTTATATACTATATTACCATTACCTATATTATCCTATTGCATTTTTAAATTAAGCACCGAAATAAATAAACGAAGCACTGTTTTTCAGCAATATTTATCAAAAGTATCGAGCTTCACACAAGAAATTTTTTCAGGAATCCGAGTTATAAAAGCCTATTCATTAGAAAATCAACATCAGAATAATATGATTGATCTAGCAAATGAAAGCAAAAGTAAAAGTTTGAATCTTGCTAAAGTACAATCTTTATTTGGCCCACTGATGATTGCTTTAATCGGAATAAGCAACCTTGTAGTAATTTATTTTGGTGGTGTAATGTACATTAACGGAAGTATTAAAAGTCTTGGAACAATAGCTGAGTTCATTTTATATGTAAATATGCTTACGTGGCCAGTTGCTTCACTTGGATGGGTTTCTTCAATGGTACAAGAAGCCGAAGCATCTCAAAAAAGACTTAATGAGTTCTTAAAAATTGAACCTGAAATTAAAAACAATAATCCAAACCACTCTACTATCGAAGGGACAATTTCTTTTGAGAATGTAACCTATACTTATGAAGACACCAATATAACCGCTCTTAATGATGTTACTTTTACAGTAAAAAAAGGTGAAACTTTGGCTATTTTAGGTAAAACTGGTTCTGGAAAATCAACTATATTATCTTTGATATCTCGCTTGTACGATGTCTCACAAGGACAAATTACCATAGATGGAATTGAAATAAGTAAATTAAACCTCAACGATTTACGTAACAATATTGGTATTGTACCTCAAGATGCTTTTTTATTTTCTGACAGCATTAAAAACAATATTAAGTTTGGTAATCAAAATGCAACTGATGAAGAAGTTATCGAAGCTGCAAAAAACGCTGTTGTTCATGACAACATTATTAACTTTAACAAGCAGTACGACACTATCTTAGGCGAAAGAGGAATCACTCTTTCTGGCGGACAAAAACAGCGTGTTTCTATTGCCAGAGCAATCATAAAAAATCCTGCTATTTTACTTTTCGATGACTGTTTATCTGCTGTAGATACTGAGACTGAAGAAACCATTTTAAACAACTTATTTGAAATTTGCAAAGACAAAACTACCATAATTGTTAGCCATCGAGTGTCATCTGCCAAAAACGCTGATCGAATTATTATACTTGAAGAAGGAAAAATCATCCAACAAGGTTCTCATAATCAATTGATAAATCAAGAAGGGTATTATTCAGCATTATATTTAAAACAACTTTCCGAAAAAGAATCACTTTAATTGTTGTATAATAAATAAATTTTTATGATTTTTGATTGCTATTAAATAAAAAAATCGATAGAACGGATTATGAGAGAAAATGACATGTTAGAAAAAGAAGAGATTTTTTCTAAAGTACTACGAGCAGGAAGAAGGACCTATTTCTTTGATGTAAGAGCTACAAAAGCAGACGATTACTATATCACGATTACCGAAAGCAAGAAATTCACAGAAGAAGATGGATCGTTCCATTTTAAGAAACATAAAATTTACTTGTACAAAGAAGATTTTAGTGCTTTTGCAGAAATTTTAGGAGAAATGACTTCTTATGTTTTAAACCACAAAGGAGAGGAAGTAATCTCTGAAAGACATCAGAAAGATTTCAAGAAAGAATACAGTTCTGACAAAGAAGAACCAGTATTATCACATAGGTCGAGTTTTACAGATATTGATTTTGATGACATCTAATCAATTTACTGTTAAGAAGTAGAAAGTCCAAAATCTAGTCAATTTTTGGGCTTTTTTTATATCTCTTAAATTTCAAAAATTCCAACAATGGAAGTAAATTTATTAATATTACCTGGCTTAGGAAATTCTGGTGATAAACACTGGCAAACTTATTGGCATAATAAATTCAAAAACTCAATTCGTTTAGTTCACGACAATTGGGACGAACCTATCCGTGAGGAATGGATTAAAAGACTAAACGAAGAAATTTCTAAACTTGACAAACCAACTATCTTAGTTGCCCATAGCCTAGCCGTTTCTCTTGTTATGCATTGGGCAAAAACGAATAATAATCCTCATATTGTAGGTGCATTACTTGTTGCTCCTGCCGATGTAGACTCCCCTCAACACACTCCTGAATGCATACGGAATTTTTCTCCTATGCCAATTATCAAATTACCATTTCCCTCTATAGTTGTAGCCAGTGAAAATGATCCTTATGCATCCTTTGAAAGAAAAGAATATTTCGCTAAGATGTGGGGCAGTGACTTTGTAAATGTTGGAAGAAAAGGACACATCAACTCCGATTCAGATTTAAAATACTGGGAAGAAGGTCAATTAATATTAGAACAATTAATTGTGAAAATTGACTTAAGATAAAAATTTTAGCCGCAGTACTCAGTCTCAGTTTACACTCTAGGTCTACAATCTCAGCTTGAGTTATCGCAAACCGAAACGGCGACTGTAAACTAATTAACCTATTCTTAACCCGTTTTCGATTTTAAAATCCGGTGCTAACAAAACAACATCTCCATCCTCTCCTACTGCTCCAATTACTAAACATTCGCTCATAAATTTCCCTATTTGTTTTCTAGGAAAATTAACCACACCCACGATTTGTCTAGCTATTAAATCTTCTTTTGAATATCGTTTGGTAATTTGCGCCGATGATTTACGAATTCCGATCTCTGTTCCAAAATCAATTGTAAGCTGATAAGCCGGTTTACGAGCCTCTGGAAAATCATCCACTTGCATGATTGTTCCCACTCTCATTTCTACTCTTTCAAATTCTGACCAAGTTAAATCCATGTTTTATTTTACTAAATTATTATTCCGCAATCTATTAATATTGTAAGGATTACGACTAATTCTATAACGTATATTTTTTTTATAGCTTTTACTTTTACAAAAATCTAATAATCAGCTCTAATTTTAAAAATATAAAAATGGAAAATATTCAAACTAACCCTAGCGAATCTCTAAGAGATTCACAGTTTAACTTAACTCAACCATCTACAGACAAATATATAGAAACTGCCCCAAATGTAAAGCTGTATGTAAAAGATTATGGTCAAGGAAAACCTGTTATTCTTATCCATGGCTGGCCACTTTCTAATGAAATGTGGGAATACCAAATAGACTTCCTTGTTCAAAATAATTATAGAGTAATTGCCTATGACCGTCGCGGATTTGGTAAATCTTCTCAACCTTGGGACGGATATGATTACGATAGTTTAACCGATGATCTAAACGAAATTATAGAGCAATTAGAGCTAGAAGACGCTACTCTCGTAGGTTTCTCGATGGGCGGTGGTGAAGTAGTGCGCTACTTTAGCCGTCATGGCGGAAAAAGAGTTACCAAAGTCGCTCTAATTTCTTCGATTATTCCCTTTTTATTAAAAACTGATGACAACCCTGATGGCCATCCAAAAGAGAAAAGTGAAGCTACTGCAACCGCTATTAAAGAGGATAGAATAGAATTTTTAGATAATTTCGGAAAAACTTTTTTTGGAGTTACAATCATCAACCGTCCATTAAGTACTTCGTTATTGGAGTATTATAAAATGTTATGCACATTTGCTTCTCCTCGTGCTACATTAAAATGTGCAGAATCATTTTCGACAACTGATTTTAGAGATGAACTTGATAGCATAAATGTGCCAACCTTAATTATTCATGGTGATGCTGACAAAATAGTTCCAATTGACCTTACTTCAAAAAAAGCTGCTGAATCAATTCAGAACAATACTTATATCATTTATGAGGGCGAACCACATGGATTATTTTATACTGAAAGAGACAGGCTAAATTCAGATTTACTAAATTTTTTAAATTCATAGATCACTTATAAATACCCCAAGCACTATTTCCTTTTAAATAAAAGCTTCTTGGGGTATTTTTTTTACACTTATAGTCTCTTATGCAGATTTTTAAAGCTAAATTTGAATAATTAATTTTTCTATAAAAATGGCTAAGACTCTTTCAAACATGTTACCTCTTGGTACTTTGGCTCCACAATTTAAACTAAAAGATACTAATTCTAATTTTGAATATTCTTATAGCGACATAAAAGGTTCTAAAGGAACTCTTGTTATGTTTATATGCAATCATTGTCCGTATGTACTGCATGTAATAGAAGAAATTGTTATGATTGCCAACGATTATCGTGTACAAGGAATTGGCATTGTAGCCATTTCCAGTAATGATGTGACTAAATACCCTGAGGATGGTCCCGAACTAATGACCGAATTTGCCTTTACACATAAAATAGATTTTCCATATCTATATGATGAAAGCCAGGAAGTAGCCAAAGCTTATGATGCAGCATGTACACCTGACTTTTACTTATTTGACAATCAGGATAAATTATTTTATCGCGGACAGCTGGATGATTCAAGACCTGGAAACGGAATTACTCTTAGCGGAAGCGATTTAAGAAACGCTATAGATTCCTTAATTTACAACCGAAATATTAAAAATCCACAGAAACCAAGTATGGGTTGTAATATTAAATGGAAATAAAAGCTAATCATTAAATAAGTTTGATTAACTTTGCAAATCATAATAAATCATCTCATGTTGAGCATTATACAATTGACGGTTATTTCGTTGTTGTTTTCTTTTACAAGAAAACCACGTGTCGTTGTATTAAATTCGCACACCAAGGCCTTCGTTAATTAGGCCTCCGTCTATTTCAATTTCTTCTTTCAGGCGGAGGATTACATTTTAAAATTTAGTTATTTTATTCTATTTACAAAGACTTCTTTCTTTGCATTAAAATTTCTACGCATTTTACAATTTCATAAATTTCGCATTTACAAATAAACATTAATCTGTATTTTAATTTAAAAACAAATACAAGGATTTTGAGATTGCCTAAAACAAAAATCTCATTCAAATAAAAACACACAATAGATATGAAACCAACACCCACTTTCTGTACAACAGATTATCAACTCTTAAGGGAATTAATTTTAAAGAGTAAAAACTCAACAAACTCTAAAGAAGCTGGTCAACTTGCTCAAGAATTAGACCGAGCTATTATTAGCAAAGGAGATACCTTAGACGAATCAATCGTAAGAATCAATTCGCACGTTACCATTGAAGATGTTAAGGCTAAAAAGCAAATGAAAATTCAAATTGTCTTACCTTCAAATGCTGACGTAAAAGAAGGAAGAATTTCTATTCTAGCTCCTTTAAGTGTTGCTATAATTGGCTTTAAAGAAAATGACGAAGTAGATTGGGAATTACCTGCTGGAATAAAAACTTTAAAAATAATTGCTGTATCTAACGTACTACCTGTAAGCAATCAATAATTTTTTAAACACCTCACTTGTGAAGGTGTTTTTTTATGTCTGATTCAAAACAAAAAAACTATCCAGATATCTCACCGAATAGTTTTATAATACTGATTATATAAATGCTTTTACAACTGTGAAGTAATATAATCTGAAATCGAAGCCATTTGTGCATCATCGAGATGTGCTTTCTTTTGCATACGTACCAAGATAGGTTTCCAGTCTTCTTTCGAAAAATCTGTTGCTTTAAATAATTTATGGCATTTGCCACAATTATTATCATATAAATTTTGCCCTCCAGCTACTGTTGGAGTAACATCTGCTGTTTTAACTGGCTCTGTAGTTTCTACAACTTTTACAGTTTCTTTTTTAACTGCACACGAAAAAACAATCACTGCTAATGCTGCTATGGTTAGGATTCTTGATTTCATTCTTTTAGTTTTTTTTCGTGTAAATATAAAAAAAATCCCAAAACTCTCATTTTGGGATTCAAATACTGCAAAATATAATTTTGCTTATTTTTTATTATTTAACATCCATTAATTCTACGTCGAAAATTAAATTTGCGTTTGGTGGAATAACTCCTCCTGCTCCAGATGGACCGTATCCTAAGTGAGATGGAATTACAAAACGTGCTTTATCTCCAACTTTCAATAAAGCAATTCCTTCATCCCAACCTTCGATAACCTGACCTTGACCTAATCTAAATTCGATTGGTTTTTTTCTTGGGTAAGAAGAATCAAACACCTTACCGTTATCTAATGAACCTTCGTAGTGAACTGCAACTGTTTTTCCGTTTTCAGCTTTTTTACCATCACCTCTTTGGATAAATTGGTAACGTAAACCACTTTCCGTTTTTTCAAAACCTGCTGCCAATTTTTCTATTGCAGCTTCTGCTTCTGCTTTCATAGCAGCATCACGTTTGTTACGTTCTCCTTTAAAAGCAATAAAAGCTTCGATAGCATTCCATTTTTCAGCTTCTTCTCCTACTCTTACAATTTCAACACTAGTTAATTCATCTCCTTGAGCAATTGCATCAACAATATCCTGTCCTTCTACTACGTGACCAAAAACAGTATGTTTTCCGTCTAACCAGCTTGTTGGAACGTGAGTAATATAAAATTGAGAACCATTAGTTCCAGGTCCTGAATTTGCCATTGCCAAAACTCCTGGACGATCATGTTTTAAACTTGGGTGAAATTCATCATCAAATTTATATCCAGGGCCACCAGTTCCAGTTCCTTGTGGACAACCACCTTGAATCATGAAATCAGGAATTACTCTGTGAAATTTTAATCCATCGTAAAACTTATTTCCTTGTGGTTTACTCTTATTTTCTAAATTTCCTTCAGCTAAACCTACGAAGTTACCAACTGTTCCAGGTGTTAAATCGTGAGCTAATTTTACTAAAATCGAACCTTTACTAGTGTTGAATTTAGCGTATATTCCGTTTTCCATTTTATATTTTTTTTATTTGATGAGCAAATTTACGAATTAATTTGATATTCGTTTATCCTTTCTATTTTTTAGATTTATATGTTAATCCATAAACCGTTAATGCCAATAATGCTAAAACAGCACATCCTATAGCTACAGCATGCCATCCTCCTAATTTCCACAAAAACAATCCGTAAGCTGAACCTGCCGCTGTTCCTAAAAAGCTAAACGACATAAATACTGTATTTAATCTATTTCTAGCTTCTGGCAATAACGAATAAACTCTGGTTTGGTTAGAAATATGAACTCCTTGAATTCCTATATCGATACAAACTATTCCTATAATGATTCCTACAATGCTACTTCCTGAAAAGTAAAAAATAATAAAACTAATTAACATCAATAAACAACCATATCCTACAGCTATTCTTGAGTTTCCTTTATCTCCTAATCTTCCGACTAATGGAGCTGCCAAAGCGCCCGATGCTCCAACAATACCAAAAAGACCTATCGTTGAACTGCTAAAATGAAACGGAGCGTCTGATAACAACAATACCATTGTTGTCCAGAAAGCCCCAAACTGTGCAAAACAAAATGCATTGATTATTGTTGCTTCTCGTAATAAAGGTTGTGTTTTTATAAGTGTAAAAAGCGATTGCAATAATTGTCCGTATGAACCATGAAACACTGGTTTATTGTATGGGAATTGTCTTTGCATAACAAAAAACATTAGTAAACATATTCCAGCTGCAATCCAGAACATAGATCGCCAACCCCAAAGATCACCTATAATTCCACTTAAAGTTCTAGATAATAAAATTCCGACAAGCAAACCACTCATAATCGTTCCCACAACTTTACCTCGCTGGCTAGGTTCACTTAAAGAAGCTGCCAAAGGCAAAATTAACTGAGGAACTATGGAGGTGATTCCGATAAGAAGCGATGCAATTTCTAAAACTAAAAAACTTTGGGCTGTAGCCGCTATAACCAAGGCAACTACTGTTGCAAGTGTGGTTATCAAAATTTGTTTTTTACGCTCTATTTTATCACCAAGCGGTACCATAAAGAAAAGACCGATGGCATAGCCTGCTTGAGTAAGATAAGTTATTGTTCCCGCATCAGCTTCAGGGATTTTAAATTCATTGGCAATTAAAACAATTAAAGGCTGACAATAATAAAGGTTTGCAACTATAAGTCCAGTGCAAACTGCCATAAACATGACACTAGTTTTGGATAAATTCATTTTGCAAAAATACTACTCTAATCTTTAACAAAACTTAAAAAAAAACATAAAATTCCCCAAAAGCAATTCTACCAAGGCTTAAGCTTCTGTAATTCTGAAGCCTAGATTAGTTCTTTTGCTATGAATTCATAACTTGTTTTTATTGACTGAATTTCGTTGGGTTTATAATTAGTTTCTTGCTCTACGAAGAAATGTTTCATCCCTGATCCTTTTGCTTCTGCGAAAATAGATTTAAAATCTATTCTTCCTGAACCGATCTCTGCATTTAAAGCTTCATTATTTTTATCCATGTCTTTTACATGCCACATCGTAAAACGTCCCTGATTTTGCTTGAACATTTCTATGGGGTCAATTTTAGAATACGTCATCCAATATAAATCCATTTCAAAATAGACTAAATCTCTATCAGTCTCTTTCAATAGAATTTCATAAGCTGTTGTATCTCCATATTTCTTAAACTCGAAATCATGATTATGATAAGCTAATTTTAATCCTGATTCTTTACAGATTTCTCCAGCTTTGTTTAGTAACAAAGCTATCTCTATATAATCATCGTCACTTTTTCTTAACGTTTCATCCAGCCAAGGAACTGTTATATACTCACTTTCTAAAACTTTAGCCGCTTTTATTGCTGCTTCAAGTTCTGTAGTATTTCCATCAAACAAATAGGTCCCTAATCCATAATGACCACTCACTGCCCTCAATCCATTTGTATCTAGCAATTGCTTTAACTCTTGAGGTGACAATCCCCAAAATTGATCTTTAATAGAGAATCCATATAATTCAACTTCAGTATATCCAGCTTGCGCCACCTTTTCTAGGGTTCCTTTCACATCTTTTGGCAATTCATCCCTTAAAGTGTACAACTGTAATCCAATTGTCTTTTTATTAGAAGAAAATGCAAATGATGGAATTAAACAAACTGTGGCAGTTGCCATACTAGTATTGATTATAAAGTTTCTTCTTGTCACCATATGTTAGATATTTTTTTGAATTGTGACTCTTTAACCTTTCATAAAGTCTTCTCGAATTGGACTAAAAACATCTGTCAAAAGTCCACTTTCTAAACAAACTACTCCATGTATTGCATGTGGCGGAATATAAAAGCTATCACCTTCTTTTAATATTTTTGTTTCATTATCTATTGTTACTTCAAATTTTCCACTGGCTAGATATGTAACTTGCGAATGATAATGTTCGTGCAAAACTCCAACACCTCCTTTTTCAAAATGTACATTAACCAACATAATCTTGTCATCGTATGCCATTATCTTGCGCTTGATGCCTTCTCCAACCACTTCCCATTCTATTTCATCATTAAAAAGGAATTTTTTACTTGTTCCGAAACTTTGCATGATATTTATATTTTCAGTTCAACTCTCCTACTTGTTTTTCAAAACTTTTAATAAATACTAGAAGGCTTATCAATGTATTTTCATCAGTAATATTTCCATCTGAATCTAATTTTCCCCGAATCCCCTGGATTAAAAATTGGGTTTCATTATCAAACTTGGCTTCGATAGTTCTCATAATCAAGCTTAATTGTTCCTGTCCCTTCTCTCCAGATGCAGAAGCCGTTATTAACCCTACTTTTTTATTTGAGAAAACAGTTGTCGAAACACACCATTCTAATACATTCTTTAAACTACCTGGTAAACTAAAAACATATTCTGGCGTACAAATTAATACTCCAGCTGCAGCAGCGATTTTATTTCTAAAAACAGTTACAATCTCTGGAGGATTCTCATTATCCAAATCAGGATTAAAATGGGGAATGCTCTCTAAATCTTCAAATATCTCAACTTCAAATTGGTCATTAATATGCTCCGAAATAAATTTCAGAATTTTAAAATTACTTGAATTCCTTCTTGTACTTCCGGATATAGCAAATATTTTTTTCTTTTTATCATCCATCTTTTAATTCTTTAATCTAGTGACAAAGCAAATTTTACTGCTGCATCTGAATGGATTTTTGTTGTGTCAAACACTGGAACTGAAACATCATTCTGACTTATAATCATTGGTATTTCGGTACAACCAAGAATAATTCCTTCCGCACCATTTTCTATCAATTTATTAATTACCATAATATAAGCTCTTTTGGTCTGCTCATTGATTATTCCTCTTCCTAATTCTTCTTTTAATGTTTTCTGAATGTAATCACGCTCATCTTGAAGAAAAGGAACAATTGTCTCAATATTATGTTCGGCAAGTTTGTCTTTATAAAAATCCATTTCCATAGTAAATTTTGTGCCCAACAAACCTACTTTTTTCAATCCTTTTTTATTTATTTCTTTTGCTGTAGCTGTTGCAACATGAATAATAGGCAGTGAGATTTCTTTTTCGACTCTTTCTACCACTGCATGTGCTGTATTGGCACATAAAACAATTGCTTCAGCTCCGCTTTTCTCTAAACTTTTACATGCATTAGTTATCAATTCGAATGTTACATCCCAGTTATTGGCTGTATTATTTCTTTGAAAATCATCAAAATTCAAAGAGTAGATAATACACTCTGCAAAATTAAGTCCTCCTAATTTTTCATTTATTCCTTCATTTATAAACCGATAATAGTCTATTGTCGAAACCCAACTAATACCTCCAACAAGCCCAATTTTTTTCATAACTAGTTTTTTTTTTACTGATTTCAAGCTTACGCCAAAGCAAAACGGTTTCAAACGATTATAAAATAAGCCTGTGACTCAAATCGTTTGAAACCGTTATTGTAAAAGTATTTTTTTATTCTTTAATAGCTAAGTTATCTCTGGTATTTTTTTGAACTGCAATTGCTCCAAATATCCCTAATAAAAATGCAAAAGCATAAAATCCTTTTTCGCTAGGCAAAATCGTGGCATTCCAAAGTCCGATCGTTAATAAAGCGATTGCCAGAATTGTTCCAAACCAGCAAATTCCATAATAAATATCAGTTACAGGAAATCCTTCTAATCTATCTCTTACACTTTTTTGCAGCGAAATTACCGCGAACAACCCAAACATCAAAACTGTAAAGTAATATCCTTTTTCATTTAATAACATTTCAGCTCTAGCAAGTCCTACTAAATAACCAATAATTCCTGCTCCCATAGCAATCCAAGATGCTGCAACAAATGCATTCGACGTTTTTTGTACCATTTTTAAATTTAATTTATAGTTGAGTTAATTTATTTTTAGAAATATTGCTATTTGCAAATACTTCTCGGCGGTTGGTTCCTAATTATTTAGTTTCATATTTTGCAAAAATAGCGGAGTCTATTGGTGTCCAAAAACAACACTTTTGTCCACTTGCTTTTAGCGCATTATTTGCCCAGGTATTGCAAGTATGAAGCAAGCTATAACTTCCTGTTCCTTCATAAAAAGCATCTCTTTTACCATAATTCTGATCTGTTTTGATGTGCATCAACCGCCCGTTTTCGTCTTTCTTGAAACTTTTTTTTATATAATCAACTAGGCGAACATATTGTTCCTTACTGATTATAATTTTTTTACAGCTTTCATTTTCTTTTATATTCGAAAAATAGGTTGCATGTATTGCTGTATTACTTAATCCAGATGCTGCTTTAAGTGCAGTCGAAGCTTTTAAATCTGACCAGTTTGGAGTTTCAAGATAAAACCCTTTATCTCCCCATCCCATTGCCAGGTATTGGTAAGTTGTATCTTTAGAGATTGTATTTTCATACTTTACCTCTTTACTCCAGTCCATAAATTCGTTACGAGTAGGAACTACAATATCGGTGTGAACACCATTTGTCATGATATAAATCATAACTTCTTCTTTAGTATCTGGTTCTCTTTCGACTGTAATTCTCGAAATAGAATATGCGAGAACGACGTACAGTAAAATAAATGCTACGAATGCAAGTAGTATTTTACCAATAATTTTAAAGGCTTTTTTCAATGTGGTTAAGATGGTTAGTTAATTTTTCGCTAAAATAGTAGTATTTTATTTAATAAAACAAAAATATTTTTAAATAATAAATACTTCTAAATATACTTGTCAATTCTGAATACTTAGCAAAAAGAAGACCAAAAACTTATCTTTTTTGAATATTTTTTAATGCCGCTTTGGTTGCATTAAGTCGCACTGCTATAAAATCATCTTGACTCGTTTCTTTAGTTGGTTCTATGTTTGTTGCAAAAAAGTAAACGCCATCCTTATTTTCAAGGTAACCTACAAACCACCCGTTGCGTTTAACTCCATCTACAGACAAACCAGTCTTCCCTCTTAGAACATAATCGTCCTGCTTTTCAACTATCATGATATCTTTCATTATCAATTCAGTTCTTTTAGAAATAGGCAATTCGGAGAAATACAATCTTTTTAAGAAATCAATCTGTTGGAATTGAGAAATTCTAGATTTTCCTTCTAACCAAAAATTATCAATCGTTAGGGTATCAAAAACCATTGTATTGTAATCTAATTTTTTTAGATATTCTTTCATTCGTTTCACACCTACTTTTCTTGCGATTTCCTGATAGCAAGGAACACACGAAACTTTAAACGCTTGCTTAAGTGTTAAATCTTGTTCCCAAGCTTTCATCCATCGTTTTTCTCCATTCCATTTAAAAACTGTCGAATCACTTTTTACTACTCCTGTCTCAAGGGCAATAATCGAATTAGGAATTTTGAATGTTGATGCTGGAATATTTCCTCTTTTTGCCCAAGTAAAATCATTAGAATAATAGGCCTTTTTATTGCTATCGTAAACCAATATTGAACCTTTTACTTTTAAACTGTCGAGTATTTTACCAAACTCGGCAACAACAATTTCTTTGTCTTTTCCTGTTTCTTTTTTAGTTTCAGTCTTAGTTTCTTTGTTTTTAGATTGACAACTTACATTTAGGTTCATCAATAAAAAGAGAGATAGAATTAGTGCTGGAGTTTTCATTTTTTGTTTTTTTTGATGGTGATTTTATTTTAGGATGCAATACATTAAGCTTAAGAAGAACGTCTTTAATATTAAATTAGTACTAAATAAACCTCATACAAAACTGCCAACTCACTAAGTTTACATCGTAGCATAGGCTCTTATTATTTAGTTTTTATTGAATCTTTTCTAAATCTTTCTTCATTAATTGAGTTGCATCGTTGAGTTTGACTTTCTCAAAATATTTTTCTAATTCGACTAACCTTTTCTTATTATCATACTTTATACCCGAATTTAATTTTCTCTGACAAGCTGAACATAATCTAATGGCACTGTTATCTGTTTCTGCCAAACTAATTGTTCCATTCATTACGCAATCTGCCACTATACAATGATACAATCCGAACATATGCCCTATTTCATGGGAACAAGTTTTTAATAATCGCGATAAACATAAATCAAAATTAGCAGGTGTTAGCACCTCATCTTGTAATCTATAAATGGAACTCACTCCTATTTTATCTCTGTAAGATGCTAATCCAAAAACGTAATTCCATTCGGGTTTAGGAAATAAATCCTTTTCTGTTAATGCCATTAAAGCAACTCTATTTAATGGTTTTTCTTTTTTAAGTACACTATCTAAGATATAACCTGCTAAAAACTGTTCGTTATCTTCGTATCCAATTCGTCTGGCTGAACTAGGAATTATATCGTTAGAGAATTTCTCCAAAGTTTTGGTTTTTAATTGAAAGAAAATCTCAAGATATTCTCTAACTAATTCGATTTGCTTCTTTTGCAGAGTAGTAAAATTCCCAATAGGTCTAATATAAATAATATTAGAATTATTTGTTGGAACTACATGTCTGGAATTTATAAATTGCTCGAAACTTTGCCCCTTCTCTTTAAGAGTATAAAGCCATTCTCCTTCAACAGGTTTCGATAGTTTCACATCATTATCTGCTATATCATCAAAGTATTGATTTCCCTTGTTCTGATTACAAGAACAGAAAGTCAGAAATAATAAGAGTATTAGTTTTTTCATAAAGGTTTATGCTATTTTTTACTGGAATTATAAATTCTTTTACCCGTTATAATTCATTGACATTATTGTATGGTTTATTATCTCAATATCTAACAAATGATCTTGATAAAAATCATCTCCTCCTGAAATGGAACAAAAAACAGCTCCTGATTCTTCAATTACTATTTGAGTTCTATATACTACTAAAGTATCATACCAATCATCATTTGCTCTGTCTTCATCATTTTCCTTATTATAAAAATCGATTAATTCCTTCTTACAATTCCCTAACCAGTTAATATAATTAATGATTTCATCTAAATAATTCTCAATATGCCCGTTAGGCAGATAAACGGAAACTTTATCTGCTAATTTATTAAACACTATACTATTCTTATTCGTGATTTTAAACTTATTGTCGTTACTCTTTGATTTAACAAAATCGCTTAACTCTAGTTTAGGTTGCTCTTTCTTTTCTCTATATTTTCTAATATCTTTTATGATGAAGTTATTTCTGTGTGATTTGGATTTCTCTTCCATTACATACAACTTTGTTGCCTCTTTTCTATTGTTTAAATCAGCAACTTCCTTGAAAACTTCGAATGCTGATTTATGAAACCCCAACAGGCTATAAACATTTGAAAGTACTAAATCATCTTGTTTTGTTCTGTTAGCATTTTCTAATTCATAAAGTAAATTATAAAGCTTCTCGACACTTTCTGTTGATGCATTCGTTTTTCTAAACGCCGTAGATAGCTCTACATAATTTTTTTTATAATGGCTGTTCATTTTCAATATCATCTTCACTTATTAAATTATAAAAATCATTAAATACATCTTCCATCTCATCTGCTTTTTCATGATCCCATAACACAATTGGGTAATTGTTATCCTCTTTATTTCTATTGCTATCAAAACAGAGCAGTCCCCAATCACTCCAATTAGCAAAGGGAATATATCCTTTTTCAATTAAATCATCCTTTAGATTTTCATGGAAAATCATTTCTCCCAGAGATTCTTTCCAACTATTTACTGGATGTTTAAAAAATGAAGCCTCTAAAATATAAAGCTCATAAAAGTGTTTGTGTTTTAAAAATATTTTATAATCTTCGGGGAATTCACAACCAAGTCGATTTTCAAATTCTTTAATTTCATTATCAGTTACTTTACTAGCAATAGGAAACCATATTCTCCACTCTTCGTCTTGATTTTGATTGGGATCAGCCATTTCAGCTTCAATTTTATTTGGTAGTGTGTTACCATTAACCTCAACAAACTTTTTCAAATAAAAATCAATTATACTTGTTATTTTCTCTTTATTCATCATACATCACTTTTAAAACACTATCTAATAAAAAACATAATACCTATGAAAATAGCAGTCATTATCTTTTACAAACAATAACAAATTCTCATAATTAACACAAAATACTTAAATTAATTTTCTATTCTTTATAACATTTAATCTCCTAACAACTCTAGTTCAATTTTTTTATTTATTAGAAAAATCAAAACTCCTTTAAATTCAATAATAGCAGTAGTCTTCAATTTGTTTTTATTCAAATCTGTTGTTTCAATATATTTATCTATAATTTTTACTATTGTCAATTGATCTCCTATAGTAAGTTTTAAATCTCCATATTGATCAATCATGATCCCTGTCCATTGGGTAAATAATTCAAAAATTTCAGATAAAATTCCAAACTTCTTGTCATCTATTTGGAATAATAATTCCTTGTTATCGAATCTATGAAAATCTAATGCCATTACTTTCTTTTTTTAAATTCTTACTTAATAATAAATAAGCTCTAACTTTATTTGCTAATGTATTCAAAAAACCTCTCTCCCTAAATATTATTTTGTAAGATTTGTTAATGCTTAAATTTTCCAAATCATATCCAACCAAAAAAAGAACCTCTTATATGCTAAAAATATGAGAACGTAAAATATATCATACAAGATACATATTATGTGTTTTTGCTTAATTTTTAAATCTCTTCTCTATTTTTTCTAAATCTTAATTCTATATTCTATACTCTATATTCTATACTCTTTAATCTATATTCTTTAATCTATATTCTTTAATCTATAAATTTCTCAAATATTTACTTTGTATCTTTGCAGCCTAGAACCTTTTGAAAATAAAAAATGCGCATAGATATTATTACTGTTTTACCTGAGTTATTGCGAAGTCCATTTGAAGCTTCGATTATGAAACGTGCTATTGACAAGGGTATTGTCGAGGTTCATTTTCATAATTTACGCGATTATACAACCAATAAACAGAAGAGTGTTGATGATTATCCTTTTGGCGGTGGTGCTGGAATGGTTATGACGGTTCAGCCTATTGATGCTTGCATCACGCATTTAAAAAGCGAAAGAGAGTATGACGAGATTATATATATGTCACCTGACGGAGAAACGCTAAACCAAAAAATGGCTAACACGATGTCAATGTATGAAAACATTATCATTTTGTGTGGACACTATAAAGGTGTTGATCAAAGGGTTCGCGATCATTTTATTACCAAAGAAATTTCGATTGGTGATTATGTTTTATCTGGTGGCGAATTAGGTGCTTTGGTTTTATCGGACGCTTTAATTCGTTTGATTCCTGGTGTTTTAAGTGACGAAACTTCAGCCCTAACTGATAGTTTTCAAGATAATTTATTATCTGGCCCTATATACACACGCCCTGCAGATTATAAGGGATGGAAAGTTCCTGATGTTTTAACCAGTGGCCACTTTGCTAAAATTGACAAATGGAGAGAAGATATGGCTTATGAACATACTAAAAACAGACGCCCTGATCTTCTTGAAGAGAAGTAAGTTTTTAGTATTCGGCCTCAATTTACAGTTACAGTTTACAAACTGGCGTATTAAAAATTGAGAGTAAAGACTATAAGCTTAAAGTCGTGACTCAATAACACAGCTGATTTACTGCAGTCTGATTCTTAGGATTATAACTAAATATTAAGACAAAAAACTTTAAACAATAAAAACTTTAAACTTTAAACATTTTTTCTATCTTTGCACCCAAATTAGACCAACCTCTGGCGAAATCCGTGTATGTTGCTTTATTACAAAACCATAATTAAAGATATCATGGCAGATTTAATGAAATTCGTTAAAGACGAATTTGTTACTAAAAAAGATTTCCCAGTTTTCGGAGCTGGAGATACTATCACAGTTTTCTACGAAATTAGAGAGGGTGAAAAAACAAGAACTCAGTTTTTTAAAGGAGTTGTTATTCAAAGAAGAGGTTCTGGTAACACAGAGACTTTTACTATTCGTAAAATGTCTGGTGCTATTGGTGTAGAGCGTATCTTCCCAGTTAACTTACCAGCTTTACAAAAAGTTGAAGTTAACAAAAGAGGAGCTGTACGTAGAGCTAGAATTTTCTACTTCAGAGAACTTACTGGTAAAAAAGCTAAGATTAGAGACAAAAGAAGATAATTTTTTATCTCTTTACCATAAAGATCCCGATTCATTATTTATGAATCGGGATTTTTTTTGTTCTAAACAAAATATCAAAACAGTAATTCTTTGGCTTGAAAACCATCGATTTGTCAATTATACCTGCTTAAAATGGCAATCTGTTAATTTAAGGAATTCTGTAAAAAACGCAACCGTTTTCGGACTGTTTTACTTATATTTGCTTCGCTCATTTTGAGCCGACCATTCCTTTACATCGTCATTTTTTTGACGATACGATTATATTAAAAAAGAAAAAAAAATGACACAGAATTCAAAAATTGTTTACACCTTAACTGATGAGGCGCCATTATTAGCGACTTATTCTTTCTTGCCTATTGTACAAGAATTTACTGCTACAGCGGGTATTGCTATTGAAACTAGAGACATTTCGTTAGTGTCTCGAATTTTATCTAATTTCCCGGAGTACTTGACCGATTCTCAAAAAACAGGGGACGCCTTGGCTGAGCTAGGACAACTTGCTACTAAACCGGAAGCAAACATCATTAAGTTACCAAACATCTCTGCATCGGTTCCTCAATTAAAAGCTGCCATTGCCGAATTACAATCTCATGGATATAAAATTCCAAATTTCCCTGAAGATCCACAAAACGATACCGAAAAAGAAATTAAAGCTAAATATGCTAAAGTATTAGGTTCTGCTGTAAACCCAGTTTTACGTGAAGGAAACTCTGATCGTAGAGCACCAAGAGCTGTGAAGAATTTTGCAAAAGCAAATCCACACTCTATGGGAGCTTGGTCAGCAGACTCAAAAACTCATGTTGCATCTATGCCAAATGGTGACTTTTACGGAAGTGAAAAATCACTTACTGTTCCTAACCCTACTGATGTAAAAATTGAATTCGTTGCTAAAGACGGAACTACTACTGTTTTAAAAGAAAGTACTCCTCTTAAAGCAGGAGAAATTATTGATTCTGCTGTATTAAACTTAAATGCTTTAAAAAGCTTTGTTGCTACAACTATCGAAGAAGCAAGAAAAGAAAATATATTACTTTCAGTTCACCTGAAAGCTACAATGATGAAAGTTTCAGATCCAATTATTTTTGGTGCTATTGTAGAGGTTTACTTTAAAGATGTATTCGAAAAATACGCTACTTTATTTAGCGAACTAAATATTGACACAAGAAATGGATTGGGTGATGTTTATGCTAAAATTGCAGGAACACCTCAACAAGCCGAAGTTGAAGCAGCATTAGATGCAGCTATCGCTAACGGTCCGGCACTTGCTATGGTAAACTCTGATAAAGGGATTACGAACTTACACGTTCCATCGGATGTAATTGTTGATGCTTCTATGCCTGCAATGATCCGTACTTCTGGACAGATGTACAATAAAGAAGGAAAACAACAAGATACTGTTGCTATTATTCCAGACCGTTCTTATGCTGGTGTTTATACTGCAACTATCGATTTTTGCAAAAAACATGGTGCTTTTGACCCAACTACAATGGGAAGCGTACCAAACGTGGGCTTAATGGCTCAAAAAGCAGAAGAATACGGATCTCATGACAAAACTTTCCAAGTTAAAGGTGATGGTGTTGTTCGTGTTGTTGATACTAATGGAACTGTATTAATGGAACAAACTGTTGAAGATAAAGACATCTTCAGAATGTGTCAGGCAAAAGACGCTCCTATTCAGGACTGGGTAAAACTAGCTGTAAACAGAGCTCGTTTATCTAATACTCCTGCAGTTTTCTGGCTAGACGAAAACAGAGCACACGATAGAGAATTAATCGAAAAAGTAAAAACTTACCTTAAAGATTATGACACTACAGGTTTAGATATTCGTATCATGAATCCAATCGATGCTACAAACTTCACTCTTGAAAGAATAATTAAAGGATTAGACACTATCTCTGTAACTGGTAACGTATTGCGTGATTACCTTACAGATTTATTCCCAATTCTTGAAGTTGGAACTTCTGCTAAAATGCTTTCTATCGTTCCTTTAATGAATGGTGGTGGATTATTTGAAACTGGTGCTGGAGGTTCTGCACCTAAACACGTTGAACAATTTACACAAGAAGGATATTTACGTTGGGATTCATTAGGTGAATTCTTAGCTCTTGGTGCTTCTTTAGAGCATTTAGGTCAAACTTTAAACAACTCTAAAGCAATTGTTCTTGCTGAAACTCTAGATGAGGCAAATGACAAATTCCTTGCAAACGATAAATCTCCAGCTCGTAAGATTGGACAAATCGATAACCGTGGTTCTCACTTTTATTTAGCGTTCTACTGGGCTCAAGCTTTGGCTGCTCAAAATAAAGATGCTGAATTAAAAGCGATCTTCACTCCTATCGCTGCTGAGTTTGCTGAAAACGAATCTAAAATAAATGCTGAATTAATTGCTGCTCAAGGAAAACCTCAAGATATTGGTGGCTATTACCAACCAAATCCTGAATTAACTAGCAAAGCAATGCGTCCAAGCCCAACATTTAATTCAATCTTAGCTAAAATAGCTTAAACAATGTATTTAATTACATTTCTACAAATACATATTAAAAGACAACCAGAAATGGTTGTCTTTTTTTAACGCATATTTAACATTGGTTTTGTAATATTTCTTCCCTTCTAACGTCTTATAAAGTAATTCAAAATTTAAACAATGATTTCAAAAAAAGTTAGTTTATTACTTATTGTATTTTTTGCTACTTTTTCTTCAATAGCACAAGAAAAATTTACTCTCAGTGGTACCATCTCCGACTCAAAAAATAATGAAACCTTAATTGGAGTTAATATTTACATCCCTTCACTAAAGATAGGCACAACAACCAACGAATATGGTTTTTACTCCATTACAGCTCCAAAAGGAGAATATCAGATAGAAATAAGTTATGTCGGATATCAATCTTTTGAACAAACCATTTCTTTGACAAAAAATATTAAAAACAATTTCTCACTTAAAGAAGGTGGCGAAGAACTTAAAGAAGTAGTCATTACTGATAATAGAGGAAAAGCCAATACTCGTACTCCCGAAATGAGTGTAAACAAACTTTCTATAACATCCATAAAGAAAATGCCTGTTGTTATGGGAGAAGTTGATGTTTTGAAATCAATTTTACTGCTCCCTGGTGTTACCAATGCTGGTGAAGGAGCATCTGGTTTTAACGTACGCGGTGGTGGAGCAGATCAAAATTTAATACTTCTTGATGAAGCTACTATTTTTAACTCTTCACACGTTTTTGGATTCTTCTCTGTATTTAATCCAGATGCAATTAAAGATCTAAAACTATACAAAGGGGGAATTCCTGCTCGTTACGGCGGTAGAGCCTCTTCAGTTTTAGATATTTATCAAAAAGATGGAAATAGCAAAGATTTCCATATGAATGGCGGAATTGGTTTAATTTCTAGCCGACTTCTTGCAGAAGGTCCATTAGTAAAAGATAAAGGATCGTTCTTAATTGGAGGAAGAGCTTCTTACGGACATTTATTCCTAAAACTAACTGAAGACATGAAAGATAACTCTGTTTATTTTTATGACTTAAATGCTAAATTCAGTTACAAACTAAATGACAACAACAGCTTGTACCTATCAGGTTATTTTGGGCGTGATGTATTTAGTATTGCCAAAAGTTTCGCAAATACTTATGGAAATACAACTTTAAACTTGCGTTGGAATCATTTATTTTCCGACAAGCTTTTCACTAATCTATCTTTAATTTATAGTGATTATTATTACGGTCTAGATTTAGATTTAGTAGGATTCAAATGGGATTCTGGCATCAAGAATTATAATATCAAATACGATTTCAAGAATTACATTTCAGACAAATTCAAGTTAAATTACGGTATAAATGCTATTTACTATGATTTCAACCCAGGAACTATTAAACCTACAGGCGACGAAATTAGAATCAACCCAGAACAACTAGACAAAAAATATGCATTTGAACCTGCAATTTATATTGAAGCAGAAAATCAAATCGCTAAAAAGTTAACACTCTCTTACGGACTTCGTTTGAGCATGTTTTCCCGTTTAGGCTCTTCGACAGTTAACCTATATGAGAATAACAATCCTGTTATTTTTGATCCTGTCCGTCAGATTTATGAAAAAGCAACTCCAATAGGAACTCAATATTATAGCAAAAACAAATCTATTTATGATTATAAAAATTTAGAACCTCGTTTTTCTATTGGATATCAAATTAACGAAGACCAAGCTGTTAAAGCTAGTTATAACAGAATGGCACAGTACTTACAATTAATATCAAATACCTCTTCTCCTACTCCACTCGATGTATGGATGCCAAGTGATCAGTTTATTAAACCTCAACTTGCAGATCAGGTGGCTTTAGGTTATTTCAGAAATTTTCAAGATGGAGATTACTCTCTTGAAGCTGAAACGTATTATAAGAAAATCAAAAATAGACTTGATTATATTGATGGTGCCGATTTAATAGCAAATAACGCTATTGAGCAAGTACTTCTAAATGGTCGTATGCGTTCTTATGGTATAGAGCTAATGTTTAAAAAGAATACTGGAAAACTAACTGGATGGGTTTCTTATACATTATCTAAATCAGAACAACAAACACCAGGAAGAACTCCAGAAGAAACAGGAATTAACAACGGACAATGGTATAATTCTGTTTATGACAAACTACATAATTTGGCTGTAACAACTGCATATACCCTAAACGAAAAATGGTCATTTGGGGCTAATTTCGCTTTACAATCAGGACAACCAGTAACTTATCCGACTGGATACTATGAATATCTTGGTGTTAAGGTTCCTCATTATGGTTTACGAAATGAAAATAGATTACCAGCTTATCATCACTTAGATATTTCGGCAACATTAACTCCTAGATCAAACAAGGACAGAAACTGGAAAGGCGAATGGGTTTTTAGCATTTACAATCTTTATAATAGACGCAATGCAGCTTCAATTAATTTTAGACAAAATGAAGATACTGGATACAATGAAGCTGTAAAAACATCTATTTTCGGAATGGTTCCTGCAGTAAGCTATAATTTTAAATTTTAATTCACTTCTCCAAAAAGAGAAATAAAAATATATTCACATGAAAAAAATAAACCTATTAATTCTATTTTTTACAGCGCTCTTTTTTACAAGTTGTGAAGAAGTTGTAGATGTTGATCTAAAAACAGAACCACCCAAATTAGTAGTAGAAGCTGTCATTAATTGGACAAAAGGTACAACGGGAAACCAACAAATGATAAAATTAACTACAACAGCCGATTATTACAATCCCCAAATTCCAGTTGTATCAGGAGCTACTGTATCTATAAAAAATAGCACTAATAAAGTATTTACTTTTATAGAAATTCCTAAAACTGGTCAATACGTTTGTACAAATTTTGAACCTGTTATTAACGAAACTTATGTCTTAACCATTATTAGTGGAGGAAATACCTATACTGCAACCGAAACTTTAAAATCAGTCGCGTCTATTACTAGAATAGAACAAAAAAACGATGGTGGCATTATGAAAGATGAGATTGAAGTAAAAGCATATTTTAACGATCCTGCTAATGAAACAAATTATTATTTATACCACTACACCTACTCTAATAAAATACTGTCAAGTTATTCGGCTGTAGAAGATAGATTCTTTAACGGAAATGAATTCTTCAGTTCCTCGAATAATGATGATTTAAAAACTGGTGATCAAGTTGAGATAAGTCATATCGGTATCTCTAAGAGTTATTACAATTACATGAATATCTTAATAAGTATTGCTGGTGATAATAGTGGTGGACCATTTCAATCTCCTCCAGCAACAGTAAAAGGTAATGTTATAAACACAACAAATGCAAGCGACTATCCTTTAGGTTATTTTTCACTTGGAGAAATAGACACTAAAAAATACACAATCGAGTAATTCTGAATATGGAACACAGAGTAGAAATTTTAACCGAAAAGAAAATTGTTGGAAAACGAATTACAACATCTTTTTCTGCCAATAGGACAAAAGAACTTTGGCAAGGTTTTATGCCTAACCGAAAAGAAATACAAAACAATATCGGTTCAGAGCTATATTCTATTGAAGTGTATCCAGAATCTCATTTTGCTAATTTTAGTCCAAACAATCAATTTGAAAAATGGGCTGGCATAGAAGTAACAGATTTTCTTTCGGTTCCTGTTGGTATGGAAACCATTGTAATTCCAAACGGACTATACGCAGTTTTTATACATAAAGGCCCTGCAAGCAACGGACATAAAACATATCAATATATTTTCACTGATTGGTTGCCTAAGTCGGAATACTCACTTGAGAACAGACCTCATTTTGCCGTAATGGGTGAAAAATACAAACATGAAGATCCAACATCTGAAGAGGAAATTTGGATTCCGATTAGATATAAAAAATAAAATTCATAAAAAATGCTCTCCCAACTGAGAGCATTTTTTTTACTTTACTTTTAAAACACAAAGCTATCAAGTCTCAACATATGTAAATGTTTAAGAATTAGAATTAGGCAACCTTTGCGAATAATTAATTCAAAAATTAAAATCATGAGACACTTACTTCTTTCTCTATGTTCGCTATTTGCATTTAATACAAAAGCACAAACTTTCAAAAATCCAGAATCTTTATTTGATCCTACGCCCTATGGTTTTAGTCATGCGTCATCGGTTTCTGCAACTGGGGAATTGATTTACATATCTGGGCAAAGTGGTGGCTTGGGCAAAGAACATCTTTTAAGTAATAGCTTTCGAGAACAAACACAAGTAGCATTACAAAATATTGTAACAGTACTGGACAGCTACAACTTAAAACCACAGAATGTTATAAAAATTACTATTCTAATAGTAGATCATTCCCAAGAAAAACTAAAAATATGGAATGAGGAAATTAATAAAGTATGGAAAAACAAGCCATTCCCAGCCAGTACATTAATTCCAGTTCCAAAATTAGCCATAGACGGAATGTTAATTGAAGTCGATGCAGTTGCTTACAAAGCAAAAAAATAACTTTTTAAGATTTTTAAACCATTAAGAAATTATGTTTAATTAAGAATCTTTGACAAAAAAAACCAATCATATAGGTTATCTAAGCTCATTTAAGTAAAACAGTCCAAACTTATATTTTCTTAAATAACTTATATGGTAAAAATATCGTTGCAACTTTTAGACAACACAAATAATCCTTTTAATCTTTATAATCTGTGGCTGAAAAAAACTTAATTACTTAATCGTAGAAAAACATTTACTTTTTACTTTCGTACATTTACAGCACATTTTAAATCTTAACAATAAATGTCCTCACATCATATCGTACGCGACGACCAAGAACCTGCATTAATCATAGCCAACGGAGCAGCCTGTAATCCTGAATTATTAGGACAATTATTAGAATGGTCTCCTTTAGTAATCGTATTAGATTCAGCAATTGAGCGCGTAGTCGATTTAGGTATAAAAGTCGATGTCCTACTTGGTGATTTCGATCGTGGATTCGACCCGGAAATATATAAAACGACACAATACCCAATCGAAATTGTACATACTCCAGATCAGGACAAAACCGATTTAGAAAAAGCATTCGATTACTTAATCGAACGAAAAATACCTGCTGTAAATGTAATTTGGGCAACAGGAAAAAGAGCCGATCACACCATTACAAACCTTACCAACATTGTTCGCTATCGAAATTTGTTAAAGATTGTCATCCTCGACGATCATTCTAAAATATTTTTATTACCAAATAAATTCGAAAAATGGTACACCGCCAACACCCCGATTTCACTAATCCCAATTGGAGTCGTAAATGGTATTTTTTCGGATAATTTAGTATATCCTTTGCATAACGATACACTCACAATAGGCTACAGAACTAGTAGTAGCAATGCTGTTTCCAAAGATGGAATCGTTACAATTACACATACTGATGGTGATTTATTGTTGATGGAATGCTTCGATTAATTCTTTTTTTTCAGGAGCTAATTCCCGCTTTCGCCTCAATCTTTTAGGGCAAAAAAAAGCCCAAAAAGGATACCAACTCAATCAGGGCTAAACCAAATAATTTCATAATAGTAATATAACTTATTACCAAATTAGGAATGTGTACCTTTGCACGGAAATTAAGAATAATGAAAGCTACAAATAACGCCGAGAAAACAAGTCTACATCCTAGAAACCCGCATCGTTCCCGCTACGATTTTGAACAACTAATTGCAGCTTGTTCCGAATTAAAGAAATACGTGGCGATAAACGAACATGGAATCGAAACGATTGATTTTAGTAATCCCGAAGCAGTAAAGGCACTTAATAAAGCCTTATTAATTCATTATTACGACATACAAAACTGGGACATCCCTAAAAATTATCTTTGCCCTCCAATTCCAGGAAGAGCCGACTATATTCATTACCTAGCCGATTTATTAGCCACAACAAACAATGGTGCTATTCCAGAAGGCGAAGCTGTATTAGGTTTAGACATTGGTGTAGGTGCCAATTGTATTTATCCAATATTAGGAAATGCAGTCTATGGATGGAGTTTCGTGGGAACAGATATCGATGAAAAAGCTATTGAAAACTGTAGTAAAATCATCGAAGCCAATCCTAAACTAATTGATGCTATTAGTTTACAACAACAAACAGAATCACGTTTTATATTCAAAAATATAATTACACCCGAAGATAAATTTACATTCACGATTTGTAATCCGCCTTTTCATTCTTCCTCAGAAGAAGCTAATAAAAGTGCTGTTCGAAAAGTAACAAGCTTAAATCCAAAAGCAAATAGAAAAGCAGCACCCGTTTTAAACTTCGGAGGTCATAATGCCGAACTATGGTGCGATGGTGGAGAAATTGGGTTTATAACGCAAATGATTTATGAAAGTGCCAAATACCCAATGCAATGTTTATGGTTTACTACATTAGTATCCAAAAGAGAAAACTTATCAAGTATCTATAAAACATTAAATAAAGTAAATGCTTCAATCGTAAAAACAATCGATATGGCGCAAGGTCAGAAAACAAGCCGCATTGTAGCATGGTCTTTCCTTACTGAAGCACAACAGGGCAAATGGAAACTTTCAGAATCATAATTTAAACTTCACGCATAGCAGTCTTCTTCTTAAAAAGACTAGTTTTTTCACAAAACAATAAATCAATTATATTAAAAGTAATATTTTTCTTTAAAAATATTACTTTTAATGTTTTTTTACTTATATTTGAATTTAAGATAATTATCTAATCAAGAATTACTTATCTATTGTTTTACTATGTTTATTTAAATATAAACTCTTTTAATACACTTATTCAATTAATACTGAAATAAGCACAACTATTAAAAATTTAGCTTCATTTATTTTTAAGATTGCTAAATCATCCCATACTTTAAACCAAAAACATTAAATCCTCCAAATGTTTGGTTAAGCTTTCTGCAAATATTAACCAATGGGATGAAAAATGAGAAAAACATTAATAACACTATTTTTAATACCTTTCTTTGGATATGCACAGCATAAAATATCTGGAAAAGTAAAAGATGAAAACAATTTTCCTATAGAACACACGGAAATAATAATCAAAACACTGAATTCCAGTCAATTAAACTCATCTTTCACCAATAAAAATGGAGAATTTACCATTAATGAAGTACAAAAAGGGAATTATCAACTTACTATAAATTATTTCTCAGAGGAGATCTATTCTCAACTTATTACAATTAATTCTGATTTAGATTTAAAAAATATAGTAATAAATATGTACTTATCTTTAAATAACGTAACAATTGAGAATAAAAAACCTTTAATTGAAAATAAAGCAGACAGGTTAATTTTTAATGTAGAAAATTCTGTTGCGTCAATAGGCGGAAATGCTTTAGATGCACTAAAAAGAACTCCAAGAATAAAAGTCCAAAATGACAAAATTTCGATGATTGGCAAAAGCAATATGTCAGTTATGATTGATGATAAACTAATCCAATTTTCAGATGAAGAATTAGCAAATTATCTTAAGTCTATTAACTCCGATGATTTAAAAAAAATAGAAGTTATATCAAACCCTCCAGCAAAATATAGCGCAGAAGGAAATAGTGGGCTTATAAATATTGTAACAAAAAAAGCAAAAAAAAATGCATGGAATGCTTCGTTAAGGAGCACTTATCAACAAGCTACTTATGCAAAAAAAAATATTGGAGGAGCATTTAATATACAAAAAGGGAAATTACAATTAATTTCTAATATAAACTATGTAAATGGTTCAAATGCCCCACGAGAAAAACATCTAATCTTTTATCCAAATCTTACATGGGAAGAAACAAACAAACGCCGAAATTATACAGATATTTTATCTACAAAAATACGAATGGAATACGCAATCAACAATAAATTTTCAACAGGATTTAATTACAATTTCACTAGTAGTAAACCTTCCATAAAAGAAACTAATCAAATTAATTTATTCAATCCTACTACCACTGTTTTAGATTCTATAATTAAAACTATAGGTAAAGAAAATTACACTAAAAAAATAAATACTTTGAATTATCACATTTCCTACGACATCGATACAACTGGTAGAAAACTTACTTTAGATTTTGATTATTTTAACTTTAAAAATACAACCAAACGAGTATTCAAAACAGAATCATTTTTATCTAACTATCAACCTAGCATTGACACCCCCCTTGAAGCAAAAAATAATGGTACACAAGAAATTCAAAATATCGGTTTCAATTTAGATATGATGCACCCGAATAAATTCTTAGAGTTTAATTACGGTGGACGAGTATCATTTATAAAAACTATTAATGATTTTAATTACTTTGACATAATAAATAATATAGAAACCATAGATCTAGATTTCAGTAACCAATTCGATTATAAAGAAAATACTCAAGCCTTATATATAAGCGCAAATAAAAACTTTTCAGATAAATGGAAGTCTAAATTAGGCTTAAGATATGAATTTACAAAAACCGAAGGCTTTTCAAATACACTCAACCAAAATAATATTAATAATTACTCTAGACTATTCCCTACTTTCTTCTTATCTTATGCTTTAAACAACAATCATTCCTTTAGCGCAAACTATGGTAAAAGAATTAAAAGACCAAGCTATAGTTATCTTAATCCCTTTCGCCATGTTTCTAATCCTTACTCCTACTCGGAAGGAAATCCTTTTTTACAACCCGCTTTTACCAATAATTACGAATTCGGATACACATATAAAGACAACTTAATAACTAAAATCTATTATTCTTACACGAATGATAATTTTGACCAACTGACAATACTCGATAAAACAACAAACATAGAACAAATTATTCCTTTAAATTATATCGTAAATAAGGTATTTGGGATTAACCAATCTTTTATTTACAAACTATCAAAATGGTGGAATATAAATGCATCAATAGACTTTTATCACAGTAAAACTGATTCCAAAATACCTATAACATTACAATCTTTAAGCGGATGGAATGGAGAAATTAGCATTTCAAATGACATAACTATGAATAATAATAAAACTTTATTCTTCAATACAGAAATCTGGGCCGTTACAAAAGGGGTATACTACTTAGACCATAATTCAAATGATTTTCAACTAGATACTTCTATAAAATATCTCTTATTAGATAAAAAACTGATTATTAGTTTAAATATACAAGATATTGTAAATCCAAAAGCCATCAAATATACTTCGTACTCTAATGGAATTAGAAATACATTCAAAAATTATTATGATGAGCAATATTACAGGTTAGGGATAATTTACAATTTTGGAAAAAAAATAAACATGAATAAACGAGAGAATACGAACCAAGAGGAACAAAATAGAGCCGATTAAAAGAATTGACTTTTCAAGTAATTTGTAGTTGCAAATACAAAAGAAAGAAACTCAATATAAATTGTTTGCAAACTGCTACCAACAAAGAGTTTTATGTAGTAAAAAGACAACTCAAACATTAATTAACAAATAAATTTTATTATGAAAAAATTAACCTTGTCAAAATTAATTGAATTAAAAGGAGTATTAACAGGTGGTTTTACCACACTTACACCAGAACAACAAGCAAAATTAAGAGGAGGAGCAGATAATTGCGACTGCTCCAATTCAAGAAAATGTAAAGTTAAAGATGAACTAGAATTATCTAGATAATTTAAAATAACAGTTGGGTAGATTATATTTCTACCCAACTGTTTAAATAAAAAACATTATGATAACGAGTAAATTTAATACTTTTTTCTATCATGAAGATTTAATGGTAGGATACAATGCTTTATCAAATGAATTTATCATTATAGATAAAGAATTATTTGAACTTTATAAAGCAGCCGTTAATGAAAAAAATATTTCCGGGCTTGAGGAAATACATCCCAGTTTTTTTAACCATATAAAAGATAGAGGATTTATAATAGATAAAAATGTAGATGAAATTAAATCCATAAAAGAGATGGTAACCACAATTGACGAAGATGATGAGGCTTATCAATTAATTATTAATCCTACAATGAACTGTAATTTTAAATGCTGGTATTGTTATGAAACCCATATAAAAGACTCCAAAATGTCTTCAATTACAATAGATAAAATCATATCATTTATAAATAAAATTTTAGAAAACAAGAATTTAAAAAAATTCCATTTAAGTTGGTTTGGTGGTGAGCCATTATTATATTATGATAAAACAATATTACCAATATTACAAAAAATCCATCCATTATTTAAACTCAAAAACATCGAATTTTCATCGAATTTCACTACTAATGGATTACTTATAAATGAAAATATTTTAGCAGATTGTACTCTATTTGGAATAGACCATTTTCAAATAACTTTAGATGGACATAGGGAGCGTCATAATAAAGTTAGGTTTATTAATAAAGAAAGAGGCTCATACGATGAAATAGTTAATAATATTAAATTAACATTAAAAAGCCGAATAAACGTTACTGTAAGAATAAATATTTCTGAAGAAACCTTGAATGATAAAGTAACTGAAATCATTAACGATTTTTCAGATTTGTCACTTGAAAATAGAAAATTTTTAATATTTTCCTTCCATAAAGTTTGGCAAGAAGAAAAAAACATTGAAAAAGAAATGTCCAAATTAATTGATAAGTTCAAAACGCATAAATTATCAACCCAAACAATTGATGAAATAGATCATGTCAGAAATCCATGTTATGCGGATAAGAAAAATCAAGCTACAATAAATTATAATGGAGAAGTATTTAAATGTACCGCTAGAGATTTTAAATCCGAGAATAGAGAGGGGATTTTGCAAAATGATGGTTCCGTTTTATGGAATGAAAAATATTATGAAAGAATGAACATAAAATTTAAAAATAAACCGTGCCTAAACTGCAAAATATTACCTATTTGTAATGGTTCATGTTCACAACTTGCGCTAGAAAATAAAAATGAGGAATACTGTGTCCATGATTTTGATGAAGATAAAAAAACAACACTTGTAAAAAACATGTTTTTAAATGCATTAAACTAAAACAAGAGTTCTACTATGAAATTCACTCCACAATATGACCAAATGGACTGTGGTCCAGCATGCATAAAAATGGTCGCAAATATCTATGGTAAAAATTATCCTTTAGAATACCTACGCAAAAATGCTTACATTACGAGAGAAGGCGTCTCATTATTAGGAATAAGTGAAGCATGTGAACAAATTGGCCTAGAAACTCTCTCTATTAAAATTACAACTGAAAAACTTATAAATAACAAAGAAATAACTCCGTTCATATTATATTGGAATCAACGTCATTTTGTTGTTCTTTACAAAATATCAAAATCTCTATTTACAAGACAACCTATTTTTCATATAGCAGATCCTAAACATGGAAAAATAAAACTTACTCAAGAAAAACTAGAAAAATCATGGCTTACTAACAGAAATGAAGGAGTAGCACTTTTATTGAGTCCAACTGATAGATTCCACAAACAACAACCTCAAGAACAAAAAAAATAAAAGTAAGCTATCTTTTCAAGTATCTAAAACCATACAAAAAGAAGCTAAGTATTATGTTTTTTTTACTAATATTAGGCAGTGGATTAACCTTAATCTTTCCATTTTTAACTGAAGCATTAATTGACAGAGGTGTTAATAAAAAAGACCACAATTTCATTTTTACAATACTTTTAGCACAGTTAAGTTTATTCATTGGTTCTATAACAATCAATATTTTCCGTAATTGGTTTTTACTTTATATAGGTACACATTTAAGCATTACAATTGTTTCTGATTTTTTAAAAAAATTTCTTAGGCTCCCAATAAAATTTTTTGACACTAAATTAATGGGAGACTTTCAACAACGTATTCAAGACAATGACCGTATAGAAGAATTTCTAACATCTCAGAGTTTAACCACTTTTTTTTCTATCATAACTTTTTCTGTATTTTTTGCCGTTCTATGGTATTATGATTTAAAAATTCTTTTAGTATATCTAACATTGACTTTTTTATCTATCATTTGGTCATTGTACTGGCTTAAAAAAAGAAAGATCCTAGATTATTTCCGTTTTCAGCAGAGAAGCGATAATCAAGAGTCAATTTATGAAATGCTCAATGGAATTACTGAAATGAAGCTCAACCAATTTGAAGGATATAAAATACAAGAATGGGAGAAAATACAACAAAAACTTTTCATTCTAAATTCAAAAATTTTAAAAATTGATCAATTACAACTTTCTGGTTTTGACTTCATAAATCAACTTAAAAATATTGTAGTCACTTTTTTAACTGCAACTTATGTCGTTCAAGGCACTATGACACTAGGTATGCTACTTTCTGTTTCTTACATCATAGGACAGATGAACGCACCTGTCGACCAACTAATTACCTTTTTTCGTTCCTTGCAAGATGCCAAATTAAGCTTAGAAAGACTTAACGAGGTGCAGAATCATACTCCAGAAGAAAACAAAAAACAAATACAATTACTTAAAAATTGGGAGAAAAAATCCGAAAATGGAATTCACATTAATAATTTATCATTTCAATACGAAGGTCCAAAATCTCCTTATGTACTAAAAGATATAAATCTTTTCATCCCCGAAGGCAAGATAACAGCCATTGTTGGAGCAAGCGGAAGTGGAAAAACTACTTTAATAAAATTATTATTAAAATTTTACGATCCAATCCAGGGTGAAATTTATTACAATCAAGATAACATCATTAATATCTCTCCAAAAAGTATTAGAAAAAATACAGGTGTAGTTATGCAAGATGGATTTATTTTTTCGGATACTATAGAACGAAACATTGTAACTAAAGACAATAAAACAAATAAGAATCAACTCAAAAAAGCAGTTGACACAGCTAACATTAAAGAACTTATAGAATCTTTACCATTAAAATACAATACAAGAATAGGCTCTTCAGGTAATGGTTTATCAGGTGGAGAGAAACAAAGGATTTTAATTTCGAGAGCTGTGTATAAAAATCCACATTATATTTTTTTTGATGAAGCAACATCGGCACTAGATTCAGAAAACGAAAAAATAATTCACGATAATTTACAAGTTTTTTTAAAGAAAAAACAGTAATCATAATAGCTCACCGCTTAAGTACTGTTAAAAATGCAGATAATATCATAGTCCTAAAAAAAGGTAAAGTAGCAGAAGTAGGGAATCATTATCAACTAGTCCGAAATAAAGCTGATTATTATAATTTGGTTAAAAATCAATTAGAATTAGGTAATTAAAAGTATCTCGTTTAGAATTCTCTTTATAAAAAACATCACAGTAATTAATTTTGTTCAGACTAATCATAAGACAATCCTTGCAAGATTACTTCTGTTAGCACTTTTGCAATACTAATAAAATATTTACATCTGTTTTTTTACAATAAAATCAGAAGTTCAAAACAAGAATTTAATTTTTAGAATTTTACTTTGTAACTTTACAGTCCCAACAATTCTAATATAAATAAATGAATTTTCAAGTAGTCTCAGATTATAGTCCAAAAGGAGATCAACCGCAAGCAATTGAAAAATTAACCCAAGGTATAATCGATGGCGAAAAATACCAAACGCTACTTGGGGTAACTGGTTCAGGAAAAACATTTACAGTAGCCAATGTAATACAGGAAGTGCAGAGACCAACATTGGTTTTGGCACACAATAAAACATTAGCAGCACAATTATATTCAGAATTCAAACAATTTTTCCCAAACAACGCCGTAGAATATTTCGTTTCGTACTATGATTACTATCAGCCAGAAGCTTTTATGCCAGTAACTGGAGTATTTATAGAGAAAGATTTATCTATTAACGAAGAGTTGGAGAAAATGCGTTTAAGCACAACATCTTCCCTACTTTCAGGACGACGCGACATATTGGTGGTTGCCTCCGTTTCTTGTTTATACGGTATCGGAAACCCTGTAGAATTCCAGAAGAATGTTATTGCTATAGAAAAAGATCAGGTTATTTCGAGAACCAAATTATTACATAGTCTGGTACAAAGTTTATATTCTAGAACCGAAGCTGATTTTAATCCTGGAAGTTTCAGAATAAAAGGCGATACTGTTGAGGTATATCCTAGTTATGCAGATGATGGATACCGAATTCATTTTTTTGGAGATGAAATCGAAGAAATTGAATCTTTTGATATAAAAACTTCTCAGGTAATCGAGAAATTTAATAAACTTACAATTTATCCCGCCAATATGTTTGTTACATCACCAGATGTACTGCAAGGCGCAATATGGCAAATACAACAAGATTTGGTAAAGCAAGTAGACTATTTTAAAGAAATAGGAAAACATCTTGAAGCCAAACGACTAGAAGAACGTACCAATTTTGATTTAGAAATGATTCGCGAACTAGGTTATTGCTCAGGTATCGAAAACTATTCTCGCTACCTTGACGGAAGAGAAGCTGGAACAAGACCATTCTGTTTACTTGATTATTTCCCTGATGATTATTTAATGGTAGTCGATGAAAGTCACGTAACATTATCGCAAGTGCATGCTATGTATGGAGGAGATAGAAGCCGTAAAGAAAACCTTGTTGAATATGGTTTCCGCTTACCTGCTGCAATGGATAACCGTCCTTTAAAATTTGAAGAATTTGAAGCCATGCAAAACCAAGTAATTTATGTATCGGCTACTCCAGCAGATTATGAATTGCAAAAAACAGATGGTGTGTATGTAGAGCAGGTAATTCGTCCAACAGGATTATTAGATCCAATTATCGAAGTACGTCCAAGTTTAAATCAAATTGATGATTTAATCGAAGAAATTCAAATACGCTGCGAATTAGACGAACGTGTTTTGGTAACCACTTTAACCAAAAGAATGGCCGAGGAATTAGCCAAATATTTAACCAAAGTTAATATTCGTTGCCGCTATATTCACTCTGATGTAGATACGCTAGAACGTATCGAAATTATGCAGGATTTACGAAAAGGAATTTTTGATGTTTTAATTGGAGTAAACTTACTTCGTGAAGGTTTGGATTTACCTGAAGTTTCACTAGTAGCAATTCTTGATGCTGATAAAGAAGGATTTTTGCGTAGTCATAGATCATTAACCCAAACTATTGGTCGTGCAGCGAGAAACCTCAACGGAAAAGCAATTATGTATGCTGACAAAATCACAGCAAGCATGCAAAAAACTATTGACGAAACCAATTATCGCCGTACAAAACAAATTAATTTCAATCTAGAACACAATCAGGTTCCACAAGCATTAAACAAAAAAATCGACAGCGCATTTACCAAAAATCCATTGGTAGAATACGAATTAGGTCATACTTTAACTGAAGCTGCCGAACCAGATACAGCTTACCTTTCTAAAACTGAATTAGAGAAAATGATTCGTGAGAAACGCAAATCAATGGAAAAAGCAGCAAAAGAACTAGACTTCCTTCAGGCGGCAAAATTACGTGATGATATTAAAAAGCTACAGGAACAGTTAACTTAATTATGTTGCTCCTGAAAAATCTTCAATAATACCTCAGGATCAATCATTGCATTTGGAGCATTCTTCATTAAATTAAGAATACGCTTAGTAGCTATAGGATTTAATCCCATATCAATAGCTATTTGCTGTATTGCTGCCGCTTCTCTAATATGTAATATACCATCGCAATGCATAATTAAAGCCAATCTATAAAATTGCTGAATACGCTGAAACTCAGATTTAATAACTAACGAAGGAGTTTCTTGATGAAATAAATCCTGAAAAGTTACTTTGTCAATACGCAATTCATTAGCAACCAATGACAAAAAATCATACTCCCTTTTATGCAATTCTCCATCAACAGTTGAGAAAGATATTAGCTCTAAAAGTAAACTTATTTTTTCTGCATTAGTATTCATCAAATTCATATTTTTAGCTAAAATATTGCTTTTAAATTTAAAATACAAAACGGCGGCTATGCAATTAATCATCAGAGCATACAATCTAAAATTAAAACACACTTTTAGGATTTCAAGAAAAACAATTGATTTTCAACCTACGGTAATTGTCGAATTAAAAAAAGATGGATATTCGGGTTTTGGTGAAGCAACATCCAATCCATATTATAATATTACCATACCGATACTAGAAAATGATATCGAAAAAATTCGTCCAATAATAGAAACAATTGAGGATGAAACTCCTGAAGAATTTTGGGCAAAAATAAATCCATTATTACAAGAAAATAAATTTGCGTTATGCGCCTTAGATAATGCATACAATGATTGGTATGCAAGAAAAAAAAATATAAAACTATATCAGCTATGGAATTACTCTATTCAAAATAATCCATTGACAAATTACACCATTGGAATTGATTCTATCGAAAAAATGGTTTCTAAAATGGAAGAATTACCATGGCCTATTTATAAAATAAAATTAGGAACTCCTGAAGACATTGCCATTGTAACTGAGTTAAGAAAACACAGTAACGCTATATTTAGAATTGATGCCAATTGCGGATGGGGTGTTGATGAGACAATTAAAAATGCTATTGAGCTAAAAAAACTTGGAGTCGAATTTCTAGAACAACCGCTCAAAGCAGATGATTGGGACGGACATCGAGAAGTTTTTAATCATTCCGTCTTACCTATTGTAGCTGACGAAAGTTGTATTATAGAAAGTGATATTGCTAAATGCCACAACCATTTTCATGGTGTAAATATAAAATTGATGAAATGTGGCGGTATAACTCCAGGACGACGAATGCTACAGGAAGCAAAGCAATTGGGATTAAAAACAATGATAGGCTGCATGACAGAATCTACGGTTGGAATTTCTGCAATTGCCCATTTATTACCCGAACTCGATTATGTTGATATGGATGGCCCTTTGCTATTAGAAAAAGATATTGCTAGTGGCGTTATCATACAAAATGGAGCCGTAAAATATGCCGAAGGTAACGGAACTGGAGTTATCTTGTATTAATCACAATTTCAATATAAGGAAAGTGGCAATTCAATTACTTTTAAAACGTACCTTTGTAAAAAATTAAACGATGACAAATAACGATATCCTAAAAAAACTACGCGTAGCCTTAATGCTCCGTGACGACCAAATAGTTGAAATATTAGAATTGGTAGATTTTAGAATTTCAAAATCAGAGTTGGGTGCTTTTTTCAGAGCCGAAGACCATGAAAACTATATGGAATGTGGGGATCAGGTATTGCGTAACTTCTTAAACGGATTAGTAATTCATTTAAGAGGAACAAAAGAAAATCCTAAAAATCCTAATGATGTTTTAGCGAAACACAAAGCTGAAATACCTGCTAAAGGAAGTACTAAAGAAAGGCCAGAGTTTAAAGCCAAATCTAAAGATGAGGAAAGATCTAGAGGAGATCAAGCTCCATCTAAATCTGGAACTGCTACAAAAAAACCTTTCAAAAAGAACAACAGTAAATCTACTCCAAAAATACAAGTAGTTGAAAAAGTAAAATTCAACTTCGGTAAAAACAAAAAATCCTAAGCTCACACTTAGGATTTTTTTTATCAGATATGTTAAAGTAAAACCGTTTTTGTGTTTTCAATCTCAATTCTGAATTCTTTTTGAATTTGAATCTGTATTTTTGTGTAAAATTAGATTTTATAACATGAAAAAAATTATTTTATTTTTAGCACTTGTATTCGTTACTCAAATAAATGCACAAGAACGTCCAAAACTAGTGGTTGGAATTGTTGTGGATCAAATGAAGATGGAGTATCTCTATCGTTTCTCAGATGATTTTACAGCAAATGGTTTCAAAAGACTTATGAATAACGGCTACACGTTTCAAAACATGCATTACAATTACATGCCTACCTACACTGCACCAGGTCATGCATCCATTTATACAGGAACAACTCCTGCAACACATGGAATTGTAAGTAACGAATGGTTTAGCCGAAAATTAGGAAAACAAATGTATTGTACCGATGATGCTGGAGTAGTAACAATAGGCGATGGTACAAAAGAGGAAGGCGAAATGTCTCCAAAAAACTTATTAAGCACAACTATCACTGACGAGTTAAGAATGGGTACCAATTTCCAAGGAAAAGTAATTGGTGTGAGTCTTAAAGATCGTGGAGCAATTTTACCAGCAGGGCACTTTGCTAATTGGGCTTTCTGGTATAGCAAAACAGGATCTTTTATTTCTAGTACTTTTTACGGAGATAAATTACCTGATTGGGTAACTGAATTTAATGGTGAAAAACGTTATTTATCATATATAAACAAAGGCTGGGATCTTTACAAACCTCTTTCTGTTTATACTAGTAAAAGCTTACCAGATAACAATCCATACGAAGGGAAATTGTACAATAGTGCAGCACCCGTTTTTCCATACAACTTAAAAGATATGTATGATAAAAATGATGCAGGAATTATCCGTTCTACTCCATTTGGAAACGACTTATTAGCTGAATTTGCTATGAAAGCAATCGAAAAAGAAGAATTAGGAAAAGATAACATTACAGACTTCTTAACGGTTAGTTTCTCATCTACAGATTACGTAGGGCATTTATTAGGACCACGTTCTATGGAGTTACAAGATACTTATTTGCGTTTAGACCAAACTATTGCAGATTTTTTAACTTACTTAGATAAAACTGTTGGTAAAGATAATTACTTACTTTTCTTAACTGCTGATCATGCTGGAGCTGAAAATGTAAATTATCTTAAAGACAATAAATACAATGTAAACAGTATTAGTCCAAAAGATATCCGTAAAAACTTAAAAGATTTTTCAGTAAAAACTTTTGGTGCTGATTTAGTTTTAAACTATTCTAGCTTCAATTTATTTTTGAATAAAGAAGTCATCAAAACTAAAAAACTGGAATTAGTTAAAGTTAAACAAGCTTTCAAAGATTATTTGATGGCTCAGGATTACGTAAAAAGAGTATATACCGAAGAAGAAATTTTAGGCGCTACAGGTAATGATTACTACTTAAACTTTATTGTAAAAGGATATGACGTAACTCAAAACGGAGATTTAATTATATTAGACAAACCAGGTTATATCGAATATCAAGGAACAGGAACTTCTCACGGAACCCCATATACTTATGACACACATGTACCTGCAATTTTTTACGGTTGGCATATTAAAAAAGGAGAATCATACAGTAAGAAAACGATTACTCAAATTGCTCCAACAATTGCACAAAAAATAAAAGTAACATTCCCGAACGGAACAGAAGCAAATGTTCTTGAAGAAGTCTTAGACAAAAAATAATTTCTTCTTAACGCATAAAAAAGAGGATGCCTGAAAATTACTTTCGGACATCCTCTTTTTATTTAAAACTATCTTATTTAAATTGCTTGAATATATCTATAATGGTGCGAAATTATTTCTGTACCTGCACTCCATTCCAATAATCAGACATCAAGTTGATACTACCAGAGATGTGATATATTTATAGCAATCTCAAGAAAAACCAAAATATCGCTACGCTGTAGTAATTATTTATTCTATTTTCTAAAACTGTCCAAAAACAAAATAGACTGTTTGAAAAATACTTTTCGAACAGTCTATTTTTAAAATATCCTAATATTGAGTTTATCCTCTAAATCTATTTCTTACAATAATATCTTTCAGCTTTGCTTTTAAATCTTCCCCTGTGTCATAAACCATTTGTTCGTTATTAGGAAATGGCACTGCACGTTTATTAAAATAAGTCATATAACTATCCTCGCAAGCACTTTTATCTCCTTTGTAGGTTGCATAAACATAATCAAAGATGAATTCGCTGGTTACTGGAAACGATTGCATTAACTGATTGGTCCTTAAATCAACATAATCTACCTTTGCAGTTACCTGACAAGATTTAAATTGTCTGAACTCATAAATATTTGCTCGAAGCGTTCTGTAATTATCAACCTTAATTTCCCGTCCTAAGCTATCTTTTACAGGCTTACCTCTACCATCCAAAAGAGTTCTCACTCCATCTTTCACCTGCTTTTCTTTAATAAACTCTTTCTCTTTAATTTGCTCTGGCGAAATAAATATCTCTCTAAAATTCAAAATTAAACTATAGTCGTAAACAACACTTTTTTGTCTGACACTATGATAAACAGTCCATTTATCATTTAATCCGTACGTGCTGAAATCTAACAAATCATTTTGAAGCTGTTTTGGAATAACCATATTCGTTTCGTTTTTAGCATAAACATCCACAAAATCGGTACCTTTAAAAAGAGCTTCATCCATTAATTTTTTTGTGTTTTTATATCCCGGATTGATACTTTCCAGATAAGCAAAATCATCGTATGCCTTTCTAAAATCAAGCTTGTTTTTGGATTTTAAAAGTGCCGAAGCATTTTCATATAAATATTTTGACAATGCATTTTTGCTGCTTACAATTTGCGAAGAATAATTATCAAACGGAAAATAGGCATTCTTTCCTTGTTTCATTAATTGCAATGGCAACAATGGTCGTATTTTTTCCTGACGGTTATTTAATTGCATGTACGTATTGTAAACACGCTCAATGTTAGCTGGATTAGCCTCTTTTGCCATCAAATCTAGACTGCGTAAATCTCTGTCTTTAGCTTTAGCAAAAGCTTCTTCCAACAAGTAAACATAATCTTGTTTTCCTTTAGAATCTTTTTTGGTTCTTAATCCTTCAACCGCCCGATCAATAGCTCCATCATAATTACCATCACTTAGCATTGATTGAGTGCTTTTTACACCACATGAAGAAAGTGCTAAGAACAATATTGAAAAAAGTAGAGTAATCTTTTTCATTTTATAAATTTTAAAGTGCAAATATATCAGTTTTAGATTGATTCAGATAAGTAGTAACTCAATTTTAAATTTAAGAAGTAAAAACTTTCAACTGAATTTACCTTGCTAATAAAATCTAACTGACATAAAAATGGAGATGCACTGCTGTAGGTCTAACAAATAGTTACTATTTTAATTTTTTTCTACTTCTTATTTGATAAGCAATTTCCCAAAACAGTATAGATAAAACAGCATTCGTCATTAATGCAGTTTTGATTCCGTGAGCATCATATTTTGGAAATAGATGCAAATCTCCAAACTTCAGTGCTAAGTATAAAGCTAAAAATGCAATTATAGCAGAGTACACTATATTTAATAAAGGTTTCCATTTTAATACCAAAAAAGAGAAAATTAGATTGATAAGAAGAAAACCACAACCTAAAGTTATAAATCTATGATCTTTTAATTTTTCGCCCAATGCCAGCAAATATGAAGTTGAAAAACTATAAGTGAAAAATAATATTGAATAGATTAGAATACGGATTTGTAATTTCATTTTTTAATTTTTTAGTTTGCCGAAAATACAAATTAAAAATGAAGCTTTGATTAATTTAAGTTTGATAAATGATGGTTAAAAATTTGTTTGCAGGCATGGATTGTCAAATTTACTCTATAAGAGATATTCTAAATTAGTCATCCAAGTATTTTAAAATACAGATACAAATTGAAAAAATAAAAATTACAAATACTACATTGCTGATGTTATATATTATTTTATTCTTTTTTGTTTCGCTATTCCATTCTATAGTAAAATCTTTTATATGCTTTTTATATATTTTATAGTTGAAATAATTAATAGTCAAACTAATTATAACAAAAAAAGGAAATAAAAAAAGTATAGTAATATGTAAACTGGGAAATAAAACTTTTTTAAAAATGGCAAGAACTGCCAACACAAAAAAAGCCTGAATACTTGAAAGTCCTTGAGTTACTTTTAATGAATCATTTCCCGTAGTATGAAGATAAAAGAATATTCTCCCTGTTTTTTTAATATCCATTATTGATTTTATTTTGTCTACAAAAAGCTAAAATATTCTTACTTAAATCTAAGACATCATAAAAACTAACATTAGAACCAAATCCCATTTGTTATTTTGTTTTTTAATTTTTTAGTTTCCCGAAAATACAAATTAAAAATGAAGCTTTGATTAGGTTGGCTATAATATGGACAAAAAAATGCGCAAAATCAAAAAGACATTTGCGCATTTTTCTTTATAAAAAACTCTATTTAGAGACTATTATTTTCCTTTTAGTAATTTTTCCAAATACTCTACCTTTTCTTTTTCAGCTTGAACTAAACGTTCGTAAAGTTCAACAACTTTATCTAAAGGATTAAATGTACAATTATTAGCTGAGCACAAATTGCCTGCATTAATTACGCTATCTTTTGTATCGTAATAAGTATTAAAATAATTAAAAACTGATTCTTCTGAAAAATTTTCAATCGCTTCTACAGTCACTCCAAGTGCTTTTGCAATTTCAATAAGTTTATCTTTGTCAATAGTTTCGCTTGCTTCAATATTAGAAACTGATTGTTGACTCACTCCAATAGCATTCGCAAGTATTTCTTGTTTCATGCCTTTAAGCTCTCTGATTCGGCTTATATTTCTGCCAATATGTTTTGGTTTAGTTGCTGTGCTCATAATTCAAAGATATTTAAAATTCTTTAGATAAATAGTGGTTAGTGAAAATTTCAAGTCCCAATATCCGCAATCTTGTCATTTCGACGTAAGGAGAAATCTTCACAAGAAACTCTACAAAGATTGAAAAATTCATATAAAATTTGCTTACAAATTATGCAAATAAATAATTCAAAAAGCCCAAATTTGGATTCATTGTTTTTATCAATTCAATTTTCTTTTCCCTGCGCCAGCCTTTTACTTCTTTTTCACGAGCAATTGCTTCTTGAATCCAAGTAAACTTTTCATAATATAGTAAGTATGTAACATTATACTTTGATGCAAAAGTTTTATTTTCATTTGCGTTGTTTTCTTCGTGTTGACTTAACCGAATTCTCAAATTATTTGTAACCCCAGTATAAAAAACTGTTTTAGATATATTTGTTATTATGTATATATAGTAAGTATGATAGCCTCCTTGTAATTCCATTAAATTTATTTTTCGCTAAAGTTAAATCATTTTTATTAAAGATTTTACTTACAATATATTTAATGTACTTTATGGAGTTTCTTGCGAAGATTTCTCCTTACGTCGAAATGACAAGATTGTGTGCAAAACTTCAATTTTAAAAACGAGAAATAAGTCAATTAAGAATATGTTATTTCCAAACGGTTAAACTAAATCCATTGTAGTAATCGTTGTTTGTAGTTATTTATTCAATTTATATAGATTTTCTAAAAAAATATCTTTTCATCTTCGCTCCAATTATTTGTATAAACAAGTAGATTTAGAAAATTATCTTTAATCGAACCGAATAGAAATACATTATCGAGTTTCTTATCATTATATTTCCAAATTATATATTCTAATTTAGAATCTTCCTTAATCTTTTGGATTTTGAATTTATTTTTTTTCAAATAATCCGAATCCCAAACATAAAATAACTTTACATTTTCAAAATCTGATTTATTACTTTTGAAAAAGGAATACGAATTTTTAGGGTTTTGGGCAATTGCAATAATTACTCCATCTTTATTTTTTAAATAAGTTTGACCTGAATCATCCACTCTATTCAATTCTTCCCAATTCCCAGGTATTTTTACTTCACCAGATTTCGTTTTTACATTAGAGTAATCTACAATATCTTGACAAAAAATAAGATTTGGCAAGAGAAAAAATAACACGAACACTAAATTTACTTTATTCATATTTTTTTGGTTTTATATTTATATTCAACGTTTCAGTGATAGTAAAGTCTCCCAACTTCATACACGTTCCTAATGCTCTTTTTAATCTTTATAATGCCTTGCTGTTGTCGTTACGAAGTCGGGAGACTTCGCAGAGCGGAGATAGAATCTTTTTCGACAGATTTCATTAAAAATTCAAATATGTCGACATCATATTTTTTCTCTTTTTCGGGAAATTCTTGACCAAAATACATTCCTGCAAAACATAATAGAAAAAGTGTAATATTTTTTTTAACCATAATAGTCATCTCAAACTTTGTTCATTAAGAATTCACCCAATCCTAATTTTAATATCAACTCAGTTTTAGTTAGTTTAAGAATAGACAACTCAAATTTCCCATCTATTGAATTTAGAATTATCACTTTTGAATTTTTAGACAACGTCCATTTTCCATTCGCATTTTGCCCCATTAAAAACGCAACAAATTCATCATTACTTTTAAATTCAAAAGTCATTTTATTAATTATGTCTGAATTTAAAGTTTTTTTTCCAAGTTTATCAACTTCTTTATTTAGCGCCTTTTTAAAAACCCATTTTCCCTTTAAAAGATCAGAGTTTTGAGCATTTATAGTTATGCTTGATAAAAAAAGAACAAATATTACAATTGTTTTGATCATGTGATTTGATTGTTTCATTTCTGTTTTTACTTCGATTATATCTTTATAAATAGTTTAATTATGTTCATAGATTATATCTGTTATTCTCTTATTGTGCAGGGTATCCCAACTTCGTACTCATTCCTATATTCTTTTTAATTTTTGCTATGTTTCATTGTGGTCTCTACGAAGTAGGGAGACCTCGGCTATCCTTTACTTTCTTACTTCTAATTTCAGAATTTGATTTCCTTTCTTTTCTTTAATATAATCTATCCTTACATATTTATTTTCGTCTATTGCTCCTCCATGCGACTTAGCATTATTGTATCCAAACCCAGATATATCAAAATCTGAATATTCAAATTCTACTCCATTAACAATAAATCTTTCACTATCATGACCGCCAGATGGCATTGGATGAAATTTTGTAACAAATCCTTCAGTTTGTAGTTTGGCATTATTGTATAAATCATTTGTTTTGTAATACTCGTAGCCAAATAAAACTGAGAATAGTAAAAAAAAGAATATCGATACATACTGGAATATTTTTATCTTGACTTTTTGGTGTTCAGGATCTTTAAATAAGTTTTCTTCTTCATCGTTTTCAATCAAGAATAAAATAAATTTTAAAAATAGAAAAATACCAATTGGCATAAATAATATCCAGATTTTTTTGATTCCATCTCCAGATGAAAAATCATAAATTATTTCAAAGGAGTTCATAGTTTTCAACTTTTTCATTTTGTAATTTTTCTCATACTGGCTTGTATCTGTGAAAACCTAAAAGCTCTATCGCCCGCTCTTGAATGTACATATTTTCATCATCTAAAAAGGGATAGATGTTGGTCTCAATTTCATGATTCAAACTTAAAGCCATAATCATAAATGCTAATTGTTGTATACAATCCTCGTCAGCTTCTGCTTTTAGTTTGGTAAAAAGTTTCTCAATAAGTTCACTTCGCTCAGGAAACTCCGCAATCTCTTTTGTCGCAGGAAACTCAAAATGGTTTTCATTAAAATCATCAAAATCGAATACATCTAAATTATTTTCAATTGTATCAATAAAATTTGAAATGCTTCTAAACTTTGGCTCTAAATTTAATTCATCATGACTCAAATAACAAACCATTCCTTTCATAGTAGTATCAACATATACACACCAATAGTTTGAATTTCCATCAGTCAATATCGCCGTAATGTTTTTATAAACTGGAAATTGGTCAAAATAACTTTGCATATTATTAAACTCATTATCCTCTAGTATTATAAAACCATCTCTTGATCTAAAATTTTTTAATTTTTCTATTTCATCTTTACTTATGTTAAACTCTTTTAATTTATCTATCATAATTTCATCTGTTTTCTTGAGGCATCTAACTTTATAGTAAAACCATATCAATAAATTATTTAATATTTACATATCAGTTTATAGCTAAAATATAAAATAATACACACAAATCATTAATTAGTTTTCTATTACGCATGAAGGATTACTTCACAATACATTTATTTTTAGATGAGTTCAGTGAGCTTCAGAATTAAACTAATTGATTAAAGATTACACACCAATTATATCTTTTCTGTAAAGATAAGATTGCGCTGAGGCTTCGACTCCGCTCTGCCTGACAGTTGGAGTCAATATAAAACAAAAAATCCCATTCACCTTTCGGGAATGGGATTTCTGCAACTGACATTTTTTTTTATTTTAAACTGCTGCCGCAACTTCTTGTGGCAACGGAATTTGATTTTTAAGAAGGTCTTCGAATGTTTCGGCTTGGCGAATTAATATTCCTTGACCATTCATCCATAAAACTTCGGCTGGTTTGTATCTTGAATTGTAGTTTGAGGCCATTGAGAAACAATATGCACCTGCATTTCTGAAAGATAAAATATCACCTTCGGTAATTTGTGCAATTCTACGGTTATTCGCAAATGTATCAGTTTCGCAAATGTATCCTACTACAGAGTAAAAACGCTCTTTCCCTTTTGGGTTTGAGATGTTTTCGATATGGTGAGAAGAACCATATAACATTGGACGAATTAAGTGATTAAAACCACTATCGATTCCAGCAAAAACAGTTGATGTTGTTTGTTTTACAACATTTACTTTTGCCAAAAAGAATCCTGCTTCACTCACTAAAAATTTACCTGGTTCGAAAATCAAGGTTAAATCTTTACCATATTCTGCACAGAAAGAATTGAATCTTTTTGATAATTTTTTACCTAATTCTTCGATATCAGTTTCGATATCATCTTTTTTGTATGGTACTTTAAAACCACTTCCAAAATCTAAAAACTCTAAGTTTTTGAAGTTTTTAGCTGTATCAAATAAGATTTCAGCAGCATACAAGAATACTTCAATATCCAAAATATCAGATCCTGTGTGCATGTGAATTCCCACAATGCTCATTTTTGTATTTTCAACAATTCGCAATAAATGTGGTATTTGATGTACCGAAATTCCGAATTTGCTATCAATATGTCCTACAGAAATATTTGCATTTCCTCCTGCCATTACATGCGGATTAATACGAATACAAACTGGTGTATTTGGATATTTAGTTCCGAATTGCTCCAGAATAGATAAATTGTCAATGTTTATTTGTACACCCATTGCAGCAACTTCTTCAATTTCTTCTAAAGAAACTCCATTTGGTGTATAAAAAATTCTTTCAGGCTCATATCCAGCGTGAAGTCCTAGTAATACTTCTTGAATAGATACTGTGTCTAATCCAGACCCCATATCCTTTAACAACTGAAGTATGGCAACATTAGACAAAGCCTTCATGGCATAGTTAATTCTAAGATGTTCTACTTTAGAGAACGCTTTAGTTAACCTGTTGTATTGTGATTGGATTTTTTCAGCATCATACACATATAATGGACTTCCAAATTGGTCTGCTAATTGCAGTAAATCTTTTGATTGCATTGTTAAACTATTTTTGACAAATTTATTACTCTTTTGTATATCCACCAATAAAATGCAAAATAATAACAAATTATAACAATTTGTTTAAAATCAAACAATTTATGCGTTATTTTAAATTTATTTAAACCCCTTTTACTTGCTAAGGTTCTAAGATACTAAGTTACTATCTTTTTTTCATAAAAAAACCCCTCAAATAGTAGTGAATTAGTGCCTTATAAACTAAAAGCAGAAACCCTTGAATGCAATTATTCAAGGGTTTCTTTTCGTTGTGTTGTTTGTTGGTTTATAGACTTGGTAAGTCCCCGCTTCCTTTTGTTGGTAAATTTGTAGATCCCATTAAATATAAATCTACTTCTCTTGCTGCCTCACGGCCTTCTGAAATTGCCCAAACAATTAAGGATTGTCCTCTGCGCATATCACCAGCTGTAAAAATATGTGGTACATTTGTTTGATAATTTGTCGCTTTGTAATTGCTTCTCATATCCAACTGTAAACCTAATTGATCGCTTAATGTTTTTTCTGGTCCTGTAAATCCAAGCGCTAATAATGCAAGATCACAAGGCCATATTTTCTCTGAACCTTCTTTTTCTATAAGTTCTGGTCGTTGTCCTGCTGTCATTTTCCAAGCTACTTCAACAGTTTTCAAACCTACTAATTCTCCTTTTTCGTTTGCAAGAAACTCTTTGGTATTAATTAACCAGTTTCTATCACAACCTTCTTCATGAGAAGACGATGTTTTAAGTTGCAACGGCCAAAATGGCCAAGGCGTAGATTCGCTTCTTCCAACTGGCGGTTTAGGTAAAATCTCAAAATTAGTAACCGATTTTGCTCCGTGTCTGTTTGAAGTCCCGATACAATCTGATCCTGTATCTCCCCCTCCAATAACAATAACATCTTTGCCTGTAGCTTTTATTTGGTTTGGAATTTCTTCTCCAAATAAAACCTTTGTTTGTTGCGTTAAGAAATCCATTGCCTGAACAACTCCTTTGCTTTCGATTCCTTTTGTTGGCAAGCTTCTTCTTTCTGTTGCTCCTCCACATAAAACAATCGAATCAAATGCATTTAGTTCTTCGATACTGTAATTTACTCCAACATTTACATTGGTTTTAAAAACAATTCCTTCAGCTTCTAATATTACTACACGTCTGTCGATAATTCCTTTTTCTAATTTAAAATTAGGAATTCCATAACGCAATAATCCGCCTATTGCATTGTCTCTTTCAAAAACAGTAACCGTATGTCCTGCTCTGTTTAATTGTTGTGCCGCTGCCAAACCTGCAGGACCTGAACCAATAACAGCAACAGTTTTTCCTGTTCTCTTTTTTGGAAGTTGAGGCTTAATCCAACCTTCTGCAAAACCTCTTTCGATAATATTTTTTTCGATATTTTCAATCGCAACTGGTTCTTTGATAATTCCTAACACGCATGATTTCTCACATGGTGCCGGGCATAAACGACCTGTAAATTCTGGAAAGTTATTTGTTGATTGCAAAATTTTTAATGCACTCTCCCACTCTTCCTGATGTACCATGTCGTTAAAATCTGGAATTAAATTTCCTAACGGACATGCACTGTGACAAAACGGAATACCACAATCCATACATCTTGAACCTTGTTCTTTAATCTTATCTTTTTCTAAGGTTATCGTAAACTCATTATAGTTTGATATACGCTCCTTAACAGCAATATTACTTTCGTCTGCTCTATTATATTCTTTAAATCCACCTATCTTACCCATGATATTTTTATTAAATTTAGTTGTGAGAAGTGAGTTGAAAAACTCAAACTTAGTACCTCTGCACCTTTGTAACTCAGAACCTTTTAATCAGCTATTAATTCTTCGATTTGCTTTTCCTCTGCTATTCTTTGTAATGCCTTTTTATAATCTGTTGGCATTACTTTGATGAAATGTTCCTGTTCGTTTTCCCAGTCTGCCAAAAGTCTTTTTGCCAATGGGCTATTTGTGTATAACGAATGGTTCTTGATTAAACGTCTTAGCTTGATAAAATCATCTTCTTCTAATGGATCGAATGCAACCATTTCCATATTGCATAATGTAGAATCGAATTTTCTATTCTTGTCATAAACGTAAGCAACACCACCGCTCATACCCGCAGCAAAATTTCTTCCGGTTTTACCTAAAATAACAACAGTCCCTCCGGTCATATATTCGCAACCGTGATCCCCAATTCCCTCTACAACGGCTGTTGCTCCAGAATTTCTCACACAGAAACGTTCTCCCGCCATACCATTAATGTATGCTTCACCAGTAATAGCTCCATAGAGAGCAACGTTACCAATAATAATATTCTCCTCAGGCTTGAAAGTTGCTGTTGGTGGAACTTTAATAATCAGTTTTCCTCCTGAAAGCCCTTTTCCTAAATAGTCATTACAGTTTCCGTGAATTTTAAATGACAATCCATTTGTAGCAAATGCTCCAAAACTTTGTCCTGCTGAACCTTCAAAATCAACTAATATTGTATCCTCTGGTAATCCTTGTGCACCATATATTTTTGAAATTTCATTACTTAAAATTGCACCCACTGAACGGTCTGTATTCTTAATTTTGAAATTAACTCTTGTTTTTTCTTTTCTATAAATAGAAGGAATTGCTTCTTTTATAATTGCAAAATCCAATACGTTTTCTAAAGCGTGATCTTGTGTAGTTGTATTGTGATTCGGAACTGTTTTTGCTTTTTCTGGTTTGTAAAGAATCGAAGACAAGTCTAATCCATTTGCTTTATAATGTTTGATAGCTTTGTTCACATTTAATTTCTGTGATTGTCCTACCATTTCTTTTAAAGTTCTGAATCCTAATTGTGCCATGATTTCTCTTAACTCCTCTGCAATAAAGTACATGAAGTTGATTACATGCTCTGGTGTTCCTTTGAAATTTTTTCTTAGTTCCGGATCCTGTGTAGCAATACCAACTGGACATGTATTTAAGTGACAAGCTCTCATCATGATACAACCTGAAGCTACAAGCGGCGCAGTTGCAAAACCAAATTCTTCTGCTCCTAATAAAGCTGCTATAGCGACATCACGACCTGTTTTTAACTGACCATCACATTCTAAAACCACACGGCTTCTTAAATCATTTAAGATTAAAGTTTGTTGTGCTTCGGCCAAACCAAGTTCCCAAGGAATACCTGTATGTTGCAATGATGTTAGTGGTGCAGCTCCTGTTCCTCCATCATAACCAGAAATCAAAATCACATCTGCTTTTGCTTTGGCAACACCAGCGGCGATTGTCCCTACTCCAACTTCTGAAACTAATTTTACATTTACACGCGCTTCACGATTGGCATTTTTTAAATCGAAAATTAATTGTGATAAATCTTCAATAGAATAAATATCATGGTGAGGGGGTGGAGAAATAAGCCCTACATATGGTGTTGAATTTCTAGTTTCAGCAATCCAAGGCACAACTTTTTCACCTGGTAATTGTCCTCCTTCTCCAGGTTTTGCACCTTGAGCCATTTTTATTTGAATCTCTTTGGCATTTGTCAAGTAATTAATCGAAACGCCAAATCTTCCTGAAGCAACTTGCTTGATAGCACTATTTCTAGAATCTCCATTAATTTCTTTCTGGAAACGTTTAGGATCTTCTCCCCCTTCTCCTGAATTACTTTTTCCTCCAATTCTATTCATAGCAATTGCTAAATTCTCATGTGCTTCTCTACTGATAGATCCATAAGACATTGCTCCTGTTTTGAATTTTTTCACAATCTCAGTCCAAGGTTCTACTTCATCAATAGAAATCGGATCTAAATTATTGAATTCAAACAACCCTCTAATTGTCATAAGGTTTGAGCTTTGCTCATTGACCATATTAGAGTACTCTTTATAACTCTCTGGGCTGTTTAGACGAACTGCTTGTTGTAACTTGGCAATTGTAGTTGGATTGAACATGTGTTTTTCACCTGATCTTCTCCATCTGTAAATACCTCCAATTTCTAATGGCAATAAATTGGCAATCTTAGAATTTGGAAATGCTTTTTGGTATCTTTTCTTAACTTCTTTTTCAATTTCCATCAAACCGATTCCTTCAATTCGAGACGGTGTGTATGGAAAATATTTAGTTGAAAAAGTTTTGTTTAATCCTAAGATTTCAAAAATTTGTGCTGCTCTATACGAATGTAATGTAGAGATACCAATTTTATTCATAATCTTAAGAATACCTTTTGCAATAGCTTTATTATAATTTGCAATGGCATAATCGGCTTTTACTCCAGTAATAAAACCTTGCTCAACCTGATTATGAATAATTTCATTTACCATATAAGGATTAATAGCACTAGCGCCGTAACCAAATAATAATGCAAAATGATGTGGCTCTCGAGGTTCTGCCGATTCGATTATAATTCCGAATTTAGAACGAACCTGCAAAATATTCAATGAATGATGAACATACGAACAAGCCAACAACATTGGTATTGGTGCTAATTCTTTGCTTACTCCTCTATCTGAAAGTATAATGATATTATGTCCTTCGTTTACGGCTTTGTAAGTTGCCTGAACACATTTTTCTAAAGCACGCTCTAATCCATTTACCCCTTTCTCTATTTTATATAAAGTAGAAATAGTTGCTGTTTTGAAATCTGCGTGATCTATATTTTTAATTTTATCTAAATCCTCTTTAGAGATAACTGGATTTTGGATTTTTAATTTTTTGCATTGTTTTGATTCAATTTCAAAAATATTAAAATCTCCCCCTACCGCTAAACTAATATCTGTGATAATTTCTTCACGTATACCATCTAAAGGTGGATTAGTTACCTGTGCAAATAATTGTTTAAAATAATTATACAATAATTGTGGTTGCTCTGACAATACAGCCAATGGTGTATCATTACCCATTGAACTAATCGCTTCGGCACCCTGAGATCCCATTGGGTTAATTATTGTTTTTAAATCTTCGATTGTATAACCAAATAATCGTTGTCTTGTTTCAAAATCAATACTCTCTACAGGAGTTGGATTATTAGTATATGGCACCTTTGCTAATGGCAATAAATTTTCATTAAGCCATTCTTTATAAGGTCTTTTTGTTGCAATAGAATTTTTAATCTCATCATCTTCAATAATACGTCCTTCATTCATATCTACCAAGAACATTTTTCCTGGCTCTAAACGACCGTGTTGTATTACATCTTCAGGGTTAACATCAAGAACTCCAATCTCTGATGACATGATCACGAAACCACTTTTTGTTAATGTATAACGAGAAGGTCGTAATCCATTTCTATCAAGTAAAGCACCAATTACATTTCCATCCGTAAACGGAATTGAAGCTGGTCCATCCCAAGGCTCCATGATGCAAGCATTATATTCATAAAATGCTTTTTTATCTTCTGACATTGTTTGGTGTTTCTCCCAAGCTTCTGGCACAACCATCATCATTGCTTCCGGCAGTGATCTTCCTGTCATTAACAGTAATTCGACCACCATATCCATAGAAGCAGAATCTGATTTTCCTTCTAATATAATAGGGAATAACCTTTTAATATCATCCCCAAAAATATCACTTTGCATCAATTCTTCACGAGCTCTCATTCTGCTAATGTTACCGCGAAGTGTATTGATTTCTCCATTGTGACACATATATCTAAATGGCTGAGCCAACTCCCAAGAAGGGAATGTATTTGTAGAGAAACGTTGATGTACTAACGCCAGACGTGTTACTAAATCAGTATCTTTTAAATCGATAAAATAACCACTAATATCTTCTGGCATCAACAAACCTTTATATATAATTGTTGTTGTAGATAAACTAGAGAAATAAAACATATGACTCTCAGAAGTTTTAGAATTTCTGACAGCATGTTCTGCTATTTTTCTTGCTGCAAATAACTTAGCGTTAAATTGTTGTTCTGTTAGATTCTGTCCGTTTTTGCCAACAAAAACCTGCTTAACAGTCGGTTCTTTTTCTGCTGCAATTTCACCTAAACTATTTACATCAACTGGGACGTCTCTCCAGCCAAGAATAGTAAGGTTCTGTTCTTTTATGGTTGTTTCGAATGCATTAATACAAAATGCAACTTGGTTTTTACTTTTAGGTAAAAAAACCATTCCTACTCCATACTCTCGTGTTTCAGGGATTTCAAAATCACAAACTTTCTTAAAAAAATCATGTGGGATATCAAATAAAATTCCAGCACCGTCTCCAGTTCTTCCATCAGAACTAACTGCACCACGATGTTCCAATTTTATTAAGATATCCAATGCTTTATGAATGATGTCGTTAGACTTAATACCATTCAAATTACAAATAAATCCTGCACCACAATTGTCGTGTTCAAATTCGGGCAGATATAGCCCTTGTTCTTTAACTTTCATTCTTGATATTTTTTTTACAAAAATAAAGATTCCATTAAACATAATGTATCGAATAAAGCGTATCGCTTACATTTTTATAGTAATATTAGAAAAACAATCCTAAATTGTCAATAACATTATTTAACCCACCCCGAATTGCCAAAATCATAATTCAGATTTCGTTTTTAGAAGCAAAATCCCAATTATACTTCAAAATACGCACTATTTTATGTTAAATCTCAAACGATATAGTGTCTTTAAATTAACATTCCTTACACAATTATTTAACTCAAAATTCTAATTAATTTTAAAGAAATCGTAAAGCAAAATAAGTCTTGCTTTTTATTCCAAAAAGATTTCTTTTTAAAGTTGATTTTTGCTATTTTTGTCCCACTTTTATTCTGAAATTAATTCAGAACCAGACAAATTCTATATTATGAACATACACGAATATCAAGGAAAAGAAATTTTAGCTAGTTACGGAGTACGCATTCAACGCGGAATTGTGGCTAATAATGCGGTTGAAGCTGTGGCTGCTGCAAAACAATTAACTGCTGAGACTGGTACAGGATGGCACGTTATTAAAGCACAAATTCACGCAGGTGGACGTGGAAAAGGTGGTGGAGTTAAGTTGGCTAAAAACTTACAACAAGTTGAAGAAATAGCTGAACAAATCATCGGAATGCAATTGATTACTCCTCAAACTTCTGCTGAGGGTAAAAAAGTAAATAAAATTTTAGTTGCTGAAGATGTTTACTATCCTGGTGAAAGTGAAACTTCTGAATTTTACGTTTCTGTTTTATTGAATAGAGGTACAGGTCGTAACATGATCATGTATTCTACTGAAGGTGGTATGGACATCGAAGAAGTTGCTGAACACACTCCACACTTAATCTTTACGGAAGAAGTTGATCCATCTGTAGGATTACAAGGTTTTCAAGCAAGAAGAATTGCCTTTAACTTAGGTCTTTCTGGAAATGCTTTTAAAGAAATGGTTAAATTCATTGACTCATTATACAATGCATATATTGGTTCTGATGCTTCTATGTTTGAAATCAACCCAGTATTAAAAACTTCAGATAATAAAATTTTAGCAGTTGATGCTAAAGTTAACATCGATGATAATGCACTATACAGACAACCAAAATATGCTGAAATGCGTGATATTCGTGAGGAGAACCCAATCGAAGTTGAAGCAAAAGAAGTAGGTTTAAACTACGTAGATCTTGACGGTACTGTAGGATGTATGGTAAATGGAGCAGGATTAGCAATGGCAACTATGGATTTAATTAAGTATGCTGGTTTCGAACCTGCAAACTTCCTTGACGTAGGTGGTACTGCTGACGCTAAACGTGTTGAAACTGCTTTCCGTATCATTTTAAAAGATCCAAATGTAAAAGCTATACTAATCAACATCTTCGGAGGAATCGTTCGTTGTGACCGTGTTGCTCAAGGAGTTGTAGACGCTTACAAAAACATGGGAGACGCTATTAAAGTGCCAATCATTGTTCGTCTACAAGGTACAAATGCTGCTATTGCAAAAGAATTAATTGATAACTCTGGAATGCCAATTTTATCAGCTGTAGAATTTCAAGAAGCTGCTGACCAAGTTAAAGCTGCACTTTCTTAATCAAATAAGAAATCAATTATATAGAAAATCCTTCCGATAATATTGGAAGGATTTTTTGTTTTATAAATAAAGTCACATACATCATAGAGACTCACTGCAACAACTAACGTTGCGTAAAATCCATATTGAAATGTTTTTTTTTCAATCGCAAGATGCACTAAAACTTTAATCTAGCTTTATGATTAAAACGCAAAATTCACAAAACCATGGCCTTGCAAACTTTACGTTTATTATAGAGTCATTACAACTTATAGATTAAATTAATTATTTCAGAACAGTTGATAATTCAACAAGCTCAAATGTCGGATCCTTTTCAATAAACTGTCTGAACATTGCAGCATGACCAGCACCTACTAAAACCATTATTTTATCATCTTTGCTTTCAGTTAGCTTTTGGACTAAAGAATACATATACAAGTTTCGTTTATACCAGTTTGCGACTAAAGAAGCACCTGTAAAATCATCTGAATTTCCAGTTCTATTTGCTACTTCAAAATACCATTGTAAATTATCTTTATCAGCTTCATTTTCATTGTAGTATAATATAAGTTCAGTTAAAGTACTTCTTGAGATTCTTTCATTTTGATCATTCTCAAATTTTATCATCAATTCCGCAGTCCTTTCCTTTAAATTCTTTTGATTAGCTTTATCCATACTTATCATTAAACTGTCATAAGAAAAGCGGTTACGATAATCAATTCCGTATATTTTTTATGATTTAGTTTTTTAGCAGTACGAAGTGCTAGTTGCGTAATTTCGTTTGCGTCTTTTTTAAAAAGACTATCTGTGTTCTTATTGTAAAACTTATCTAATTCGGTTTGTTTGGTAAATTTCCATTCAACAAAAATTTTATCTGGTCCAAATTTCTTGATTTTGTCACTAATAGTTTCAAGCTCTTTTTGACTTTTTTCAGACATAACATTAAACGTTTTTGTTTTAGCAATGTCATTTCCAGGATTTGCAAAATGAAAAGTTCCAATCAGTAATATTTGTTTCTTTTTTGCTTGAGCAGAAGATAGGTTAAACGTAATAAGAGCTAGTAATAAAATAATTTTTTTCATGATGATTTTGTGTTTAAATTCCTTGCAAATGTACAAGCAGGTTTGAAGCATTTTTATTGGTTTTGATGAACACTAAGTTCCACTTGACCAACAGCCGATATTCTGCTTTAAAAATGTTCATATAAAGTTTTTCAAGGTTCGTCATTAAAAAACAATATTTCATATAAACATCATTTCCATTAAAATTCATAATTGTATTTTTGAACTTATAACTATCATTTATGAAACTTAAAATACCCTTTTACTACCATGTAATTCTTTTCTTTGGATTGTTCCTAACCTATTGTCTTTGGGATTATGGAATTAATAATAAAGTTATAATGGTTGAGCGAACCAAACTTTATCTCTGGATTACATCGACTTTTTTTCTTTCTGTTTTTGTAGTTTATATAGTCAATTTTTATACGGTTTGTGATTGGTTTTTGAATAAAAGGAAAATCCATTTTTATTTTTTAAGCATTCCGTTTTCACTAACCCTTTTTGCTGGAGTCAGATATATTTTTCAAGAAGTAATTATGTTTAATATTATTGGAGTGCATAACTATGCTATTGGGGATTTAGAATGGAGTTTTTATATACGTGATAATTTCTTTTTTGGATTACCTGCTGTTATCTTTAGCGCCTTAAGCTATTCATTTTGGCAGTTCCAAAGTGCACAACAGCAAAATCAAGAACTACTTCTGGAAAACAAAAAAGCAGAATTTCAAATATTAAAAGCTCAGGTGAGTCCTCATTTTTTATTTAATACGTTGAATTCTTTTTACAGTCAGCTGATTTTAAAAGATGACGAAATGGCTTCAGATGTTTTAGTACTTTCCGATTTACTTCGCTATGTTATTACAGAAACTGACAAAGATGAAGCAATACTATCCAAAGAAATTCAATTCATTCAGAACTATATACATTTACAGAAAAAAAGATTTGAAGATCAACTGTATTTAGATTTTACTATTGAAGGAAATTACTCAAATGAAAAAATTCTTTCATCAGCCTTGATTCATTTTGTAGAGAATGTTTTCAAACATGGAAAATTCAATACCGAACAAGAAAAAGCCGCTATTACGATCAAAATAAAAGAAGACTTTTTAGAGATATTAACTTTTAATCATATCGTTGAAGGCGAGAATTATTCTTCTACCGGAATAGGTTTTGATAACTTAACAAAAAGATTAGAATACATGTATAAAAGTAAATTTATACTTGAAAAAACTGAAGAAAATAATACCTTTAAAACCTACTTAAAAATACCTCTAAAAAAATAATTTATGGCTTTTAAATGCATAATTGTTGATGATGAACCACCAGCAACACGTATTCTGGAAAATTACATTAGTAAAGTTCATTTTCTTGAAAAAACTGCTGTTTTTAATGACTCATTAAAAGCATTAGAATTTTTAAACACACAAGCAGTTGATGTTATTTTTTTAGACATACAAATGCCTCAATTAACCGGCTTACAGATTTCAAAAATAATTTCAAAAGATATAAAAGTTATTTTCACAACTGCATATCCAGATTTTGCTTTAGAAGGATTTGAACTGAATGCAGTTGATTACTTATTGAAACCTATTGCTTTTGAACGTTTTTATCAAGCAGTTTCTAAATTAAATTCTAATTCGAAAACAGAAACCCCAAACAATAACTCTTCTGATTTTATTTTTATAAAAACTGACGGTAAAAATAAATTTCATAAGTTATTTTTAGATGATGTTTTATATATAGAAAGTCTACAGAACTATGTTTGCATTCATACCGCAAAACAACAACTTATCACGCATTCATCTTTAAAAAATATAATAGAATCACTGCCAGGAAATAATTTTATCCAGATACATAAATCATATGTAATTTCTCTTAAACAAATCGAATCAACAGATAGCTTTTCAGTTTTCATCAATGCAAAAGAATTACCCATTGGAGCTACTTATAAGGATTCGTTTTTTGAACAAATTGATAAAAATAGAGTCTAATACTCCCCATAGCCTTTGGTATTAATCTTTCGTTCTCAAGAAGTTGCAGAGATACAAAAGCCTTTTCAAACACAAAACAACCATAATTTTACCGCAAAGAGCGCAAAGATAAAAAACCGCAAAGGTTCGCAAAGCCATTAAACTTTGCGCAATCCTTTGCGCTCTTTGCGGTATTTTTTTTGTCAACCAAAAAGTTTCAAACAAAAAAAAATCCTCATCAAATTCATGATGAGGATTCTAAAGAAAGGCGACGACATACTCTCCCACATAACTGCAGTACCATCTGCGCAGGCGGGCTTAACTACTCTGTTCGGGATGGGAAGAGGTGAGCCCCGCCGCAATAACCACCTTAAGGTCGTTAGTTGCTTTAGGCAACTTTTGTAATAAAAATTAAAAATTAACAATTGATAATTAATAATTAATAATTACAATAATATCTTAACACACTGAGATAAAGAAAAAATAATTTTTTAGAAAGTTTCTCCCCCCGACTTGCGTCGGGGGAAAAGGCGTACATAAGCTTACGGATTATTAGTACTACTCGACTATGACATTACTGCCTTTACATCTATAGCCTATCAACGTGGTCATCTCCCACGATCCTTAAAAGAAATCTCATCTTGTGGTGGGTTTCGCGCTTATATGCTTTCAGCGCTTATCCCTTCCAAACGTAGCTACTCTGCGGTGCTCCTGGCGGAACAACAGATACACTAGAGGTTTGTCCAATTCGGTCCTCTCGTACTAGAATCAGATCCACTCAAATTTCTTGCGCCCACAGTAGATAGAGACCGAACTGTCTCACGACGTTCTGAACCCAGCTCGCGTGCCACTTTAATGGGCGAACAGCCCAACCCTTGGGACCTTCTCCAGCCCCAGGATGTGACGAGCCGACATCGAGGTGCCAAACCCCCCCGTCGATATGAGCTCTTGGGGGAGATCAGCCTGTTATCCCCGGCGTACCTTTTATCCTTTGAGCGATGGCCCTTCCATGCGGAACCACCGGATCACTATGCTCTACTTTCGTACCTGATCGACCTGTATGTCTCTCAGTCAAGCTCCCTTATGCCATTGCACTCTACGCACGGTTACCAAGCGTACTGAGGGAACCTTTAGAAGCCTCCGTTACTCTTTTGGAGGCGACCACCCCAGTCAAACTACCCACCAAGCAATGTCCCCCGCAATAACGGGGTTAGGCCTCAGATAAACAAAGGGTTGTATTTCAACAATGACTCCACAACGCCTAGCGACGCCACTTCACAGTCTCCAACCTATCCTACACATCATTTATCCAAGGTCAATACTAAGCTATAGTAAAGGTGCACAGGGTCTTTTCGTCCCACTGCGGGTAAGCGGCATCTTCACCGCTACTACAATTTCACCGAGCTCATGGCTGAGACAGTGTCCAGATCGTTACACCATTCGTGCAGGTCGGAACTTACCCGACAAGGAATTTCGCTACCTTAGGACCGTTATAGTTACGGCCGCCGTTTACTGGGGCTTCAATTCAATGCTTCTCCGAAGATAACATCTCCTCTTAACCTTCCAGCACCGGGCAGGTGTCAGGCCCTATACTTCATCTTACGATTTTGCAGAGCCCTGTGTTTTTGATAAACAGTCGCCTGGACCTCTTCACTGCGGCCAGCATTGCTGCTGGCGACCTTTCTCCCGAAGTTACAGGTCTATTTTGCCTAATTCCTTAGCCATGAATCTCTCGAGCACCTTAGGATTCTCTCCTCAACTACCTGTGTCGGTTTACGGTACTGGTACTAATTACCTGAAGTTTAGAGGTTTTTCTTGGAAGCCCTTAGGCGCACTATCTCTTCAACCGAAGTCTCCGAGTACTATCGTATTTCCCCAAAATCTGTGGATTTGCCTGCAGATCTTATAGGTAGGTACTTCAACGAACTATTCCGTCAGTTCGCGGCGCTTTCATCACTCCGTCACCCCATCACAGTAATTAGTAGTACGGGAATATTAACCCGTTAGCCATCGACTGTCCCTTTCGGGTTCGCCTTAGGACCAGACTAACCCACAGCTGATTAGCATAGCTGTGGAAACCTTAGTTTTTCGGTGTGCGGGTTTCTCGCCCGCATTATCGTTACTTATGCCTACATTTTCTTTTCTAACCAGTCCAGCATGCCTTACGACACACCTTCAACCCTGTTAGAATGCTCCCCTACCACTTACAATTAATTGTAAATCCATAGCTTCGGTAATATGTTTATGCCCGATTATTATCCATGCTCGTCCGCTCGACTAGTGAGCTGTTACGCACTCTTTAAATGAATGGCTGCTTCCAAGCCAACATCCTAGCTGTCTGGGCAGACAAACCTCGTTCTTTCAACTTAACATATATTTGGGGACCTTAGCTGATGGTCTGGGTTCTTTCCCTCTCGGACTTGGACCTTAGCACCCAAGCCCTCACTGTTGTGAAACATTATATAGCATTCGGAGTTTGTCAGGAATTGGTAGGCGGTGAAGCCCCCGCATCCAATCAGTAGCTCTACCTCTATATAACTTTATGCACAACGCTGCACCTAAATGCATTTCGGGGAGTACGAGCTATTTCCGAGTTTGATTGGCCTTTCACCCCTACCCACAGGTCATCCGAAGACTTTTCAACGTCAACCGGTTCGGTCCTCCACTGTGTGTTACCACAGCTTCAACCTGCCCATGGGTAGATCACACGGTTTCGCGTCTAACACTACTGACTAAAGCGCCCTATTCAGACTCGCTTTCGCTACGGATCCGTGGCTTAACCACTTATCCTTGCCAGCAACGTTAACTCGTAGGCTCATTATGCAAAAGGCACGCCGTCACCCCACGAAAGGGCTCCGACCGCTTGTAAGCGTATGGTTTCAGGATCTATTTCACTCCGTTATTCACGGTTCTTTTCACCTTTCCCTCACGGTACTGGTTCACTATCGGTCTCTCAGGAGTATTTAGCCTTAGCGGATGGTCCCGCCAAATTCAGACAGGGTTTCACGTGCCCCGCCCTACTCAGGATACCACTATCATTTACACTCATTACCTATACGGGACTATCACCCTCTGTGGTTCTACTTTCCAGTAGATTCTAATTCTTTGTGCAACAAATATCGTGGTCCTACAACCCCAACATTGCCGTAACAACATTGGTTTGGGCTAATCCGCGTTCGCTCGCCACTACTTACGGAATCACTTTTGTTTTCTTCTCCTCCGCCTACTTAGATGTTTCAGTTCAGCGGGTTTGCCCACCTATCGGTGTACTATGTCTTCAACATAGTGGGTTGCCCCATTCAGGTATTTACGGATCAATTCGTGTGTGCCGATCCCCGTAACTTTTCGCAGCTTATCACGCCTTTCATCGCCTCTGAGAGCCAAGGCATCCCCCATACGCCCTTATTTTGCTTATTGTACCAATCATAAATTAATATGACCGTTTTTTTTTGTTTTTATTATCGCTAATAAAAACGCTTTCTACTTTTATTATTTTCTTATCTCAATATGTCAATGAACTTTTATCGCTCCCAACTAAGGGATTGATCTGTGGAGAATAACGGAGTCGAACCGTTGACCTCCTGCGTGCAAGGCAGGCGCTCTAGCCAGCTGAGCTAATCCCCCATTTTTAAAATGATGATGAATTATGAGTTATGAATTCGCTCATAAATGCTCAACTTCTAAAATTTCCTTTTATTTAAGTTTAAATAGTAGTCCCGGGCAGACTCGAACTGCCGACCCCTACATTATCAGTGTAGTACTCTAACCAGCTGAGCTACGAGACTCTGTTTTTACTTAAATTTATTATTTGAACTAACAGCAGAGTAATATAATCTTTAGAGATGAACCTTTAAATTCTTTCGTCTTCTTTCCCTAACGTGCATTACTGCTAACATATAGGGCTCTAGAAAGGAGGTGTTCCAGCCGCACCTTCCGGTACGGCTACCTTGTTACGACTTAGCCCTAGTTACCAGTTTTACCCTAGGCAGCTCCTTGCGGTCACCGACTTCAGGCACCCCCAGCTTCCATGGCTTGACGGGCGGTGTGTACAAGGCCCGGGAACGTATTCACCGGATCATGGCTGATATCCGATTACTAGCGATTCCAGCTTCACGGAGTCGAGTTGCAGACTCCGATCCGAACTGTGACCGGTTTTATAGATTCGCTCCTGGTCGCCCAGTGGCTGCTCTCTGTACCGGCCATTGTAGCACGTGTGTAGCCCAAGGCGTAAGGGCCGTGATGATTTGACGTCATCCCCACCTTCCTCACAGTTTGCACTGGCAGTCTTGTTAGAGTTCCCGACATGACTCGCTGGCAACTAACAACAGGGGTTGCGCTCGTTATAGGACTTAACCTGACACCTCACGGCACGAGCTGACGACAACCATGCAGCACCTTGTAATTTGTCTTGCGAAAAATCTGTTTCCAAATCGGTCAAACTACATTTAAGCCTTGGTAAGGTTCCTCGCGTATCATCGAATTAAACCACATGCTCCACCGCTTGTGCGGGCCCCCGTCAATTCCTTTGAGTTTCATTCTTGCGAACGTACTCCCCAGGTGGGATACTTATCACTTTCGCTTAGCCACTGAGATTGCTCCCAACAGCTAGTATCCATCGTTTACGGCGTGGACTACCAGGGTATCTAATCCTGTTCGCTACCCACGCTTTCGTCCATCAGCGTCAATCAATTAGTAGTAACCTGCCTTCGCAATTGGTATTCCATGTAATCTCTAAGCATTTCACCGCTACACTACATATTCTAGTTACTTCCTAATAATTCAAGTTTAACAGTATCAATGGCCGTTCCACCGTTGAGCGATGGGCTTTCACCACTGACTTATTAAACCGCCTACGGACCCTTTAAACCCAATGATTCCGGATAACGCTTGGATCCTCCGTATTACCGCGGCTGCTGGCACGGAGTTAGCCGATCCTTATTCTTACAGTACCGTCAAGCTGGTTCACGAACCAGGGTTTCTTCCTGTATAAAAGCAGTTTACAATCCATAGGACCGTCATCCTGCACGCGGCATGGCTGGATCAGGCTTGCGCCCATTGTCCAATATTCCTCACTGCTGCCTCCCGTAGGAGTCTGGTCCGTGTCTCAGTACCAGTGTGGGGGATCTCCCTCTCAGGACCCCTACCCATCGTAGCCTTGGTAAGCCGTTACCTTACCAACTAGCTAATGGGACGCATGCTCATCTTTTACCGTTGTGACTTTAATTATAAAATGATGCCATTCTATAATACTATGAGGTATTAATCCAAATTTCTCTGGGCTATCCCTCTGTAAAAGGTAGATTGCATACGCGTTACGCACCCGTGCGCCGGTCTCTACTTCCGAAGAAGCATACCCCTCGACTTGCATGTGTTAAGCCTGCCGCTAGCGTTCATCCTGAGCCAGGATCAAACTCTTCATCGTATATTTTTTATATTATATTGCGACTAAGATTCTATCGGTTATATTCAAATCTTGCGATTCTATTACTCTTTATTCTTTGTTTCGAAATCTCTTTCGAAACGGCTGTCAATTCAATATGTCTAAGAACTTGTCTACTTATTTTGTATCGCTTGTTTCTCAAAGCGGGTGCAAAAGTAATGAACTCCTTTTTAACTGGCAAGATTTTTTTGAAGTTTTTTTTAAGAAATTTTATTTCTCGTTTTCTTCGTTTTTCTTAGCAGTATTTCAAGGAACTTCCGTTGTTTTATCTCACTTAACTCTTATCTAAAGAAGTGTTCGATGAACTTCGTTTGCGGGGTGCAAATGTAACTTTCGTTTTCCAAACTCACAAGCTTTTTTTAATCTTTTTTTTAGAAACTTTCGCTTCCAAATCCGATTGTTTTGCTTACCAGTGTGTCAGTGAACGTCTTGTTTGTTGCGGGTGCAAAACTACCACCTTTTTATAGATAAACAATACTTTTCGATCGCATTTTTGCGCTTATTTTGCGTTTATTTTGCGTTTATTTCTTAACGCATTGATAACTCATACCTTACTGCTTGGCTGTTTTGGGGTTTTGTGAGTATTATCGCAATCAGAATGCGTTTTTGATAAAAACCTCTAAGTTCTTAGTGCAATTATTACGTGATTCTTATTAAGAAGAACTCTTTTTTGATACGCTTTCTTAACTAAACCTCATCTCAATACCTTAAAACAACAACCAAAGTAAATTCTATTCCTTATATACAATAAGAAACAACAATCCTTCCTATATATATATACTATTCAACTCTTACTTCTCTAGACACCCTTATATAATATAAAACCTACTACCCTAGCCCCAATAGAAATGGAAATCCTTTTATGACGGGGTTCGGCATAAAAGATTGAAATGTATAGTGGGATTGAGCTCCTAATAAATTTTACTCTTATATATAGTATAAACTTCTACATATATATTGTATGTATTTTTGTAATCCACTATATTTGCATTCATAAAATTATAAACAATGATTAAGATTACTTTACCCGATGGGTCAGTTAGAGAGTATGCTTCTGGCGTAACTCCTATGGAGGTTGCGAAAAGCATTAGTGAAGGATTTGCCCGAAACGTGATTTCGGCTTCTTTTAATGGTACAACTATTGAAACCGAAACTCCACTGACGACCGATGGTAGTCTTATTTTATATACATGGAATGACACTGAAGGTAAAAAAGCCTTTTGGCATTCGACTTCACACGTAATGGCTCAAGCTCTTGAGGAGCTTTTTCCTGGAATTAAACTAACTCTAGGACCTGCTATCTCAAATGGTTTTTATTACGATGTTGATTTTGGTGACCAAAAAATAACTGATGCTGATTTCAAAAAGATTGAAGACCGCGTTCTTGAAATTTCAAGAGGTAAACATGAATTCAAAATGCGCCCTGTAAGCAAAGCTGAAGCTTTAGAACTATACAAGGACAATGAATACAAAACTGAATTAATCTCTAACCTTGAAGACGGAACCATCACTTTCTGCGATCATGCTACTTTTACTGACTTATGTCGTGGTGGCCATATTCCTAATACTGGAATCATCAAAGCGATGAAAGTAATGAGTGTTGCTGGTGCTTACTGGAGAGGTGATGAAAAAAACAAACAATTAACTCGTGTTTACGGAACTTCTTTCCCTAAACAAAAAGACTTAACTGAATATTTAGAACTTCTTGAAGAGGCAAAACGTCGTGATCACCGTAAGCTTGGGAAGGAACTTGAGTTATTTGCTTTCTCTCAAAAAGTTGGACAAGGTTTACCTTTATGGCTACCTAAAGGTGCTGCTTTACGTGATAGATTAGAACAGTTCTTGAAGAAAGCTCAGAAGAAAGCTGGTTACGAACAAGTGGTTACTCCTCATATTGGTCAAAAAGAGTTATACGTAACTTCTGGTCACTATGCTAAATATGGTGCTGATAGCTTTCAACCAATTCATACTCCTGCTGAAGGAGAAGAATTTTTATTGAAACCTATGAACTGCCCTCATCACTGTGAAATTTACAATGTGAGACCTTGGTCATACAAAGATCTACCTAAGCGTTATGCTGAATTTGGTACTGTTTATAGATATGAACAAAGTGGGGAATTACATGGTTTAACTCGTGTACGTGGCTTTACTCAAGATGATGCTCATATTTTTTGTACTCCTGAACAATTAGACGAGGAATTCAAAAAAGTAATCGACTTAGTACTTTACGTATTTGGTTCTTTAGGTTTTGAAAACTTTACTGCTCAAATTTCTTTGCGTGATAAAGAAAACAGAGACAAATATATCGGTAGTGATGAAAACTGGGAAAAAGCAGAAAATGCTATTATCAATGCAGCAGCTGACAAAGGCTTAAATACTGTGGTTGAATATGGTGAAGCCGCTTTTTACGGTCCAAAACTTGATTTCATGGTGAAAGATGCCTTGGGAAGACAATGGCAATTAGGAACTATCCAAGTTGACTATAACTTACCTGAGCGTTTTGAACTTACTTATAAAGGAGCTGACAATGAATTACATAGACCTGTAATGATTCACCGTGCTCCATTTGGTTCGATGGAACGCTTTATCGCAATTTTACTAGAACACACTGCAGGAAATTTCCCACTCTGGTTAATGCCAGAACAGGCTATAATCTTGTCTTTGAGCGAGAAATATGAAATATATGCTAAAAAAGTTTTAGATTTGCTAGAAAATCACGAAATTCGCGCCCTAATTGACAACAGAAGTGAGACCATAGGTAAGAAAATTAGAGATGCAGAAATGCAAAAATTACCGTTTATGCTGATTGTAGGTGAGGAAGAAGAGAAAAACGGTACTATTTCTATTCGCCGTCATGGTCAAGAAGGAAAAGGAAACATTACAGTTACAATTGAAGAATTTGTCGCAATTGTGGACGAAGAAATAAAAAAGACATTAAAAGTATTTACAGTTTAACTTAAATTATAAAGTCATAGCAATAAGAAGCAACAGAGGTTACCAACCTCGCGTAGAAAAAAAAGATGCACACAGAATAAACAATCTTATTCGTGTTCCTGAAGTACGCCTTGTAGGCGAAAACATTGAGCCAGGCGTTTATAAAATAGCCGAAGCTCTACGACTAGCTGATCAATTTGAATTGGATCTAGTTGAAATTTCGCCAAATGCAGAGCCACCGGTTTGTAAGATCATGGATTACAAGAAATTTGTTTACGAACAAAAGAAACGTGATAAAGTCCTGAAAGCAAAATCGACTCAAGTTGTAGTGAAAGAAATTCGCTTTGGTCCTCAGACTGATGAGCATGATTATGAGTTTAAGAGAAAGAACGCTGAAAAATTTCTTAAAGAAGGTGCTAAATTAAAAGCATTTGTATTCTTTAAAGGACGTTCTATCATCTACAAAGATCAAGGTCAGATTTTATTATTGAGACTAGCTACAGATCTTGAAGAATATGGTAAAGTAGAAGCTATGCCAGTTCTGGAAGGAAAGAGAATGATTATGTTCATTGCTCCGAAGAAGAAAAAGTAAATTCAGTTTACAGTTTCAGTATTCAGTTTTACAACTTGAAACTTGAAACCTTAAACTTGAAAACAAGATAAGTAAGTAAGAATAAATTAAAACACTAGGAAAAATGCCTAAAATGAAAACAAAATCTAGCGCCAAGAAACGTTTTAAAGTTACTGGTTCTGGAAAGATTAAAAGAAAGCATGCTTTTAAAAGTCACATCTTGACTAAAAAATCTAAAAAACGTAAATTAGCTTTGACACATTCAGCGTTAGTTCACTCAACAGATATGAAAAGCATCAAACAACAATTAAGAATTATCTAATAATTCTTTAGGTTAAAACATTTAAAAATAACCTTGGAGTATGGCCGATAAGTTCCCTTGATTAAATTCGGGACGCCAGCTACAAAAACACATAAAAATTATGCCAAGATCAGTAAATTCAGTTGCTAAAAGAGCAAGAAGAAAAAAGATAATGAAGCAAGCCAAAGGTTTCTTTGGTAGACGTAAAAACGTTTGGACAGTTGCTAAAAATGCGGTAGAGAAAGCAATGTGCTACGCTTACCGTGATAGAAAAGTGAATAAAAGAAATTTCCGTGCATTATGGATTCAACGTATCAACGCTGGAGCTAGATTGGAAGGAATGTCTTATTCACAATTCATGGGGAAAGTAAAAGCTAACGGAATCGAATTGAACCGTAAAGTTCTTGCAGATTTAGCAATGAATCACCCTGAAGCTTTCAAAGCAGTACTTAATAAAGTAAAATAAACGTTTTATAAACTCAATTTATATTACTTACTTATATAAAAACCCAATCTTTCGATTGGGTTTTTTGTTTTTTAATACATGGATAAAAAGGTTCCTTCTGATCTTGCTATTTATCTGTGACTACTTTTGCCACAAAAGAAGATATTTCTTTTGTATCTGTGTCTTCCTTGACTACATATATCCCTAATACATTATTTTTATATACTGTGTTGGCACTTGTAACACTTGAACCTGGAAACTCAATATCTATCCAATTTGCTTCTCCAAATGATCCATCTGAATTTCGACTAACTGAAACGAAAGATGCTCCATTACCCTCACCATTTAAAGTTATCCAATCAGCAGGCATATTATAACCGTTGTCTTTAGAATCTGTAATTCCTTCAAAATGAGTGATTATTGACAAAACTGTTTCGTTTTTATAACTAAATGTTTTTAAATTACTTATCTTTTTAGTTTTACCATTATAATCTACAAGAAATGCTTGACTAAGCTTTCCTAATTTATGGCTTGAATAACCACCTGCCAATGTATAACTATCTTCGCCATTATACCAAATCCCATAAAGAGTATTAGTTATTGAATCTGGCAACTTAAATTCTGTATATTCTTTAGTTGTTATATCGCATAGAAATGCATACCCGTTTTTATCATTCTCTACATCATAATTTCCAACTGCAATTCCCCCCATAATACTGTGGACAAAGACATTGTTAGTATTTCCATTGTTTGGCGAAATTCTAATCCAAGTTCCTGATCCATCCAAAGGTCCTTCATAATAAAATCCAAGATTCCCACTTGGTAATCCCCTGTAGCTGTTGTTATTTTATATGCCCCTACAATTTGTATAGATCTGTCTGGTCCGTTATTGGGTCCATAACATGAAGTATTAGTGACTATCTCTGATGCTGTACTTGGAAAATTAACGACATGCCATTTTCCATTGTTACCATTTCCAATTAACTTTCCTTCGTAAATTAATCCTTGAACGATATTATTTTCTCCGAGTAAACTAGCCGTGATATATACATTTTCTGAGTTAGAAACTCCTCTTATTCCTTGTATTGTTGTTTGTCCATCTGGATTATTAAAATCCATATAACTTACTGCACTAACTTCTAGATTTAGATTTTGTTCCATAATGTTTTTTTTTAGATTATTAATTAGTTTACCCTTTTACATTACTATATCATCAATAATCTTTAGTTGAATTTTACTGTGTTAAAGACATCTGTCGGAGTATTTACCCAGAGTTTGTCTACCTCTAGCTGATGTAATTGCTCTTCTAACTCCATTCTTATTTCACTATACCCAGGATCATAAGCTAGATTATTAATTTCTAGTGGATCATTTACTAAATCATATAGCTCGTATTGTTTGAAATAAGCACTTGATGCATCAAAGTAATAATCGAATTTCCATTTTTCTGTTCTTATACAGCGAATGCGATTAGCGGCTTTTACAACCGCCCAATTGCTATTTGAACCAGCTTTAATATCATCGTAAGTAAACAAAATACTGTGCTGAACAGCTGTACCAGTATCCATAATTGGCAACAAACTGGTTCCTGCAAGTCCTATAGGCGGATTTGACACATTAGCAATATCAATAAAAGTAGGCATAATATCTGCCAATGTAGCTAATGCCATCGATTGCCTAATATTATGATTTTTAAACAAAATAGGATTTGAAATTACTAGTGGGACACGTAATGCTTCTTCATATGCAACAAACGTTTTCTGACGTAATCCTCCATGAGCAAGCCCCATCTCTCCATGATCTGATGTCAGGGTAACAATTGTTGAGTCTGCTAATTTCTTTCCATTTTCATCTTCTTTGTATAATTCTTCTATAAGATATCCAATTTCTTTATCGACATGACTTAACAGATTTCCATAAAAATTGATATAATTCAGTTTTTCTTCAGATGTAGCTACAGCTCCCAAACTTAGAGCCATATTAATTAAAATTTGCTCTTGTGCCATTGGCTTTTTGTTTTCAAGTAAATTTTCATTTACTGTAGCAGGAAGCTCAATCTCTCTACCTGACCAACTATCTGGATGATATCCTGAAGTAGCTGCTGATTTAGGATATGCCAAAACATCATGAGGATTAACTAATGAAAGGACCAAACAGTATGGTTTATAATTCCCAGCAGCTCTTTTTATCTTTACTTCTTTCAAATACTGTATTGCCTCAGCTGTATATCTGGCATCATGATTAGCATATCCCCCACCAAAATTAAGAGGATTAACATCTTCACCTGCATCTGGAGCAATCCAGCCCATTGCACCAAATAATGAAATATCTGCGGCTGTTAAATTCTCGTAATTCGTCTTTGTACCATTAGGTGCTACTCCTTTACTCATATGCCATTTACCCCTGTATTGTACATCGTATCCATCTGCCCAAAGTACATTCATGATATTTGGCAAAGTATTATCTAATGTTGGTTCTTGCGGTGATAAAAGCCCTCCTTCGGTTAACGTCTGACTTACTCCATGTTTTGCAGGATAAGTCCCTGTAAATAGTGTTGCTCGACTTGGAGAGCACATACATGTATTACAAAATGCTCTATCAAAACTAAATCCGTTTTCTTTAAGAAAAGTTAGAGTTGGAAGATTATTCTCCTCCCATCCTGGTGGAAAATGTTGTGTAGCTCTTTGTTCATCAGTGATGATAAGAATAATGTCAGGCTGTTTGCCAATTTTTTGGTTAAGTTTTTCTTTTAAGTCCATTGCTTCTTGTTTAAATTATTAAATAAAAAATGCAATTATCTATGTGTCTGCAAAAACACATACTATTAATAAATTTGGAGAATCTAAAAAATAGTTGTTTTTGGAACTTATAAAATTTTAAGAAGATATAGTTATTATGTGTGGTATTCCTCTGAGACTAAACTATCACTAAGGCATTCTATGTTACAATCTAATCCTGTCTATCTAAAAACTAGACCTACTGATGAATCTAATCAATAACTAAAATAAAACTAGTTCCAAATTAGTCCATAAATCAATATAGCTGAAATAATTAAAATAAAGTAACACTAATAAAACTACACCTCAAAGAGTATAAACACCTGTTTTACAAACAAATAAAAACAAAGCACATTTACTATAAAAGATGTTTTATTTATACAGACAAAAAACAATCTCTGAATTAGTTTCACTAACTAAATCAATGTAAGAATTATATGTAAGAAACTAATTCTCCTTTTTTTTTAAAATGTGCCTATCAATAATATACTGCGTAATAGGCTTTAATGTTTTTTCTGTTTCGGGATGCAATCCTGGAGCTGTAAAATATTCATAGTTCCCATCAAAACACTTACCATACCAAACACAAGGTTTTCCCATTTTGAAAAAACTTGTTGTATCACAAACTTTAATTTTTTTGAAGTTTAAAATTATCCCGTCCTCCTTTTTAAGTACTATCGGTTCTAATAGTGACATTGAATTTGGTACCTCATCACAAGACACAGCCTCATAATGATCTTCATTCCAAACCATACAATCCCGTACATTATAAAGATTCCACACTACTAAACCAGCCATAAAAATAATCAAACTAAAAGCCGAAACTAAATAAACAATCCTAGGCTTGGGTTTTCCCCTAACGGTATAATTTGTTGAATTACCAACAAATGCTTTTTGCTGAATCTCTGTTGTAAGATCTACAACAGTTTCTTCTTTTATTGCAGATTGTACAGGAACTTCCAAAATGTTTTTGGGCTTCTTAACAATCGCTTCTTCTTTTAAAAATTTATTATATGGCCTCTTTTCAAAATCAACTAAAATTGCTGCCAACTCAATTCTTGCAGTATTATCTGAATCTTTATCTCCAATTAAAAAGGAGATAATAGGTCTAAATTTTGCAATTTCAAATTTTGCAATAGCTCTTCTTAAGTCCTCTCCTTCTTTCACATTCAAAAATACCCTTAGTGAATTTTCATCATTTATAGATAATGAATTATCAAAAAGCATTAAGCATAAATTACGTAATTGTGCTGGAGATGGATTTAACAAAATACCCGTTGGGTCTTCTAATTTATAAGATTGGTATTTTGATTTTATAGCACTTTTATATTCTTCAAAAGTAATTCTACACATAAGTATTAATCGGAATTATTAAACATTTTAAAGCAATCAATAGAATTATCAGCATTACTGGAATTCTATCTCAACACCCCACTAAAACTGATATTTCTTTGCCTCAGAATTAGTTACCGGCTTAATCTGCAGGTTAAGGCAAATGTACAAAACTACTTCTTTTAAAAAGTGCGTGAATCCGTAAGACCGAGTTTATCCGGGAAGTATAAATAAAATCATACTGCTTCTACACACTTCACTTCCCAAGAAAAAATCTAAAAAAACAATCCACAGAGTGTGGTTTGTAAATCAGCCAAAATTTCAATTTGAAATCGAACAGGCTGGTCTATGTCTAAATTTTAAACTTAAGAAGATGAAAAGAATTTTTATACTAGCGTTTTTTATAGCATCCAATTTGGCTTTCGTATCTTGCACTAATGATGATGTTGAGGACACAATAAAAAATAATAAATCAGTAGTAACCAATGCTTCTATGGGCGAAACAGGCGGAGGAGCTAATGGTCAAACCCCAATCCCACCACCAAAATAATTCAATTACAATTCAACTAGAATATTGTAAATAATTTTCATATTTTCGGGAAATGAAACTTCAAAAAGTCCATTTCCCGATTTTTATTTTAACGATGATTCTAATAATTGCTTCTTGCAAAAAAGAATCTAATCTAAATGTGACTCCAAAAAAAAACTCTTTATATAGTACTTTTTTATCCTTAGCAGACAAACATACTGAAAATCAAACATATGATAGTGCATTCTATTATTACAATAAATCTAAACAGGTATGTAATACTAATGAAAATGAGAAAAAAATTTACTCATTATTAAAAATGGCTTCTATTCAGCAAATACAAGGTGACTATTTTGGCAGTGAAACAAGTGTAACAGAAGCAATCCCTTTTTTTACAAAAACTACTAATCCTTATTATAAATGTGCCGTCTATAACAATTTAGGGATAAACTATGAAAGATTAGATGAATATGATGACGCAATTTATAATTATAACAAAGCAATAACATTTGCAGAAATAGATTTGCAAAAGGATATATTAAAAAATAATATCGCTGTAGTTTACCAAGGCAAAGACGAGCACAAACAAGCTGAAGAAATTCTTTACGCCCTAAGTCAAAAAAAAAGTATTATAAATGACCCAGAGAATCAAGCTCGAATACTTGACAATTTAGGCTATTCTTATTATAAAAATGGCAATCCAAAAGCTATAGAATATATCAACAAATCGATAAAAATAAGAGAAAAAATAAATGATGACTTCGGATTAACTACTAGTTACATGCATCTTGCAGAATTATATTCTAATTTAAATAATAAACTTGCAAATAAATACGCAAATATTGCCTACCAAAAAGCTACTGAAACTAACAATGTAGATGATCGTTTGACCTCACTAAAACTAATAATCAAGAACTCTACAGGCAGAGAATTAAAAAATAACACGTTACTCTACTTAAAAGTAAATGACAGTATAAATAAATCAAGGCAAAAAGCTAAAAATCAATTTGCAAAAATTAAATACGATTCTAAACTGGATCGTGAAGAAAATCTAAAACTAAAAAACCAAAAAGCAGAGAATGCATTACAGTTGGAAAAGGTTAAAAATAGAAATTTAACCTTATACATTATAATTGGACTCGTTTTAGGATCTGTTTTTTTTCTTTATTATTATTTAACGACAAAAGGAAGACGAGAAAAAACTGCTGCAATATATGAATCTGAAATTAGAATTTCTAAAAAGCTCCATGATGAACTTGCCAATGATGTATATCATACTATTGTGTTGGCAGAGACCAAAGACCTATCTACCTTTGAAAATAAAGAAATTCTTCTTTCAAATTTAGACACAATATACTCTGGCACCAGAAACATTTCAAGACAAAATAGTACTATTGATACTGGAGAAAATTTCGAGAATGAATTGAAGGAAATATTGTCTAGTTACAATGGTAATGAAACAAACGTTATTATAAACAATAGTAACAATATTAACTGGTCAAAAATTCAAGCTGAAAAGAAAATTGCTATATATCGTGTCCTACAAGAATTACTAGTTAACATGAAAAAACACAGCCGATGTACCTTTGTTGTTATTGGTTTTGAGGAGAATGACAAACATATTAAGATACAATACTCTGATAATGGAATTGGTTTCAGCGAAAAAATGAATTTAAGAAATGGTCTTAAAAATGCGGAAAACCGTATTCAAAACATAAAGGGAACTCTTACTTTTGAATCGGAACCTAATAAAGGATTAAAAGTAAAAATTTCATTTCCAAAATAATTTAAGTATATGTTTAAAAAAGTTTTAATAGCAGAAGATATAGATTTTAACGATATTGCAGTTGTACAAGTACTTCGTGAACTAAATGTTCCCGAAATAGAATATGCTAAATATTGTGATGATGCCTTTCTTAAAATGAAAAAAGCACACTTCGATAACAATCCTTATCAATTATTAATTACTGATTTGTCCTTTAAACCTGATTATCGAGAAAATGTTTTAAAATCTGGTGAAGAACTTATTGCTACTGTTAAAGAATCATTTCCTGAAATCAAAATAATTGCATTTTCTATTGAAGATAAAACGTACCGTATAAGGTCATTGTTTAACCAATACAACATCAATGGTTTTGTAATGAAAGGTCGTAATAGTATTCCTGAATTAAAAAAAGCAATACAAAATGCCTTCAATACTGACGAAAAATATCTTTCTCAAGAGCTAAACTACATTCTTAGAGACAAAACTGCAAATGAGATAGACAATTATGACATTCAACTTATTAAATATCTTTCAATAGGCATATCTCAAGAAAACATGGAAGGCAAATTTAAAGAAATGGGAATTACTCCAAATAGTAAAAGCACAATAGAAAAGCGTCTCAATAAACTTAAAATTTACTTCAAAGCTAATAATCCCACTCATCTTGTTGCAATTGCCAAAGATTTGGGTCTGGTATAAGCCTTGTATAATAATATCTTTTTTATGCTTTACGGATTTCCGTAAGGATGTCCAATTATATAATTATATTTTTGAGACACCCAAATCATTATCGAATGAAGAATAATAATTTTATACTATTTTCAAAAAAGTACTTAGCAAAGATTATCTCTCCTAAAAATATAATTGTTCTAAAAACAATACTTCTCTGCTTCCTTCTTTCTTATGGGATAACGGTACTAGGAAGTATATCAGGATATATTAATATAGACTGGAAATTCTTATTCATTCCAGCAATTATAATATTCCAAATAGTATTAATAATACTTGCTGTTAAAGAAAAATATAAAAGCAGAATGGATTAATCATGGGAGATGAAAAGCTACGGATGAAAACGGAAACGAATACAATCTTGTCGCAGATTAATCTACAACAATAAGAAATAAGAAATAATAAATTTAGTAGAAATCAACGCATATATTGTAGATTTCGGGGTGTCAAAAAAAATGTCTTGTCGTGGTTTAGCTTCTGCAAAAACCAAAGCGCAAAAGTTAATTTAAAACAAATACAACAAGATAACTTGACACTTTGCAACTTGAAAAGCCCAATAACTCTAGGATAATATTTATATTTGAAAATTAATACTTATAAATGAAAATCCAATTTACTGTTCTATTTTTTTTATTAACTACACTCCTATACTCCCAAACAAAGATACTCTCGTGGAACATTGAAAACTTTGGAAAATCAAAAACAGAACAAGATATTGACTTTATAGCCAACACTATAAAAAATCATGATATTATTGCAATTCAAGAGGTTGTAGCTGGTTATGGAGGTGCTCAAGCTGTAGCAAGGCTTGTAGACCAACTCAATCGCAAAGGAGCTAAATGGGACTATTCTATAAGTAATCCAACAAGTAGTAGTGCATACAAAACAGAACGGTATGCTTTTATCTGGAAAACTAACAAGGCGAAACTAATTGGAAAACCATGGCTCGAAAAGCAATATGAAAAACAAATAGATCGAGAGCCTTACTTTGCTACTTTTGAAAAGAATGGTAAAAACTTCACAATTGTAAGTTTCCATGCAATTACAAAAAGTAAACAACCTGAAACAGAAATTAAATATTTCAAATTTTTACCTCAGCAATATTCTAATCAAAACTTAATTTTTGTTGGAGATTTTAATTGTCCGCAATCACATACCGTTTTTAATCCATTGAAAAAAATGGGATATTTGCCAACTTTAGAAAACCAAAAAACTTCTTTGAAACAAAAATGTATTAATAACCAATGTTTAGCCTCTGAGTATGATAATATTTTTTATCATTCTTCAAAAATTAAAATAATAGACAAAGGAATAATTCATTTCTACAAAGACTTTAATTCTTTGAAAGAAGCAAGAAGGATATCTGATCACATTCCGATATGGATGGAGTTTTCTTTAAATTAAGTTTTAAGTTTTTTCTTCTTAGCTGCTGGAAACAGAACATTATTGAGTATTAATCGGTAGCCAGGCGAATTTGGATGTAAATCTAAAACTGTTGGTGGGTCACCTACTTTATGTTGATAATCTTCAGGATCATGACCTCCAAAAAAAGTAAACATCCCTTTTCCTTTTTCACCATGAAGATATCTTACTTCTCCGTTAATTTCACATGTTCCCATTACCAAAGCATTCGATTTAACAAAATTGGCATCAAACGAAGTCGTTTGCCCCATAAATCCTTTTACTAATTGCGTATGATTTTGACATAACATACTCGGAATTGGATCCCATTTTGCTGAAAATTCCATTAAAGTAAAATAGTCCTTTTCCATTGAAATACGCCTTTTTGGAGTCATATCTATATCTGAAAACTCATATACTTCAGGTTTACGTTCTAAGGTAAAATCTCTAAAAGCAAATGAATTAGCATAATTAAGCTTCGATTGGTAGTTTGGCTCACTTGCATCGCCATCAAACATTGCTTCACAAATATCAACTCCATCTGCTGCCAAAGCTATATCAAAACTATCAGTTGCTGAACACATTGCAAACATAAACCCACCACCAATAACAAAATCTCTAATTTTTTTTGCTACTGCTCCTTTTTCTTTTGATACTTTATCATAACCTAATTTAGTTGCCAATGCTTCTGTATCTTTCTTTTGCTCAATATACCATGGTGTGTTTTTATAAGCGGCATAAAATTTACCATATTGACCTGTAAAATCTTCATGATGCAAATGCAACCAATCATATAATAATAACTGATCACTTAAAACTTCTTCATCATAAATCGGAGTAAATGGAATCTCTGCATATGTTAATACTAAAGTTACTGCATCGTCCCAAGGTTGTTTCCCCTTTGGTGTATAAACTGCTATTTTGGGAGCTTTTTCAAGAATAACAGTTTCCATATTTTGAGATGGACTTGAAATTTCATTTAAAATAGAATTCTCTTCACTATCAGAAAGTATTTCAAAACTAACCCCTCGGATTTTACATTCTTTACGAATCTCTTCTGCATCTGGTAATAAAAAAGAACCTCCTCTATAATTAAGTAACCAACTGGCTTTATAATTCTTACTCAAACACCAATAAGTAATTCCATATGCCTTTAGATGATTTTGCTGTGTAGTTTCATCCATGGGAAGTAAAATAAACGAAGCCTTGCCACTAAATGATAATAAAAAGAAGAAAACGTAAGCAAAATAATATTTCATTTTATATTTTTTTATTTGAAACTATTTTAAAAGATTGTTTATTTCATTATCAAAAAAACACGTAAAAACACGCGTAAATTCATGAATAAGTCTAGTTAAATTTGTTATTCTACATAACCAACTAATAATTAAATATGAAAACTCAAGCAATGAAACTTAATGAAACAAATAACAAATCTAAACATACAAATTTATTTCGGAAAATAGGCATCTGTTTACTAGTACTAACAATTATACTATATTACTTTTTATCTATTCAATTTCTTGCAAGTAGTGAAATTAATTAAGAGTATCAATTCGCAAGAACTGCAATTTGGTTTTGAATTGCATAAACAACTAATCCTGCAGTATTTCTAGACTCTGTTTTTAGTAATAAATTATTACGATGCCCTTCTACAGTTCTGGGGCTAATAAAAAGTTCTTCTGCTATTTCAGCAGTACTTTTTTGCAAACAAATCAAACGTAAGACTTCTATTTCACGGGCTGAAAGAAAATTGGTATCCAAATTACATCTAGTATTTTTACCCTCTTTGGCAATACTTTGAATAATTTTAAGAACATTTTCATTATAATAATATCCCTTTGTGCTTACTTGATTAATTGTATATATCAAATCTTTTGGTGTTGTATTCTTTATTAAATAAGAAACTGCTCCAACTTGCAACATATTTGCAACAAACGATTTAGTATCATAACTCGTTAGAGCAATAATTTTAATATCTGGGTAGTTTTTATGAATAATTTTGGTTGCTTCTACTCCATTTAAAACTGGCATTTTTAAATCGATAATAATAATATCAGGTTGACTAGTTGTTTTATCAAGATAAGATATTAGTTCACTCCCATTTGACGCTTCAAAAACAACTTTAAAATTGTCTTCTCGTTCCAATAAAAAGATAATTCCTTTACGAAATAAAACTTCATCATCAACTAAAATTATTTTTATCGGGGCTTTCATTTTATCAAATGTAACTAATTAACTTTCACATTCTTAACAAATTAGATGTCAAAAACACATAGAAAAAGCATTTATCCTGCGAAAATACAAAAAATGCATACTTAAACAATAAAAAATCGATTCTAAAACGTAAAAATTACTGAAACACCGTTATTTACAGATGAATTTACAGATATAGTTCCATTCAAAAAAGAAATTCTACTTTCTATATTTTTCATACCAAGTCCTTTAAAATTATCTGCATTATTACTATCAAAACCAATTCCATTATCAGAATATAATCCTGTATTTATACCATTTTTATCATCAAAAGAAATCGAAATTTGAGTTGCCTTACCATGTCGTAAAGAATTATTCATCAGTTCTTGTAAAATTCTAAAAACATGCAAATGCTTGTCTTTGTATTTTTCATCGAATTGAATTTTGTTTTTATAGTCTACCTTAACGGCTTTACTACTTTCAAACTCTAAACATAATTCTTCTATTCCTGCATGTAGTCCAAATTTTTCTAAAACTGGAGGAAATAAACCGTGAGCAATTTTTCTAGAATTATCAAGTGCCTTAGCAGTTAAGTCTATAATATTATCAGTAATCTCCATTACTTCTTTTTCGCTTAAATTTGAAGTACGTAATAGGTAACTATTTAATGAAACCACATTAAGTTTGGAACTAATATCATCATGCAAATCTTGTGCGATTCGCTTTCGTTCTTCTTCTTGTGTAATAATAACAGCTTGAACCTGATCTTTTTGGTATTGGATTTCTAAATCTTTTTTTTCTAATTGTTCTTTTATAATTTTCTTTCTTGAAAAATAAAAAAACAATACTAAAACAATTCCCATTAATATGAATGATAAACATCCAAAAATAATTATAGCTACAATCTCACTTTCTGGAATTGGGCTTGAATTCATATATTTTGAGTTTTTCTCTTATTAGTTTTATGCAAATTTACGAATAAATGTATCGCATTTAATCTGGTAATTGAAACTCTCAAAATAAAAAAATCTTTGACAAAATATACACTTTGACAAAGACTTCCTATTTGTAAGCTTATTCATAGCTTATAATGCTATACTTTTAATATATCAATCTTTTATATAATTTGAAGTATCTCCTTCGCTACATTTTTTTTGTATAGCACTTCCCTTTTATTTGAAAAACGTCTTAATACTCATAAACAAACAAGTTATCATTTCTGAATCAATTAAAACTAATTCAGAAAATTAGCCTCATCCTTTTTATAAAAACTCCTCTTCCATTCAACTAAAATAAATAACTGAAAAATTACATATAAAATATAATTTATCCGTGAAGGTACTTTGTAATATTTTGAGCTTAACGTTACCGATAAATTACCTACTAAAAATAAAATAGTACTTCCGAATAAATACAATATAATACCTATGTTGATATAATAAAACATCTTTTTACCATTCAACATATTGTAAAAATGAAATGTAGCAAAAATTAATAATAAAAATGAAGTAATGAATATTTCATATAAATTGAACTTAAAAAACAAATCGGGTCTAATACTATATTGAATAGCCAAACTTAGTAGTGCTAAAATGACTGTAATCTTGATTACTTTTTTCTGAAATTTATCTGTTATTAAATTAAAATAAAAAAGGCCGAGCATAATAAACTGCCCTATAAAATAAAAATGTGATAAAAACAGATTATTCAACCCTAACTTCCTTAATACAAGAGTAATGATCTGAATACATACAATTAAAAAAAGATAGACTGTAAATATCACATAGGATTTTTGTTTCTTAGAAAGACCAAATGCAAATACAATAAAATTAATCAGTAAAAGGAAATACCCCAAATTAACAAGAAATGAATACATAAATCACTTCTAATTTAATGGACTAGATGGATCACCTTGAGGAGGACATGGCTGGCTAAAATCATATATAGCTGGTGGTATAGCTGTTTCATTTCCATCTTTACTATTTCCAGGTTTACTATCTCCAGGTTTAGGCAACATGTCTTCGTAAATAAGAGTATCTTTGTTTAGTCTAGTTCCAACAAGCATTAATGTTTGTACTCCCTCATCATTTATTCCAATGTAAGCTCTCGCGGCATCAATACCTTGTGCTAAAACCATTTCTAAATTTATTTTTGGTATTAAAAAGGCACGTACTTTATTCTTAGCCTCTATTCCATTTTTTGGATCTTTCCATTTTTTGTCCATTTTTCGGCCGTTTCTAAAGAAATTTCTGTGTCTTTTTCTCTTAATGTTTTGTTTTCTGACATAATTTAGATTTTATTAATTAATTAAAATTCAACTTAGGTTTGTTAATATTTTCGCTAAACTACTGTTTTTTTATTCTTTTAACAAAAAATATATCCCTAAAAAGATAACCAAAATAAAAGTTAAAAATATTTTTTATTTTAACTTTTATTTAACAAAATGATAGCTATTAAAATTCTAATTTTAGTGTATACTTTCTAAAGCACTCCATATACATTATTGATAAATAACAAGTTACAGTTTATTATAAAAAACACGTATAAATACGTGTATCCATATTTTCATTATAATCTAATTTTGAATTTTACTAATTAAACTAAAAAACTATGTCTACAGAACCATTTATCGGAGAAATTAAGATTTTAGCATTCAACTTTGCGCCTAGAGGTTACGCGACCTGTCAAGGTCAAACACTAGGTATTGCACAAAACACCGCATTATTCTCTCTTATAGGGACTTATTATGGAGGAAATGGCCAAACAACATTTCAACTTCCTAATCTGCAAGGTCGCATGCCAGTAGGTCAAGGACAAAGTGCTTTAGGAGCTAGTTATCAGATGGGACAAACTGGAGGAGTAACTTCTGTTTCTATATTGACATCAAATATGCCTGCACACGTTCACACCCTAACCAATGTTGCGGTAAAGATAAAAGCTTCTACTGCAAATGCAGATGAATCTGCAGCAGAAGGGAACTTTCCAGCCACTACCAAAGCATCTACTTATTCAGGAAATGGAGCTACTAATAACGTTTTTACTGGAGGAACAGCAATTACAGGTAATACTGACCCATCAGGTACAGGTATACCGATTAGTGTACAAAATCCTTATTTAACAATCAACTATTCCATTGCTACAGAGGGAATATTTCCAAGTAGAAATTAATTATAAATAAAATAAAGAAGATATTTAGTTCAATTTCTTCTTCATTTCTTACATAAAATATATGGAAGTAGTAGGGATTTTATTATCACGTTCTACATACTATCAAACAATTGGTTTTGATTTATATGAAGGTCTCCGTTCTAGTCTAAAACAATTGGGACGGAGTGATATCAAAATAGTTACAGAAAATATAGGTTTCGGTGCTGATAAACAACAATGTTATCGCAGTGCCGAAAAGCTTTTGCTTGAAGAAAATGCAACTGTTGTAATTGCATACATCGGTCATCGTACTGCTCAATTACTTCGTCCACTTTTTCTAGCGACAAATAGAATATTGATTGTTTTAGATGCAGGCGCTAATATGCCTCATGAGTGGCCAACCTGCCCAAATATTTTTTATCATTCGCTTCATAATTCATTAGCTGCTTCGCTTGTAGCTAAAGAGGCAACAAAAGACGGATACAAAAGTGCTGGCATGGTAACAGGTTATTATGATGGTGGGTATTTACATACTTATAGTATTTCAAAAGCATTTCAAGACAATGGGGGTACAATATCTTTTAATCATGCTACTGGCTATAAAACAGAAGACTTTACGATGGAACCGTTAAAAGAACATTTAAATAATTTTCCTGAAAGTGCCTTGTTAAGCATTTTTAGTGGCGATTATGTACAATGGTATTTTGAACAAATAAAAAACACATTTGAAGATCAAAATCTGCCAATCTATCTAACTCCATTTGGATTAGAAGAAACAATGCTAAGTAATGCTATATATCCAGGAAATAAAGCAAAAGGTATTGCTGCTTGGTCTAAAAAAATTGAATCTGCAGAAAATAAAATTTTCATTGATGCAATGACAGAATTAGGAAAAACACCTAATCTATTCTCTTTGTTAAGTTGGGAAAGTGCAACTATAGCTATAAAAGCAATAGAACTAACTCTTGAATATAAAAATAGTATCCCAAATATTAGCCAAGATCTACAAGCGCTAACATTCGTAAGTCCAAGAGGGAAAATTTATTTTGATACAAAAACCAACACCTCTATTTCTCCTTTATATAAAGCAACCATTGTCTCAAACACAGAAGGAAAATGTGAATTACAATTGGAAGGTGAAGTAACAGAAGTAAATAAATATTATAAAAAACTAACCAACCAAGATTTAGATCAAAGCACATCGGCTTGGTACAATAGCTATGTCTGTATTTAATTATGGAAGCACAAAAAAGAATAATGGTATTATGTGGCGGAAAGTTCGCCTTTAACACGTTGCAATTATTAGCATATGAGAGATTCATATGCGCTATTGGTATCGGGAAAAGCAATAACACAATAATAGATGCTTTAGAGAGAGAATCAGAAGACAATAACTTCGGGTTCAAATCATTCCCTTCTAAAAAAAGCATGGAAGAAATGAGAAGTTGGATTGATACTATTAAACCCGATTACATCTTTTGTATCTCATTCCCATTTCTTCTTCCTGAATCTGTTCTGTCCTATGGAAATGATAAATTCATCAATTTCCACCCAGCACCGTTACCACAATACCGCGGCGTAATGCCAATTTTTGAAGTACTTAAAAATCAAGAAAAGGAGACTGCCATTTGTGCGCATTATATGAATGAAAAATTTGATCAAGGAAATATTATTTTTAATGATCCTGTAAGAACACAAGAGAATGACACTTACGGAAAATTAACGGTGAGATTAAGTGCCCGTATGGCACAAGTAGCATTGAATATGGCAAATATGCTACAATTTGCTAGTAACATTCCTAATCATCCACAAGATGAGTCATTGGCTTACTATTATGAAAAACCTGAACTAACGGATACTTACATTAATTGGAAGCGAATGTATGCTACTGAAATCATTGCATTAATAAATGCATGTAATCCTTGGAATTCTGGAGCTGATGCTACTTTAATGGATGAACAGGTTAAAATAATAGTAGCAACCCTATTAGATGAACCACATCAGGAGAAACCTGGAACAATCATTTCTATAAACAATACGATAAATGTAGCTTGTGAAGATAACAAACAAATTGCAATCGAAATACTTAGTACAGACGAAGGTATAATGACGGCTAATCAATATGCCTTATTAAAGCCATTAGTGGCAAACCCCATATCTAACTAATATAATTAAACTATTAATTTAAAACTATGCGAATATGAAAAAGAACTTTACTATTATTTTTGCGACATTACTTTGCCTCTTTTCAACAAGAGGTAATGCCCAAACGCAATTTTGGTCCGATACTTTTGAAGATACTGGAGCTCCAAGTTCCGGTACAAGAACTCCATCTGTGGAATTTTCTTGTGGAGGACCACCAGCAACTTCTTATTTTTTTAGAACTACACCAGCAGGAATTGCTCTTAATAGTGTCCCTCTTCCTAACACCACCTATACTGGTTTCCAAGGTAGTAAAATATGGGCAGGAGAAGATCTTGATAGAGGCTCAACCTGTACAAACAATGATATATCTCCTAACCAACAAGTTTCTTGGCTAAACATTAACATCACTGGAAAAAGTGGATTATCTTTTAAAGGTCTTTTTGCTGCAAATGATCAAAATACCTGGCAAGGCTCTGATAGTGGTATTCAACAAGATTATGTTATTGTAGAGTATAAAATTGATGCTGGACCATGGACCAAAGTATTAGCTTTTTATGCTAGTGCGGCTGATGACAGCCCATCGCTAAAACTTGACACTAATGGAGATTTAATAGGAGATGGAGCTGCTTTAAGCTATGCATTCAGTGAGTTTTCTGCAAACATTCCTGGTACTGGAACTACTTTACTAATTAGATTGAATGCTTATGCAAATGGATCACTTACACAAGAATTTGCAGTAGATAACTTTCGTTTATTTGAAACTCCTGCATGTACAGCTCCAGTTATTACTGCCAACCCTCCTGATAGAACTTTATGTCCAGGAAGCAATACAACATTTGCAGTTGCTGCAACTGGCGCAACAGCTTACAAATGGCAAGTAGATTTAACAGGTACTGGAACCTATACTGATCTTTTAAATGTTGCTCCATATTCAGGAGTTACAACAAATACATTGACTATAACTGGTGCAACTACAACAATGAACACCTATAAATATAGAGCAGTTGCAATTAATGGAATTGCTACTTGTTTTACAAACTCAAATCCTGGAACACTTTCAGTTTCTAACATAACCCTTGCTAGCTCACAAGATAATATCCTTTGTGCAGGTAGCACTGGTAGTGCATCTGTAATTCCTAGCGGAGGTGATGGTCCTTATACATACTCATGGTCTCCATCTGGTGGTACTGGCAGTATAGCTACAAACTTAAGTGCTGGAACATATACAGTAACAGTTACTGATGCTAGTAATTGTACAAAACAACAACTTTTTAATATCATAGAAACAGCAACACCAATTCTAATTTCACCATCACAAACAAACGTGTCTTGCAATGGTGGATCTAATGGAACTGCTACTGCAGTAGTTAATGGGGGTACTGGCCTTGGTACATATACTTATTCTTGGTCTCATTCGAACTTAATAACAACTGCATCTGCATCTGGACTATCTGCTGGTACATATACCGTGACTGTAACGGATGGAAATGCCTGTTCTAAGCAACAAATTTTCAATATTCTTCCTGCAACTGAGATTATCACATCTGTAACAGGACAAAGTAATGTAAGCTGTAATGGTGGTTCTAATGGATCGGCAACTGTAGGAGCTACAGGTGGTACAGGTACATACACTTATTCTTGGTCTCCTTCGGGCGGAACCGCTGCAACTGCTTCTGGACTTACTGCTGGCACATATACCGTGACTGTAACGGATGGAAATACCTGTTCTAAACAACAAGTTGTAACTATTCTTCCAGCAACTGAGATTATAACATCTGTAACAGGACAAAGTAATGTAAGCTGTAATGGTGGTTCTAATGGATCGGCAACTGTAGGTGCTACAGGTGGTACGGGTACATACACTTATTCTTGGTCTCCTTCAGGCGGAACCGCAGCAACTGCATCTGGACTTACTGCTGGTATCTATACAGTAACTGTGACTGATGCTAACACCTGTAGTAAACAGCAAGTATTTGAAATTATTGAACCTGTAGCAAGTATTTTAAGTATTAGCCGTGCTGGTAATATATTAACTGCCGACCAACCTGGTGCAACTTACCAATGGTTCACTTGTCCTAATACGGATATTGCTGGAGAAATTGGTCAATCATTTACACCAACAGCCAATGGATCATATGGAGTAGCTATAACACTAAACGGTTGTACCGTTATTGCTCCATGTGTTAATGTAACTTCATTAGCAACTACAGATTTTGAAGAAAAATCTAAATTCATGATTTACCCTAATCCGAGTCAAGGCATTGTAAACGTAAAATCTGATCACGATACAGATTTAAGTATAATCAATCAATCAGGGCAAATTCTTAAAACAGTTAAAGTTACTGCTGATACTGTCAACACAATTAATGTTGAGAATTTAAGTGATGGTATATACTTCATTCGTGAAATGAAAGGTAATAAACAAGCTACTTATAAACTAATACTAAAAAAATAAACTATAAAAGGGGATATTTTAATATCCCCTTTTAATTAATTATCCACTTATACAAGAGGGTAAATGTCATCGTGACCCAATTTTATTTATACTATCCAAAAAACAAACCATATGGAAAGAAGATTATTTGTAAAGAAAACAAGTCTGTTAACTTCTGGTATTTTAATTTTATCAACAGATTCAATTTTAGCAACAACTTCAACAGCACAAAAAAATGTTACTAACATAAATTTGATACCAGCACTTGCAACAGGTAAAAATATAATAATTAAAGGTTTAGTCTTAGATGCCAAAACAAATCTTCCCATAAATACTGATATAAAAATCAGTACAAAAAGAAATCGTTTTTATTCAAAGAATAATTCACTAAATGCTTTAAATGGAGAATATTCAATTTATACAGGTTTCACGAATTCAGGAAAAACATCAGAAAAACTACATTTTGAGATTAATGCGCCAGGATACAAAGCCTATAATGGAAATCTTTATATAACCAAAAAAGGCTGCAACATCCATAGCGACCAGTGGCAATATAATCCTAGTTATAAACCTGAGTATCGACCTGTTAATAAAGAACAAGAAAGCACTATTATATCAACATTCAATTTTTACTTGGTAAAAGCATCTTAAATAATAGTATTAATTCGCATAAAAAAGGAGAAACTATCAATTGATAGTTTCTCCTTTTTTATGCGAACATCTTTAGCATTGTATAGATTAAAATGGCACATCACTGTCATCATCGTCGTCGTCGTTAAAATTACTTCCAAAAGCTTCATTTGCAGAAGGAAGATTTTTAGTAACAAACGGATTATTGTCATCAACATTCATCTTAGAAGGTAAATCATCATAATTGCCTGAAAAATCATCCAAGTTATCAAATTTTCCAAGGTGTCCAATAAATTTCAAACGAACATTCTCAATACCCCCATTACGGTGTTTAGCAATCATAATTTCTGCCTGACCAGTTGTTGGCGAAGCTTCATCATCATCCCATTCCTCAATTTTATAATATTCCGGTCGGTATAAAAACGAAACAATATCAGCATCCTGCTCAATTGCTCCAGATTCACGAAGATCGGATAACAACGGACGTTTACTTGATCCACGCGTCTCAACAGCACGCGATAACTGAGAAAGTGCAATTACAGGAACGTTAAGTTCTTTTGCCAAAGCTTTTAAGTTTCGAGAAATAGTCGAGATTTCCTGCTCACGATTTCCTCCTCCTTTATTATTCCCTCCAGCAGTCATTAACTGCAAATAGTCAATAATGATAATTTTAATCCCGTGTTGAGATGCCAAACGACGACATTTCGCTCTTAAATCGAAAATCGAAAGTGATGGTGTATCATCAATAAATAGCGGAGCTTTCTCTAAGTTCTTTACTTTAGTACTCAACATTGTCCATTCATGAGGCTCTAGTTTACCAGTACGTAATTTTTCTGATGACAATCCTGTTTCTGAAGAAATTAATCTGGTAATTAATTGAACAGAAGCCATCTCTAAAGAAAACAATGCCACTGGATGTCCAAAATCGATTGCAATATTTCTGGCCATCGAAAGAATAAATGCAGTTTTTCCCATCGCTGGTCTTGCTGCGATAATAATTAAATCACTTGGTTGCCATCCAGAAGTCAGTTTATCCAGATTAGTAAAACCAGTTTCAACACCACTTAATCCTTCTTGTTTAGAAATTTCTTCAATTTTCTTTTTTGCCTGTAGTACCAAACTCTGTGCAGTTTCAGAACTACGTTTAATATTTCCTTGTGTTACTTCATATAATTTTGATTCGGCTTGATCAAGCAAATTAAAAACGTCTGTCGTTTCGTCATAAGACGCTTCAATAATTTCCGAAGAAATACGAATCAAACTACGCTGAATAAATTTCTGAAGTATAATACGAGAGTGAAATTCGATGTGCGCAGAAGATGCAACTTTTTGAGTAAGCTGAATTAAGTAAAAATCACCTCCTGCTAAATCTAACTTCCCATTTTTCTTAAGTTGTGCCGAAACAGTCAATAAATCGATTGGTTGTGTTTCTGTAAAAAGCTGTACTATTGCTTCAAAAATATATTTATGCGCATCCTTATAAAAAGCGTCTGCCTGCAAAATATCAATTACATCATCAACACCTTTTTTATCAATCATCATTGCTCCAAGTACAGCCTCTTCTAATTCCAGTACTTGTGGGGGAAGTTTCCCTTTTTCTAAATTAATAATTGCGGTTTTATCGACCTTAATTGGGTTTATATTTTTGAAGTTTTCCATATAGCGAATGTAACAAAATTTAGAAGAGAAAATCCATCTAGTTGTTACGAATAATTGTTTATAAGTTAGTGTATATTGTTTAAAACCAAAAAAAAATCCGAAACGATAAGGCTTCGGATTTTTTATAAATTTGTAAGAATTTATTCTTTGAATTCGCCCATTTTACTGTATTTATCCATTCTTTGGGCAATTAAATCAGTTGTTGATAAGTCTTTCAATTCATTATATCCTTTAGTGATATATTGTATAACTGTTGCAAATGTCGTTTCTCTATCATAATGAGCCCCACCTAATGGTTCAGGAATAACATCATCAACTAGTTTTTGCTTTTTCATATCTGAAGAAGTCAATTTTAATGCTTCTGCAGCTTTCTCTTTATACTCCCAACTTTTCCATAAGATAGAAGAACAAGATTCTGGAGAAATTACTGAATACCAAGTGTTCTCAAGCATATATACTTTATCTCCCACTCCTATTCCTAAGGCTCCTCCCGAAGCACCTTCACCAACAATAATAGTGATAATTGGCACCTTTAAACGAACCATTTCAAATATATTTCTAGCAATAGCTTCTCCCTGTCCTCTTTCTTCGGCTTCAAGTCCAGGATATGCACCCGGGGTATCTACTAAAGTTAAAACAGGAATACCAAATTTCTCTGCCATTTTCATTAATCGTAATGCTTTACGATATCCTTCTGGATTAGCCATACCAAAATTTCGGTATTGACGTGTTTTCGTATTGTATCCTTTTTGCTGACCAACAATCATAAATGACTGTCCGTCTATCTTACCTAAACCACCAACCATAGCTTTATCGTCTTTAAAACCTCTGTCTCCATGAAGTTCTAAGAAAGTATCACCACACATTGCCTTAATATAATCTAAGGTATATGGTCTGTTTGGATGTCTTGACAATTGCACGCGTTGCCAAGCTGTTAAATTTTTATATATACTTCTTTTAGTTTCTTCTAATTTCTTATTAATTTGTTTGCACGTTGGCGTTACATCAACATCTGATTCTTTTCCAATGATAACACACTTTTCTAACTGCTCTTCTAATTCTTTGATTGGAAGTTCAAAATCTAAATATTCCATAGGATTTTTTGAATTTTTGTTTTTAAATCGAACCGCAAATATAAAAATATTATATTGTTTGTCGCGTTTATTTAGTATTAAAGTATAAAAAAATAAAGAGTGAAAAAGTTAAAACATTACACTTTGTCATCTTTTTTATAGTGTTTAAAAACACCATTTAATATAACTGTTATCACAATTATAATTGCACCAATATAAAATTCGGTACTCATTTTCTCTTTTCCGCCCAAAATAAAATAGGCCAAAATAATTCCGTAAACTGGCTCTAAATTAGTTGTAAGCATCACAGTATAAGGAGTGAGTTTTCTCATTACTTTTACTGAAGCAGTAAATGCATAAGCAGTACATACCGAAGCCAAAAGCAGTATCAATAGCCAGTTATTCAATGATAGTTCAAAGAAATCAGCAGTAAATTTACCTTGAAATAAAAAGTAAATAGATATAAAAAAAACACCCGCTCCAAATTCATAAAATGTAATAACCGATGGCTCATGATCTGCTATTAATTTCCCATTCATTAATGTAAATAAGACACCTAAAATTATAGAAGCTAAAGCATAATACATTCCGTTTAAGTACTGAATTTCAACTTGCATTATTAATGCTAAACCAGCAATAATAATTAGTCCAAAGAAAACTTCATACCATAACACTTTTCTTCCAAAAAAAATTGGTTCCAATAAAGAAGCAAAAAAAGCACCCAATGAAAATATAGAAAGTGTTATCGAAACATTAGAAACATGAATTGCTTTGAAAAAAAATATCCAATGTAAAGCAATCAGTAACCCGACAAAAATTAGTTTAAAAAAGGCTTTTACAGGAACCCGAAATGATTCTCTTTTAAAAACAATAAATGTCCCTAAAAAAATCCCTGCCAAAAGCATTCGATACCAAACCAAAGCTTCTGCATTAATAGTAATTAATGCTCCTAAAATAGCGGTAAATCCCCAAATAAAAACAATAAAATGAAGACTTAAGTAACTTTTTAATTTATCGTTTTGCATTTCGTAATAAATAAACCGCCAGAATTCCAAAAGCTATATTTGGAAACCAAACAGCGAATAATGGTGAAAAAGTTGATTTTTCCGCTAGTGTACCGAAAATTTTATCAAAAAACACAAAAGCAAAAGCAAGCGCAATTCCGATAGCTAAATTTGTTCCCATTCCTCCACGGCGTTTCATAGACGAAACAGCAACTGCAATAATTGTTAAAATAAAAGCTGAAACTGGAACACTTATTTTTTTATACAAAACAACCAAATAAACATTGATATCTCCAGAACCTCTTTTTTTCTCTTTTTCTATAAAATCATATAATTTACCGATACTCAAAGTTTCAGCAATATAAACCACAGGAGTCAAATCTTCTAAATCAAAAGTAAACACGGCTTTCTTTTCTGGTGCTTTCTCAATTTTATCATCTAATTCTCCCAAAGTTCTTTTAGTATAATCATACATCGTATATGTGCTATCTTTAGGATTCCACTGAATACGGCTTGCAGTAATTTTAGAAACTAACTTTTCTCCTTTAAATTTTTCTAATGTAAAATTAAAAGCCGTTTTGGAAACATCATTAAAGCTATTTACATAAATAAATTCGTTATCATTTATTTGTCGGTACACATTTGTATTGTTACCATGCATAGCTTCTTTCCCACCACCTTTAAGGTATGTGTACCTAAAATTATTAAAGCCTTCACTTGCCGCTGGAACAATATAAAATCCCATTAGTAAAACAAATACCGAAACAATCGAAGCACCAATTATATAAGGTCGCATGAAACGCGAAAAAGAGATCCCTGAGCTAAGTATTGCAATAACCTCAGTATTATTAGCCAATTTTGATGTAAACCAAATTACCGATAAAAATAAAAATATCGGAAACAGAGAATTAGCAAAATAAATAGTAAAATTATAATAGTAAACAACAATATCCAAAAAAGGAATTTTGTTCTCTAGCATTTTATTAATCTTCTCCGAAACATCAATTACAATCCCAATTGGGATAAAAAGCAACAACATCACTGTAAAAGTTGCTAAATATCTCTTTAAGATGTATTTGTCTATTATTGTCAGCATATATCCTTTATGTTTCATATTTCAAGTTTCGTGTTAACTTTCGTAAACATGAAACTTGAAACAAAAAAAACTTTAAACTTTATTATAGTCTTTGACTCATATTCTTAACCATCATTTCTTTCCATGGCATAAAATCTCCTGCTAAGATATGTTTTCTAGCCTCACGAACCAACCACATATAAAAACCAAGATTATGAATCGTAGCGATTTGTTTCCCCAAATACTCATTAGCAGCAAACAAATGACGCAGATACGCTTTTGTGTATTCAGTATCAACAAATGTGATTCCCATCTCATCAATTGGAGAGAAATCAGCTTCCCATTTTTTATTCTTGATATTAATTGACCCATTTGCAGTAAACAACATTCCGTTTCTTGCATTACGAGTAGGCATTACACAATCAAACATATCAACACCCAAAGCAATATTTTCCAGGATATTAATTGGTGTACCAACCCCCATTAAATAACGAGGTTTATCTTCTGGTAAAATTTCACAAACAATTTCAGTCATAGCATACATCTCTTCAGCTGGTTCTCCTACCGACAATCCACCGATAGCATTACCTTGCTGACCTGCATTTGCTATATATTCTGCCGACTGGCGGCGTAAATCTTTATAAGTACTACCTTGAACAATAGGAAAGAATGTTTGCTCATATCCGTATTTAAAAGGCACTTTGTCTAAATGATTAATACAACGATCCAACCAACGGTGAGTCATATGCATCGAACGCTGCGCATAACGATAATCACAAGGATATGGGGTACATTCATCAAAAGCCATAATAATATCAGCACCAATAGTACGCTGAATTTCCATTACATTCTCAGGAGTAAAGAAATGGTAAGAACCATCAATATGCGATTTAAACTTTACACCTTCCTCCTTAATTTTTCTGTTAGCAGACAATGAATACACTTGATATCCACCAGAATCAGTCAAAATATTCCTATCCCAATTCATAAATTTATGCAATCCACCTGCTTTTTCAAGAATCTCAGTCTGTGGACGCAAATACAAATGGTATGTATTTCCTAGAATAATATCAGGATTTATATCATTTTTCAATTCTCTTTGGTGTACACCTTTAACAGATGCTACAGTACCAACAGGCATAAAAATAGGAGTTTCAATAACTCCATGATCAGTAGTAATACTTCCCGCTCTCGCTTTCGATTGCAGATCTTTTTGTAATAAATCAAACTTCATATACACGTTTTTCAGTCGGCAAAGATAGGCTAATTTGAAAATTAGATAATTAGATAAATCAAAAAATTAAAGATGTTTTATGAATTAATTTAGACATGTCCCTTCGGGTCGGGCTATTCGCTATATCTTTTGTTTCATTTCCTTACACAAAAGGATGCCGCTATTATCCCTCATGCAAAAAAAATCTACTAAATTTGAATACAAACAATCAAAGATTAACCCGAATGAATTTATCACAAAAACTAGGATATCCAGAAAACAGTAAACTATTAATCATACATGCTGATGATGCTGGATTATCCCATTCAGAAAATAGAGCAACAATACAAGCACTACAAAACGGAATGATAAACTCCTATAGTATCATGGTACCTTGTCCGTGGTTTTATGAAATGGCAAACTTCGCAAAAGACAATCCACAATTTGATAACGGAATCCATTTAACACTTACCTGCGAATGGGAAAATTATAAATTTGGACCAATATTACCCGTTAATGAAATACCAACATTGATAGACCAAAATGGTTACTTCTACAAAACTAGGCTTGACTTAATCAATAATGCAAAACCAGAAGAAGTAAAAAAGAACTTCGTGCTCAAATCGAAAGAGCATTGCAATTCGGGCTACAACCTACGCATCTTGATTCACATATGTGCAGTATAGGCGTATCACCAGAGTTTTTGGAAATATATAAAGAGTTAGGAAAAGAGTACAATTTACCTGTTTTCATCAACAAACAATTTGTAGAATCGATAAGCCTATCTAATAAAAAATACAACTATGAGCATACTATTTTAGCAGATAATCTTCTTATCGGAAACTTTGCCGACTTTGAAAAAGGTAAACTGAAAGAATCTTATGAAAAATATTTAGATAACATAAAACCAGGATTTAACGTTTTCTTACTTCATCCCGCATTCGACGACAATGAAATGCAAGGTATTACAAAAAACCATCCTAATTTCGGCTCAGAGTGGAGACAAATAGACTTTGATTATTTCAGTAGTGAAGAATGCAAGCATAAATTAAAAGAAAACAACATACAATTAATCACTTGGAAGGAAATTCAAGCAATTAAATAATTCGCTAATTTAAGCATAAAAAAAACAACGATTAATACTTCTTAGTCATAAGAACTTTAGATAATTATAGATTCGAAAACTAAAAAGAAAATTATCTAATCGCTAAATTATACAATTCTCTAATTACCACATTTCCTTTAAAATCATTTGCCTTAACACCAAATAAAAATTACATTTGCAATAGTTTAACTTTTACACATAAAATGAAGCCTAACACACAACAATTAAGCGATTTAACTATCCAAGTAAGAAGAGATATTCTTCGAATGGTACATGCAGTCAACTCAGGTCACCCAGGTGGATCCTTAGGTTGTACTGAATTTTTGGTATCACTATACCAAAATATCATGGACCGCAAAGAAGGTTTTGATATGGACGGAATCGGAGAAGATCTTTTCTTCCTTTCAAATGGTCATATTTCTCCAGTATTTTATAGCGTTTTAGCAAGAAGCGGTTATTTTCCAGTTTCAGAACTAGCAACATTTAGATTGCTAAACTCTCGTTTACAAGGTCACCCTACAACTCACGAAGGATTACCAGGAGTACGTATTGCTTCAGGTTCATTAGGACAAGGATTATCTGTAGGAATTGGAGCTGCACAGGCCAAAAAACTAAACAAAGACAATCATATTGTTTATACACTACATGGTGATGGAGAATTACAAGAAGGACAAAACTGGGAAGCTATCATGTATGCTTCTGCTAAAAAAGTAGATAACCTAATTGCAACTATTGACCTTAACGGAAAACAAATCGACGGAACTACAGACGAAGTACTAGCAATGGGAAGCATTCGTGCTAAATTTGAAGCTTTTGATTGGGATGTTATAGATATTAAAGAAGGAAACAACATCGATGCTATATTAGCTGGTATGGCAGATGCTAAATCAAGAACTGGAAAAGGAAAACCAGTTTGTGTTTTACTACATACAGAAATGGGTAACGGTGTAGATTTTATGATGCATACACATGCTTGGCATGGTAAAGCACCAAATAACGACCAATTAGCTAATGCATTAGCTCAAAACATTTCAACTTTAGCAGATTATTAAAAAAGTATTATACTTTTCATAATAAGCTTTATGCCTATTATCTACAAAGTACATTACTTATAGCAACAAAAAAATGAAAAAATACACAAATACAGGAAGTAAAGATACTCGTTCAGGTTTTGGAGCGGGAATGACTGAATTAGGTCAGAAAAACGAAAATGTTGTTGCATTATGCGCTGATTTAATTGGTTCATTAAAATTTGATGATTTCAAAAAAAATCACCCAGAGCGTTTTTTCCAAATCGGAATTGCTGAAGCAAACATGATCGGAATTGCAGCAGGTTTAACAATTGGAGGTAAAATTCCTTTCACAGGAACTTTCGCTAACTTTTCTACAGGAAGAGTTTATGACCAAATCCGTCAATCTGTAGCTTACTCAGATAAAAACGTAAAAATTTGTGCATCTCACGCAGGATTAACTCTTGGAGAAGATGGTGCTACACACCAAATATTAGAAGATATTGGCTTAATGAAAATGTTACCAGGGATGACTGTAATCAACACTTGTGATTACAATCAAACTAAAGCTGCAACACTTGCATTAGCTGATCACCATGGACCAGCATATTTACGTTTCGGACGTCCAGTTGTACCAAACTTCACACCTGCTGACGAGCCATTCGTAATTGGAAAAGCAATTTTACTAAACGAAGGAACTGATGTAACTATTGTTGCTACAGGACATTTAGTTTGGGAAGCACTTATTGCAGCAGAAGCATTAGAAGCAAAAGGAATCTCTGCCGAGGTAATTAACATTCACACAATCAAACCTCTTGATGAAGAAGCAATATTAAAATCTTTAGCTAAAACAAAATGTGTTGTTACTGCTGAAGAGCATAACATCCTTGGAGGTCTAGGAGAAAGTGTTTCTAGAGTATTAGCATTAAACAATCCAGCTCCACAAGAATTTGTAGCAGTTAATGACAGTTTCGGAGAATCTGGTACTCCTGAGCAATTAATGGAAAAATACAAACTAAACAATCAAGCGATTGTTGAAGCTGTAGAAAGAGTTATCAAAAGAAAATAATTTCTTTTATAATATAAAATCAAAACCTGCTCAATCGAGCAGGTTTTTTTATGCTTATATATGAGATAAGATTTTATTTGACTTATTCAAGTAACCTCTTTACAGATATTTCTATTACTTATTTTAAGCCTTTGTCTTTAATCATAGTAATAAAAACGATAAATTATAAAGCTAGTCAAAATTATCACTTATAAGCTTTAATATACACTCCATTCAAAACAACAATAGAATAACTATCCAAAAGCTTGTTCGATAACGCTTATAAATCTATTTCAAATTATTTTATTTTACGAAATTGCACTAAGAATATAGAGGAATTCTTTTTTATTAAGTTACATCATTAGTTCTTAACCAAGGCGCAAAACTCTCTTTATACATAATAATTTTTACCGCAAAGAGCACAAAGGATTACACAAAGGCTAGCAAAGTCATTAAACTTTGCGAACCTTTGCTCCCGATAGCTATCGGGATTGCGTTTAACTCTTTATGTTTAAAAAGTTTCGAACAAAAAAAAATCCTCATCAAATTCATGATGAGGATTCTAAAGAAAGGCGACGACATACTCTCCCACATAACTGCAGTACCATCTGCGCAGGCGGGCTTAACTACTCTGTTCGGGATGGGAAGAGGTGAGCCCCGCCGCAATAACCACCTTAAGGTCGTTAGTTGCTTTAGGCAACTTTTGTAATAAAAATTAACAATTGATAATTGATAATTACAATAATATCTTAACACACTGAGATAAAGAAAAAATAATTTTTTAGAAAGTTTCTCCCCCCGACTTGCATCGGGGGAAAAGGCGTACATAAGCTTACGGATTATTAGTACTACTCGACTATGACATTACTGCCTTTACATCTATAGCCTATCAACGTGGTCATCTCCCACGATCCTTAAAAGAAATCTCATCTTGTGGTGGGTTTCGCGCTTATATGCTTTCAGCGCTTATCCCTTCCAAACGTAGCTACTCTGCGGTGCTCCTGGCGGAACAACAGATACACTAGAGGTTTGTCCAATTCGGTCCTCTCGTACTAGAATCAGATCCACTCAAATTTCTTGCGCCCACAGTAGATAGAGACCGAACTGTCTCACGACGTTCTGAACCCAGCTCGCGTGCCACTTTAATGGGCGAACAGCCCAACCCTTGGGACCTTCTCCAGCCCCAGGATGTGACGAGCCGACATCGAGGTGCCAAACCCCCCCGTCGATATGAGCTCTTGGGGGAGATCAGCCTGTTATCCCCGGCGTACCTTTTATCCTTTGAGCGATGGCCCTTCCATGCGGAACCACCGGATCACTATGCTCTACTTTCGTACCTGATCGACCTGTATGTCTCTCAGTCAAGCTCCCTTATGCCATTGCACTCTACGCACGGTTACCAAGCGTACTGAGGGAACCTTTAGAAGCCTCCGTTACTCTTTTGGAGGCGACCACCCCAGTCAAACTACCCACCAAGCAATGTCCCCCGCATAACGGGGTTAGGCCTCAGATAAACAAAGGGTTGTATTTCAACAATGACTCCACAACGCCTAGCGACGCCACTTCACAGTCTCCAACCTATCCTACACATCATTTATCCAAGGTCAATACTAAGCTATAGTAAAGGTGCACAGGGTCTTTTCGTCCCACTGCGGGTAAGCGGCATCTTCACCGCTACTACAATTTCACCGAGCTCATGGCTGAGACAGTGTCCAGATCGTTACACCATTCGTGCAGGTCGGAACTTACCCGACAAGGAATTTCGCTACCTTAGGACCGTTATAGTTACGGCCGCCGTTTACTGGGGCTTCAATTCAATGCTTCTCCGAAGATAACATCTCCTCTTAACCTTCCAGCACCGGGCAGGTGTCAGGCCCTATACTTCATCTTACGATTTTGCAGAGCCCTGTGTTTTTGATAAACAGTCGCCTGGACCTCTTCACTGCGGCCAGCATTGCTGCTGGCGACCTTTCTCCCGAAGTTACAGGTCTATTTTGCCTAATTCCTTAGCCATGAATCTCTCGAGCACCTTAGGATTCTCTCCTCAACTACCTGTGTCGGTTTACGGTACTGGTACTAATTACCTGAAGTTTAGAGGTTTTTCTTGGAAGCCCTTAGGCGCACTATCTCTTCAACCGAAGTCTCCGAGTACTATCGTATTTCCCCAAAATCTGTGGATTTGCCTGCAGATCTTATAGGTAGGTACTTCAACGAACTATTCCGTCAGTTCGCGGCGCTTTCATCACTCCGTCACCCCATCACAGTAATTAGTAGTACGGGAATATTAACCCGTTAGCCATCGACTGTCCCTTTCGGGTTCGCCTTAGGACCAGACTAACCCACAGCTGATTAGCATAGCTGTGGAAACCTTAGTTTTTCGGTGTGCGGGTTTCTCGCCCGCATTATCGTTACTTATGCCTACATTTTCTTTTCTAACCAGTCCAGCATGCCTTACGACACACCTTCAACCCTGTTAGAATGCTCCCCTACCACTTAGAGTAAACTCTAAATCCATAGCTTCGGTAATATGTTTATGCCCGATTATTATCCATGCTCGTCCGCTCGACTAGTGAGCTGTTACGCACTCTTTAAATGAATGGCTGCTTCCAAGCCAACATCCTAGCTGTCTGGGCAGACAAACCTCGTTCTTTCAACTTAACATATATTTGGGGACCTTAGCTGATGGTCTGGGTTCTTTCCCTCTCGGACTTGGACCTTAGCACCCAAGCCCTCACTGTTGTGAAACATTATATAGCATTCGGAGTTTGTCAGGAATTGGTAGGCGGTGAAGCCCCCGCATCCAATCAGTAGCTCTACCTCTATATAACTTTATGCACAACGCTGCACCTAAATGCATTTCGGGGAGTACGAGCTATTTCCGAGTTTGATTGGCCTTTCACCCCTACCCACAGGTCATCCGAAGACTTTTCAACGTCAACCGGTTCGGTCCTCCACTGTGTGTTACCACAGCTTCAACCTGCCCATGGGTAGATCACACGGTTTCGCGTCTAACACTACTGACTAAAGCGCCCTATTCAGACTCGCTTTCGCTACGGATCCGTGGCTTAACCACTTATCCTTGCCAGCAACGTTAACTCGTAGGCTCATTATGCAAAAGGCACGCCGTCACCCCACGAAAGGGCTCCGACCGCTTGTAAGCGTATGGTTTCAGGATCTATTTCACTCCGTTATTCACGGTTCTTTTCACCTTTCCCTCACGGTACTGGTTCACTATCGGTCTCTCAGGAGTATTTAGCCTTAGCGGATGGTCCCGCCAAATTCAGACAGGGTTTCACGTGCCCCGCCCTACTCAGGATACCACTATCATTTACACTCATTACCTATACGGGACTATCACCCTCTGTGGTTCTACTTTCCAGTAGATTCTAATTCTTTGCGCAACAAATATCGTGGTCCTACAACCCCAACATTGCCGTAACAACATTGGTTTGGGCTAATCCGCGTTCGCTCGCCACTACTTACGGAATCACTTTTGTTTTCTTCTCCTCCGCCTACTTAGATGTTTCAGTTCAGCGGGTTTGCCCACCTATCGGTGTACTATGTCTTCAACATAGTGGGTTGCCCCATTCAGGTATCTACGGATCAATTCGTGTGTGCCGATCCCCGTAGCTTTTCGCAGCTTATCACGCCTTTCATCGCCTCTGAGAGCCAAGGCATCCCCCATACGCCCTTATTTTGCTTATTGTACCAATCATAAATTAATATGACCGTTTTTTTTTGTTTTTATTATCGCTAATAAAAACGCTTTCTACTTTTTATTATTTTCTTATCTCAATATGTCAATGAACTTTTATCGCACCCAATTAAGGGATTGATCTGTGGAGAATAACGGAGTCGAACCGTTGACCTCCTGCGTGCAAGGCAGGCGCTCTAGCCAGCTGAGCTAATCCCCCATTTTTAAAATGATGATGAATTATGAGTTATGAATTCGCTCATAAATGCTCAACTTCTAAAATTTCCTTTTATTTAAGTTTAAATAGTAGTCCCGGGCAGACTCGAACTGCCGACCCCTACATTATCAGTGTAGTACTCTAACCAGCTGAGCTACGAGACTCTGTTTTTACTTAAATTTATTATTTGAACTAACAGCAGAGTAATATAATCTTTAGAGATGAACCTTTAAAATCTTTCGTCTTCTTTCCCTAACGTGCATTACTGCTAACATATAGGGCTCTAGAAAGGAGGTGTTCCAGCCGCACCTTCCGGTACGGCTACCTTGTTACGACTTAGCCCTAGTTACCAGTTTTACCCTAGGCAGCTCCTTGCGGTCACCGACTTCAGGCACCCCCAGCTTCCATGGCTTGACGGGCGGTGTGTACAAGGCCCGGGAACGTATTCACCGGATCATGGCTGATATCCGATTACTAGCGATTCCAGCTTCACGGAGTCGAGTTGCAGACTCCGATCCGAACTGTGACCGGTTTTATAGATTCGCTCCTGGTCGCCCAGTGGCTGCTCTCTGTACCGGCCATTGTAGCACGTGTGTAGCCCAAGGCGTAAGGGCCGTGATGATTTGACGTCATCCCCACCTTCCTCACAGTTTGCACTGGCAGTCTTGTTAGAGTTCCCGACATGACTCGCTGGCAACTAACAACAGGGGTTGCGCTCGTTATAGGACTTAACCTGACACCTCACGGCACGAGCTGACGACAACCATGCAGCACCTTGTAATTTGTCTTGCGAAAAATCTGTTTCCAAATCGGTCAAACTACATTTAAGCCTTGGTAAGGTTCCTCGCGTATCATCGAATTAAACCACATGCTCCACCGCTTGTGCGGGCCCCCGTCAATTCCTTTGAGTTTCATTCTTGCGAACGTACTCCCCAGGTGGGATACTTATCACTTTCGCTTAGCCACTGAGATTGCTCCCAACAGCTAGTATCCATCGTTTACGGCGTGGACTACCAGGGTATCTAATCCTGTTCGCTACCCACGCTTTCGTCCATCAGCGTCAATCAATTAGTAGTAACCTGCCTTCGCAATTGGTATTCCATGTAATCTCTAAGCATTTCACCGCTACACTACATATTCTAGTTACTTCCTAATAATTCAAGTTTAACAGTATCAATGGCCGTTCCACCGTTGAGCGATGGGCTTTCACCACTGACTTATTAAACCGCCTACGGACCCTTTAAACCCAATGATTCCGGATAACGCTTGGATCCTCCGTATTACCGCGGCTGCTGGCACGGAGTTAGCCGATCCTTATTCTTACAGTACCGTCAAGCTGGTTCACGAACCAGGGTTTCTTCCTGTATAAAAGCAGTTTACAATCCATAGGACCGTCATCCTGCACGCGGCATGGCTGGATCAGGCTTGCGCCCATTGTCCAATATTCCTCACTGCTGCCTCCCGTAGGAGTCTGGTCCGTGTCTCAGTACCAGTGTGGGGGATCTCCCTCTCAGGACCCCTACCCATCGTAGCCTTGGTAAGCCGTTACCTTACCAACTAGCTAATGGGACGCATGCTCATCTTTTACCGTTGTGACTTTAATTATAAAATGATGCCATTTCATAATACTATGAGGTATTAATCCAAATTTCTCTGGGCTATCCCTCTGTAAAAGGTAGATTGCATACGCGTTACGCACCCGTGCGCCGGTCTCTACTTCCGAAGAAGCATACCCCTCGACTTGCATGTGTTAAGCCTGCCGCTAGCGTTCATCCTGAGCCAGGATCAAACTCTTCATCGTATATTTTTTATATTATATTGCGACTTCAGATTCTATCGGTTATATTCAAATCTTGCGATTCTATTACTCTTTATTCTTTGTTTCGAAATCTCTTTCGAAACGGCTGTCAATTCAATATGTCTAAGAACTTGTCTACTTATTTTGTTCGCTTGTTTCTCAAAGCGGGTGCAAAAGTAATGAACTCCTTTTTAACTGGCAAGATTTTTTTGAAGTTTTTTTAGAAACTTTCGCTTCCGTTTTCTTCGTTTTTCTTAGCAGTATTTCAAGGAACTTCCGTTGTTTTGCGGGGTACAAATGTAACTTTCGTTTTCCAAACTCACAAGCTTTTTTTAATCTTTTTTTTAGAAACTTTCGTTTCTAAATCCGATTGTTTTGCTTGCCAGTGTATCAGTGAACGTCTTGTTTGTTGCGGGTGCAAAACTACCACCTTTTTATAGATAAACAATACTTTTCGATTGCATTTTTGGGTTTATTTTACGTTTATTTCTTAACACATTGATAACTCACATCTTACTGCTTCGGTGTTTTTGGGTTTTCTAAGATTTTTCTACTTGCTAAACTCTTCTTCTCTTGTTTTTGCTCGGTTTTGCTGGGATTTCGGGTTCTTGTTTCTCGCAGATTTGGCTGATTCAGCAGATTTAGAACTCCCTAACCCTGATAAAAGAGGAAATCCTTAGCCTTTTTCCTTTAAAAAAGGTAAGATTGGAGCGGATAGCAGGAAAGTGCTCCCGAAAAAACTTCTCTTATATATTAATAACAGAATATTACTCCTATTATACTAGGATACAAAAAAAAAGCGGCTACTATATATAGTAGCCGCTTAAATATTTTTCGCATCCTGATTACTTACTACCAGGATAACAAGAAGGATCTAAATAATTTTTCTTTCCTGAAGGAGTACAGACTGGAATAGAATCAAACGGATAAGGCTTACCTGTACTCGGGTCTTTAATTTCAACTTTCGTTGCGATATAATCCCCATCATCATCGACATCCAAGAAGTCAGGGATTCCATCTTTATCTGTATCATCTATATTAACAAGTGGAGGCACTGGATAATTAAATGCATTTCTAAAATCATACATATAACCATCATTATCATGATCTTCTTTCCAATCAGGAATACCATCCCCATCATGATCTAATCTTTTAATCCCATACAATTTAAAACTAAAAACCAATGGAGCATATGAAGGAATCACATCTTTACCCGTAGCATAATAAGCTAACCTAGAAGGTAAAAACATTACTCCAGCCCCAAAATTCTCATATCTCACCGAACCATCATTATTTAACGAAGACGTCCCTTCTTTGAATTGAGGAAAAATCTCACCCCATCCTGCTATAATTCCTGTACCATATAATTCAAAAAAGTCTTGAGGAAATTTCTCACCTGGAAAATCAGTTGACTTAACAAAAGTACCAACACCCCCTTCATTAGCGACTCTCTCCAAGTATTTACCCGTGTAAGATGTAAAAACAGCATCTGTATTTGCTGGAGAATCACCCACACCTTTTCTTAAAACTAAAAAGTAAGTTTTATGAAGAACACCACTAAGACTAACTTCTCTATATTTAAGCTCATAAGTCTTCTGTTCCCAAATAGATTTTTGAACACCACCTGGAGGAATCGCAGTAATAGTAACATCCTGATCATCTGGAAAACCCGCATGATCTACAACTGTAATATAATTAGCTTTTAAATAATCTTCAATATCAGCAAGTTCAGTAGCATATTGGACTGCATAATCTCTTAAAGGCACAACTTCACTATTATTATCACTTTTAGAACAAGAAAACAAAGAGAGTGACACAACTGTTAATATAAAATAATATTTAATTTTGTTCATTATTATTGATTTTTTAGGTGCGCAAGATACAATATTGATTTATTTTTGTAAACAATTTAACTCCGATTTTTGAAAATTTATGAGAATAGATAAATACCTATGGTGCGTGCGTTATTATAAGACTCGAAATCTGGTCACCGAGGCATGCAAAAAGAACCATGTCACAGTAAATGGACAAGTAGCGAAACCTTCAAAGGAGGTTTTTCCGACTGACAAAATTACATTTCGAAAAGATCAAATTACTCAAATTATAACTGTACTAGACATCCCTGAAAATAGGGTTGGCGCAAAACTTGTTGACATATACAGAAAGAACGAAACTCCTGCTGAAGCATATGCTCATTTGGAATTACTAAAACTATCCAAAGAACATTACCGAAAAAACGGAACAGGAAGACCAACCAAAAAGGATCGTAGGGATATTGATGAATTTGGAAACGACATCACTAACGACGAAGACGAAACTGAATAACACCTTAACCAGACACACTTAATTTTATTATTTTAAAAAAAACTACAATGAGCAAAAACATCATCTTAACGAATCAAGAAATCGAACATAAAATTAAACGGATTGCCTACCAAATATATGAAACTTTTGTAGAGGATGATGAAATTGTAATTGCTGGCATCGCATCTAACGGCTTTATATTCGCTAAGAAACTAGCAATAGCACTAGAATCTATTTCTTCTATTAAAGTATCTCTTTGCGAAGTACAGATAAACAAACAAAAACCCGAATCCCCTATAAACACATCTCTAACTAAAGAGCAATACGCCAACAAAGGATTAGTTCTTGTAGATGACGTATTAAACTCAGGAACCACATTAATATATGCTGTTCGTCATTTCCTAGATGTTCCACTAAAAAAATTCAAAACTGCCGTACTAGTTGACAGAAATCACAAGAAATACCCTGTAAAAGCTGACTTTAAAGGAATATCTCTTTCAACATCTTTATTAGAACACGTACAAGTTGTATTTGACGACAACAATAACAATTATGCCTTCTTAAGCTAAAAGCTCAAGAATATCAGAAATCGTTTCATCTATAGTCTTCTCATCTACACTCACCTTATACTTGGCTTGATTGTAATAAAAACTTCTTTCAAAAAGATGTGTAGCTATAAACTCTCTCATCTCCTCCTCATTTTTATCAGCAATAAGTGGGCGTTTACTCTTATTATGAAGTAAACGTCCATATAATGTATCGATAGACGCTTTTAAATAAATAGAAATCACCCCTTCTTTATTCAATAATTCATGATTATTAGCATAACATGGAGTCCCTCCTCCTAAGCCTATAATAATTTCTTCGGGAGATTGGAGCAATTCTACAAATGTTTCATGCTCTAATTTCCTAAAATAAATCTCTCCATGCTTATCAAAAATCTCATTTATGGTTAAATTAACCTTATTTTCGATGCATTTGTCTAAATCCAAAAAAGGAATTTCTGTGATTTTCGATAATTTCTGAGCAATTGTTGACTTACCGCAACCCATATACCCTAACAATACAATTTTTTTCATACTAATAAAACCTTATAAACTAAGCCATTGGAATTTTTTCCAAAAAAAAGACAAATTTATAATAAAAATGCTTGGAAACTTCGAAAATAACTCCTTATATTTGCACCCGCATTCAAGGAAAGAATATGACTCGATAGCTCAGTTGGTAGAGCACATCACTTTTAATGATGGGGTCCTGGGTTCGAGCCCCAGTCGGGTCACAAGATTCGTGATCAAATATAAAACTTTCCTTGATAGCAAGACTCGATAGCTCAGTTGGTAGAGCACATCACTTTTAATGATGGGGTCCTGGGTTCGAGCCCCAGTCGGGTCACAGAAGGTTGAGTAAACTCTTACTTGGCCTTTTTTTTTTGGCCACGTGGAGAAACGGTAGACTTGCCATCTTGAGGGGGTGGTGCTCGAAAGGGCGTGTGGGTTCAAATCCCACCGTGGTCACAAAATTTGTGATCAAATATAATAATTTATTGAAATAATGACTCGATAGCTCAGTTGGTAGAGCACATCACTTTTAATGATGGGGTCCTGGGTTCGAGCCCCAGTCGGGTCACAAATTTTATACATACATACACTACTATTGCATTGATAGTAATGACTCGATAGCTCAGTTGGTAGAGCACATCACTTTTAATGATGGGGTCCTGGGTTCGAGCCCCAGTCGGGTCACAAATTTTGTGATTAAACAGAATATAGCAATGTCAATAACGACTCGATAGCTCAGTTGGTAGAGCACATCACTTTTAATGATGGGGTCCTGGGTTCGAGCCCCAGTCGGGTCACAAAGGGTCAAGTAATTTTTACTTGACCCTTTTTTAGCTTTATAGAAATCTTAAAGAGATAAATCTCAATTAAAAATCAAAATTAGCTAAAAACAAAAAAGAGAGAATACCAAATAATACTTTCTTTTTTCCCATAATAAACAACCCAAAATCACGTTAAACAATCTAAACCTACTAATTATTTTTCATGAAACAATCATTACTTATTTTATTATTTTTAGCAACTAGCATATGCTGGAGCCAATCTGGATCTGATTATTTTGACCAAGCCATAAGAAAAGCCGAAAACGGAAATACAAAAGGCGCAATAGCTGATTATAATAAAGCTATTAAACTAAAAGCAAACTTTACTGAAGCATATCAGAACAGAGGTGTTGCCAAACTAAAACTAAACGACACCAAGGGAGCTCTTTCCGACTTTAACAAAACTATTGAATTAGACCCTATGAATGCAGATGCTTTTACTGGAAGAGCTAATGTAAATTACAAATTAAAAGACTTTCAAGCAGCCATTAAAGACTGCACTTCTTCGATTGCTTTAAATCCTAAAGACTACATAGCCTATAACTTAAGAGGCACTTGTTACACCCAAATCCAAGACAAGAAAAATGCCTGTAAAGATTTTACCAAAGCAATAGAATTAGGTAGCAGAAGCGCTAGCAAAAACAAAGCTACTTTCTGCAAATAAAAAATCACTAAGAAGCACCCAACTTTTCTTTTCACAAAGCAAGAGTTGGGTGTTTTTTTTGTATCCTAACTTATCCTTATATTTGATAGGATATTCGGCGGTCAATTTAATTTAGTTCAAACTTATTCGATATAAAAAATATGTCAATATTAAAAAAGATAAATACTAAAGCCGAAACCGATAAGAACTCAGGTTTTGGAACTAACTCTAACAATTACGGAGGCCGTTTTGTAAATAAGGATGGCTCTCCAAATATTGAAAAACGAGGAATGCATTTACTACGTCGCATTAGCTGGTACCACACTATGATCGATATGCCCACATGGAAGTTTATGCTTATTTTATTTTCCTTTTATATCGCTATCAATTTTATTTTTGCGATTGCCTATTATGCAATTGGCATTGAACACCTAGACGGAATTGTTACATCTCAAAGCGGATGGTCAAAATTCGGACAAGCTTATTTTTTTAGCGCACAAACCTTCACAACCGTAGGCTACGGACATATCAGCCCTACAGGATTCCTAACAAGCTCTCTATCTGCAGCTGAAGCATTAATAGGATTATTGAGCTTTGCTATTGCAACTGGACTATTTTTTGGTAGATTTAGCAGACCAACTGCATTTCTTAAATTCTCTCATAATGCTTTAATTAGCCCTTACGGAGATCACAAAGCTTTGATGATTCGCCTTGTTCCTTTTAAAAATACAAACTTTACTGATGCAGAAGCAAAAATCACTTTAGGAATAACCGTTGAAGAAAACACCATAAAGACTAATAAATTTTATTCTCTAGAATTAGAATTAAAACAAATAAATGCCCTTACACTAAGCTGGACATTAGTCCATCCTATAACAGAAAAAAGCCCTTTATATAAATTCACAAAAGATGACTTCTCCTCTATTCATGGAGAAATATTGGTATTCATTAAAACATTTGATGACACGTATAGCAATACTGTAGCAGCAAGAACTTCTTACACCTTCAAAGAGGTTATATACGGAGCTAAATTTATCCCAATGTACAATCGAAATAGAGATAACACCAAAACTATATTACATTTAGACAAACTCAACTCTCATCAGGCTGTTAATCTTGAATAGACTAAAAATGATAAATTTCTAATTTTAAGCATATTTATAGAAATTAAACTAAATTTGTTTATTAAATATCAATTAATGATAAACAATATAAAAAGTGTTTTTAGCATAAAAGACCTTGAAAACCTTTCTGGAATTAAGGCACACACCATTCGCATTTGGGAAAAGAGATACAACATTCTTGAACCTATGCGTACTGACACCAATATTCGCCTGTATAATTTAGCCAGTTTACAAAAACTACTAAACATTACATTACTACATGAATATGGTTATAAGATCTCAAAAATAGCAACCTATCCACAAGACAAGATTCCACAATTAGTTAGAGAAATCATTTCTAATAAGAATGCAAAAAATCATGCAATCAGTTCATTCAAAATGGCAATGATGAATTTTGATCAAGAATCATTTTTCAATACTTTTAATTGGCTGACTACTGAGAAATCTTTTAAGGAAATCTTTCAACAAGTATTCATCCCTTTATTAAATGAGTTGGGCTTATTATGGCAATCCGATACTATAACTCCTGCTCATGAACATTTTATATCTAACTTGATAAAACAAAAGCTACATATAAATACCGAGAAACTTCAAGTTCAAAAGCCAACAAAAAATGATAGAATATACGTTCTTTCATTACCAATGAATGAAATTCATGAACTAGGATTAATGTATATACAATACGAGATACTTCTTCAAGGCTATAAAACAATTTACTTAGGTGAAAGCATGCCTATAGAAAATCTAAAAGAACTTAACAATCATTTCAACAACATCACTTTTGTTTCCTACCTCACAACCCAACCAGATCGCACAATAGTCAATCAATATGTAAAAAATATGAGTTCTGAGTTACTAAATAAATCCAACGAGATATGGTTGATTGGCAAAGTGGTTGAGCACATTGAGTCAGAAAACCTAGACCAAAGAGTACACATTTTTAACTCTATAGAAAAATTAGTGATGCAGATATAATTATTTTGTTTAATTATTTTGTATTTTTGTTAAACAAATGAAGAAAACAATCTCAATTATTGGTTCCGGTTTTTCGTCTTTAGCCGCCTCATGCTATCTAGCTAAGCAAGGTTATGACGTAACTATTTATGAAAAAAATGCATCTATAGGTGGTAGAGCTAGACAACTAAAAAGTAATGGTTTTACTTTTGACATGGGTCCAAGCTGGTATTGGATGCCCGATGTATTTGAAAATTTCTTTAGTGATTTTGATAAAAAAACAAGTGACTATTATCAATTAATAAAGCTCAATCCAGCATATCGTATATATTTTGGAGTTAATGAATTTATGACTATCACTGATAATTTAAACGAAATTGCAGCAACTTTTGAATCTATAGAGAAAGGGAGTGGTAAAAAATTAGTTGATTACATATCGAAAGCTAAAAGCAACTATGACATTGCCATAAAAAAATTAGTGTATCGTCCAGGTGTTTCTGCTTTAGAATTGATCACTCTTGAAACTACACAAAAATTAAGTCAGTTTTTTGGAACAGTAAGTAAAGACATTCGCAAGAAATTTAAAGACCAAAGGCTGATTCAAATTCTTGAATTTCCAGTTTTATTTCTTGGTGCTAAACCATCTAAGACTCCTTCTTTCTACAATTTCATGAACTATGCTGATTTCGGATTAGGAACCTGGCATCCTAAAACGGGGATGTATGATGTTGTACGCGGTATCGAAAGTCTAGCCAAAGGACTTGGAGTTACTATTCAAACCAATTCTAACATTGATAAAATCATAGTCAAAAATAATATCGCAACTGGATTAATTATTAATGATGAAATTATTACTGCAGATATAATATTAAGTGGTGCCGATTACCAACATACTGAAACTTTATTAGACAAAGAACATCGAGCCTATTCGGACTCTTATTGGGAAAGCCGTGTTTTTGCTCCTTCTTCTCTTCTATTTTATATTGGATTTGATAAAAAAATTCAAAACATTTCGCATCATGCTTTATTCTTCGATGTAGATTTCAACCAACATGCCATGGATATTTATGACGAACCTAAGTGGCCTGAAGCTCCTTTATTCTATGCTAACTTCCCATCAGTGACAGATACAACAGCAGCTCCTGAAGGAATGGAAAGTGGTTTTTTTCTAGTTCCACTAGCACCTGGAATAGAAGACACTGAAGTACTTCGTGAAGAATATTTTGAGAAAATAATTACTCGTTTTGAAACTATCACTCAACAATCTATTAAAAATAATATTATATTTAAGAAGTCTTTTTGCAAAAATGACTTTATCGAAGATTACAATGCTTATAAAGGAAATGCATACGGAATGGCAAATACCCTATTACAAACTGCATTTTTAAGACCTAAACTAAAAAGCAAGAAAGTAAAAAATTTATACTTTACTGGGCAATTAACTGTTCCAGGACCTGGCGTACCTCCTGCTTTGATATCGGGAAAACTAGTATCCGAATTAATAAACAAATCCTTTTCATCATAAAAATATGAAACAGTTATTTGATAATGTCTCGTTTAAATGTAGCAAACTGGTAACCCAAAGCTACAGTACTTCTTTCTCCTTGGCTGTATATATGTTAGCTCCAAGCATAAGAGATGCTATTTACAGTATCTATGGCTTTGTCCGTTTTGCTGATGAAATTGTAGATTCGTTTCATGGATTTGATAAAAAGTTTCTAATCGATGATTTCGAAAAAGAATACTATAAAGCAATAGCAACTGATATAAGTCTTAATCCTATTTTAAATTCTTTTCAACAAACCGTAAAAAAGTATAATATTACTGATGATTTAATTCAGTCTTTTTTAAAAAGTATGCGACAAGATTTAATCAAAACGGACTATAATAAAGAAGAAATTGAAGATTATATTTATGGTTCTGCAGATGTTGTAGGCTTAATGTGTCTTAAAGTTTTTGTTTCTGGTAGCGATTCAAAATATGAAACATTAAAAATGGAAGCAATGCGATTGGGCACCGCTTTTCAAAAGGTAAATTTTTTACGAGACTTAAAAGATGATAATCTAATTTTAAACAGGAACTATTTTCCAGGAATCGATTTAAACTCATTTGATGAAAATTCAAAAAATAAAATCATAGAAGAAATTGAAGAAGATTTTAGAATAGCCTATCAGGGAATTGTAAAACTTCCTGTTGAAGCTAAGTTTGGAGTATATACTGCTTATATCTATTACAAAAAGCTTTTAAAGAAACTAGAAAACACTCCTTACCATGAGATAGGCAATGAAAGAATTCGAGTTTCTAATTATTCAAAAGCTGGATTACTAGCCAAGTCTTTTGTTTCATATAAACTAAGAATGGTATAACTTCTAACAAAAAAAACACAACAATGGTTTCCTTTTTAATTTTTATAGGTGTATTTCTCTTCATGGAATGTGTCACTTGGTGTACTCACAAATTTGTTATGCATGGTTTTATGTGGTATTTTCATTCTGATCATCATCAACCTAAATACACAAATGTATTTGAACGAAATGATATTTTCTTTGTAATTTTTGCAATCCCGAGTATTTTACTATTCTATTTTGGAACTATAGATGGTATCAATTACTTATTTTTTATCGGTCTGGGATTAACTTTTTATGGATTTTGCTACTTTATGGTACATGATGTATTGATTCATCAACGCTTTAAATGGTTTAAAAACACCAAAAACAAATACCTCATTGGATTAAGAAAAGCGCATAAAGCACATCATAAACACTTAGACAAGGAACATGGTGAATGTTTTGGAATGCTATTCGTTCCGTTTAAATACTACAAAATCTAATCATGAATCATGAAAGTATATAAAAAAGAATCTGTTCAGCATATCAATACGAGTTTAGAAGAATGCTGGTCTTTTTTTTCTAATCCTAAAAACCTTCAGATAATTACTCCTAAGTCAATGGGATTTGAAGTTACCGATTATGATGACAAATTAATGTATGCTGGACAAATCATTCAATATAAAATCACTCCGCTTTTAGGGATTAAATTAAACTGGATGACTGAAATTACTGTAGTAAAGGAAAACAGTTATTTCATAGACGAACAACGTTTTGGCCCCTATACTTTATGGCATCACAAACATTTTTTTGAAGCTACAGCTAATGGAACTCAAATGACAGATATTGTACATTATGCTCTTCCGCTAGGTTTTATCGGACGCATCATGAATGCTCTTGTTGTGAGAAATGAACTGAAAACAATTTTCGAATATCGCCACAAAAAGGTTGAAGAAATTTTTAATACTAAATAATGAACAAACAAAAAGTTAGTCTATTCTGGTTTCGACGCGATTTGCGTTTAGATGATAATCGCGGATTGTTTCATGCCCTTGAATCTAATTTTCCAGTTATTCCTTTGTTTATTTTTGATGAGGCAATTCTTGAGAGCTTGCCTAAAGACGATTCAAGAGTGAGTTTTATATACGATTCTCTAGAAAAAATTAATACTGAATTGAATACTATTGGAAGCTCTCTTTTAATTAAAAAAGGGGAAACTAATAATATCTGGCAATCTCTCATCGAAGAATTCGATATTCAGGAAGTTTTTCTCAATAAAGATTATGAGCCTTATGCTATAAAAAGAGATTTAACAATCTCTGATTTATTAAAAAAAATAACACTTCGGTACATTTATATAAAGATCATGTGATATTTGAGGAAAAAGAAATCACAAAATCTGATGGCTTACCTTATACTATATATACTCCTTATAAAAATAAATGGTTAGAAAAATATAAAATTTTAGGTCAAGCCGAAGAATATAATACGGCAAGTCTTTTTTCTAATTTTTATAAAAGTCAATTTGTATTCCCAACAATAAACCAAATTGGGTTTGAAAAAAGTACGATTAAAGTACTTCCTCATAATCTAAAAAACATTTCGAATTATCAAGAAACAAGAGATTTTCCTGCGTTAGATTCAACCTCTTATCTTTCACCTCATTTACGTTTTGGTACTGTTAGTATTCGAAAATTAGTAAACTGGGCTGCTCAGACAAATCAGGTTTTCTTGAGTGAATTAATATGGAGGGAGTTTTTTATTCAAATTTTATTTAGTTTTCCAAATGTCGTTAACCATAATTTTAAATCCGCATATGATGGTATTCAATGGTTAAATAACGAAAACGACTTTAAACGCTGGTGTACTGGAACTACTGGATATCCTATGGTCGATGCTGGAATGCGCCAACTTAATGAAACGGGATATATGCACAATCGGGTTCGAATGGTTGTTGCCAGTTTTTTATGCAAGCACTTATTAATTAGCTGGCAATGGGGCGAAGCTTACTTTGCCGAAAAATTACTTGATTATGAATTGGCCTCTAATGTTGGTAATTGGCAATGGGCTGCTGGAACGGGTTGTGATGCTGCTCCGTATTTTAGAGTTTTTAACCCAGAAATTCAGCTTAAGAAGTTTGATGAGAAGGGAATTTATATCCGAAAATGGATTCCTGAATTTGATTTAGGGTACAATGAACCGATGATTGACCATGCTTTTGCTAGAGATCGTGCTATAGCAACTTATAAAAAAGGAATTCTGAGATAGCTTTTTTAATTAAAATCTAAATCTTAAAGTCTCTGTCAGAGTTTAAACTTTGACAGAGGCTTTATTTTTTGTCGTTTCTAGCCCAGATGGAAACGGCATGCTCTTGTGTTGGTGTTCAACACAAGAGATATAGTATCCCGATAGCTACCGGGAAGCTGGAACTAATATATCTGATAATTATTTACTTCAATCTTGGCTTTTAAATCGAACATTAAATTATATAATCCGAAGAATGTTCTATTCATATATATAAAATGTTTTGAACCACGATTTCCGTTCATCTTTTTAAGGTTTGTGTCTTTTGAGAATCGTTCTCCCAACTTGGCTATATTATTAAAAAATTCTTCATCAGAAAAATCGAATGTATCTGATTGGAATGGTTTTGTGAATAACGATAATAAATCATGGAACATTCCTGTGAAATATTCAATTTCTTCCTTGGTATCATCTGTTCTCAGAATTTCTAATTCGAATAATTTCTCATTAAAAAGCTTCTCGTCAGTTATCACTTCTTTATTGATTAACTCAAAATAGGGTACATAAAAGTCATTTGGAATTTGTTTCATACATCCAAAATCTAAAGCTACCAACTGGTTTTTATCATTTACCAGGAAATTACCAGGATGAGGATCAGCATGAACTTTTCGCAAAATATGAATTTGGTACATATAAAAATCCCAAAGTGCCTGTCCAATTGTATTTAATTCATCTTGGCTGTGGGGCTTTACTGTATATTCTGAAAGATGAATTCCTGCCATCCAATCCATAGTGATGATTTTCTCTGAAGAAAAGTCTGGATAATAGTTAGGAAAGACCAGATTTTCTATCTTTTTACAAGCATTTACCACTTCTTGGCTCTGTTGCAATTCTAATAAATAGTTAGTTTCTTCAATCAACTTATCTTCTACTTCTTTAAAATATTTATCTGAATCTTTTCCTTGTAGGTTAAACATTCTTATTGCCATGGGCTTTACCAAAGCCAAATCGGAAGAAATACTATTGGCAACTCCTGGATATTGAATTTTTACGGCTAGTTTCTTTCCATCTTTTACAGCTAAATGCACCTGACCGATACTTGCTGCATTTACAGAATTGGGATTAAACTCATCAAAAATTTCATAGGGAGTTTTACCAAAATTAGTTTTAAACGTTTTTAATACTAATGGCGCAGATAATGGCGGAACTGAAAATTGCGATAAAGAAAATTTTTCTACATAGGCTTGTGGTAAGAAATTCTTGTCCATGCTTAACATCTGTGCTACTTTAAGTGCACTTCCTTTTAGGCTTTTGAGCCCATCATAAATATCTTCGGCATTATTTTCATTTAATTTATCGCGGGTTATTTCTGGGTTTACAATTTTTTCTCCGTAGTACTTTAAATAATTCACTCCAATTTTTGCTCCTGTTTGAACAAGTTTGCTCGCCCTTTCTATCTTGGAAGTTGGGATATAGTCGATGGTTTTCATTGTTTGCTATATATTTTTTCTTTAAAAATAAATTTGCCAAAATCCAGTAAATGATTCATTGGCGCTACATTCATCAATTCAAAAGATACATTTACAGATTTCTCAATAAAAAGATCCGTTTTTTCAAAAGCTGGAGATGCATCATCTACCCAAAATTTAAGCGTAAGCAAAAGTTGCATCCATGCGGTTTCCTGAATTGCTTTTTCCTGAAAATTTTGAAGCTTCTCTTGCTGAACTCGATAATCATCGGTTATAATTGAACTGATATATTTTTTGAAACTATCGCGAAGTGTAGTTAATTTTACTAAGTTTTTTATTGGGTTGGAATTGCTTTTCAAAGCTTGAACAACATAACTACGATTTGCAGTTAGCAATTCGAAAAAAGTAAAATAAAAACTGAGCATTTTATTCTTCATATCATACTCTTGGTACTCTGGGTTTTTATCTAGTAATTCAAGTGTGTTCTTGAAAAACAGATTAAAAATTTCTTTTTCTAATCCTTCAAATGTTCCAAAAAAAGTATAAAATTCAGCCTCTTCGAAATCATTTGCTTTGGCAAAATGAAAAACCGATTTAGGATTTTGTCCATGTTCCAAAACGTAATTCATATATAAAGAAACAATTTTATCTTTTGTCAATATCTCTTTTTTAGTTCCCATAGCACTTACTTTTTTTAATTGAGTATAAAGATAAGCAACGTTTAATTATATTTACGTAATGTTAAACAAAACAAGGTGTTAAATATATTATAAACTATTATGAGTAAAAATATTTTATTAACTGGTGGCTCTGGTTTTATAGGTAAAAAACTTACTACGTTATTAATTAACCACGGATATTCTGTCTCTATACTAAGTCGCACCGAAAGGAAACCTAGCAAAGATATCACCTATTATAAATGGGATATAGAAAACAATTATATAGATGAAACATCGGTTTTAAAAGCAGATTATATTATTCATCTTGCTGGTGAAGGTATTGCTACAAAAAAATGGTCTCGTAAAAGAAAAAAAGAAATTATCGATAGTAGAGAAAAACCTATTGAACTCATTTATTCAGTTTTAAATAAGAATAATAAATCCTTAGATGCTTTTATATCTGCATCGGCAGTTGGAATTTATGGAGTATTTACAAGTGAGAACATTTGCAATGAAGAAACACCTGCTGCAAATGATTTTCTTGGAGAAACTTGCCAAAAATGGGAAACTGCCACCGAATCAATTAAATCACTAGGAATTCGTACTGTTATAATACGAACTGGTTTAGTATTAGGTAAGGGTGATGGTTTTTTGAAAAAATTAACTCCGCTATTCAAATATAGTTTTGGCTCAATTATAGGAACTGGTAAACAATATATGCCTTGGATTCATATTGATGACTTATGTAGCATTTATCTCCTTGCAATTACAAATACTAATATGAATGGTCCTTTTAATGCTGCTGTTACTGATAACACTAATAATGCTGTTTTCTCTAAAGCTCTAGCAAAAGTATATAATCATTCTTTATGGTTACCTAAAGTTCCTTCTTTTGTAATTAAATTGATAATGGGCGAAATGAGTAATATTGTATTAACGGGACAACGAGTTTCTTCTCAAAAAATAGAAAATGCAGGTTTTAAATTCAAATATTCAAATTTAGAACCTGCACTTATAAGTTGCATCAAATAATTATTTCATAACCCCCATCACGCTTGTATTCACCCTTTTTGACACTTTACTTTCTATCATAGATGGAATCTTAATATTAAAATCCTCGGTATTAAGCGGGAAATCTGAAGTGATTTCTATGCCCTCAGGCACTTTTTTAAGGATTGCATTTACTTCTATATCTTTTGTTTTACCATGAATTTGAAGTTTCCCTTTAATGGTATATTGTTTTGGTATTTCACTAATATCTTTCATGTCGAATTTTCCAATTTTGCCTTTAAATATGGCTTTCGGATACCGATCACTTTCGATATAATTTTCATTAAAATGAGTTTCCATTAAATCCATTTTAAATCGAAAATCTTTCATAACAGCCACACAAACAAAACTACTTGTTTCTGGCTCCATAACCATAGTTACCGTTTTATTGACTGCATTTACCTCTTCAAAAAAAGGTACAGAAGCTTCAAAATTAATAACACCTATTGAAGTTCTTATTCTATCTTGTGCTGTAATAAAATTAGCGGTAAGTAATAAAATTAAAAAAGTACTTTTTTTCATAATCTTCAGCAATTAAAATTAAACACATTGCATGACATTTTTTGAAAAAAGCCTATTGACAAAAGTAAACCAACAACAGACATAAATCAAAAATAGAACTATTCTGAAAAGAGATTAAGTCATTAACGATAGTTAAATGCTCTTTCTTAAAGTTACGAATTTTAATCTACTTTGGTTCTTAAAACAACGCTAAAACTTACACAAAAATCTATTTTAATTTAGCTCTAATAAAACATTGTATTTGCTTAAACTTGCCAATGTTTCAATAGAACTATAATTATATTCTTCAGCATGATTTTCGACTTCTTTTTTGACCTCTATATGTTTCAGAGCTTTACAAAAACGTCTTACTTCTTCAAGATTTGATAAAATAAGTCCTGGAACAAGAACACTCTTTCCATCTTTATCTTTGGCAACCATTGTAAAGTAAGAAGAATTACAATGTTTTATAGCTCCTGTTTGAATATTTTCAGCTTCAACACGAATACCCACAATCATCGAGCTTTTACCTACATAATTAACTGAGGCCTTCATAGTTACTAATTCTCCTACCTCAATAGGCTTTAAGAAATTGACTGTATCTACCGAAGCTGTTACGCAATAATTACCAGAGAACTTAGATGCACAAGCAAAAGCAATCTGATCTAACAATGATAATATGTAACCTCCATGTATTTTTCCACTAAAATTAGTATGTGATGGAAGCATCAATTCTGAAATGCTTATTCTTGAGCAGGCTACTGTTTTAAAATTTGTATTTGTATCCATATTCTATATTATTTTACATTAAATGGAGAGTCTTCCTTTTCTACTGCTATTACAAAATAGCGCGTGTCTCCCCACCAAGGAAATGTTTTATATTTTTCTATATAATTTAATCGCACATAACTGCCTTGAAGCACTTTTAAGTCTTCTATCACTTTTTTATCACTATCTAAAACGGAGAAAGAGAATATTTGTGCTCCCGAAATTCCCTGACTCAATTCTCCCTCCCATGTCTTCATTACAACTCCTTTATGGCTCAGTCTTATTAATTCGCCCGAACGTATTCCTGTACTATAAGGTACATAATAAATAAAAGCAAAATACCCAATTAAAGCAAGCGCTACAATACCAATGACAATTCCCAGAATTCGTTTCATCCTAATATTAATTTAGTTTTCGCTGTTATTTGCTCTTGTTAAGATATTCTCAGGAAGGGATTTTTTCGCCTTTGCTCCCATTTTCTTTAACTTTTCTACGCTTGTAATTAAATTTCCTCGTCCTTCGACTAGTTTACTCATCGCGTTTTCATATTCGGTTTTTGAATCATTTATTTTATTTCCAATTTTAATTAAATCGGCTATAAACCCTTCAAATTTATCATATAACGCTCCGGCTTGTCTAGCTATCTCAAAAGCATTTTCTTGTTGTTTCTGATTTGCCCACATACTGTCAATAGTTCGTAAAGTCGCTAATAATGTAGTTGGTGTGACAATTACAATATTTTTTTCAAATGCTCTATTATATAAGGTAGCTTCTTCATTTAATGCGATTGCAAAAGCGGGTTCTATTGGTATAAAAAGTAATACAAAATCGGGACTTTCTATTTGATACAAATCATGGTAGTTTTTATTTCCAAGTTGCTCAACATGACGTTTTATAGAATTTACATGCTCCTTTAAATAAGCTGCTTTTAAACTATCACTCTCTTCGTTAATCCATTTTTCATATGCTGTCAAAGAAACTTTAGAATCTACAATCATTTTTTTACCATCTGGTAAATGAATTACGACATCTGGCAGAACACGAAGACCAGCCTCATTAGTAAAACTTTGTTGTACTTCGTACTCTCTTCCTTTCTCTAAACCAGATTTTTCGAGAACTCGTTCCAAAACTAATTCCCCCCAATTCCCTTGCATTTTACTATCTCCTTTTAAGGCTTTGGTCAAATTAAGTGTCTCTTTACTCATTTGAGCATTCATCTCACTTAATCCAATTATTTGCTGACGTAAAGCCGCATGATAATCAATACTTTCTTTATGCGTATCTTCTACTTTCTTTTCAAATCCTAATATTTTATCTTGCAAAGGCAACAAGATATTTTTCATATTTTCATTATTCTGTGCAGTGAATTTTGTCGATTTTTCCTCGAGTATTTTATTGGCAAGATTTTCAAACTCTTTGGTGAATTTTTCCTGAAGTTGTTCTACTTCATTTTTTTGTTCTTTATGGCGTTCCCATAAATTTTCAAAATCAACTTCTTTTTTTGATAACTGAATTGCAAGACTATCTTTTTCAGTTCGAATAATTTCTTTATCAGAATTTGATGCTTGAAGTAATTTCTCGAAATTGTTTTTTTCTGACTGAAAATGTTCTCTTTGCTGTTGAAACTGATTCGTTAGCGCAATTAATTTTTCGTTTAAACTTACCTTCTCTGATTGAAATCGTGCAGAAAAAATAAGTTTACCTATAAAAGCCCCAATAATTAAAGCAATAATAAAAACTAATAGGAGAGAAAATAGATTCAACATAAGGAGATTTTTTAAAGAGTAAAAGTACGTAATAATAGCTAGTTTCAAAGAAGAGATTGTTTTTTTGAGTTTAAGAATACTCCCTTTCTACAACCTTTTTAAACGCAAATATTTTTTTTCAAAAAAAACATTTTCTTGACGCAACCTTTTTGACTTTACATCATCTTATAAGGTATAATCTTTTAAAACATTAAAAAAATGAAGAAAATTATTTTTGTCCTATTTGTTGCCTTTGGAATCAGTTCTTGCTCAATGAACTCAGACAATGATTATCAAAGCTGTGGTGATTTTAGTAATGTTGCTTTTTCTGGTTTTCCTTTAGAATGCAACTATACCATAAAAGACATGCCGGCTACTCCTATGGCTGTAGCAATAAAAACGCAAGAAAAAATGGATTCTTTTTTTACCAAAAACACGAATCCTTGTCCTACACCAATAAATCCTAATATAGATTTTACCAAAAATTACCTAGTTGGTGTTTTTTCTGGCCCAAAGCCAACTGGTGGTTATGAAATAAAAATTAGTTCTATTGTAGAGAACTCTTGTGAAATAATAGTACAATTCTATGAAAAAGAACCACTTAACAATGATCCAGTTACTACTCCTGCAACAAACCCTTACGATTTTGTTTTAATTCCAAAAACAGACAAACCTATTTACTTAAACAAAGTAAGTGAAAATAAAAACTTTGTAGTTTTAGGAAGTTACAGCAGTCAATGTAATGGAGCTGATTGCCAATTATTTTATAATATCAACAATTTAAATGTTGTTCAATATTTAAACGTAGTTGTTGGTCAATATGATTTTAGTAAATACAACTATCGATCATTAACAAAAAAAGGAGACTATTCTGACTTTTTAAAACTAATTCCTACAGAAATTTTGAACCTAGATGGTGGAAATAAGACCTATGGAAATCCAGATTCTGACAATCAAGGAGGAATCTATTTTGAATTAAACCAAGGAAACAAAGTAACTAAAGTACTCATAGACAACAACAACACACCGGATCAAAGCCCTGAAATAATTACATTCAAAAAAGCAATCAAAGATAAAATTGCAGTTCTAAGAAACTAACTTAACTTTGTAGGTTAAATAATTAACACAAATTTATTAATTTCTTAAAATGAAAAAAACAATCTTAGCTCTTCTAATTATTATTTCTGTTTCAACTTATTCTGCAAATGTAATTTTCAAGTCTAATAAAATGACTAAACTTCATGGAAGTTGGACTTGGCAAAAATCTACAGGTAATCAAAACAGTAGCTACACCTCAACTCCAAAGAGTATTGGAAGCACTAAAAAACTAGTTTTTACACCTGAGGGAAAAGTAATTACATATAAAAACAATGTCGAAATAAGAAATAGCAAATATCTTATTACTAAAGGAATTAGCGTATTTGATAATCTAGAGCATGACTTAATCACATTTGAAGGAATGACTTATGTAATCAATAAATTAGATTCTAAAAATCTAATTATTGCAAACAATTTCCCTAACGGATACATTTCTACTTATAAAAGGTAGAATATCAATATCCAAACACCTATTGCAATCTAATTTACTTTAAAATTATTTTTTGGAAGACAATTTAGACTTACTTATAAAAAAGTGCATGGACAATGACAGAGGAGGGCAATTGAGAATTTATCAATTGTTCTCTCCTGTATTGTATGGAATTTGTCTAAAATATATGAAAAATGAAGATGATGCAAAAGATGTCTTTCAAGAAGCTTTTATAATCGTTTTTCAAAAAATAAAGCAATATAAATTTGAAGGTAGTTTTGAGGGATGGATGAAACGAATTTTCATCAATAAACTCATAGAAACTCTAAAAAAGAGAAAAAGAGATTATCTTTTTTTGGATGTTTTTGATTCAGAAACAGAAATTATCGAAGAGGAAGAACTAGAATCTATTCCGATAACACAAGAAAAACTAATCGAATATATCCAGGATTTACCCGACCAATATCGGATGGTTTTTAATCTATTTGTATTTGAAAAAATGAAACACAAAGAGATTGCCGAAATGCTCCAAATTACTGAAGGGACTTCTAAATCAAACTTAAATAGGGCGAAAAAAATATTACAAACAAAAATTTTAGCCGTATTAAATTTTAAAATAGCATGAAAAAGAAAAAAATAGAAGATGTTTTTTCTTCAATAGAAAATTTTTCTAGTGTACCTCCACCAGAATTATGGACTATGATTGAAGAAAAACTAGACGAACCTAAAAAGAAAAAAGCAACAGCCATTTGGTGGTCGTTAGCTGCTAGTCTTTTAATAGGTTTAGCCATCACGTCTGGTCTATATTTTAACTCAAATGAAGATGATACTTTAATTAAGAGCAATAATGTTGTTCTAGATAATCAAGAAAACAACTCAAAATCAAATACAACTCCATCTACTATTAATAATACTCCTTTAGATAGTGCGACTACAATAACTATTGCTGAATCAGACAATTCAACAACTAATAAAAAGTCAAACAACAGTCAACAATCACCTAAAACAGTAACAACTTCAATCAATAAAAAAGAAAAGTCTCCATTAAAATTAAATCATGAAACTATTTCTTTAGCCAAATCATCATCAGAAAACAGCAATAAAACTACCTCATCAAGGCAAAACAGTATTAAAATTGGCAATACTCTAAATAAAATTAAAAGCGAAAGAATTGCTTTAAACAGTAATAACAACTCTGAAAAATCAGTTAAGGATGATGTAAATACATCTTTAATAAAACAAAATAACACCAAAATTGGCAACGATTTAAATAGTGATAAAAGCAGAGAAATTGCTTTAAATAGTAATATTCAATCTACATCACAAAATGATGTCAATAATTCTCTATACAAACAAAACACAACTGAAATTAATAGTAATTTAAAATCAGATCAAAAAAGGAAATAGCTCTAAATAGTATCTCTGAAAAGAATCTTACATCTTTTAACGATTCTTTGAATAAAGCACAAATTGCACTTGAATTACAACAATTAGAAAACAGACTAAATAATAAAGAAGACAAGGACGAACCGAAAACTGAAAAAGATCTTTTAAAAGAAAAATGGTCAGTGGGGCTTTATGCAGGTATTGTAAACTCTCAAAGTTCAGGTAATAAAAAGACATTAGGCAATCCTATCGAATCAAAACAAAATACTGGATACGGTGTAAAAACAAATTACAAACTCAACAAAAAATGGGCAGTAAGTTCTGGTTTAAAAATCAATGAACTAGGGCAATCAGTAGCTAACGTATCTTATTACAACAAACAACAAAACACATTAAATACTGGAATTACCAATGACTTTTTTATTTCAAGTCCAAATGTAGAATACATTTCGACAAATAGGGATTATGTTTTTTCCTCTGACAACAGTAATCAAAAAATTCAAAGCAGTGGTACAAGTAACCTAACTGGTAATATTAGTCAACAATTACAATATCTAGAAATGCCCTTAGAAGTTTCTTATGCTATTTTAAGTACAAAAAAAACAGCTATAATGCTTAACACGGGTGGCTTCGTAGGGAAATTAATCTCCAATGAAATTTTCTTAGATGGCAATTCAATTGGTGAGAATCTAGATGTCAACAATTTCGTCTATGGATCTAAATTAAGCAGTACTTTACAATATGAAGTGCTTAAGCAGACTCGTTTGTTTGTTGAACCTGGTCTAAATTATTATGTCAATCCACTAAAAACCCAATCGTTTAACCAATTTCAGTGGGGTCTGAATTTTGGGGTTAATTTTGGGTTTTAATTCTCTCTTTTGTTATAATAACAATTACACACAAAATTATATTACATAAATAAAGCTAGACTCTAATGATTAGAATCTAGCTTTATTTTTAATTTATAAGCTTACTGTCTTTTATTTTTTTATAATCTTATCTTTAAAAACAACTTTATTGTTTTCTGATAAAGTGTAAATATAAATTCCCGATTTTAAATCACTTATCTGGATTACCGAAGTGCTATTTTCTGTCCCTCCATTTACATCAACTGGCTTTCCTATCATACGCCCTGTAATATCATAAAGTCTTAACTTTAATTTCTTGTCATCATTCGTTTTTACAAGAACATTCACGATATCTGTCGCTGGATTAGGATATGTTTTTACTGCAAAACCATTCTTAGTTTCAAAATCAATTGTCCCTAATGTAGATTTTTTTAATTCGAAACGAGCAATTACTGGCCCGTGATCCGATGTTGTATTTACATAATTATTTATATCCGAACGAGGATCATATACTGCAATCGAATTAGGGATATATTCACTATTTAATTCATTTGATATCATAATATGATCCAAAAATCCACCTGAACTCAAGAAACTAAAAGCTCCTGCTTTACTAATATCTAAAGTAAGTGCATTATAATTTGCGACATCATCTACAAACATTTTATATGAAGAAGGATTTGGTGTTACAACAGATGCTTTTACGTCATCATTATAATCTCCCAAAATGATTAAATCAGAATTTGCATAATAACGATCTAGACTGTCTTTTAATACTTGTGCATCATATTTACGCATGTTGTATTTACTGATATCACTTCCGCTATTGGCACGTGCATGGAGATTAACCAAATTAATTAATCTTTTTACTCCTCCAATATCTGTTTTTATTTGTACCATATACGGCAAACGTCCTGACGAGAAAAAATTAGCATTGGTACCTGGGTAATTTACTAAAGTTTCTGTTCCAGCACGAAGGTCATCATAAAATTCCTTAAACATTACACGTTGACTTGTAACCGTTGCTATTTGAGTATTATAAATCACAACTAATTTTTGTGCAGGAAAATTTGGATCAGCTTCATTAAATGAATAAGACCAACTAGGTGAAGTAACTTTATCAAATGTTTTACCACCAACACTAATTTGTTTAATTAATTCTTCCATTGCTTTATCATCAGACACTTCTTGTACAGCATAAACATCGGCATCTAACTTAATCATTGCTTTTGCAACATTAGCTATTTGTAATGCATTATCTGTAGGCCCGAATTCTTTGCCACTTTTATCTTTTATATCTGTCCCAAAAAATTCAAGATTATATGTTACAACATCAAATGTATCTGCTTTAGGCAAAGAAGAACCTTTTAATGTACCAATATTTTTATTCAATGAAGTTCCTGTTAATGTCAATGTACCTGTTATAGACAATTCTTTTGTAGAAGGTGTAAATCTTGCATAAATTGTTTTCCCAAGCAATGCATCAGCTTCGCTTACAGTAACACTTGATAAAAAGTTAGAATCATTAAGAGATAATTGATAATCTAATGGAGCAGCGATAGTAACATCACCGTAACCACCAGCTTTAAAAATAAAAGACTTACTAGTAGAAACTGCATTTGGACTCACATCTCCAAAATCTAAATTAGGATTTGAATCTACGAATCCTAGCTCATTTGTTATAGCTACATCATCAATCGTCCACTCTGATGCATTACCACTACCTCCTGATAACGTTTCGTAAACCCAAGCTACATAAGTATGATCCGTTATGTATGCTCCTAAATTAATGTATTGTGATTGAACATAAGTTCCCGTTGTTACAGGAAAGTTACCATCTATTTCTGTCCAACTAGCAGTATCAGGGCTACTTTTTCCATCGTAATTTGTAGAAACCATTAATTTTAAACTTGGTCCGGCAAAATATTTACGAGAATAAAATGATAATAATGGATAATTATTAAAGCTATTTAAGCGTAATTTTGGTGAAATCAACCAATCTTCACTTACTCCACCATCTGAAAATCCATTCATTACCACTGCTCCGGGAGCTGAATTAGCATTTGTAGTTGTACTTTTCCATTGATTAGCAACACCAGCTACACTATAAGATGTCCAACCGCTATTAGTAAAAACATTGGCATCATTAAAATTCTGAACGTATGGATTAATTCCAAAACCTGATACAGTCACTATTTTAGTTGCTGCATTGGTTGATTGATGAGTAATTTGTCCTGTAAAACTACCAAGTCCATTTGGTGTAAAACGTACATAAACTGTTGGAGTCGCGTTTGAAGCAAAAGCTCCTAAATCATATACAACAGAAGGTCCAAAAGTAATATTATCCTTAGATACTGCAAAATTAGCTGTTGCTGTAACTGTTACAGGATTAATAAGATTGGCCCCTTCTATTTTATAATCTAAAGCTGATGAACTAAAATTTTCTTCTTCGGTACCCAAATCAATAGCTGTAATCGTTGTAGTTATTTTTGGCGACACAACAGCTGAAGTAGTAACATCGATTTTATTCGCTGTTGCTTGTATGTTACCATATGGATCTTCAGAAATAGAGTAAACACTATATGCTGTATTTAGTGCTAAACCTACAATGGTTTTTGAATAAACCAATGCTTCATCTGCAATATCCAATACACCAGATTGTAATGCTACTGTTCCACTTGCGTTCAAGCCTCCTTTTATTTGTGCTGGTGTAGGCGCTGCATCAGTAGTAGCTACTAATACATAATATGTTTTACCTACCTCATCAATTTTATTATGAAAATCAAACTCATCCGATAAAACATTATCTATTTTTGGATAATCAACACTATTTACTGGAGGAAATAGATCTTGTTGAATATTAATATTTGAAATTGCAAACGAAGGACGAGTTCCTGAGCCTGAGTCCTCTCTAGAAATCCACCTAATCTGCACTATACTTTTATCATTACACTCTTCAGGTAATATTACTTCTATGCTTTTCAAATTTTGAGGAATTACAACACCTTTGTCAATTTGTCCAACGGTATTATTTCTATAAGCTGTTGGTAATAAAGATGTAAAAACCCCAGTAGTCCCAACTCGGTATTGCAAAACCATTTCATTTATACGGCTTGGTAGAGTAGTACCTGTACCTGTACCATAAGGATTACGAATAGTCATTATATCATATTTAACCTTAATCGCTTTTTGGCCAGTAGTGATAAAAGCAAATCCAATAGCAAAATCAGCAGATCCTGTATTAAGAAAACCTATTTTATTCTCAAAATTATATATATTTCCACTAGCACTACTTGCTGAACCCCCAGCAGTTAATGCTTTATCACTAATTAAAATACCATTTGTATTAAATGTCTTTCCAGTAGTCGTAGCAACCAACCATCCTTGAAATCCAACTGGATATTCTACTACTGTCGATGGAAATGGATCAAATAATTGAGAATAAGGCAATGTTTGGGCCGGTGGTGCTGTCTGGGCAAAGAGATTCACCGAAAAGCAATAAAAAAAACTAAAAAAAGCCATTAAATGGCGTAAAGAGTAAATGTTTTTCATACGATTAAAAAATAGAGTTTTTAGAGTTCAAATTTATAGTCTTTAAAGTTAAGCCAATATTATAAAACCTTAAAGTTAGTGTTTATAAATTTATTAAACATTCAACAAAAAACATCATAATATCTATTATTTATATAATAAATAATAGATATTATGATCAATTAAACAAATAATCAGCACTTTTTTCATTTATTACTTTAAACTAAAAAACCTCAATAATCCCAGTAATAGTAAGGCTTTTCTAGCAAAAACACACGTTCTAATCTCTTAATAAAACCGAGCAATTTTGTATCCATTAAATTAGAAATTCTTTAGATTTACTCACAAGAATTTTATTTTTATTACTAATTTTCTAATCATGAAAATTACACATCATGAGCTTTTTTAAAATCAAAACTAGTTGTCTAATGCTGACTTTATTGTATTAAAACTCTGTATCGCTTCGGTATATATAATAACTGGCAACTATTTCCATGATTTTTTAACAACTTCAATCTTCCTTTGATTAGCTTATTTGCTATTACAGTAATTCGGGCTGTTTATTTGTCGCTGAATAAAATCAAAACAATAAGTCAGATTAAGGATAAATGGGATTTCTTGTGAAACAAACCTATCTTTGCACAAAAATTCTAGCATGCCACATCAACATTTTATTCTTTCTAAGCCATACGGTTATTTAAGTCAGTTTATATATGAGCTAAAAAGAAAGAAAAAACTATTAGGTGAATTATATAATTTCCCTGAAGGCACAATGGCTATTGGCAGACTTGATGAAGATTCAGAAGGTTTGCTATTGCTTACCACTGATGGAAAAGTAAGTGAACAAATAAGAAGTAAAAAAGTCGATAAGGAATACTACGTTCAAGTTGATGGAATTATTACTCCTGAAGCAATTGAAGAATTACAAAAAGGGGTAGAAATAGGTTTTGATGGTGGAAAGTATAAAACCAAACCTTGCTCTGCTTTTATCGTTACCGAAATTCCTGATTTTGGTCCTAGAGCAAAAAAAATTCGAGACGAACGACATGGTCCCACTTCATGGGCTTCGATAACGGTAAATGAAGGTAAATTTCGCCAAGTGCGAAAAATGACTGCTGCCGTTGGTTTTCCTACTTTAAGATTGGTACGTGTTCGTATAGGAAATGTATATTTGCAAGGCTTAAAAGCTGGGGAAGTTCTTGAAGTACCCAATTTTAAATTAGATAATATATCAATCTGATAATTAAATAATTAGATAATTTTCAAATTAACAATTAACCGAATAAACAAATTAACGACAATGTTAAATATAGTTCTCGTAGAACCCGAAATACCTAATAATACTGGAAATATTGGCCGATTGTGCGTTGGTACCCAAAGCCGATTGCATTTAGTGCATCCATTTGGTTTTGTTATAAATGATAAAAACCTAAAGCGTTCCGGACTCGATTATTGGGTTCATCTTGATGTAACCGAATATCAAAATGTGGCCGAATGGAAAGCTCAAATTCCAGATTTATCACGCGTATTCCTTATGAGTTCTCATGCCGAAAAATCATATCTTGAAACTGATTTCCAAGATGGAGATTGGTTGGTTTTTGGTAAAGAAAGTGTAGGATTGAGTAAGGAAGTTTTAGAACAGTTCGAAAATCATCTTACGATTCCGATGTCATCTTTAATCAGAAGCTTTAATATCGCAAATTCGGTTGCTTTTGTTGTTGGTGAAGCTAAGAGACAGATTGGATTAAAGCTTTAAACGGTCATTTATCCAATCAGACAAATCTAAATTTTTAAGTAATTACAAACTTTCCTTTTTCGGCATCAAAAGTAATATGATCATCTTTAAACAAAGTTGCAAAACTACCTGTCGCAATTAAGTTGCAAGGCTCGTCCTGTATAACTGTTTCAGGTGTCATAATAATCATTTCATCACTTAATTGAATTGCCAAATCAATATCATGTGTAGAAAACAGGATGCATTTTCCTGTTTCATTTGTTAGCTTCTTGAGCAATTTAAACAAAGCTACTTTGTGTAATAAATCAAGATGTGTTGTAGGCTCATCAAGAATAATAAGTGGCGTATCTTGTGCCAAAGCTCTTGCAATTAACACTTTTTGCAATTGTCCATCACTTATTTCGTAATGTTTTTTATGCGATAAATGGCTTATTTGAGTGAGTTCCAATGCCTCATTTACTTTTTTGATATCGTATCTACTTAAAGTTCCAATCCAGTTAGTATAAGGCTGACGTCCTAAAGCTACCAATTCAAAAACGGATAAATTACTTGACGGTAATTTTTCAGTTAAAACAATACTTAAGTTTTGAGCTAAATTTAGTGGTTTATATTCGAATACATTTTTATCATTTAATAAAACTGTTCCTGACAGCGGATGTTGAATTCCTGTTATGGTGCGCAACAAAGTCGATTTCCCAATTCCGTTAGCACCAATTAAAGCTATAAGTTTGCCTGGTTCTAAGTTCAGGTTTAAGTTTTGAGCAATAGTTATAGTTGCTTTCTTGGACTTGTAGCCAATACTTAAGTTCGAAGTTGATAAGATAGTTTCCATTTTCTTTAAGGTACTAAGATGCAAAGTAACTAAGGTTCTAAGTTTTAAAATTCATTCTAGTCACAAATTGTAATCTATTTAAGACTATAATCAGTGACAAAAACATTTACTCAAAATTTCTTTTTCGAACTAATAGCCAAATTACTACTGGTGCTCCAATTATTGATGTTATTGCATTAATAGGCAATGTGGTTTCTAATCCTGGTAATTGTGATGCGATGTCGCAAAACAACATAATTATTCCGCCATAAAAAAGAGTACTCCAATATAAAACGGCATGATTACTAGTTCTGAATGTAAGCTTGGCAATATGAGGAACAGCTAGCCCGATAAAAGCTATTGGCCCTGCAAAAGCGGTAACACTTCCGGCTAAAATACTTGTTGCCAAAATGATGATGAGCCTTGTTCTCTTGAAATTAAGCCCCATGCTTTTGGCATAATTCTCTCCTAGAAGCAATGCATTTAATGGCTTAATACTAAAAGCACTTAAAAGCAAGCCAATACTAACACTAACTGCTAAAACAATAATCGAAGACCAAGAGAGATTCCCCAGACTTCCTAATGACCAAAAAGTGAATTTCTGTAATTGTTCTGCCGAACTAAAATAGGTTAAAACTCCAACAATGGCACTGGTAAAACTACCAAACATAAGTCCTACGATTAAAATAGCCATAGTATTTCGTAATCGTTGCGATACTAATAAGACCAGAAATAAAACAGAAATACTTCCTAATGTCGATGCGAATACGATTCCGTAGCTTGATAGCAAAATTGTATTTAAAAATGAAGGTAATAAACCCGCTCCTAAAATTACAATAGCTACTGCTAATATTGCTCCCGAACTTAATCCTAAGACATCTGGACCAGCCAATGGATTCCTAAATAATGTTTGCATTAATAAACCGCTTATCGCTAATCCTACACCTACCAATACTGCCGTTATAGCTTTGGGCAAACGGTAATTAATTATGATATATTCCCATGTTGATTTACTTGCTTCCCCTCCTGTTAAACTGGTATAAACTTCTTTGAACGGGATTGTAATTGACCCAAAACTAATATCTAGAAAGAATAGTAACAAAAGTGCTAAACCGAGTATAAAGAACAAGATTGTATTTCGCTTTTGATTCGCCAATGGAAGTTAGTTTAATTTAGACGCAAACGCAAATTCATAACTTGGCAATAACTCAGGATGAAATATCTTAATGTAATCTTTAAGAACTAAATCTGGACGGCTTGGTGCCAATTCATAATAAACCGTTCCTCCAGTTGCTCCAAATTTACTCTCGAAAGTATATACATTTTTCGTTTTAAAAGCATCGAACTGGCTGTAATGTGGATTACTTTTTTCTAATTCTGATAATGATTTAAAAGAACCTGTCGCAATCCAAACCGAAGCTGTTTTGGCTTTATCTAATATTTTTTCAAAAGATAAGCCCTGACTTCCTGTTCCTTCTAGATTTGCCCATAAATAATCGGCTTTGGCATCGGCCATAAATTGGGCAACCCAACTATTTCCTTTAGCAACATACCATTGATCCATATACATCGAACCATATAAAACTGTTGAAGTTGCTTTCTTTGAAGACACTAATTTTTTAGCCTCATTATAACTAGTTACAATTTTATCAAAAAGTTCTTTGGCTTGCGCTTCTTTTCCAAATAATGCTCCGTAAAGTTTAATCCATTCCGCTTTTCCTAGTGGTGATTGTTCCATCCAATCGGCTTGAATAAGCACTTTTAAACCGCTTTTTTGTAAATTATCTAACATTGGGTTGTTGTTATCTACCCCAAAAGTGACAATTAAATTTGGTGCTAATTCTATAAGTTGTTCGATATTTAATTTTTCATTTTGACCTACATTCTTAACAGAACCTTTATCTATTAATTTTCTGGTTTTCTCCGAAGAAACATAATCGGTATGTGGAAAACCTACCAAATTATTTTCGACATCAAGCATTTCTAAAAACGGAATATTAGTTGTTGATGTTACTACAATTGTCTGTAAAGGAACCTGAATAGTTGTATAAGTTTTTAAGCTATCTGGTACAACTCCGTCTTTTTCTTTTAATACATAAGTATAAGCTTTTCCAGCATCTGGCCATGGATTTGAAACTTTTACAACTGAATAACCTGTGAATTTATTAATAGAAAGTCCCGAGGCATATTCGATACTGTTTTGTCCTATTTCAGTTTTTGTTTCTGGCGTACTTTCATTTTTCTTGCATCCTATTACTACTAAAAAAGAGAAAAGAAAAACGACTTTATGTAATGATGACTTCATATGTAGTTACTATTTGTTTTATAAAGGTTGTAGACAGTAGCAAAGGTAGCGCTATTTCCAAATTTCTTGTTTACTTTTAAACGTAAAAAATTGAACAAATAGTATCTTTGTTGTATGAATGGTCTTAAAGTGAAAAATTGCTCTAGCTGCGGAACTGCATTTAATTGTGGAGATTCTCCCGATGGAAACAAATGTTGGTGCAACGACTTCCCTCCTATTTTTGTACCTTCGGAAGTTGTAGATTGTCTTTGCCCGAATTGTTTCAAAAATGCTTGCGCTGTAAAAATAGATGATTATGTAAATACAATTACTCCCGAAATTGCAATTGATAATAAAGCTTCGGTTTTACCTAAAAACAATACGCTAATTGAAGGAATCGATTATTATCTGGAAAATGGAAATTATGTTTTTAAGGAATGGTTTCATTTGAAAAGGGGAAGTTGTTGTGGAAACGGATGTAGACATTGCCCCTATAAACAATTGTAAATTATTAATTGTTAGTTATTAATTATGAAAAACAATATTGTAAAAGATAAAAGTTTTGATTTCGCCATTCGGATAGTTAAATTATATCAATACTTATGTACTGAGAAAAAGGAATTTATACTTTCTAAACAACTTTTAAGATCAGGAACAAGTATTGGTGCAATGGTTCGAGAAGCAGAACATGCTGAAAGTAAAAATGATTTTATCCATAAATTTGCGATTGCTCAAAAAGAGACCAATGAATCCGTTTATTGGTTAGAGTTATTAAAAGCAACTGATTATTTAAATGAAAAACAATTCGAAACCATATATAATGATGCAATTTCAATATTAAAACTTATAACTAGTATCCTTAAAACTACTAAGCAACAACTTACAATTAATAATTAACAACTAATAATTAAATTGTTGCGTTAGGGATAGTAGTGGCATCCTTTTATTTTTTTCTTTAAAAAATAAAAGATATAGCATCCCGATAGCTATCGGGAAGCCCGACCGAAGGGAACGCTCTTCTTAAATTTACAATTCATAATTAACAATTATAAAAATGATTTACTTGATTACTGGTGGGGAACGTTCGGGGAAAAGTGGTTATGCTCAAGAACTGGCTTTAGAACTTACGAATACGCCAATTTATGTGGCGACGGCTCGAAAATGGGATGAAGATTTCCAGAATAGAATTGACAGACACCAACAAGAACGAGACGAACGCTGGACAAATATTGAAAAGGAAAAACACTTGAGCGAAATTGATTTTTCGGGTAAAGTGGCTTTGATTGATTGTGTAACGCTTTGGTTAACGAACTTTTTTGTTGACACTAAAAACGATGTTACATTATCTCTTGATGAAGCTAAAGCTGAATTCTTGAAAATAGCCAATCAGCCAGATGCAACCTTGATAATTGTAACTAACGAAATCGGAATGGGACTTCATGCTGATACACATGTAGGAAGAAAATTTACGGAATTACAAGGCTGGATGAATCAGTTTCTTGCCAAAAATGCCGATACTGTTGTATTAATGGTTTCTGGAATTCCGGTAAAAATAAAAGGATAATTTGGTTATGTCCCTCTGAACCTTTGCGCCTTTGAACCTTAAAAAGAAAAAACATGAGTTATTTAGATGATATTTTAAAATCACGCCGCGATACACGCCATTTTACAAATGATGAAGTTCCTGACGAGGTTATCCAAAAAGCGTTGCAGGCAGGACATTGGGCACCTTCGGTAGGTTTGACTGATGCAACTAAATACTACATCATAAAATCTGATGGGGTTAAAAAAGCTATCAAAGATTTATTTTTAGATTATAATAAAAAAGCAGAATCATTAACTGATGATGAGCACCAAAAAGAACATTATAAATCCTTAAAACTAGAGGCCATTGAGGAAGCTCCGATTGGGATGATTATTGCGTATGATCGCTCGGTACTGAACAACTTTACTATAGGAACTGTTGGTAGTAATGAAGCGGTAAAATTTAGCTCGGTTTGTGCTGCCCAAAATATATGGTTATCACTTACGGAACAAGGTTACGGTATGGGTTGGGTTTCTATATTAAACTATTATCAGTTCAAGAAAATAATTGACTTACCCGAAAACATAGAGCCACTAGGCTATTTTTGCATTGGAAAACCCGCAACGAACTATGACAATCAACCGATGTTGCAACAATTGAACTGGAAACAGAAATCAGAAACTTTTGATTGCATCGAAATTAAAACTATAAATGAGAGTTTTGCTCCGAAATTAGATTTAGAAAATCAATCGAAAATTGAAATTACTGCTTCTTTCAAAGAATCACTACAACATAAAATTGACTCAAAAACGAAACCTCTTGGTTCTTTGGGTATTTTAGAAAAATTAGCATTCCAAATCGGGACTGTTTTTCAGACTTTGAATCCTGAGATTATAAAACCTAATATCGTTGTTTTTGCCGCAGATCACGGAATTGCCAATCATGGTGTAAGCGCGTATCCGCAAGACGTTACCCGACAAATGGTCGGTAATTTTCTTGAAGGTGGAGCAGCAATTAATGTGTTTTGTAAACAAAACAATATTGAACTTTCTATCGTAGATGCTGGTATAAATTATGATTTCCCTACCAATGCCAATTTAATTAATGCTAAAATTGCTAAAGGAACTCAGTCCTTTTTACATGTTCCCGCAATGAGCGAAACTGAACTACAATTATGTTTCTTAAAAGGATCTGAAATTGTTGATTCTATTGCAAAAACAGGAAGTAATTGTATTGGGTTTGGCGAAATGGGTATTGGGAATACCTCTACAGCTTCTGTCTTGATGAGTGTTTTAACTAGTTTCTCTATTAAGGAATGTGTGGGAAAAGGAACTGGAGTTGATGATGCTAAACTAAATGAGAAACAGGAAATCTTAAAAAAAGCTATCGAAAATTATTCTGGTCAAGCCGAATTAAAAGAGCAACTAGCTTATTTTGGTGGTTTTGAAATCATGCAGATGGCTGGCGGGATGTTAGCCGCTTATAAAAACAACATGCTTATTCTTGTAGATGGTTTTATTTGTACTGTCGCCTTTTTAATTGCCTTTAAAATAAATCCTGACATTAAAAAGAATGCAATTTTCTGTCATTCTTCGGCTGAACAAGGACATCAGAAATTATTAGATCATCTTGAGGCCAAATCGGTTTTACAACTTGATTTACGCTTAGGCGAAGGAACTGGTTGTGCCATTGCTTTACCAATATTACAATCGGCAGTGTCTTTTCTTAACGAAATGGCTACTTTTGAGAATGCTGGGATTAGTAATAAGTAAGAGTTTAAAAATTATGCCATTTATAAAAGTATATATACACTTAGTTTGGAGTACTAAAAATAGAGTTCCCTATTTAGATTCTGCAGAATTGCGTCAAAAAGTCTGGCAACATATAAGAGAGAATGCAAAAGAAAAAGGAATTTATATTGATTTTATAAATGGATATTCAGACCATTGCCATTGCCTTATTTCATTAGGCGTAGACCAAAACATCCAAAAAACAATACAATTACTAAAAGGAGAGTCTTCGTTTTGGATTAATAAAAACCAATTAACTAAAGAAAAATTTGAATGGCAAGATGAGTATTTTGCAGTTTCTGTTTCTGAATCTATTATTGATAGAGTAAGAGACTATATTAAAAATCAAGAAATACATCATACTAAAAAAACACTTCAGGAAGAATATAATGAGTTTATTCTCAAGTATGGATTTCAGAAAACAAATAATAAATAAAGATTTGGCTAAAGCCAATAACATAACAAATTTCGTATCCTCCAGATAAATCTGGAGGCAATTCAATTTCTAAGATTGTCAATAAAATAAAATAACAATCTTAGAAATTGAATTGCCAACATCTTTAGATGTTGTTTTATTAAATGACAAACAAATTGGCTTTAGCCAAATACTTAATAGCAGCATGATTTTAATAAATATACTCCAAAGTAACCTAACAAAAGCATCAATACATAAAAACAAATTTTATAGACAATCTAAATATTGAATTGCCAACATCTTTAGATGTTCGTTAACAATAGGTTAATCATATTGGCTTTAGCCAAATAAACAAAATCATTAAATGAAAAAACAACTCCATATATTTTTTACTGCATTAATGTTCTACACAAGGATTCCTTGTCCTAAAAACATCGATCATAATCCTGATTATCTTAATAAAGCAAGTCGTTATTTCCCTTTGATAGGTTGGATTGTTGGAGGGATTTCTTTTCTGGCTTTTTATGGAGCTTCATTTTTAGTATCATTATTTGCTGCAGTAATTATAGGAATGATTGCTGGAATCTTGACTACAGGAGCATTTCATGAGGATGGTTTTGCGGATGTTTGTGACGGTTTTGGTGGCGGTTGGACCAAAGAAAAAATCTTACTTATCATGAAAGATAGTGCCATTGGAGCGTATGGAGCTATTGGCGTTGTATTATTATTTTTATTGAAATTTCAATTACTTTCAGAACTAGTAACAACAGAAATAATTACAAACCAGAAATCAACATTCACAATTTTATTATTATTTATTGCAGGACATTCTATTAGTCGTTTGGTGGCTATAAGCATTGTATTTACTCATGAATATTCTCGTGAAGATGCTTCAAGCAAAAGTAAACCAATCGCTAAAAGTTTTAGCTGGAAAGAAGTTGTAGGCTCTTTCTTTTTTGGTTTATTACCTCTTTTAGTTCTTTCTTATTTTCAGTACCAAATACTGTTGGTCATACTCCCAGTCTTTCTTGCTCGTTATTTCTTAGCTCGTTATTTCCAAAAATGGATTGATGGTTATACAGGAGATTGCCTAGGTGCCACACAACAAGTTTGCGAAGTTATTTTTTACTTAAGTGTTATAGCAATATGGAAATTTATTTAGTTCGCCATACCGAAACTGTTTGCGAAAAAGGAATTTGTTACGGTCAAACCGATGTAGATATTGCTGAACCTTACGATTTGATTTTTGATAACATCGCAAAGCAATTGCCTGGTGATGCAATCTTATATTCTAGTCCATTGAAACGTTGTGCATTACTTGCTAAACATATCCAAAAAGAAACCAAAATTTCAAACTACCAAGAAGACAAACGCTTGATGGAAATGAATTTTGGCGATTGGGAAATGAAAAATTGGAATGAAATTGCTCAAGAAGATTTAAATCCGTGGATGGAAGATTTCGTAAATATTCGAGTTCCAAACGGAGAATCTTTTATTGATTTACATCAAAGGGTAACTCATTTTATAGAAAACGAAATACTTATCAAAAAACCATCAAAGGCAATTATAATTACACATGCTGGAGTTATTCGAAGCATTTTATGTCTTTTGAATTCACTTCCTTTAAAAGATGCTTTTCAAAACAAAGTCGATTTTGGACAGGTTATAAAAATTACAATATAAAACTATAAACGAAACCTTCGATTTACATTCTGGGTTAAAGTCTAAACAAAATTGATTTTTAAGCATTTTTAACTTTATATTTGTAGCCACATTAAGGTTGTGCCATATTTATTAGACACATTAAAAGGGAATCAAGTAATTGAAGTTTGAAATTATCAAAATCAACATTCGTAAATCTTGAGCTGTACCCGCAACTGTAAACTTAGTTCCGAAAGGAATGCTTGTTGTTAACTACAAAACCACTGTTTTAAAACGGGAAGGAAAACAACAAGACGTAAGCCAGGAGACCTGCCTTTGTTAACAAATATCGAACTCTCGGGAAAAAGAGTTTAGAAATTATGACATTACAAAAGTTATACATCTGTCTTTCACTCTTAGCTTGCCAATTTATTTTGGCACAAAATGATTCTATAACAAAATTAAAAGAAGTTATAGTTTCAGATACTAACCTCAAGAAATACTCAGACTCACAATCGGTTCAATTACTTAATGATTCTATTATTAATAAAAACCAAGCATCCTTAACATCTCTTTTAAATTATAACACTGTTATTTACTTTAAGGAAAATGGACTAGGAATGACTTCTGCACCTTCTTTTAGAGGAACGACAGGCGCCCAAACTGCAGTTATTTGGAACGGAATAAACATCAATTCTCAATTTTTAGGTCAAGCAGATTTTAATACAATTGGAACTAGAGATTTCAACTCTATTGCTGTAAAAGCCGGAGGAGGAAGTGTATTATATGGAAGTGGCGCAATAGGCGGAAGTATTCACTTAAATAATGACATACGTTTTAAAAAGGATTTTTCTAACCATTTGTTTCTCAGTGGAGGCAGTTATGATACTTATAGCACAAATTATCGTGCTAACGTTTCGTCCGACAAATACAGCATTCAAGTTAATATTTCCAGAAATAGTTCTGATAATGATTTTAAATACCCTGGAACTACTGATCAAAAAAACATTAATGGTGCATACTATAACACGAGTATGAATACAACATTTGGTTATAAAATAGACTCTAAAAACTCCTTGAAATTATATAGTCAGTTTTATGATGCAGAGCGTCATTTTTCTTTGACTTCTCCAAACGCTACCAAAACAAAATATAATGACTTTAACACTCGTAATCTTTTAGAATGGGAGAATACATTTAATCGGTTTACTTCTAAATTAAGGATGGCACATATTGGAGAATCTTATAAATATTTCCCAAGTATTACCTCCGATTTTTATACTTATGGAAAAGTTGAAACTTCTATTATAAAATATGATTTAGCTTTTGATGTAAATGACAAGATTAAACTGAATTCTATCATTGATTATAATCGTAATAAAGGATATGGCTCTAGTATAAATAATGTAAAAAGGCAAGTTGGTTCTGCTAGTTTATTATTACAGCATTTCGTAACTGACAAATGGGATTACACAGCTAGTATTCGTCAGGAATTAACAGATAATTATGGAAATCCTTTTCTTTTTTCTTTAGGAACAAGGTATCAATTTACAGATTTTTATCGCATAAAATTAAACGCTTCTAAGAATTTCAGAATGCCTACTTACAACGATTTATTTTGGGAAGGAAGTGGTAACCCTGATTTAAAGCCTGAAACTTCTTATCAGGGAGAAATCGGCAACGAGTTTTTTACAAAAAAATTCTCATTATCTGTAACTATGTATTACAATTCGATAAAAGATTTATTACGTTGGGTACCATCCCAAGGTGGTGGTGATAACTGGTCTCCAGAAAACACAAGCAGAGTAAGAGCTTATGGTGCTGAAGTACTTTTAGAATGGAGAACAAAAATAGAAAATCATAATTTCACACTTAACGGAACCTATGCCTATACTGTTTCAGAAAGCAAGCAATTAATTAAAGGCGAATTATTTTATAAACAACTTATATATGTCCCTTATCATAAATTAACTGGATCTGTTTCTTACAATTGGAAAAAAGTTTCTTCTTACTTTCAATACTTATATAACGGAGAAGCATTTAGCACTCCTTTTAATAATCCTGCTACCAAAGTGAAACCTTATAACGTTGGTAATCTAGGAATTGATTATGACTTAGGAAAAAAGAACAGTTACAAAATTGGATTACAAATACTGAATATCTGGAACGAAGATTACCAACCAGTTATTGGAAGACAAATGCCTGGAAGAAATTACACCATATATATAAACCTTAACTTTTAATACCATGAAAAAATTTAATAAGCTATTTTTAGCTGTCATTGTAAGCGCTACATTTTTTGCATCTTGTAGTAATGACGACGATACCATTACTCCAGAACCAGAACCTGCACCACGTGGAAATTACGAAGGAGGACTATTTATTATCGAAGAAGGTGTTTTTGAAAAAGTAAATGGATCTATTTCCTATTTATCAGACGACTTAAAACTCGGGAAAAATGTTTTTTCTTTAGTTAATGAAGGTAAAAATATTAAAGATGCTCCTCAAAGCATTGGTTTTAATGGTGATTATGCTTACATCATTGTAAATAGAGGAAATAAAATTGAAGTAGTTAACCGAAATACATTTAAAAGTATTGCTACAATCAACACAAAGATAAATAGCCCAAGATATATTGCATTTGCAAATGGAAAAGGATTTATTACAAACTGGGGTAACCCAGTAGACCCTTCAGATGATTATGTAGCTGTCATTGATTTAACAACAAATAAAGTTACATCAACAATTCCTGTTGTTGAAGGTCCTGAGCAAATAATCGAAAATGACAACAAACTTTATGTAGCTCACAAAGGTGGTTGGGGCCAAGGAAACTCATTATCTATTATCGACGCTAGTAATAATACAGTTACAAAAAACTTTGCAGTAGGAGACGTACCTAGTTCATTAGTAAAAGATAATGGCACTTTATATGTTTTATGTAATGGACGACCATCATACGTTTCACCTGAAACAACTGGTAAATTAGTAAAAATTAACATGAGTAACAATACCGTTTCATCTACAATTGATTTTCCTGGCATCACTCATCCTAGCTTCTTAGCTATTGAAAACAACAAACTGTATTATACTGTTGGAAATAATATCTATGCTGCATCAACAAGCACAACAACGTTACCAACTACAGAAATATTTAAAGCAAAAGAAGTTAGTGCTCTTTATGGCTTTGCAGTAAAAAACAACAATATATATATTGCTGATGCAGTAAATTTTCAAGACCCTGGAGATGTTTATATTTATTCTTTAACAGGAGTTTTATCTAATGAATTCAGTGTTGGAATATCACCAAATGGCTTCTATTTTAACAAATAGTAAATTAAAAATCTTAATTTCATATCTTACTTATTTTCAACAAAAAAGGCTTTCTATCGAAAGCCTTTTTTGTTGAATTATCTATCTTGTAACGCTCTCAAGAGCCCTTCTGGAGCTTTATCCAAATACATTTGATTTCGAATACCATCTATTGATTTTGAATCGGTAAAATACTCAAACACTTTGTCATCTTTAGGCAGAATCATTTTACCTGTTCCAATAATTTTTGAAACTGCAGCACCTAATAAAGGTTCAGTAGTATACTCTCCTAAAACGCCTAACGCATTTACAGATTCTATTACACTATATGTAGGTGTTAATCCGTTAGTGTATTCTCCAAAGCCTACAGAATTAACAATTTTTAAAACAATGGGCTGCATAGCATATTTATGACTCGGATTTCTATTCATTTTACCAAAAGTAGGTGAATCATAAAGAGTAACCGACCCCACATTTTTACCTATAGTAACATCACCTATTTGTACTACATCAATGTATGGTTTTAACCCATTAATAACCAATTCACTTGCCGATGCAGTACTTTTAGTAGTTAAGATATATACTTTAGCTAGTTTCAAACTTTTTAAAGCAACTCCATTAAATCTATCTACAAACCTATTATTAAGTAATTCCGGATCTTCAGTTTCATAATACTTATTGAGCTTATTATTCCATTTTTGCTTAGAAAAAACTTCATCAGTAAACTGTCCTGTAATCATACTTGCCAATCGGGTTGCCGTTTGTACAGAACCTCCCCCATTATATCGCAAATCAAGAACCAAATCAGTAACACCTTTTGATTTTAATTCTCCAAATGCCGCGTTTAATTGATCATCATAGTTTCCATAAAAGCCATTATACATCAAATACCCTATTTTATGACCATCTTTTTCTATCACTTTATTGATGAAAATTGGATTTTCATCCAAAACTGATTTAGTAAGCGTAATCGATTTCCCATTTGGAACAAATGCCGTCCCATTATAATCCGTTAGATTTATAGTATAACTATCTGGTGCAAGCAGCGTTCTATAATTATCATAAGTGATTTGAGTTCCGTTAATACCATAAAATAAATCTCCACGTTTCACTCCTTTGTTTGCAGCATCAGAGTTAGGCAAAATATAACGTACAAAACCAATCAAATCATTAGAACCTTTGGACTTTGGACTTAATTTAAAATCTATTCCGTTATTTTTTGATGTTCCTTGAAGTTCTTGTTCTAAAACCGTATAATCATCAACAATCCAGCTAAACCTATCTATTGATGGATCTACACGCAAAGAATTAAATAATGTTTCAGGATCTGGATACCCCCTCAAAAAAGAATTTAATGCTTCTTGATTATTATTAAAACGGTCATCAGCTAAATTAGGAACATCACCTTGCCACAAATAATACTGATTCAATCCTTTCCAGATAAAATCTTGTACTTGTAAATTTCTAGGAGCGCCCACATCATCTTGATCTTGGCAAGCTTGAAAGCAGAATACAGCTAAAAATAATAATATTACGGTTCTAAATATTGTCTTCATATAGTAGGTATCAATATAATACTAACGTAAAAATACTATCTTTAGTTTTATTTCTTACACATTTGTAACAAAAATAATTCTGCATCGTCTTGATACTATAAGCGAACCTAAAATTTATCATTTTTATGAATCAAATCGTTTTCATCCAGTTGGTAAATCCTTTTAAAGACAAAGTATTTCGTCTGGCGAAACGATTACTAACAAGTACTGAAGAGGCCGAAGATGCTTCGCAGGAAATATTAGTAAAGCTATGGAATAAAAAAGAGACTTTAAATACCTATAATAATGTTGAAGCTCTAGCAATGACAATGACCAAAAATTATTGTTTGGATCAATTAAAATCAAAACGGGCTGGCAATATTACTCTTGTACATACGAATTACAAAGACAAGGAGCCAGAATTAGATCAAAAAATTGAAGATAATAATAGTTTAGAATGGGTAGAAAAAATAATGAATCAATTACCAGAACAGCAACAAATTTTAATTCAGTTGCGGGATGTCGAACAATATGAGTTTGATGAAATTGCCAAAATAGTTAATATGAACGAAACTGCTATACGCGTAGCACTTTCAAGAGCTAGAAAAAAATAAGAGAATCTATGCTTAATACACATCAATATGGAATTAGATAAAATAGAAATAATATTAGAAAAATACTTTCAGGGAGAAAGTACTATTGCCGAAGAAAATGAACTAAAAAAATACTTTTCTTCTTCAGATGTTGCGCAGCATTTGGAACAATACAAACCAATTTTTGGTTATTTCTCTCAAGTAAAAGAACAACGTTTAACGCAAGAAATTCCACTACAAACTAAGAAACGTAATGTGGCGTGGTTATCAATTGCTGCTTCGGCTGTCCTTTTACTAGGAATAGGTTCTTATTTTTACCTCAACAACACAAATAATACAACCCCTGTTGTTGCAAAATCAGATTTAGGAACTTATGACTCTCCAGAAGAAGCTTTAGCGGCAACGCAAAAAGCACTCGCTATGGTCTCTCACAATGTTAATACTGGTATAGAAAGTGTCCAGTACATTAAAGAATATGAACAATCAAAAAACTTAATTTTTAAACAAAATAAAATCCAATAAAATGAAATCAATAATTCACGAAAACAGAAAAAATAACAGAAGTAGTTTTGGTAAAAATTTCATACTAACATTAGTATTCATATTAGTTAGCCATGCTTTTTACGCACAAGGAGCTTTTGACAAATACGATGGCCAAGACGATGTAACATCTGTAATTGTAAACAAAAAAATGTTTGATTTAATGAGCAAGGTAAAAGTTGATACTTCTGATAAAGAAACACAGCAATACTTAAGCCTTATAAAAAAATTAGACAATCTAAAAGTTTTTACAACACAAAGCGCCAAAGTTGAAGCCGACATGAAACTCACTACAGATAAATACATAAAATCGGCAGGATTAGAAGAATTAATGCGAGTAAATGATAGTGGAAGAAATGTAAAAATTTATGTAAAATCTGGATCAAGTGCTACTCAAATAAAAGAGTTGTTCATGTTTATCGATTCAGGTAAAAATGAAGATACCGTTTTACTATCACTAACAGGGAACTTTGATTTAAATGAAATCTCAGTACTTACTGATAAAATGAAACTACCTGGAGGATCTGATTTAAAAAAGCATCTAAAGGAAAAAAATAACATGAAACAGATAGCCACTATTTTCACCTTTTTAGGATTATTACTTTTAACAAGTTGTAATTCTGACCCATCATTGCAAAAATATTTTGTAGAAAACACAGAAAATAAAAATTTCATTGCATTAGATGTTTCTCCAAATATACTTAATGTAGAGAAAACAAAACTATCTACAGAACAAAACGAAGCATTAAAATCTTTTGACAAAATGAATATTCTAGCCTTTAAACGAAATGATAAAAATCAGGCTGAATATGAAGCAGAAAGAACCAAAGTAAATACTATTTTGAAGAATCCGAAATACCAGCAATTAATGAAATTTGGTTCTGGAAAAGATGGTGCTTCAGTAAGCTATGTTGGAACTGACGAAAATATTGAAGAATTTGTAATCTACGCCAACAGAAACGAAAATGGGTTTGCTTTAGTTCGCGTTTTAGGAAAAAACATGAACCCAAACAATATCATGACATTAATGACCGTTCTTAAAGAATCTAATATAGATATGGAACAACTTAAACCGTTACAACAACTGATTAAATAATATTCTTACTTTAAAACAAAAAAGCCTCATTTCATGAGGCTTTTTTTATATTTATGATTTGAGATTATTTACTCAAATACATTTTTCTTCTTGAGTACAATTCGTAAAACTGATCATCTTTTAAGTCATCGATGAACAAGATACTTTCTCCTGTTGATTTCATCTCTGGCCCTAATGCTTTATTTACATTATGGAATTTACTAAAAGAGAATACTGGTTGTTTAATTGCAAATCCTTTTAATTGTGGATTAAATTTAAAATCAGTTACTTTATTATGACCCAACATCACTTTTGTAGCGTAATTTACATAAGGCTCTCCGTATGCTTTTGCTATAAATGGTACTGTTCTAGATGCTCTAGGATTCGCTTCAATAATATAAACGGTATCGTCTTTTATAGCAAACTGAATATTAATTAAACCAACCGTTTTTAAAGCTCTGGCAATTTTTACAGTATGATCTTTTATTTGCTGCATCACGAACTCTCCTAAGTTAAAAGGAGGCAATGTCGCATTACTATCTCCAGAGTGAACTCCGCAAGGCTCGATATGCTCCATTATTCCAATGATATAAACATTACCATCAGCATCACAAATTGCATCAGCCTCAGCCTCGATTGCTCCAGCAAGGTAATGATCCAAAAGTAATTTGTTTCCAGGAATTGTTTTCAATAAATTGATAACATGCTCTTCAAGCTCTTTTTTATTGATTACAATTTTCATTCCCTGCCCCCCTAATACATAAGAAGGACGAATCAATAATGGAAAATCAAGCGTATCTGCTAAAGTTGAAGCTTCATCAGCCGTTTCAGCAATTCCAAATTGCGGGAAAGGAATATGTAATTCAGTCAATAATTCTGAAAAACGTCCTCTATCTTCAGCTAAATCTAAGGCATCAAAACTTGTCCCTATAATTTTTACACCGTATTTAGATAATTTTTCAGCTAGCTTCAAAGCGGTTTGCCCACCAAGCTGCACAATTACTCCTTCTGGTTTTTCATGTTGAATGATATCATAAATATGTTCCCAGAAAACTGGCTCAAAATACAATTTATCAGCAGTATCAAAATCTGTTGAAACCGTTTCAGGATTACAGTTAATCATGATTGTTTCATAACCACATTCTTTAGCGGCTAATACACCGTGAACACAAGAATAATCAAATTCAATTCCCTGTCCGATACGGTTTGGTCCTGAACCTAAAACAATTATTTTCTTTTTATCAGTAACAACACTTTCATTATCTACGTAACGCTCACCATTTGCTTTCTCAATTTGTGCTTCAAAAGTAGAATAGTAATAAGGAGTCTTTGCTTTAAATTCGGCTGCACAAGTATCTACCAATTTAAACACACGGTTAATATCCATTGTCATTCTTAAAGCGTGAACTTCACTCTCCAAGCAATTTACCATATGAGCAATTTGTCTGTCGGCAAAACCTTTTTGTTTCGCTTCAAGCAAAAGGTCTTTCGGTAAAGTAGCTACCTTATAATTAGAGATTTCTTTCTCAAGTGTATAAAGTTCCTCATATTGTTTCAAGAACCACATATCAATTTTTGTAATTTCATGAATACGGCTCAATGGAATCCCCATTGCAATTGCATCATAAATTACAAAAACACGATCCCAACTTGCAAAAGTTAGTTTCTCTATAATTTGTTCGTAATTTTTATATCCTTTTCCATCAGCACCTAAACCATTTCTTTTAATCTCTAAAGATTGGGTTGCTTTATGTAAAGCTTCTTGAAATGAACGTCCGATACCCATAACCTCACCTACAGATTTCATCTGAAGTCCAAGCGTTCTGTCAGCCCCTTCAAATTTATCAAAGTTCCAACGTGGGATTTTCACAATTACATAGTCAAGAGTTGGCTCAAAAAGAGCCGAAGTCGATTTTGTAATTTGATTTTGTAATTCATCAAGATTATATCCTAATGCCAATTTAGAAGCTATTTTAGCAATTGGATATCCAGTTGCTTTTGATGCTAATGCTGACGAACGAGATACACGTGGGTTAATTTCAATCGCAACAATATCTTCTTTTTCATCTGGTGAAACTGCAAATTGCACATTACAACCTCCAGCGAAATTTCCGATACTACGCATCATTAAGATTGCATAGTCACGTAATCTTTGAAATGTTGTATCAGATAATGTCATTGCTGGTGCAACTGTAATCGAATCTCCAGTATGGATTCCCATTGGGTCCATATTTTCGATAGAACAAATGATAACTACATTATCATTTTTATCTCTTAAAAGTTCTAATTCATATTCTTTCCATCCCATTAAAGCTTTATCAATTAAAACTTCATGTATTGGAGAAGCTTCCAATCCTCTAGTTAAGAGTTCGTCAAAATCTTCTTTTTTATAAACTACCGCTGCTCCAGTTCCTCCAAGCGTAAATGAAGGACGAATAACTAATGGAAAACCAAATTCCTGAGCAATTTCTTTTCCTTCTAAATATGAAGTAGCTGTTTTTGCAGGTGCTGTTGGTACATTAATTTTTTCAAGAAGTTGTTTAAACTGCTCTCTATCCTCGGTAATATTGATCGCATTTACATCAACACCGATTAATTTTACTCCAAAATCAGCCCAAATTCCTTTTTCATCAGCCTCCAGACATAAATTCAATGCAGTTTGTCCTCCCATTGTAGGCAGAACTGCATCAATTTGTGGATGTGCTTTTAAAATTTCAATAATCGATTTTGTAGTTAATGGCTTCAAATATATATGATCGGCCATACTTGGGTCGGTCATAATAGTCGCTGGATTTGAATTTATCAAGATAACTTCAATTCCTTCTTCACGGATAGAACGTGCTGATTGCGATCCTGCATAATCAAATTCGCAGGCTTGACCAATAACAATAGGTCCCGAACCTATTATTAAAACTGATTTTATTGATGTGTCTTTAGGCATTTTAATTGTATTGTGTAGTTATATTTCGGCTTAACGTTTAACTCTACTTGTTTAGAAATTAAAACATTACTTATTTTTTAATGACAAGGTATAAAAAAAGGCGATACTAAAAAAAGTAACGCCTTATTTATGTTTATAGAAACATTATTTTTTGTGTCTAGGTTCGCTAGAAACAGTTAATTTATGTCTTCCTTTAGCTCTTCTACGTGCCAGAACTTTTCTTCCATTCGCAGAAGCCATTCTGTCCATAAATCCGTGCTTATTTCTTCTTTTTCTTTTCGATGGTTGAAACGTTCTTTTACTCATTGCTTTGTATCTTTAAATATGGTGTCTAATATCTTCTTTTTGGTTTTGGAATTGTCTTCCCGTAAAACCGAGTGCAAATATACAAAGACTTTTTTTTCTGGCAAGTAGTTTTATAAAAATATTTTTAATTCATTTTACTATCTTTGCAATCACAAAAATACACCTATTATGTTTCACAGAAATATTAAACTTATTTTAGCCGGACTATTAGTAGTTGCTGGCATTTGGCAATTTACAGAAAGTAATATTGGAAACGGAATCTTCCTCATATTATTGGCTGGAATCCCTATTTTCCTTTATTTTAAAAATGAATTCATCTTATTAGCCTTCTTAAAACTAAGAAAACAAGATTTTGAAGGTGCTAAAAAATGGCTAGCACACATCAAAAACCCTGAAACTGCTTTGGTAAGAAAACAACAAGGATACTTTAACTACCTACAGGGTATTATGGTTTCTCAAACTAATATCAATCAAGCTGAAAAATATTTCAAAAAAGCAATTGAACTCGGTCTGTCTATGGATATGGATTTAGCTGTAGCCAAATTAAACCTTGCTGGGGTTGCCATGTCACGCCGAAGAAAGCTTGAAGCTACAAACTTATTGAACGAAGCTAAGAAGCTTGACAAACAAGGAATGCTAAAAGAACAAATTACTATGATGAAAGATCAAATGAAAAAAATATAGTTTTCATGTTTACCTTTTACAAAAAAAACCATCCGCAAAAACGGATGGTTTTTTTTATATGTTAAAATAAGTCAATAAGAAAACTCAACTATAGCCAAAAAATCTACTCTAAAATGATTTTCGGTAAGTTTTCGTTTAGCCATTTATACTTATTCAAAATCATAATATGCGTTCCTCCTTTTACCACTTTACAATTGGTTATATATTTTATAGGGAAAACCTCATCTTGATCTCCATGAATATGAATTACACTTTCATCAATTTTAGTTCTATCCCAAAGAATTACTTGTTCAACCGCCCAGTCTAGATAGCGAATATCACGCACAGACAAAAATTTCTCATACAACTTCAATCGTTTATTTATCTTTTCACCAAAAGAAAACTTAGCCAGACTTTCTACATTCAAGATTAATCGCATGGGGATTAACTTATATGCTTTGGTCGTTTTTGCAATTTTCATTCTTCTAGGAAACTCTACGTTACTTTTTACACTAGAAATAATGATCACTCTTCTAGCAACTATATGCTTTGCCATTTCCTGAACCAGTATACCTCCAAATGACACTCCTATCAAAACTGGATTTTGATGTTTTATACTTTGAGCTATCCTTTTAGCATAATCAGGTAAGGATTCGCCATCAAGTGGTATTTCCCATTCTAACAAATGAATTTCAAAAACATCTTCAGGCAATGCAATCCTCTCGAAAATAGTTGTACTTGCCGCAAGACCAGGCATAAAATAAACAGAAACTTTACTCATAATCACATCTCAAATATTAATAACATCAAAAAAGTATTATTGATATAAAATTATTGTTTTTTAACGAGTTCAACTCTGTTTTTATAATAATATTATCCCTTAAAATCATAGCAAACCCGCGTGTTCACAACAGTTTTAAAAATGTAAAATATTTCCCATCCTTAAAATCTTTTGTTATTGAATATCAAATGATTATATTTGTAGTAGAAATGATTTGTTTCTAACAATATATTATAAGAAGCCTGCCTGACCTTTTTACAAAGTTCATTTCTTCTATTTTTTTAAATACCACATAAAAAACAAGTAATATGGAACCCATTTCAGTAATGGAAATCAAAGACAATGCCTTTGCAAGACAATTTGAAATCTCAACACCTACAGGATTAGTAACAATCGAATATTCTTTTCAAGAAAAAAGATATTTCTAACAAAAGTCAACACTCCCGACTCATTTGATGATCAAGAGCTTTTCTACAACATGCTTAAAAGCATAATGGAAATCTCCATTGAACGAAAATTAAAAGTAGTTCCTATTCATCCTAAAATTGCCGCTTTCTTTAAGAAAAACCCAATTTACAAAGAACTACTTCCGCCTGGTATCCGAATTTAATAGTACCCGATTATATTCATCCATAATCCTCCTATTACCATATAAATGAGTAATAGGACAAGACCCGTTACAAGACCTTTTACCCACCAGCTCTTTAAATCGACATAACCACTACCAAAAAATACAGGAGCTGGTCCATGACCGTAATGGGTTAATGTACCATAAAGCGAACCAACAAACCCAAGCATAAAAGCCAAAAGTAATCCCGGAACACCTAAAGAAACACCAACTCCTAGCAACGCGGCATACATTGCCGCTACATGAGCTGTTGCGCTTGCAAAAAGATAATGACTAAAAAAGTACACCAAAATTATAATAGGAAAAGCCATTTGCCAGCTTAATCCCCCTATTTGCTCTTTTACCAAATCACTAAACCATCCAATGAAACCTAATTCATTGAGCGAACTCGCCATCATTACCAAAACCGAAAACCATACAATAGTATCCCAAGCTCCCTTCTCAGATTTTACATCTTCCCAAGTTAACACTGAAGTTAATAACAAAATTACCAACCCAATAAAAGCTGTTGTCGTTGCATCGATAGAGAACAAATCTCCTGTCATCCAAAGAAACAACAAGATAAAAAACGTCAACAACATCAACCATTCATTTCTAGAGATTGGCCCCATGTCTTTTAGCTTTTGCTTCGCAATTGCTGGAGCATCTGCTGTCGATTTTAATTCAGGCGGATAAATTTTATATAATACTAAAGGAATTACAAAAAAAGCGACTAATCCCGGTACAATTGCAGCAAGCGCCCAAGACATCCAAGTTATTTTAATCCCTAAATTTAATGCAAACTTTTGACACATCGGATTACTTGCCGTTCCAGTTAAAAACATTGAGGATGAAATAAGATTCATATTGTAACTATTCAATGTTAAGAACGAGCCTAACTTTTTGTGTGTTTCTGGTTTATCTGGCTCTGAACCAAAACTTATCGCCATCGATTTCATAATAGGATAAATAATTCCTCCTCCCCTAGCCGTATTACTAGGAACAGCAGGAGCTAGACATAAATCAGCAAGTCCTAATCCATAAGCTAATCCCAGAGAACTTTTCCCAAATATCCTTATAAAAATAAAAGCAATCCTATTACCTAAACCTGTCTTAATAAAACCACGTGCTACAAAAAACGATATCCCAATTAACCAAATAACTTTATCCCCAAAACCTCTTAAGGCAAGTGTTATTGATTTCCCAGCATCATCAGGAGCCAACACCTGTGAAAATGCAGTTACCGCTATTGCAAGCATACACATAGTTCCCATAGGGGCTGCTTTTAAAATAATTCCAAGAATAGTTGCCACAAAAATTGCAAACAAATGCCAGGCTTCTACTTTCACCCCCTCAGGAGCAGGAATAACCCAAAGACCAATAGCAACTACAAGTGTTATTAATGTTTGCGGAATTTTTACTTCTTTCATAATACAGAAATTAAGTTATACTAAAGTCTAGTTTGAAATTGAACAATAAATAAATTTTCATTATACATCGATGTATCAGGTATATTCTTGTCATATCTATCAATTTGAAATCCTAACCCAATTCTTCCTGTATATGCCTTTCCAAATTCAAGACTCATCATTGGCACATATGTTTGACGGACATTTGATTTTAATCTAAAATTGGTATCAAAAGACTCATAACGGCATGAAAACTCTAAAGAACTTAATTTTTTATAATCAATGCGATATCTCAAATTAGGCATAATATAATAACCTCGCATCTGATAATCATCTGCATTTAATGTCCTACCATCTACAGGTAATGAAAAATATAAATTATGATTCGTTCCTTGTTTATACTCAACTTGCATATCAAAAGTAAGCGCATCAGTAATTTTAAAATCACTGGTAATATCTACACCTAAAGCAAAAACATCCTGATCGAATACTTTTCCAATTCCGCCATTTAATCCTAAATTAATTTTATTCAGTTTAGAAAGCCCAAAAACCCATCTTGTAGAATATTGCTTTCCACTATCTTTATCTTTTTCCTGATTCCGTCCTGTCCCGTTTAAAATAGAAATAGCATAACTCACAGGAAGAACACCAACATCGAAAGAACCTGTCGCAGAAGCTCCAATCTGAAAACTAGTCCATCCATTTTTTCCAAATTCATAATATTGATTTGAAAAGTCAAAAGATTTAATAACATCAACAGGAACAAGCTCTTCTATACCAAAGGCAGGGCGAAATTGACCACCTGTTACTGCAAAGTATTTACTAAAAGTATATTTGGCATAAGCATTCTCTAGAACTTTATTTTTAGGATCAGATTTAAAATCAGCAAGGTTTACTAGAATCACTACTTCTGTTTGCTCACTCAATTTTGTATTGAGTCCAACACGCATTCTTTTCACATCAAATGAAGTTTGAGTGGCTTCACCTGCCGAATTATGAACTCCTAGAACATCTACATTATCTGAAAGTGCTCCTAAAAATCGAGCCTGAAAGAGCCCTTTGAACTTAAATTGCGGATAATTAGCAACTTCTTCCGAATTTGTTGTAGCCTGATTCACATCAATTTGAGCATTAATAAAACTGGGCAACATTAAGATAACAAAGACAATTTTAATTAGCTCAAATTTCCTCATATATATTAAAATAAAAATTAGACTAGCAAATAGTCAAAAAAAAACATTTCCTTATTCATGACCCTATCTTCTATCAGAACCCGTATTTGCTGGTCTAGTCGCTGCTGGTCTAGCAGTAGGACGCGCTATGGGCTGTACTGGCCTTGTCGTTCCTGACCCTGGTCTTGTCGATGGTGTCGTTGGACGAGTCACTGGCCTTGTTGATGGATTTACTGGAGTAACCGGACGTGTCGTTGGTCTTGTCGTACCTGTCCCTGGCCTTGTTGATGGATTTGTTGGACGAGTCACCGGTCTAGTAGTACCATTCCCAGGTCGAGTTACTGGTCTGGTAGTATTACCTGGCCTAGTCGATGGGTTAGTCGGACGAGTCACTGGCCTAGTCGTATTGCCCGGTCTAGATGGCCTTGTAGAAGTAACTGGTGCTGGCCTTTTATACTCTCTGCCATTATAAGTTGAATTATAACGTCCGCTGGTTCTATTAGTTCTAACAACTACCGATGTATTTCTTCTGTTAGTATAATTATTATAATACCTAGGATATCTTATAACAGCTGTTCTTCGATAATAAGGACTTCTGTAATAATGTCCATGATACCCCCAATAATCATGATAATAAACTGGACGCCAAGGACGCCAGTACGGAGGATAATACCCCCAATGCCAAGGAGATCTATATACTACATATACTGGGGAAAATAAAAACAAAACCACTGGCCATGCACTTACACTAGTACTCACATAACTTGGACTAGTTGTTGTATTATAATTATTGGTTGTATTATTATTTACGATTACAGTAGCATCTCCTTTATATCCTGGATTAGGCGTTCCTGAAACAGTATCTGAAGGCTCTACAACATAATTTTTACCATATAAATCTTCATCACCTATAGCCTGAACATGTATCTTATTCTTTTTATCTTTAGTAACCTCAATGACCGCAACATCTTGTGTTTCTTTGCTATTTACAGCAACCTGAAGCACTATTACATGAGTATTACCTTCCTTATGACCTTCTACCTCAATATAATCGATTTCCCCATCATCATTTAAGTCTAAATTATTGACCTTACTATCTGGATCATTTAATACTCTTTCGAAATCTTCTAATGTTTTTGACTTTTGAAAAACATCTAATACTGCAAATAAATTAAGATTATCCCCAGGTAAACCCAAAGCAACTGGCTCATCATTTGCTTGAGAAAATACAGGAAGACTAAACAGACTAGTCAACATAATAGCTAAAAATAATACATTTTTTTTCATGTTAATAAGTAGTTAATTTATAAATATGCATACTAAGGTATAAAAAAACAAATAAAGTCTGACACCATCCTAAAACTTTCTATTTTCTTAATAAAAATATCAAAAAAAAATTCAACTCTGCCCTGTATTTACCTCTTATAAAAAAGGATTGTAAGACTAATATTCTTAACTTTGCTTATATCCACATTTTAAACACGCTCATTTTTCCTGTAGTACCTTACAAAATCTGTCACGTTTTACCATATCATAGAAATAAAAATACAATGAGAAAACTTTTACCTATTTTCTTCTTCTTTCTTTCCTTAACTTACGGATATGCTCAAATTGAAGTCTCACCAACTTTAGAAGGAGCCATTCATAAAGCTATAGAAAAAAGCACTTCTTTAAAAAACAAAGATTTAGATATTGAAAAATTAAACCTTCAAGAGAAAGGAGTTTGGAACAAATACATTCCTACTGTCGAAGCAAGTGCATTATACACTTATTTCGACAATAAACTAACTGTAGATCTTCCAACAGCTACTATTCCCATTGTAAACTATCCTTTATTTGATGGAAAAACAGCTTTTAAAAATTATGGAAATATTTTTAACGGAAGTGTAATGGCAAAAACAGTTTTATTTAGTGGTATGCAAATCCCAAACGGAGCCAAAGCAATACATGAAAAAACCAAAGGAACTGTATTTCTAAAAGAATCGGAGAAAGATGGAATCATAAAAGATGTCATTAACACATTTGATCAATTAGAATTGTTAAAAGAAATTGACAGACTTATAAAAGAAAGCGAAAAACGATTAGACACTGAAACGAAGCGTGTCACAAAAGCAATAGAACAAGGTTTAGCAATTCCATACGATAGAGACAAAATCAAACTAGCTTCACTTGAATTAGCGTCTAAAAAAATTGAACTGGACGGCAAACGAAAATTAGTTTATAAAAAAATTCAATACTTAACAGGGTATACGATTCCCGAAATAGAGAATGTGAAATACGACTTGGTTCCTTATTTAATTACAGATCAAAAATTAAACACTCAAAACAAGCAAGAAATAAAAGCTCTAGAATCTTTTAAAACTGCATACGAGTATTTACTAAAGAAAGAAAAAGGTACTTATTTACCAACTTTAGGAGCATTTGGGGGTGTTTCGTATTCAAGTTTATTTAATGCTAATGCTACAACACCAATAGTTACCGGTATAAATCAAGCTTTATACCTAGGATTAAACGAAGCGACTATAAGCAATAACTGGGTTGTTGGTGCTGCAATGAAATGGGAAGTGTTTTCTGGTTTTGAAAGAAAACACAAAGTACACGAAGCAAAAATCAATATTGAACAAATGCAGAATCAAATTGATGACACCAAAGAAAAGTTAGAATTACTACTTGAAAAAAACTTAGTTGACTATAGTGTCTTAACACAAAAAATTGACATTACTCAACAACAAGAAAAAGTAGCAGGTAATAATTTAAATCTTGCCATAAAACAGTACAAAGAAGGTCTTATCAATATATCAGAACGCCTTGAAGCCGAAAATGATTCTTACAAAGCATCTGTAAACAAAACAACTACTTTAATCGATCAACGATTATCAGCTATTGAAACAATAATTGCTACTGGCGATTTATCAAAAAAACTATCTAAATAAAAGTTCTATTTTATGAAAAAAGCAATTATTATAATCCATTTAATTTTCATTTTTACAAGTTGCGAAAAAGAGAAAAAAGAAAATTTGATTCAGGGAAAAATAGAAAAAGAACAAATTGCTGTTGTTAGCAAAATTCCTGGCAAAATTTTAAAAATATTTGTCAAAGAAGGAGATATTGTCCAAAAAGGAGACACGCTTGCAATTCTTGATATTCCAGAAGTAGATGCTAAAAAAAATCAGGCCGAAGGAGCTGTTATATCTGCAAAAGCCCAATACAGAATGGCCGTAAAAGGAGCTACAGAAAACCAAATTAAGCAATTGGAAGCAAAAAAAATGGGACTAAAAGAACAATATGAATTTGCTCAAAAATCGATTAAAAGATTAACAAACATGCTTAAAGACTCCTTAATATCTCAGCAGACTTATGACGAGACTTTTGCTAAATACCAAGGAGCACAAGCCCAATATAATGCTGTTATTGCTGAACTAGACGATGCAAAAAAGGGAGCTCGTATTGAGCAACAAACAATGGCTTTAGGCCAACAAGACAGAGCTCTGGGAGCATTACAAGAAGTAGAAACTGCCGACAAAGAACGCTATATTGTAGCCCCGCAAGACATGAGCATTGAAACCATAACTTTAACTATCGGCGAACTGGCATTACCAGGTTACACCTTATTTAATGGTTATATTGCTAACAGTACTTACTTCCGCTTTACGATACCAGAAAATCAACTAGAAAAATTTAAAAAAGGACAAGAAGTAACCGTACATATTCCTTACAAGAAAATCGACATTAAAGGAAATATTAGCACAATAAAACAACTGGGAGCATACGGTAACATTGCAACTGCTTATCCAGATTACGAAATGCAGGAAAGTTTATTCGAAATAAAAATAACTCCTTCTAATAGCAATGAAACAAAAGATTTAATTACAAAAACAACTGTTACCTTATCTCTTTAACTATGCAAAATTTCTTTTCATTGCTTAAACGGGAATTCAAATTATTCTGGAAAAACAAAGTGCTTCGATTGCTTTTTATTGGCGCACCAATACTTTATGGTGTTTTATTAGGCTATGTTTACGGCAAAGGTAAAGTGACCGATTTACCTATAATTGTAGTCGATCAAGATCGTACTGAAATGAGTTCAAAAGCAATTCAGATGTTTGAAGACAATGAAGTTGTACATATAGCTTCAATTCTATATGATCAAAATAATCTTTCTGAGATTGCCATTCAAAAAGAGGCTACTTGTGTCGTTATCATCCCAAAGGGTTTTGAAAAAATGACTCTCACAAAAAAATATCCTGAAATTACTACCATTGTAAATACATCAAATGTCTTAACAGCTAATTACGCATCAACAGCAATACAAGTTTGTCTTGGAACATTAAAGGCTGGTATTCAAATTGAAACTTTAAGAAAACAAGGTGTACCTGAAGGCCTACTTATGTCACAATACGAACCTTTTAAAACAACTTTTATAAAGAAATACAATCGAAGCACCAACTATATGTATTTCCTTTGGCCAGGTGTTTTGGCAACCGTCTTGCAACAAGTTCTCTTACTGGGATTAGCACTTTCTTTTGCTTCTGAGTTTGAAAACGGAACCTTTAAAGACTTAGTCAAAAGATGCCCTTCGATTTTAAATCTAATGGCTGTAAAAATCATTCCTTATATGTTAATGAGTTTTGGTATTTGGTTTATATACTGGCTATTTACTTTATGGTTTAGACTTCCATTTTACGAAAACCTCCTCCCACTTACATTTATAGCTGGGATTTTTGTACTATCAGTTTCTTTTATTGGTATTCTAGTAAGTATTTTGATTCCTAATCAATTAAAAGCTACAGAAGTTCTAATGGTTATTGCAACTCCTAGCTTTATTCTAAGCGGATTTACTTGGCCTTTAAGTCAAATGCCACAAGCTGTGCAAGCAATTGCGAATGTGATCCCATTAACACATTTTTTAAAAGCTTTTAGAATTTTAATCATCGAAGATGGAACTTTTTCACAAACAACACAACCTATTTGGAATATGGTTATTATTGGATTAGTTTGCTCAATTGCTGCCTTTATCGCTTTATACTACAAGAAAAAAGTGCTTTAAAAGAAGCATAAACTTTCTAACTATAAGACATAAAAAAACGGCATAAGAATTAAACTTATGCCGTTTTTCATTATAATAAAAAACTATTTTTCTATCTCTCGCATTGAATCCATTTTTTTATGCGCTAAGAAACCAGCAACATCTTCAAAATGTTCTTTAACACGTTTATTACCAAATTCAAAAACTTTAGTCGCTAATCCATCAAGAAAATCACGATCGTGAGAAACTAAAATCAAAGTACCATCAAAATCACGTAAAGCATCTTTAATAATATCCTTTGTTTTCATATCTAAGTGATTCGAAGGCTCATCAAGAATCAATAAATTAACTGGCTCTAACAATAATTTTATCATTGCCAAACGAGTTTTCTCTCCTCCTGAAAGCACTTTTACTTTCTTTGTAATATCATCTCCCTGAAACATAAAAGCACCAAGAATGTTCTTAATTTGCGTTCTAACATCTCCAACAGCAATAGCATCGATAGTTTCAAAAATGGTAGCATTTTCATCCAACAAAGAAGCTTGATTTTGAGCAAAATACCCAATTTGAGAATTATGACCAATCTCAACACTTCCTTCGTCGATACCAATCTCTTTCATGATTGCTTTAATCATAGTCGATTTACCTTCTCCATTTTTACCAACGAAAGCAACTTTTTCACCTCTTTCGATAACTATGTTAGCATCTTTAAAAACAACATGATCACCATATGATTTAGATAATTCTTTAACCACAACAGGATATTGTCCTGAACGTGCTGCTGGTGGGAATTTTAATTTAAGTGCAGAATTATCTACTTCATCAACTTGTACAATCACTAATTTTTCAAGCATTTTAACACGAGACTGAACCGCATCAGTTTTTGAAAAAGTTCCTTTAAAACGATCAATAAAAGTTCTGTTATCAGCAATCATTTTTTGTTGTTCATCGTATGCTTTTTGTTGATGAATACGACGATCTTTTCTTAGTTCTAAATAATGAGAATATTTAGCTTTATAATCGTAGATTCTTCCCATCGTAACTTCAATTGTACGATTGGTAATATTATCTACAAACGCTCTATCATGCGAAATTACTACAACTGCTTTTGCAGCATTTATTAAAAAATCTTCTAACCATTGAATACTTTCAATATCCATATGATTGGTTGGCTCATCTAGTAAAATTAAATCTGGCTTCTGCAAAAGGATTTTAGCCAATTCGATTCGCATTCTCCATCCTCCAGAAAATTCTGAAGTTTGACGTCCGAAATCTTCACGATCAAAACCTAAACCAACTAAGATTTTCTCAACTTCAGACTCATAATTAACCTCTTCGATTGCATAATATTTCTCGCTTAAGTCCGAAACTCTTTCGATTAACTTCATATAAGCATCACTTTCATAATCAGTACGAACAGTTAACTGCTCATTGATTTCATCTATTTCAGCTTTCATTCTAAAAATTTCACCAAAAGCTTTTGATGCTTCTTCCATTACAGTCGAACCGTCTTTAGTCAATAAATGCTGAGGCAAATAAGCTATAACAGCTTCTTTCGGAGCTGAGATACTTCCAGTAGAAGGTTTGCTTTGTCCTGCTATAATTTTTAAAAGTGTCGATTTTCCCGCACCATTTTTACCCATAAGGGCAATTTTATCATTTTCATTTATAGCAAAAGAAACATCGCTAAATAATGTAGTTCCTCCAAATTGAACTGAAATATCGTTAACTGTAATCATTACTTCGTGTGAATTTATTTAATCGGTTAATCATATAACTGACAACCTTTTTTTTTCGTGGTGCAAAGATATATTAATTAGAGTATTCAACAATACAATTAAACTCCTGACTCCTCCAATTTTTAAGTTTCATCATTTTTCTTACATATTTTATTTTTTTTATCTTACCTTGTATAAGAATCTAAAAATCAGAAAAAACATGAGAACAAAATTAAACTTAGTAGTTTGCCTTATTGCAGGATTAATATTTGGACTTTCTGCAAATGCACAAAAAACGGTAATAAAAAAAGAAGCCTTACCGGCAAATGCACAAACTTTCTTAAAGACTCACTTCGGATCTAAAAAACCCAGCTATATATTGCAGGACAAAGAGATCCTCTCTACAGAATACAAAGTTCAATTTGATAATAAAATTGAAATAGAATTTGATAAAAAAGGAAACTGGAAAGAAGTTGATGGCAAAGGCGCTAAAATCCCAAACTCTATTATTCCTAAAAAAATTGCTACTTACATAAAAGTAAATTTTCCTAAAGAAAAAATAACCAAAATAGAAATAGGAACTTTTGGCTATGAAACAAAACTAACCAATGGCTTAGAATTAAAATTCAACCTAAAAGGCGATTTTACCAAAATCGATAAATAGTATTTAACTAAATAAAAACCCGACAAATTTTAAAAACTTGTCGGGTTTAATATATTATCCAATTTTAAAATTGACTCATTATCTAATTAAATCAGTCTTTTCTCCATTTTTTTGTTTCTTCAAAAATGTGCTCTAAAATTGCTGCTTCTTTTTCGTCAAAATCAATATTTCTGCGCCCCATAACCAATCGAGCAGTCTCAAAAGCTTTTTTGGTAACGTATGTTGTAAAACCAGCTGCTCCTCCCCAAGAAAAACTTGGTATAAAGTTGCGAGGAAATCCTGTACCAAAGATATTAGCACTAACTCCTATTACTGTTCCTGTATTAAACATTGTATTGATTCCGCACTTACTATGATCTCCCATCATTAAACCACAAAACTGAAGTCCAGTTTTAGCGAATCCTTCTGTTTCATAACTCCAAAGCTTTACTTCTTCATAGTTGTTCTTTAGATTCGAATTATTAGTATCCGCACCTATATTACACCATTCTCCTAAAACTGAATCTCCTAAAAATCCATCGTGTCCTTTATTCGAATTTGCAAACAGAACGGAATTCTTCACCTCTCCTCCTATTCTAGAACCTACTCCTACAGTTGTAGCTCCATAAACTTTAGCATTCATTTTAACTTGTGCATTTTCACATAAAGCAAAAGGTCCACGAATAACAGAACCTTCCATGATTTCGGCATTCTTACCTATATATATAGGCCCAGTAGATGCGTTTAAAGTAACGAACTCTAATTTTGCACCCTCTTCTATAAAAATATTTTCAGGAGCAATTGTATTTACACTTTTAGGGATTGGTTGCGATTTTCTATCTTCAGTTAAAAAGTTAAAATCTTCACGTATTGCAGCGTCATTTTTTGAGAAAATATCCCAAGTATTTTCTACAGTTATACAATTACCGCTGTATTGAATAATTTCATAAGTATCAAAATCAACCTCTTCTTGATTTTCACTTGTATAAAAAGCAATAACTTCTTCTCCTTTAAAGATAGCCTGATTTGCTTTTAAATCCGAAACTAGTTCCGCTAAATCATAATTTGGTAAAAACGAAGCATTTATCATTACGTTTTCCTCAAGCTCTACCATTGGATATTTCTCTGATAGATACTCTTCGGTTATTGTTGTTGTAGTTGATCCTAAATGCATCTCCCATTTTTGACGTATTGTCATTATTCCGATCAAGATATCAGCAACAGGTCGGGTAAACGTAAAAGGCAACAAGGCATTCCGGACGGGTCCATCGAATAGAATGTAATTCATATATTAATTTAATTTGGCAATATTTTAAAATCTTGATTTGGTTATCGACTTCAAAGTTACAAATATTTTATTTGTTTCAATAAACCATAAACACTCTAAATCAAGCATTAAGACTGTATAATAAACAAAAAAGCCTCCCAAAAAGGAAGGCTTTGATTTATTTAAAAACAAACTAAAATTATTTAGCGTGTTTAGCGTATTTAGTTTTGAATTTATCAATACGTCCTGCAGTATCGATAAGTTTAGATTTACCTGTGTAAAAAGGGTGAGATGTTCTAGAGATCTCCATTTTTACAAGTGGGTATTCAACACCATCAACTGTTATTGTTTCTTTAGTATCTGCAGTAGATTTAGTAACAAAAACTTCTTCATTTGACATGTCTTTGAAAGCAACTAATCTGTAATTTTCTGGGTGAATTCCTTTTTTCATCTTTTCTTTTTATTTATTGTTTGGAGCGTTTTAATTTTGAAGCTTCTTCGTGGTTAGAAAAAGGTGTAAATGCAACTACTCTTTTTGTTTAAAATCTTTTAATTATTTCAGTCTGCAAATTTACATATTTTTTTCAATAAACAAACATTTGCCTATTTTTTTTTATCCAAAATCGAAAAGCATTTTTTATCCATGATTATATTGGGAATTGTTATATTTGTGGATTAATTTTAAAACATATAAATTATGATTAATGAAGTTATAAAAAAGAATGGAATTACCTATGGTATAATTATAGGTGCTGTTTTAGCTCTTATCACTGCAATTATGTACGCGATCGATCTTAAATTATTTGTTTCAGGTTGGATTGGAGGCATGACTTTTGTTATTTTTCTAATAATTACTATTACTTTATTATCAAAAACTAAAAAAGATTTAAAGGGTATTTTCTCTTTTAAAGATGCTTTTACAACTTATTTCGTTGCTATCCTTGTAGGGATTTTAATTTCAACTTTTTTCAACATTATCTTATTTAACGTTATTGACCCTAGCGCAAAAGAAACTCTAGGTGAATTAATCAGAAAATATATGGCTGAAACATTGCAAAAATTCGGAACTCCTGCGTCGGTAATAAACGAAACTCTAGCAAAAATGAAAGAAAGTAACCCATACGCTACAGCTGAACTATTAAAAGCTTTGGTTTTCAGCATTGTTGGTTATTCTATATTAGGATTAATTATGGCTGCCATTTTTAAAAGCAAAACTACACATCAAGAATAAAATAAATAAATGAATTTATCTATACTTATACCGCTTCTTAACGAAGAGGAGTCACTTACAGAACTATACACATGGATCATTAAAGTGATGAAATCTAACAATTACTCATATGAAATCATTTTTGTAGATGATGGTAGTACAGATAATTCTTGGAATATTATTGAAGGATTTTCTAATGAAAATCCAAACGTAAAAGGTATTCGCTTCATGAAGAACTTTGGTAAATCGCAAGCTTTACATGCTGGTTTTGCTAAAGCAAATGGCGATGTTATCATTACTATGGATGCCGATTTACAGGATAGTCCAGAAGAAATTCCGGGATTATACGAAATGATTACTAACCAGAAATTTGATTTGGTTTCGGGTTGGAAAAAGAAACGCTACGACTCTGTTGTAGCAAAAAATTTACCATCAAAATTATTCAATTGGGCTGCCAGAAAAACTTCGGGAGTTGAATTGAATGATTTTAACTGTGGCTTAAAAGCTTATAAAAATACAGTTGTTAAAAATATTGAAGTTTCGGGTGAAATGCACCGTTACATCCCTGTTTTAGCAAAAAATGCTGGTTTTAACAAAATTGGAGAAAAAGTAGTACAACACCAGGCTCGTAAATATGGCGAAACTAAATTCGGAATGGAACGTTTTGTTAACGGATTCCTTGACCTAATTACGATTTGGTTTCTTTCTAGATTTGGAAAAAGACCAATGCACTTATTTGGTGCCATTGGATCGTTTATGTTTATCATTGGATTTTTATTAGCTGGTTATATAGGAATATCCAAATTATACCATATGTATATGGGAATGCGTTATAATTTAGTTACAAGCAATCCTTGGTTCTTTATCGCATTAACAACTATGATATTAGGAACTCAATTATTTCTTGCTGGTTTCTTGGGCGAAATTATTTTGCGTACCAAAAATAACGAAGAGCGTTATAAAATAGCCAATCAGGTTAATTTATAACAAAATACTAGCCCTGATAGCAGCGGCATCCTTTGTGTTTTTTCTTTAAAAACATAAAGATATAGCGAATAGCAGGAGATTGCTTCAAGAAATTGTAACAACTCCTGAAATAGCTTTTTTTGACTTACAATTTAAAATAATATACAAATGAATATAGCACCTAACATTTTAACTGCTGTAAACGAATGGCTAACGCCAGCATTTGACAATGAAACACAAGAGGCGATTAAAGAGATGATGACGACATCGCCTAAAGATCTTGAAGAAAGTTTTTACAAGAATTTAGAATTCGGAACAGGCGGAATGCGTGGTATTATGGGTGTTGGTAGCAACCGAATCAATAAATACACGCTTGGAAGAAATACACAAGGACTTTCTGACTATATGCACAAAGTTTTCCCTGACAAAACTTTAAAAGTAGCGATTGCTTACGATTGTCGCCACAATAGCAACACGCTTGCTAAAATTGTGGCCGACGTTTTTTCTGCAAATGGAATTCATGTTTATTTGTTTTCGGATATGCGTCCGACTCCAGAATTATCTTTTGCACTTAAACATTTAGGCTGTCAATGTGGTATTGTACTTACCGCATCACATAATCCACCTGAATATAATGGATACAAAGTGTACTGGGAAGATGGTGGACAAATCGTTCCTCCACAAGATGCTGAAATCATTGCCATTATCGAAAGCCTAGATTATGCTAAAATTAAATTTCACGCTAACGAGAAATTAATTGAATACATCGATACTGAAATCGACAACGCTTTTATCAAGTCATCTATTGAAAACGCAAGCTTCAATACTCCAGCTAAAGCTAAAGAGGATTTACAAATCGTTTTTACATCTTTACACGGAACTTCTATAAAATCAATTCCTCCTACTTTATCTCAAGCAGGTTATACTAATGTACATATTGTACCTGAACAAGCTGTTCCGAATGGTGATTTCCCTACGGTAAAATCACCTAACCCAGAAGAGCCTGAGGCATTAGAAATGGCACTAGTGTTAGCTGATAAAACAAATTCGGATATTGTTGTTGGAACTGATCCTGACTGCGATCGCTTAGGAGTTGCTGTTCGTAATAATGAAGGTAAAATGATTTTGCTGAATGGGAATCAAACCATGATTTTGATGACTGCTTTCTTATTACAAGAATGGGAAAAAGCAGGTAAAATTAACGGAAAACAATTTATAGGATCTACTATTGTTTCGACTCCTATGATGATGGAACTTGCAACAAGTTATGACGTTGAATGCAAAATAGGCTTAACAGGATTTAAATGGATTGCTAAAATGATTAAAGATTTTCCTGAACTTGAATTTATAGGGGGCGGAGAAGAAAGTTTTGGTTTTATGGTTGGAGATGCCGTTCGCGATAAAGATGCTGTTGCTGCAACTTTATTAATATGCGAAATGGCTGCACAAGCAAAAGCAAACGGAAGCTCTGTTTACAAAGAACTCTTAAACCTTTATGTTGAGCATGGATTCTATAAAGAACATTTGGTTGCATTAACAAAAAAAGGAATCGAAGGGTTACAAGAAATTAATCAGATGATGATTAATTTACGTGAAAATCCTGTAAAAGAAATAAACGGACAAAGAGTAATAATGGTAGAAGATTATCAATCATCAACAGCATTAAACTTATTGAGCGGTGAAGTATCTGAAATGACTATTCCAAAATCGAATGTACTAATCTATTATACTGAAGATGGCTCTAAAATTTGCGCAAGACCAAGCGGAACGGAGCCAAAAATTAAATTCTACATTAGCGTAAACACTCAATTAGATTCTGTTGAAGATTTTGATACAACTGATGCTATTTTAGATAAAAAGATAAAAAACATTATTGCTGCGATGCAATTGAATTAATTTTTTTACTTCTGACTTATAAAGTTGATTTAAAAAATAAAAAACATCTTGAATGAACAATTTCAAAAGAATATTTCCTTTTATATTTCCTTATAAAAGATACGCATACATGAATATTTTATTTAATATTCTTTATGCATTATTTAGCACACTTTCGTTTATGGCATTAATTCCTATGATTCAGGTATTATTTGACCAAACAAAAAGAAACACCACAATACCCGTTTACAAGGGCATTTGGGAAATAAAAGATTACGCCGAAAATTACTTAAGTTATTTTATCACACAAGCAACTGATAATTATGGCGTAGGATACACTCTATCGGTAATGGTGGCGGTAATTATTTCGATATTTTTATTAAAAAATCTATGCGATTATCTCGCTATGTTTTTCATTACTTTTTTAAGAAATGGTGTTCTAAGAGATATGCGAAATGCGATGTACAAAAAAACACTTGAATTACCTTTATCATTTTTCTCAGAAAAAAGAAAAGGTGATGTTATTTCTCGTATTGCTGGTGACGTTAGCGAAGTTCAGTCTTCATTTCTTGCAATTTTAGAACTTATTGTAAAAGAACCACTAACTATTATATTTACCATCATTGCTATGCTTGCCATAAGCCCGCAATTAACTCTTTTTGTTTTTATTTTCATTCCTGTTTCTGGATATATAATATCATTGATAGGAAAACAATTAAAAAAACAATCAACTAAAGCACAGCAAGAACAAGGAACATTTTTATCTACTATTGAAGAAACTCTAGGCGGATTAAAAGTGGTAAAAGGATACAATTCTGAGAATTATTTCAATAGTGTTTTCCAGAATTCTACTCAACGTTTCTTTAAACTATCAAACAGCATTGGTAATCGTCAAAACTTAGCTTCTCCTGCAAGTGAATTTATGGGAATCATGGTGATTGCGATTTTACTTTGGTATGGTGGCCAAATGGTTTTAATTGAAAAAACATTAAACGGAGCTTCATTTATCGCTTATATGGGTTTAGCCTACAATATCCTTACTCCTGCAAAAGCAATCTCTAAAGCATCTTACGGGGTAAAAAGAGGGAACGCTGCAGCAGAACGTGTATTAGAAATTCTTGACCAAGAAAACCCTATTACAAGCAAAGTTGATGCTATCGAAAAATCTTCTTTTGACTCAGACATCACAATAAAAAACATCAACTTTAAATATGAGAAAGAAAATGTATTAAAAGACTTTTCTCTTGAAATAAAAAAAGGACAAACTGTTGCTCTTGTTGGACAATCTGGTAGCGGAAAAAGCACAATTGCCAATCTCCTAACTCGTTTTTACGATGTAAACGAAGGCAGTATAAAGATTGACAACATCAATATCAAGGATATGTCTTTACATTCTCTTCGTGGCTTGATGGGACTAGTTACTCAAGACAGTATCTTATTTAATGACACCATAAAAGCTAATATTTCATTAGGAAAACTAGATGCTACTGATGAAGAAATTATTGAAGCTCTAAAAATAGCCAATGCTTTTGAATTTGTAAGCGAACTACCCCTAGGCATCTACACTAATATTGGTGATAGCGGAAACAAGCTTTCTGGCGGACAAAAACAACGTTTATCAATTGCTCGTGCCGTATTAAAGAATCCTCCGATTATGATTCTAGATGAAGCAACATCTGCACTAGACACCGAAAGCGAAAAATTTGTTCAGGTTGCCCTTGAGAACATGATGCAAAACCGTACCTCAATTGTTATTGCTCACCGTTTATCTACTATTCAAAAAGCAGATTTAATTGTTGTTATGCAAAAAGGCAAAATTGTAGAACAAGGAACTCATGAGAACCTAATAGCTTTAAACGGAACCTATAATAAATTAGTTACTATGCAATCGTTTGAATAATTTTTCATAATTTAGGGATACGTAAGATGTAAACCCATTGAAAATAAAGACAATTAATACATAGATATCCTAAATTTTATCTTAAGGTGTTTCATTTTTCGAAGAGTCGGAAGCGACTTATCAAAAAATGAAACACCTTTTTTTTTGGATTCTATAAAATCCCTTTTTAAATGAATTAAAAACGCTTACCAGCAACGAATCAATATATAAACGCCTATGTATCGTCACAATTCAAACATAAACTTACCTGAAGACCCTAATACGATAGTATGGAAATACTTGGATTTATCTAAATTCTTGGACCTATTGATGTCTAAAAAACTTTTTATGTCTCGTTCTGACAAATTTGAAGATCAGTATGAGGGGACATTTAGCGAACCTACTTACGAAGAGATTAAAAAACTCGCAATAGACAATCCTGACTTTATAAATTACTATAAAATACACCGCGAAAAAGTAGCAATAAGCAGTTGGCACATCAATGAATACGAATCATTTGCCATGTGGCAGATATTCACTCAAAATAGCGAAGGATTAGCAATTCAATCTACCATTGGAAGATTACAAAAGGCTTTAAAACCAGAGAATAATTTTGATCAATATATAGGAGAAGTAAACTATATTGATTACAAAAAAGAATACATCCCTTTTGACGATTTATTCTTTCCGTTTTTATTTAAAAGAAAAAGTTTTCAATATGAACGCGAAGTACGCATTATTACAGATACCTCTAAAAGCGATATTAAAATCAATGACGGATTAAGAATTAATGTCAATCTTAAATATCTTATCGAAAAAATATACATTCACCCCAAATCAGAGAACTGGTACAAGAAACTCGTAATCGATTTGGTTCACAAATTAGGTCATGATTTTGATATAGAAAAATCAGATCTTGAAAGTGATATTTTAATATAATTATAAATATCAAATTGGCTTATAACTAACCACTTTCCAATCTTTAATTCCTAGGTTAATATAATTATAATGTAAAACATCATTTTTATCAAACTGTCCATTTTTATTAGTATCCTCAATAGTTCTAAAATACAAACGATTTTTCGAATCTATAACACTCCAATCTATTAGCTCTTGAAAATCTTCAGAAACCTTAACAAATCGCTCTCCGCTAATATCACTTAAATACAATGCTTTTATATCGCTAGTATCTAATTTTCCGTCTTTATTAGTATCCATATCCACCATGGTATATACCATAACATGGTTATGTGTTTTATCGGCAATTGTTTTTAAATAAGTCGCCGTTTGTATCAAAACCGCCTTATCCGTCAATGGTCTTATTGAATCTGAATCTATTTTCTGAAATTTTAAATTTTGCAAATATCCAGTAATTTCATATTCCCCAATATTCGAAATTGTAAAACTTATATCATTCACACTCGATGAGCCATAACGTGCTTTAACACCTCTTTCATAAACTCTTACATCTCCAACTGGGTGAATTAAATAATCTGTTCCTTCCATCTGAATTGGCAAATCAGCAATTGCAACTTGCGTGGAATCGACCTTAGCAATTACTTTTGAAGCTGTTGAAGCATCATAAGTAACCTTTGGTTTTTCGATTTCTTTTTTACAACTCACTAAGAGTAAAACAGAAAGACTTATAATAGATATATGTAATTTTCTCATGTTGTTTTATTAAAAAATAATTTCAAATGTAATGAATTTTAAAAATGGTTCACCCCTTTACAGTCAATTTATACATTCTAAACTAGCTTTTTCATTGGTTATTACAACCTAGCAGTTAATTTTATATTAAAAACTCTAGAAGTCATATAATTAGGAATTGCATATTGATTTTTAGAATATACATCCCGAACCCAAGTGTTAGTAATAGCGTTTTTATTATCAAAAAGATTAAAGATTTCAAATCCTAAAGACAATTCTTTAAATTCTTTAAATAGTTTGCTTTTTGCGACTCTATTATTATCAATAAAAACTTTAGAAAATCCAACATCTGCCCGACGGTAATCTTTGAGTCGGTTTTGGTATAAATACGGATCTGAATACGAAGGAGATCCTCCAGGCAACCCTGTATTATAAACCATATTTAAATACAATTTTACACTCGGAATATTAGGCATATAATCCTGAAATAAGAGTGCAAATTTTAATCGCTGATCCGTTGGTCTTGCTATATATCCTTTATTTTCATAATTCTCTTCGGTTTTTAAATACCCAAAACTAAACCATGATTCTGTTCCTGGAACAAACTCACCGTTTAATCTAAAATCCAAACCCTGGGCATAAGCCTTCGCATTATTATCAGCAACATATCTAATTCTAACGTTGTCTATAGTATAAACATTTACATCTGACAATGTTTTATAATACAACTCCGAAACAAGTTTAAAAGGTCGATTCCACATTTTAAAACTATAATCATTACTTAAAACTACATGTACCGATTGCTGCGCTTTGGTATCTGGTAACACTTCTCCATTTTCATTTCGCAATTCTCTATAAAATGGCGGTTGATGGTACAATCCACCCGAAACCCTAAAAACCATATCCATATCCCAATCTGGTTTTATTGCAAATTGTGCACGCGGACTAAACACCAACTGGTTTTTACCCTCAACAATTCCCCCTGACACTTTCCAATCCTGAAAACGGACTCCAGCATTATACCAAACTTCACTAGAACCTAAAACTCCTTTTCGGCTCCATTGCGCATAACCTGAAAATCGATTTATAGTATTAAAATTTATTGCCCTCACATTTTGATACGGCAAAAGCGGCCCTGCATAAGATTCATATGGCTGATTATTTTTAGGAAAATTTACAATTGGTGGATTTACAGAAAATCCAGCTGAATCAATTACCTCCCATTCCGCCACACGATCACGTATAGATTCACGAGTATATTTTACTCCCCATTCCAGAAGATTATCATTCCAATTATAAATTCCTTTTAATTCAGCATTAACAATTAAAGCATCTAAATCATTTCGCGCATGATTTAATTGCGTTCCAATTCCTTTCGTATAATTTACCTCTTGTAAAACTACCGAGCCATCACTATCTACCTCACCTAAGCGATATTGTGCTAAAATATCATAATGTTCCTGTTCTTGTGTGTGAAATATCGAGCCTATGAATTTTAACGTAAAATCCGAAGAAAGAGCATATGTTGATTTTATTGCTCCAAAATAAGTATCGTATTTATCTCTCTCCTGCCCTTCATAATATACTGCAAGCGCCATTGGTTTATCAATAGTTCCAAATTTCGTTTCTCGGGTTAATGGCTCATACAAATATTTATTTTGAGAAATAGCACCAAGAAAACTCCATTGCCATTTTGCAGAAGCAACATAATTAATATTTGTTTGGATGTCGGTATAAGAAGGCGTATAATTAGTCTGTGTATCCTGACTATTTACAAGCATACTATTATTTCGATAACGAACTCCTGTGATTGCTGACCATTTTTTATTTTTAGAAACTGCATCGACAGCAATACTTCCACCAAGCAAGCTTGCTTCAAAAGAGGCACCAAACTGAGTTGGTTTTCGATATGTAATATCCAATACTGACGAAAGCTTATCTCCAAACTTTGCTTGAAATCCTCCTGCTGAAAAATCAACATTCTGAACCAAATCTGTATTGGTAAAGCTCAAGCCTTCTTGTTGCCCTGAGCGAATTAAAAAAGGACGATATACTTCAATCTCATTTACATAAACAAGATTCTCATCATAATTCCCACCTCGAACGGCATATTGTGTACTTAATTCATTGTTCGAATTTACTCCAGGTAATGTTTTTAATATGTTTTCGATTCCCGCATTGGCACCTGGAATTTTCTTGATAGTAGTTGGGTCTACAGTTGTAATTCCTTGTATGCGTTTTTTATTTGCCATAACAACAATCTCTCCCATTTGCTCAGCATAACTGTTCATAACAGGATTCAAAACGAATATTTCATTCGGTTTTAAAGTTACTGTTACTGCCATCATTTTCTGAGAAACGTGAGTAAAAATAATAATTACTTTTTTATTAGATGGTATTGAAATATCAAAAAAACCATCCGAATTAGACTGTGTAACATTTCCTGAATGAGAAACATTTACATCAGTAACAGGTAAATTGTTTTCATTTAGGATTATTCCTTTTACTCGGGCATTCTGAGCAAACGAAGCAAAACCAATACACAATAAAAGGGAAACAAATAGTAGGTTCTTATTCAAGCGTTATATTTTTATTTTATTTGACTTCTAAAAAAACGTGTCTCAAAGATAGCAGAATTCCCCACATTATCAACAACTTCTATTTTTAAATCGTTTGCTCCCTCAGCAACAATTCCATCATTAAAATCATGAGTTATTTTTCTGGCTTTATTATCATACTCAAACAATATCCAATTTCCATTTAAATAACCATTGTAGGATTTAATCCCCGACATACCATCACTAATTGTAAACTGGATTTTCTTTACATCGCTTATCCATTTACCTTCAATTGGTTTTGCAATGCTTATTGTTGGCTTAATTGTATCAACAACCAATCCGAATTGACCTAAAATTCTTGACTTTGCTTTATACTCTGTCCCTTTTCGTGATGTCGCATTATAACTACTGCTCTTACCAGTCATTCTACCAATATATACTTTGTCTCTAAGATTTTCAGGATATTTATCATCCTCAATAGTTATTGTAAAATTAGAATGAACCGGAACAGTATCGTCATGAACATAAATACGGTCATTTTTTACATCAAAATTCAAATTAAAATCATCATAAAATGTTCCTGCAGGAAAAAATACAGACATATTATCTTTAGAAAAATTAGCATCTTTATTATATTTCATCAAATATTTAGACTCCACAGGCTTTGAATCTACAACTGCAGGCAATGAATTGTACTGAACAGGAATATTAATTGTATTGGTATTTCCATAAAAATCCGAAACTTCTATACGATATGCCGAAGCTAGATTTGGAACAACTGGAAGCACCCCATTAAGCGAATCTTTTTTAATAATACTCAAAGCAAAAGGAGTTTTCATAAACAACTTTTGTACTCTTTGACCTGTTTTTTTATATCTAGAATAATCGATCAAAGCATTTATATATCTCATTTCATCAAATGAATACGTGTTGAACTCATATCCATAGTTTGAATTTCCGTTGTAAAAAGATTCTACTTTATAAACTCCATTTTTATTAAAAGAAACATCATCGTAATCTACAGCAGTAACTCCAAAACCAATTTTCCCATTTGTAGCTACACTGCTAGACAAATATGTTCCGTCTTTTTGCAATGACAAATTAAGCATTAAAGGTATTTTTGACTGATTAACTATCGTTTTATCATCAAGCGGATAAACATATAAATTAGAAACAACAGGCTTTTTGGTGTCTCTTATATATTTATCAAAACCAAAAAACATAGGATTTATAACAAATTCTGTTTTTGAATCACGAAATTCAAAATGCAAATGCGGCCCTTCTGATGATCCAGTATTCCCAGATAAGCCTATTAATTGACCTTTAGTAACAGTCATTTCACCAGGTTTTAAGAACATTTCAATTTCAAAAGACTTCTCTTTATAATGTGTCTTCTTTACATAATCCTGGATTGAACCTACCATACTTTGCAGATGCCCATATACAGATGTATATCCATTTGGATGGGTTACATACAAAGTTTTCCCATTCCCGAAAGTCGAAATTTTAATCCTAGATATATAACCATCAGCAACAGCATACACATTTAAACCTTCTCTTTGATTCGTTTTCAAATCAAAACCAGCGTGAAAATGATTCGGTCTTAGTTCCCCAAAATTCCCCGAAAGCTGCATCGGAATATCCAAAGGAGGTCTAAAATAGTCTTTTGGATAATCTGTCTGAGCAGAAATAAAATTACAAAACAGGAGAAAAAGTACAGAATATTTCATGATTTACATTTTTGCTAAGATAAAAAAAAGTTAGTAAAATAATTAGGAAAACTACGAAATACAATACCTTGAATTCCATTAATTTGCTATTTTTAATGCAAAAAAATCGATAAAATATTGCATTAATAAAAAGGAATACTAACTTTGTATGATTAAGTAATGAATAGGATTTGTAATGAGTGTAATTGCCGAAATAATTGATACTCTTGAATATAAAGTTGAAAAACTTTTTGCGAAGCTAAAAGGTTTAGAAAAGAACAATCAAGAACTAAAGTCAGAATTAATAGAGGCTAAACAGACTATACAAAGACAGTCCGGAGAGATTGAGGCCTTGAAAAAGCAGTACGAAACACTCAAAATCGCCAATTCTTTACTTGGCAGTAACGATAATAAAAGAGATACAAAGCTTAAAATAAATTCATTAATTCGTGAAATTGATCACTGTATAGCACAACTATCAGACTAGTAACAACATGGACGAAAAGCTTAAAATTAAAATATCAATCGCAGACAGAGTTTACCCATTAACGGTAGATCTCTCTCAGGAAGAAGGCCTTAGGAGCGCTTCTAAAAAAATTGATGTGATGATAAAGCAATTTGAAGAAAACTATGCTGTTCGCGACAAACAGGACGTTTTAGCCATGTGTGCATTACAATTTGCCTCTCAAGTAGAGCAAAAACAAATTGATAAAGTAATTGATAGTGACGAAACTATCGAACGAATTAAAAGATTAAATACCCTTTTAGATCAATATCTCGAAAATTAAACGTTCTTTACAGAAACTAAGATACTGCCTACATTAGTTCATATTTGGTAAACTCAACACTAACAAATTAGAATGAGCAAATCATCACTACTAAAGCATGCCACGCTTCGGCGAGGAAACTTGAACAGTGAGTTAGCTCAAAACTTGTCTTTTCGAGTTTATACAAGCAACCTAATGTAGGCTTTTTTATATATAAATTTTAACAAACATGGACAGTATAATAACGATCATTATTTCAGGAATTATAGGTATTGCAGCAGGTTTTGGGATAGCCAAGATCATTGAGAAAAGCAATATTTCCAATTTAATCAAAAATTCAAAAAAAGAAGCAGCATCCATTTTAAAAGATGCTAATCTAGAAGCTGAAAACATTAAGAAAGATAAAATTCTTCAAGCAAAAGAAAAGTTTATTGAATTAAAATCAGAGCACGAACAAGTAATTCTTGCAAGAGATAAAAAAGTAGCTGAAGTAGAAAAAAGAGTTAGAGACAAAGAATCTCAAGTTTCTAATGAATTGTCGAAAGCTAAAAAGACTAATGATGATTACGAAGCTAAAACACAAGAGTACAATACTAAAATTGAGGTTTTAGACAAAAAACAAGCTGAAGTTGACAAATTACACAAAAGTCAATTACAGCAATTAGAAGTTATTTCAGGACTTTCTGCCGAAGAAGCTAAAAACCAACTAATGGAAGGTTTAAAAGCTGAAGCAAAAAGCAGTTCGATGTCTTATATACAAGATACTATTGAAGAGGCAAAACTTACAGCACAACAAGAAGCTAAAAAAATCATCATCAATACTATCCAAAGAGTTGGAACTGAAGAAGCAGTAGAAAACTGTGTATCTGTGTTCAATATCGAATCAGATGATGTAAAAGGAAGAATCATTGGACGTGAAGGTAGAAATATCCGTGCACTTGAAGCTGCTACTGGCGTTGAAATCATTGTAGATGATACTCCTGAAGCAATTATCCTTTCTTGCTTCGACCCTGTTCGTAGAGAAATTGCGCGTTTGGCTTTACACAAATTAGTTACAGATGGGCGTATTCATCCAGCACGTATTGAAGAAGTTGTGGCTAAGACAGCTAAACAAATTGATGACGAAATCATTGAAGTAGGAAAGCGTACTGTTATAGACTTAGGAATTCACGGTTTACACCCTGAATTAATTAAAGTTGTTGGACGTATGAAATACCGTTCTTCTTACGGTCAAAACTTATTACAACACTCTAGAGAAGTATCTAAATTGTGTGGTATTATGGCTGCCGAATTGGGACTGAACGTTAAATTAGCTAAAAGAGCTGGTTTACTTCACGATATTGGTAAAGTTCCAGATACTGAAAGTGATTTACCTCACGCTTTATTAGGTATGCAATGGGCTGAGAAATACGGTGAGAAAGAAGAAGTTTGCAACGCAATTGGTGCGCATCACGACGAAATCGAAATGAAGTCACTATTATCACCAATCGTACAGGTTTGTGATGCTATTTCAGGTGCAAGACCAGGTGCAAGAAGACAAGTATTAGATTCTTACATCCAACGTTTGAAAGACCTTGAAGAAGTAGCTTACGGATTTAATGGAGTTAAAAACGCCTATGCAATTCAAGCTGGTAGAGAACTTCGTGTTATTGTAGAAAGCGAAAAAGTATCTGATGACAATGCTGCAAGCCTATCATTTGATATCTCACAAAAAATACAAACCGAAATGACTTACCCAGGTCAAGTTAAAGTAACAGTAATACGAGAAACAAGAGCAGTAAATATTGCAAAATAAGCTCTTTACTTATATCATAAAAAAAACTCCTCAATCGAGGAGTTTTTTTTATGATACTTTTTTTCATTAAGATGTCAAGATCCATATCGCATTAACCACAAAGGAAGCAAAGATTTACGCTAAGTTCGCAAAGAGTATTATTTCTTTCATTTATAAATTCTATCCTATTTTAACTATAGCTCACGGTTTCAACCGTGCGATGCAAATTGCGATAATTCATTGCGCACCAACGGTTAAAACCGTTGGTCATGTTTATGGCGTGTTATTTTTGCCAGCAATCAGTTCTTGAGCTATTAGTTTGTTTGACAAAGACAAGCTTGCAGGTATTACAAATCACATCTTTCATGCTTTGAACCTTAAAAACTTAGCCACTCAGTACCTTAAAACCTACAAATCATCATTAAAGACAATTTTAAATGTAGTCCCTTCTCCAACGACACTTTCTACAGAAACCTCCCCTTTCATTGATTCTATCTGATTCTTGGTAATATACAATCCTATTCCGCGCGCTTCTTTGTGCTTATGAAACGTTTTATACATTCCGAATATCAAATCACCATATAGCTTTAAATCAATTCCAATGCCGTTATCTTTAATTTTTAAAGCTTTGCGACCATCAGGTTCAATTACAAAAACAAACTCGATTATAGGGTCTCTATCAGGATGTGCGTATTTAATTGCATTGGTAGTAAAATTCAGCAAAACACTTTCTAGATAAGCCGGATTAAAACTAATAGTTACATAATCAGGAACATTATTAAGTATTGTAATTTTAGCTTTACTACTAAAAGCCTTGATTACCGAAACTGTTTTATCTATATTATAACTTAATTTAAGTGGTTTTATCACTATATTAAGATTACTTTGAATCTGGACTACCTGCGTTAAATTTGAAATTGTTTCATTTAAATCATTAGAAACGGTACGCAAATGAACTAACATTTCGTCAATCGTATCTTTACTATGATCATCATCTATAAAATCAAGAATACTTTTAATATTTCCTGCTTGCGTATTTAAATTATGAGAGACAATATGAGAGAAATTAAGCAATCGGTTATTTTGATCGCTAAACAATTTCATTGTTTTAATAAGTTCTAACTCTTTCTCTTTCTGATAAGAAATATCAGTGTGCGTACCCAATACACGCAAGGGTTTACCGTTAAGATCTCTTTCAATAACCTTTCCTCTATCTAATATCCATTTGTATTTACCACTAGACGTTAATACGCGATGATAATTTTCGTAATAGGGCACTTTATTGTCAAAATGTTCTTGAATATCTGAGTAATATCGAGGCAAATCATCTGGATGCACAATTTTATCCCAACGTTCAGGATCATCAAAAATATCATTAGACTGTAATTCTAAAATCTTTAAGGATAAAGAGGAGTAAAAAACTCTATTACTTACCATATCCCAATCCCAAACACCAACAGTCGAAGCGTCTAGAGCAAACTGAAAACGTTCTTCAGATAATTTAAGCTTAAGCTCTTGATCTTTTATATCGGTAACATCAGACATTCTTCCATAAAAACTAACTCTACCATCGAGAGAACCCTCTGTTTTTGAACAAACTTTTAACCAACGAATTCCTTTTTTGGGTAATACTACTCGAAATTCAATTTCCCACGCTGTCAAAGTTTTTCTAGCTTTGGATAGCGAACAAATAAACAGATGCTGATCTTCGGGATGCACTCTTTCATAGATAAAAAATTTACTACGATTAGTAAATTCAGCTATAGACAACTCAAATATCTCTTCCATGGACTTACTTACCAAAGGAAAAGAATAAGTGTTATCGACATCGACAACAAACTGAAAGATTAAGTCAGGAATTTCGGCAAATAATTTCTTGTAAAAGTTATTCAACTTCTGACAATTTTCATCTTCATTTAAATCAAAAACCATAATTGTGTTTGTGTAAGTTGACTAGTTCATCTAAAAAACAAATAAAATTGATGTCATTATTTAATACCAAAAAAATCATTTTCACTTCTTACTATAAGCATAAAAGCAAATACTCTTTATTATGAACAATACACCTCCAAGATATTATTTTTTTAAGACAAAAACACAATCTTACAACATATTTTAACAAAAAAACTTACCTTCTAGGATGAAAAGTGTTTATTACTTGCGTTAAATATGTTCTATCCAGATGAACATATATTTCGGTTGTAGTGATTGATTCATGACCCAGCATCAATTGTATTGACCTTAAATCGGCGCCATTTTCTAGTAAATGTGTTGCAAAAGAGTGTCTTAACGTATGCGGACTTATATTTTTATTCAAACCTATTTTAAAAGCCAAGTCCTTTGTAATAGTAAAAATCATTGCTCTTGTTAACTGACTCCCTCTTCTGTTGAGGAATAAAGTATCTTCATGTCCTTTTTTAATATTTAAGTGGAGTCGAACTGAATTAACATAAATTAAAATATATTTTTGAGTAGATTCTCCAATAGGAACAAACCGCTCTTTATTTCCCTTACCAGTAATTTTTATGAATCCTTCTTCAAAGAACAAATCCGATATTCTCAGAGCTACCAATTCAGAAACCCGAAGTCCACAACTATACAAAGTTTCCAGCATCGCACGATTACGTTCTCCTTCATTAGAGCTTAAATCGATTGCTGCAATAAGTTTATCAATATCATCAACAGATAATGTATCTGGTAATTTCCTTCCTGTTTTAGGAGAGTCTATAAGTTCCAACGGATTAGTATTACGATAATCTTCGAAAATTAAGTAATTAAAAAAACTTTTCAATCCCGAAATAATGCGAGCCTGCGAACGTGCGTTTACCTCTTTAGATACTGAATAAATAAACTGCTGAATCGTTTCTTCATTAATTTTTAATGGAGAAACTTCAATTTGGTTCTGGGCTAAAAAAAGACATAATCGCTCTATATCAAAAACATAATTCTCGATTGTATTTTTTGACAAACCACGTTCAATCTTAAGATAGGATTGATAATCTTTTATATACCTATTCCAATTCATACTCACAAAGTAAAACATTTTCTGCATAAAAAAAACCTTCTACCGCAGTAGAAGGTTCATAAATTATTTTTGAAATTTTAAAACTAGAACTTATATCCAACTGATAGAGAAAAAACGCTATTTTTAATTTTAGAATCATCTCCAGCTTCAGTTTTCGCAATATTAGCTAAACCTAAATTATATCTAATTCCTGCTGAGATATTTTCTGTAAAATCATATCCTGCTCCAAAATTAACTCCAAAATCAATAGATTCAAAAATCTCCTTAACATCAATTTTGCTTTCACCACTATAACCTTGCAATTTTGTAACGGTTTTAGCCCCAACTAAAAACCCTATTTGTGGCCCTAATTCAACATTAAATCCTTTAACAGGATAATATTTAACCATTACTGGAACATTTATATACGATAAATTAAAACAAACATCACCTACTACATCCACCACTCCATCTTCATTTATGTCTACCGCCTGATTATCTATTTTTGTTCCCTGAGTTGAAAACAAAACCTCTGGCTGTAAGGTTAACTTCTCTGAAAATTGTATCGCTACAAATCCACCTCCGTTAAATCCAACTTTGGATTTTAAATTTACTCCTTCTGTATCTCCAGTCCAAGTCGAAAGATTCATCCCTGCTTTTACTCCAAATTTAACTTCTTGTGCATTTGCGAATCCAAATGCGAAAACTGCAACAATAGATAAAGTAATTTTTTTCATTGTTTTATTATTTTGCTATCATTCGTAAATTATATTTTCTATAAATAGCTATTAATTATTTTATTAAGTTTCATAAAAAACCCTCTACAATAGTAGAGGGTTGTAAACTGTATTTTTAAAATTCTATAATTAGAATTTATAATTGAATCCTACATTGATTGAAGAAAATGTTCCTCCATCTACAGAAATTCCTTTATAACCAGCATAAACTTCATATTTCTCTGCTTGGTATCCGAATTTAGGCTGATAGATAACTCCACCATCTCCATCTCCACTACCTGCATAAATTGCATATCCTAAATCTGCACCTACAAATAAGTTATCTGAAATAGAATATTGTGCTGTACCAGCAACTGGAATGTAACCCGCAGCATCACCTTTAATCTTAACAGTATTTAAACCATCTGAAAAAGTGTGTGATTTAGCCAAATAAGTAGAATAACCTGTAGTAACTCCGGCACTGAATTTATCAGCAACTTCCCATAAATAAGCAACGTCAACTCCTAAATTTACTGAATAAGCATCTTTAATATCACCCATAGGTAAACCAACGTGTGCTCCTACTTTGAAATGACCATCTTGTGCATTTGCAAACCCAAATGCTAAAACTGCAATAATAGATAAAGTAATTTTTTTCATTTTTTGTTTATGTTAAATTTTATGCGACAAACGTAAATAAGTCC